>JALHIN010000007.1:0-92356 GCA_022839995.1 Synergistota bacterium
GGAATTCCGATACAACAATCGAAGGACGGATATCTTCCCTGTTCTCTGTCAGTATGTCTGTGACTTTGTACCCTTTGTGCCAAATAGGGACTAATCACCATTTATTATGCCGGTGAGAAGTTGCGTCTCAGAATTCCCGTCGATGACGCTCTCAGGGCGGAGGCCTTGCAGACCCTGGAAGACGCGAAGCGGTGCGCGGAAGGGCCAAGGCCTCTCCCGCTGGTCAATGATCCGCGCTGTCCGCGGTGCTCGCTTCAGCCGATTTGTCTGCCGGACGAGGTCAACCATCAGCGCGCTCAGTCTCCAACCGAAGAACTGAAACCAAGAAAAATCTGGCCGCCGCGCGATGATGGCATTCAGGTGGTAGTACAGCAGGAAGGCTTGAAGGTAAGTGTCCGTGGCATGGAGTTGAGAGTTATCGACAAGAATGGCTCCGAGGTCAAGACGATACCGCTTGCCAACCTAGAAAGCCTATCGCTGCTTGGCTCGGTACAGATCAGCACCCAGGCGATCCACACCCTTGCCGACATGAACACTCCTATCGCGTTTCTCTCACCAGCGGGACGATTAGTGGCCATGATCGATCCGCTAGATTCGGTCAGTGCCCAGGTTCGAAGGGCGCAGATTCGCAAACTCGATCGCACGGAGTTATGCCTCGAACTGGCGCGTGCCCTCGTTTCTGCCAAAATCATGAACCAGCGAACGCTCTTACTCCGCAATCACAGATCGCTTCCCGCAGGCGTGGCCGTTGATCTGGCGAAGGAGGCCAGGAACGCAGGTCAGGCAGATTCATTGGATGCAGTGCGAGGGCATGAGGGGCAGGCAGCAGCCATGTACTTCGGGCACTTTCCCGGAATGATCAAAAGCCCTTTATCGGTGGAATTTGATGCCAACGGCAGGAAACGAAGGCCGCCGCCTGATCCAATAAACGCCTGCCTGTCCCTGGCCTATTCGATGCTGACCCACGAGTGCGTGGCTGCTTTACGCCTTGCCAGGTTAGAGCCCTCCATTGGTGGATTCCACGCATCGAGGCCGGGGCGCCCCGCGCTTGCGCTGGATCTTATGGAACCGTTCCGGCCGTTGATAGCGGATTCCGTCGTGATCACTTGCTTTAACCGGGGGGAATTGGCCGAGGGACATTTTCTTCGCACTGCTTCCGGGTGTTCTCTTACCAACGCCGGAAGACGAGCATTTTTTAATGCTCTTGGCAGAAGAATGGATACTGAGGTCACCCATCCGGTCTTCGAATATCGTTTGAGCTACAGGCGGATGATCGTTTTGCATGCGCGAATGATTGCGGCCTGGCTCACGGGGGATATTCCTTCTCTAGCGTTCCTGACCACACGCTGAGTGGCCGGAGGCAATTATGCGTCGATGCTACCTAGTTTGTTACGACATCAGAGATCCGAAACGATTGAGGCGTGTCCACAAGGTGCTCAAAGGATATGGCGAAGCCTGGCAGTTTTCGGTCTTCTTTTGCGTACTTAAGGACATAGATCGCGTTCGGCTCCAGATCGCGCTTGAGGAGCAGATGAATCAGAAGGAAGATCAGGCCATGATTCTGGACCTTGGTCCTAACGAGAAAGAGGCCCGCGAAGCGGCAACGGTTATCGGTCAACCTCTACCGGAGCCGGACAGCGACATCGTTGTGGTTTGACTTTATTAGCATCAAACGATACAGTATTTACTGCCTCTATAGGAGGCGAGAATGCCACGGCACGTGTCCTCCCCTTCAATGGGCTTGGCACCGTGGAGTCGATTAGCTTAGTTCCGACAAAGGAAAGTTCTCCTTGATAGGCCCGCGAGCGCGGAGGTGGTCAAGGGGGGGTGCGGGGATGCTCGAACTCCTTGGGATTCGTTGAAAATAAAGGGAGTCGGAGCCGCATGAATATGCCCGTCGAAGGTGTGATCTTTCAAATGCTCGCAAAACGGTTTGGAAACGCAGTGGAGGAGCGACTTTGGAAGGGTGGCGGGAGCCGACTTCGGAGCTAACCTGATCGACGGACACTCTCGGTAGATCAGAATCATGACCGCTTCCCCCTGGAGCCGACTTCGGAGCTAACCTGATCGACGGACACGCGGTCTGGAGCATGGCTCTCTGTTCCGGGGTGAGGGAGCCGACTTCGGAGCTAACCTGATCGACGGACACTACAGGTTGAGGTAGTAGCTGACCCTCGGGGCATCGGAGCCGACTTCGGAGCTAACCTGATCGACGGACACCGAACGCTCGGCTTCTTGCTGTCGTACAGGTACGGAGCCGACTTCGGAGCTAACCTGATCGACGGACACGCTGGCCAACTGACGCTAGTCGAGTGTGCCACACAAGGAGCCGACTTCGGAGCTAACCTGATCGACGGACACTACAACAGCCTTCATTCGGTCTACACCGAGCTGGGGGGAGCCGACTTCGGAGCTAACCTGATCGACGGACACAGTGCGATATTGGGAGGCTTTCTTCCCGGTTGCCGGAGCCGACTTCGGAGCTAACCTGATCGACGGACACGAGAGCATCCTGGTTCGCCTTCAGGAAATTGGCCTGGAGCCGACTTCGGAGCTAACCTGATCGACGGACACTTTTCTGCGTAAATCCATAAATGAAACGCACAAAGGAGCCGACTTCGGAGCTAACCTGATCGACGGACACATCTCGCTTCATCCCGTGCTAATTTTCGCTCGTTGGAGCCGACTTCGGAGCTAACCTGATCGACGGACACGACAGCTCCTCGGCCATCAGGCGAGCCAGCTCGGGAGCCGACTTCGGAGCTAACCTGATCGACGGACACCGGATCCGACAGGTCGATAGAGCTGGCACAGGAGCCGACTTCGGAGCTAACCTGATCGACGGACACATTTCAGGCTTTAACACATCCCGCCGGCACGCCTCGGAGCCGACTTCGGAGCTAACCTGATCGACGGACACTTGATTCGCGTTAGACTGCCCGTCATCGCGGGGCGCGGAGCCGACTTCGGAGCTAACCTGATCGACGGACACCATGTAAAAGGGGTCTCCGGAGAGGCCCCTACTTCGGAGCCGACTTCGGAGCTAACCTGATCGACGGACACCGATCTTCGCAAGGGTGTCGATCCTCGGGATCCGGAGCCGACTTCGGAGCTAACCTGATCGACGGACACCCTAAGAGATTCCCCTAGCCGGCGGGTCAGATTGCCGGAGCCGACTTCGGAGCTAACCTGATCGACGGACACGCCAGCATGAGATCAGGCATCTTCAGCCACAGGGGGAGCCGACTTCGGAGCTAACCTGATCGACGGACACTAGGCTTCCGGTTATCCCTCCCCTAAGCTAGGCTGGAGCCGACTTCGGAGCTAACCTGATCGACGGACACTTAATTGCCTTTACCGTAAATGACATGCCTACACGGAGCCGACTTCGGAGCTAACCTGATCGACGGACACCGCAAAGGATTGTGTTACCCAATCCGCGCCGCTTTGGAGCCGACTTCGGAGCTAACCTGATCGACGGACACGTCAGGTCGGCATCGACGCTCAGGTTAGCCCCGTCGGAGCCGACTTCGGAGCTAACCTGATCGACGGACACTTCACCACCGCAAGCTCGGCCTCCAGTGCCCTGCGGGAGCCGACTTCGGAGCTAACCTGATCGACGGACACAAAACGATGTATGTCAACAGCCTGTCCGAGGCTCCGGAGCCGACTTCGGAGCTAACCTGATCGACGGACACAGCAGGAAGAACGTTATCTTGTCGCTCCGAGCCAGGAGCCGACTTCGGAGCTAACCTGATCGACGGACACTAAGCCCCCCCGGGGTACTTCTGCACGAGGTCGGGGGAGCCGACTTCGGAGCTAACCTGATCGACGGACACTTAAATGTGGAATTAATAATGATGGGTAGGCACAAAGGAGCCGACTTCGGAGCTAACCTGATCCGACGGACACTTAAATGTGGAATTAATAATGATGGGTAGGCACAAAGGAGCCGACTTCGGAGCTAACCTGATCGACGGACACCAGTATTTCGTGCTGGCCAAGCCAACGCATTCCCCTGGGTATGAGTGCCCGGTTATAATAGAAGCGCTTTCCGATTGACATACGAGTGGGAAACGGTTATGAAGAGGGTTGCACACGGGGAGCCAGAATGCGACCAGCCCCATCGATCGATGGGGCTTTTCCTTTTTCCGGGGAAAAGGATCTGGGGGATGACAAAAAGGATGAAGAGTCGGCTGCTGAAGGGTATGTGCTTCGCCTTGTTCCTGTTTTTTTCAGCCGGGCCCGCGGCAGCGGGGGCCCTTGTCTACGTGCCGCTCGACGATCGGCCGTATTCACTGGATCGGGTCATCGAGGTAGCGCAAGCCCTGAAGGTGGAAGTCCTGCTTCCCCCGGCCGCTTTTTTCCGGGGGCAGGCGGGGATTCCCGATTTCGAAGGACTTTTTCAGTGGCTGGCGGCCAACGCGAAGAAAGAGGCATTCGTGATTGCCGCGGATGCACTTCTTTTCGGAGGGCTTGTTTCGTCCAGGATCCACGAGATTGGAGAAGGGGAGGTTTCCCGGCGCTTCGAGGCCCTGGAGGACTTTTGCTCGAGCTTACCGAAGCCGCAGGTTGCCCTTTTCGGGACCTTGCTTCGAATGCCCAGGGAGAGCCAGGGGATCCTGGATGCCGAATTTAACGCGAAATGGGCTCCCCAGCTGTTCAGGCTAGCCCGCCTGCAGACTGCCGCCTCCCGGGGAGAGCTTTCCGAAGAAGACCTGGCCGCCGCCGAGAGGCTCCTGAAGACGATCCCGGCGCCGGTTCTCAGGAGCTGGGCAGAAAGGCGGAATCGGAGCCTGCGGGCCGCCAACCGCCTTCTTGCGCTGCGCGGTTCGGGAGGTGTCGATTTTGTCGGCATCGGCCTGGATGACAACGTTTCCCCTCAACTGCTCGAACCCGAATTTCGCTCGATGGCTTCCGTGATCGGAGAGACCCCCAGGGATCGGAGCGCGATTGTTCCGGGGGTGGATCAAATGGGCCTGCTCCTTTTTGCCCGGATGTTCCTCAAGGGGAAGCCGCCCCAGAAGGTTTCCCTGCTTTTTCCCCCGAACGCGGGGCGAGAAATCCGGCCGAACTATTCCGGTTTCACCCCGGAAGAGTCATTCCAGATCCAGGCGGACGTGCTTGGAGTGAAGCGGGTTGAATCGCCCGAGGAGGCCAACCTGGTCCTGGCTGTGAACTTGCCTGGGAGGGACGGGACCCTGGAAGCCGCCTCGCCTGTGAACACCCCGGTGCCGGACGAACACGACAGGGCCTTCGCGGCGGAAATCGGAAGGCTCCTTGATGCCGGGAAAAGGGTCGCCGTGGCCGATGTCGCGTTTGATAACGGTGCGGACAGAAGCCTGATGGATGCCCTCGAAAAAAACGGACTCCTGGACCGGCTTGCGGCCTACTCGGGGGGAAACACGGCCGACAACAGCATCGGGGTTGCCCTGGCAACGGGAGTCCTCTCGGGCTGGATACCCGAGGCGGACCGGAAAAAACTCCTCTTTGCGCGGTACCTTGATGATTGGGGGTACCAGGCAGTAGTTCGCCCCAAGGTCGTCCGGAAGGGGCCATTTGCCGGCCAGGCTGCTTCAGGAACCCTGGAGGAGCAGATACGGGAAAGACTCCTTTCCTTCTCCCAGGAACACCTGGCGGGTTTCGGGATCGTCGATTTTGACGTGAGCTATCCTTGGGGACGCCTTTTTGAAATCCGGATCACGGTGAAAAATTCCTGACACAAAACTCCCCGCTCATGGGACGTTTGCGGGAAAAGGCTGATATTTTTAGGGGCTTGCGGCAAAATGTATGCCATGGTATCAATAGGTATAGTTTAGATAGCGTTTCAAAAGTCATAATCGGGAGGCGGAACAAGGATGAGAAAAGGTTGGGGATTTGCAATCGTCATGGCTTTCCTGCTTGCAGCAGCGGCAGCTTGGGCCTTGGCTCCTGTTCCTGCAAAGG
Organism: Synergistota bacterium; assembly: GCA_022839995.1. Lineage (GTDB taxonomy): Bacteria > Synergistota > Synergistia > Synergistales > 79-D21 > 79-D21. The sequence continues at coordinate 5,947 of JALHIN010000007.1, forward strand.
ATCTCAAGCCCGGGTTCGTCTACGTCGGACCTGTCGGAGACGGCGGCTGGACCTATATGCACGACAAGGGGCGCTTGGACATGGAAAAGGCGTTCCCCGGTGTGAAATCGAGCATTGTCGAATCGGTTCCCGAAGGCCCGGATGCGGTCCGAGTTATGGAAACATTCGTTCGGAACGGATCGAAGCTCATCTTTGCCACCTCTTTCGGCTACATGGATTTCGTCCAGGAAGTGGCCCAAAAGCACCCCGACGTCGTCTTCATGCACTGCTCGGGCTACAAGACAGCTCCCAATGTGGGGACCTATTTCGGCCGGATCTACCAGCCCCGGTACCTTTCGGGGCTTGTGGCGGGGAAGATGACGAAGAGCAACGTCATCGGCTACGTAGCGGCGAACCCGATCCCGGAGGTCATCCGCGGCATCAACGCGTTCACGCTCGGGGTCCGGAAGGTGAACCCCAAGGCGAAGGTCAAGGTGGTCTGGCTTTTTTCCTGGTTTGACCCGGGCAAGGAAAAGGAAGCCACCAAGGCGCTGATCGACTCCGGCGCAGACGTCATTGCCATGCATGCCGATTCCGGTGCGGCTCCGCAGGCAGCGGAAGAAGCCAAGGTCTGGGTCGTCGGTTACAACAACGACATGAGCCGTTATGCCCCGACCCGCCACCTGACTGCTCCGATCTGGAATTGGGGCATGGTCTACAAGTACACGGCGGAAAAGGTGATGAAGGGAACGTGGAAATCCGAATCGATCTGGTGGGGGCTGAAGGAGAAAATGGTCGGCCTGGCTCCCTTCGGAAAGGCCGTTCCCGAGAGCGTCAGGAAACTGGTTGCCGGCGAGCAGGCCAGGATCGTTTCGGGCCAGTGGGATGTGTTTACCGGTCCCATCCGGGATCAGTCGGGGAAAGTCAAGGTCGAGGCCGGCAAGCGGATGTCCGACGGCGAAATGCTGTCCATGAACTGGTTCGTCCAGGGAGTCGAGGGGACGATACCGAAGTAGGTCCGATTGGGTGGAATCTGGGGGAGCTCGTTTGGGCTCCCCTTTTTTTGTTGAGCGTTGACAATTCCGCTCATTCGGGCAAACTTGATGCGTCGCACGTATTTTCCTTCCCGGAGGATGCAGCCTCATGGAAACAGAACGACAACAGCCGATTGTCGAGATGCGGGGCATCTCGAAGAGTTTCGCCTCCGTCCGGGCGAACCGAGGAATCGATTTCGACGTTTTCCCCGGAGAGGTCCATACGCTCCTGGGGGAGAACGGGGCGGGCAAAAGCACGCTGATGAATATCCTGAACGGTCTTTACCAGCCTGACTCCGGTTCCATCCGGGTGAAAGGGCGGGAATGCCGTTTCTCCTCGCCGCGGGAAGCCATCGCGGCGGGAATCGGGATGGTGCACCAGCATTTCATGCTCGTCCCTGTCCTGACGGTCTGGGAGAACCTGGTGCTGGGGCTTCCCGGCCTTGAGGCCGTCTTGCCGAGGAAGGAAGTGATCCGGAAAATCCGCGAACTCTCCGACCGCTATGGTCTCAACGTCGAGCCGGAAGCCCAGGTCTGGCAGCTTTCCGTCGGAGAGCAGCAGAGGGTCGAAATCCTGAAGATGCTGTACCGGAATGCAGAGGTGCTCGTCCTGGACGAACCCACTTCGGTGCTGACTCCCCAGGAAGTTCGCCGCCTCTTCGACACAATCCTCCAGATGAAGGCGGAAGGCCACGGTGTGGTCTTCATTTCCCACAAGCTGGACGAAGTCATGGAGATCTCCGACCGCATCACGATCCTGAGGGGCGGTGAAGTCGTCGAGACGCTGCGCGGTGGAATGGCAACCAGGGAAACTCTGGCTGAGAAAATGGTGGGGCGAAAGGTCGTTTTTGCCGTGGATAAAGCCGTTCTGAATCCTGGGGACACCGTCCTGGAGGCGGAAGGGATCTGTGCCTTGAACGACCGGGGGCTGCCGGCGATCCGGAACCTCAGCCTCTCGATCCGGGAAGGGGAAATCCTGGGCATTGCCGGGATCGCCGGGAACGGGCAGAAGGAACTTTGCGAAGCGCTTTCTGGCTTGAGACCGATCCAGTTCGGAAGGGTCCTGCTGCGAGGGAAAGACATGACGGGTGCCTGTCCCATGGATTTCATCCAGGCCGGGGTGAGCTACATTCCCGCCGACCGAAAAGGGACAGGGCTTGTCGGAGCGATGAACCTGAGGGAAAATTTCGCCCTGAAGAACTTCTGGAGGAAGCCCTACGCCAAAGGACCGTTTCTGAGCTGGGAGAACGTGGCAGGGGAAACCGGCCGAATTGTGGAAAGGTTCGGCGTTTCGACCCCCGGCCTGGGGATCCCTGTCCGGAACCTTTCCGGGGGGAATCAGCAGCGTCTGATGCTTGGCAGGGAACTCTCGGGTACCCCGGACCTGATCGTGGCGATGCAGCCGACGTGGGGGCTGGATGTCGGGGCCACGGAGTTCGTCCGGGACCAGCTCCTTCGCCAGCGGGATCGCGGAGCCGCCGTCCTCCTGGTTTCAGAAGACCTTGAAGAGGTCATGGCCTTGAGCGACCGGCTCGCCGTCATCCACAAGGGGGAGATCATGGGGATCGCCGAAGATCCACGGTGTGTCTCGGAGGAGGACCTGGGGCTGATGATGGCGGGCATACGGAGAGAAACGTCTCCCGAAGGAGAGAAGTGCAGATGAAACTTCGTTTCCGAATCGAAAGACGGCTGGATGTTCCGGTCTGGCTGAATTGCTCCATTCCCGTCGGAGCGGTGGCGGTTGCCCTGGCCGCGGGTGCCGTTTTGCTGTCCTTTTTGGGTGTCTCTCCCTTCGAGGCTTACAAAGCAATGGCAAGGGGAGCCCTCGGAGATGCCTGGGGGATCAGCGAGACCATCGTGAAGGCGATCCCGCTGACGTTGGCGGGGCTTGCCGTGGGGCTCGCGTTCACGATGGTCGTCTGGAACATTGGTGCCGAAGGCCAGATCGTCATGGGAGCCCTGGCGGCGGTGGCGGTCGTTCGGTATGCCTTCGTTGACAATTCCGCGGTTGTCCTTCCGCTGATGTTTTTGGCCGCCTCCTTTGCGGGAGGGCTCTGGGCAGGGTTTGCAGGGTATCTCAAGGCGCGCTGGAACGTGAACGAAACCATCACCACCCTGATGATGAACTACATCGCAATCCTCCTGGCCGACTACTTCATTTATGGCCCCTGGCGAGACCCTTCCAGCCTCGGCTTTCCAATGACGACGCCTTTCCCAGGGGCGGCCCGCCTGCCCCTGCTGTGGGGGACACGGGTTCACGTGGGCATTTTCCTGGCCGTTGCCCTGGCGGTTCTTTTCCGGGTGCTATACCGGTGGACGCGCTGGGGGTTCGAAATTCGGGTCATCGGGAACAATCCGAGGGCTGCCCGGTATGCCGGGATCAACGACATGAAGAACGTGGTCCTGGCGATGTTCCTTTCCGGGGCCATTGCCGGAATAGCAGGGATGACGGAAGTGGCGGGACTTCAGGGACGACTGCAGCCCGGCTTTTCGGGGGGGTACGGATTCACTGCGATCATCGTGGCCTGGCTTGCCCGGCTGAACCCGATGGCGACGATCCTCGTTTCCTTTCTCCTCGGCGCGCTGCTGGTCGGCGGGGATACGCTACAGGTCGTCATGCGGCTTCCCCTGGCGAGTGTCCAGGTACTGCAGGGGCTGATCCTTTTCTGCGTGCTGGGAGCGGAGTTTTTCCGGAACTACCGGATCGTTCCCGCCGGGCGAGAGGAGTGAGGGGTATGGAAATCCTGGTTCCGATCCTTTCTGCCGCGATTCGGAGCGGTACGCCGATTCTTTATGCGACCCTTGGCGAAATCCTGACCGAAAAAGCAGGGGTGCTCAACCTGGGGCTTGAGGGCCTGATGCTGCTGGGGGCCTTCTCCGGTTTTTCCGCGACGATGGCGACCGGAAATCCCTGGATCGGCCTTGCGGCTGCGGTTTTCGTGGGCATGGCGGTTTCGTCCCTTCACGCGTTTCTTTGCGTGACGATGGGAGCCAACCAGGTCGTGAGCGGCCTGGCAATCACGATGTTCGGCACGGGCATGAGCGCCCTTCTCGGCAAGGCCTACGTGGGGGAAACGATCCGGGGCATCGGGGTCCTGCCGGTTCCGATGCTGGTGAAAATCCCTGTCGTGGGCCCCGTCCTCTTCAACCACGATCCGCTGGTTTACCTTTCTTACGCCCTCGTGGGGCTTGCCTGCTGGTTTATTTCCTCGACGCGCTGGGGCCTGACCCTTCGGGCAGTGGGCGAGAATCCCCGGGCGGTGGATGCGGCCGGGTTGAACGTTGCCCGGTTGAGGTACGCCTACACGATGGTCGGGGGCGGGCTAGCGGCCCTGGGAGGAGCCTACCTCTCGGTGGTCTACACTCAGATGTGGGTGGAGATGATGACCGCCGGAAGGGGCTGGATCGCCGTCGCATTGGTCATTTTCGGGATCTGGAATCCCCTGAGGGCGGCTCTTGGTTCGTACCTGTTCGGAGGGGTCGGCGCGCTACAGCTCCGAATCCAGGCGGCCGGGACAACGATACCGGCTCCGCTCTTGCTGATGCTGCCCTATGTCCTGACGATTGTCGTGCTGGTCGGGATCTCGATCAGGAAGGGAAAGGGAATCCTGCTGGGCGCCCCGGCGGCTTTGGGACAGCCATTTCACCGGGAGGAACGGGACTAGGTCCTGCCGATGATCGGCTGGGAAAAGGAAAATTCCGAATCCCACGGGAAAAGAATCCAGGTGTCCTGGCTGACTTCCGTGATGAAGAGATCGACAAGGGGTCTCCCCTCGGGTTTGGCATAGACGGTGGCAAAGCAGGCATCGGGAAACATCCGCCGGACCAGCTGCGCAGTCCTTCCGGTGTCCACCAGGTCGTCGATGATCAGGGAACCACTGGGATCCTTCCCGAAGGAAGTGGCCAGCTTCAGGATTGCGGGTTCTCCCTGGGTGCGGAGGGTGTAGCTTGAAACGCAGAGGGTGTCGATGTAATGGATATCCAGCTCTCGTGCGATGATCGCTGCCGGCACGAGTCCACCGCGGGCAATCGCGAGGATCCGGTTCCATTTCCCTTTCTCGTGAAGGCGCCAGGCCAGGGCCTTGCAGTCTCGGTGCAGCTGATCCCATGAAATCGGGAACGTCTTCTTGTAGCGGTCGGAAGAATCCAACGGAAATCGCTCCTTCCCTGAAAGCCGTGCGATTACTATATCAGCCCGGGGTAGGAGCCGCAAGGAAAGGGCCCGATGAGAAAAAACAAGAAGGGAATGTCGGCAGAATGATTTCGACAAAGGAAATCCAGGAATGGTTCAATTCTTATACGCGAAGTTTCCAGGAAGGGGGCAAGCCGCTTGAACCTCTCCTGGACCTCAAGTTGCGCCACAGTTTCCGTGTTGCCGGTGAAGCGGGATTCATCGCCCGAGAAATGGAGCTCGAAGCCGAGTCTGTCCATATCGCGGAGATTCTCGGGCTGCTTCACGATGTCGGCCGTTTCCCGCAGTACAGGGAGTTCCAGACCTTTTACGATGCGGCCTCCGTCGACCACGGGGAACTCGGACGGGAAACCGTGATGAAGTCAGGGATCCTCGATTCGCTCGAAGAGGGAGAGAAACTTGCCATCCTGGACGGGATCCGCTTCCACAACAAGAAAGAGATCCCCGGCGGAATCCGCCCGTCGAGCCTGGCAATGGTCCGCTTGATCCGGGACGCCGACAAGCTCGATGTTTTCGAGCTTGTCCAGGACCACATCGACCGGGGGACCATCCGGGAACTCCTCCCCAGGATATCGGATACGGCGGCAATCAGCTGCGAACTCCTCCAAACCCTGGACGAAACAGGTAGGGCGTCCTACGGCCAGGTCCGGTCGGTGCCCGACTTCCTCCTGGTTCAGCTTTCCTGGGTCTTCGACCTCAATTTTTCACCGGCCTTCCGCAGGGTTCTTGAAAGGCGGGTCATCGAAAGAATTGAACGCCGTTTGCCTGGGGACCCACAGGTGAAAGGGCTTGTGGCAAGGGCCCGGAATTTCGCCCAGATCCACGCGGAGAAGGGGGGGAAGGCCCTTTGATCGGAAGCGAGCCGATCACGAAATGCCGCTGGAAAAGCGATTCCCTGGCGAGAAAATTCGTGAATTCCCTGAACGGCCTCAGGACGGCTTTTTTCATGGAAACCGCCATCGCGAGGGAGTCGGCTTGTGCCGTTGTCCTGACCTGCCTGGCGTTGTATGCGGGTAGAGGGGATTTCTGGCTTGCGTTTCGGGTTTTCCTCCTCAGCCTTGTCCCGATGGTGATCGAGCTGATCAACACCTCCTTGGAATTGCTGATCGACAGCCACGTTGGGACGGAATTCAACGAAGACGTGAAACGGACGAAGGATATGCTTTCCGCCTCAGTGCTTCTGGCCCTGGTGGTCAGTTACGGCGCGGCGGTGGCCCTGATCGCCCCGAATTGGCGATAGGGAAGCGGAAAGATAGGACCGGAACGGAGGGAAGAAGATGCTTTGGGTGCGGTTCAAAAAGGAAGGGCGCATACGCTCAGGGATCCTGGAAGACGGGAAGATTCTCGAAACCAAGGGGTCGTTCCTCGAGGGCGAAGTCCTCTCAGGTGCGATCTTTCCCCTTGGGGAGGTCCGGCTTCTTGCCCCCGTGCAGCCGAACAGCATTTTTTGTGTCGGGAGGAATTATACCGAGCACGCCAAAGAGTTGGGGCACGATCTACCGGAAGAACCTCTCATTTTCCTGAAAGCCCCGGGATCCCTCCTGGAGCCGGAAGGGACCGTTCGGATCCCCCTCTGGGCAGGTCGGATCGACTACGAGGGGGAACTGGCGGTAGTCATCGGCAAGACTTGCCGGAACGTCTCGGAAGAGGAAGCCGGATCGGCCATTTTCGGGCTGACCTGCCTGAACGACGTTACCGCAAGGGACCTGCAGAACAAGGATGGCCAGTGGACCCGCTCAAAGAGCTTCGACACCTTTTGTCCGCTGGGGCCCTGGATCCTGGAGTCCGGCGAAACGCGGGGCAGGCGGATCGAAACCCGCCTGAACGGCCGTGTCGTCCAGTCGGCCACGACCGACATGATGATCTTCCCTGTCTGCCGGCTCATTTCCCACATCAGCCGCTTTGCGACCCTTCGCCCGGGGGATGTCGTAGCGACAGGGACCCCGGCCGGTGTCGGGCCGATGCTTCCCGGGGACGTGGTGGAAGTGGAAATCGAAGGGATCGGGATCCTCAGGAACCGCACGGCTGCAGACCTTTCCTAGGGGAGGAGCCGCGGATGCCGAGGGATTCCAGGGCTGGACTCTCCCGCGGGGGGGTCCAAAGGGCGGCTCAAGGGGCACAAACCGAAAGCCCCCGGCTAAGCCTGATCGCCTATTCCGCCGACCGGTTTCTTGAAAAGGCAGGCTGCAGTCTAGAGGATTGCCTTGCTTCCCGCGAGACGGACGAGGTCCGGTGGATCAACGTGGACGGGCTTTCCGATCCTGCCCTCCTGGAGAAGATCACGGAGGCCTTCGGCATTCACCCGCTGGTCCTGGAGGACGTCCTGGCCCTCGAACAGCGACCGAAGCTCGAGGATTACGGTGAATACCTTTTCGCGGTCCTGAACATGCTGACCCTCGAAGAGAAAACGGGAGGGACCGTTTCCGAACAGGTGAGCGTCATCCTCGGCAAGGGGCTGGTGATTTCTGTCCAGGTAAACCCAGGGGATGTTTTTGACCCACTCCGCGAACGTTTCCGGTCAGGCAAGGGCAGGCTTCGGAAAATGGGTGCCGACGCTCTGGCCTACAGCCTTTTCGATGCTGTTGTTGACGGATATTTCGTCGTCCTTGAAAACCTGAGCGACCGCGTTGAGTCGCTGGAGGACGAACTGGTGAATTCCCCGAACCGGGAGACTCTTCGTTCCCTGCACGATCTGCGCAGCGAGCTGAATTTCATCCGCCGGTGCGTCTGGCCTCTCCGAGAGTTGATCGGCAACCTCGAGCGCCGGGATTCTCCCCTCGTCGGCGAAGATCTGACGCCCTACCTGCGAGACCTTTACGACCACACGATCCAGGTCCTTGAATCGGTCGAGAACTTGAGGGAAACGCTTTCCGGCTTTCTGGACATTTACCTTTCGAGCCTGAGCAACCGGATGAACGAGATCATGAAGGTCCTGACCGTCATTTCTACCCTTTTCATTCCCCTGACCTTCATCGCAGGCGTTTACGGGATGAACTTCCGAAACATGCCGGAACTGGAGTGGCGCTGGGGATACCCTCTCGTCCTGGGAGGAATGGCCGGCATCGCCGCGGTCATGCTTCGCTACTTCCGGAGAAGGGGGTGGATTTAAGACTCCCCTCCCAGGACGGCCGGCCTTCCGATGGAGTAATAAGTGAAGCCGTGCCGTTTCATCTCGTGCGGGTTGTACTGGTTCCTGCCGTCGAAAATGACCGGAGACACCATCAGGGAGGCCAGCCGGCCAAGATCGGGCTGTTTGTAAAGGTCCCATTCGGTGACCAGGACCAGGGCATCAGCCCCCCTTACGGTTTCAAGATGGTTCTCGCAGAATTCCAGGTTCTCATGGGCGGGGAGAGCCCTTTTCGCTTCGGGGATGGCCACCGGATCGTGGGCTCGAACCCGGGCTCCCGCGACCAGAAGGTCTTCGATCAGAACCAGGGAAGAGGCCTCCCTCGTATCGGAAGTGTTCGGCTTGAAGGAAAGTCCCCAGATCGCGATGGTCCGGCCTGCCGTCGTTTCGAAATGATGGGCGATCATCTTGAAGAGGATGTGTTTCTGGGCGTTGTTCACCTTTTCCCCCGCTTCCAGGATCCGGGATTTGCAGCCAAGGCCGGCCGCCGTCCGGATGAGGGCCCTGACGTCCTTCGGGAAACAGGACCCCCCATAGCCGCATCCCGGAGAGATGAACGAGAACCCGATCCGCGAGTCCGAGCCGATCCCGATCCGGACCTTTTCCACGTCTGCGCCCACACTCTGGCAAATCCCGGCGATCTCGTTCATGAAGGAGATCTTGGTCGCCAGCAGGGCGTTGGCAGCGTACTTGGTCATCTCTGAAGAGAGGACGTCCATAAAAAGGAGCTTTTCCTCGTCAAGGAACGAATACAGCTTGGCAAGGCTTTCCCGGGCTTTGCCGCCATCGGTCCCGATCACCACGCGGTCGGGGTTCATGAAATCCAGCACAGCCGAACCTTCCCTCAGGAACTCGGGGTTGTTCGCCACCTCGAACGGAACGGTCTTCCCCCGCCTGAGCAGCTCTTCTTCGATCATCGCCCTGACCTTGAAGGTTGTTCCGACAGGGACGGTTGATTTGGTCACGACGATGCTGTCCTGTTCCAGGGAACTGCCGATCGAGCGGGCGACTTCCCATACGGTCGAAAGATCGGCTTCCCCGTCGGGTCCCGGCGGGGTCCCGACGGTGATGAAAATGATCTCTGCAGCTTTGACCGCCCTGTCCAGGTCTGTCGTGAACGCCAGGCGGCCGGAGGACAGATTGGGAGGAAGCAGGTCTCCCAACCCCGGCTCGAAGAATGGGACTTTCCCGGCGTTGAGGTTTTCGACCTTTTCCCTGTCGACATCCACGCAAAGCACTTCATTGCCGAAATTCGCCAGGCAGCTCCCCGTGACCAACCCGACGTATCCCGTGCCGATGACTGCGATCCTCATGATTGCCACTCCTTTCCCTGTAATGCGACGGTTCCGGCCCGACCTTCAATTTCGCCCGTCTCGAGCAAGCAGAGAGGGAGCTCCTCCCCGGCCCGGGATCGGGCGATTTCTCCGAGGGTGCAGAAGCGGACGCCTCGTTCTCGGCATTCCAGGAGAAAATTCTCGAAAAGCCGGATTTGACCGATTCCCTCCATCTCGGCGTGGAAGGTGTGGACGTTGATCCCTTCCCGAAGGCCATCCAGGAGCCTCCTGTTGGCGTCTTCCGGGGTCTCTCCGTCGACGCCGAGGATTTCATCCAATGTTGGTAGAGTAGTCGGAACCTGGGGTGTCGAAAACCTTCGGTTGCCCCAAACGGGCAGGAAAGGTCCCCGTCCGCGAGAATCGCTGCAATAGTCGAGGCGGAATTCGTCCTGCACGAGGAGGCTGCTTTCGGTCACTTTCCAGGCTGGGGCGGCGCATGACCGTGCGGGCTGCCCGGCAATCTTCTCGAAAGTATCGAACGCACGCCGCAGGGAATTCCGAATGGCCTCAATTCCCATCCTGTCCAGACGATCCTGCCATTCCACATGATCCCAGGCGTGAACTGCGCACTCGTGCCCGAGTTCGGCGGCCCGGCGCAGGATGGAAGGTTCGGAGTCGACGATGAGGGGGGCCGGCAGGAGCGTCCCGTAAAGCATCGTTTTCAGCCCGTAGGTGCTGACCGCGCGGGTCCGCTTCATTTTCGACAGGAACCCCTTTCGGAATACTCGGCGTATGGCCTTGCCGCTATTGTCCGGGCCCATGGAGAAGAAGATTGTGGCGCGGATGTCGAGTTTCTCGAAAAGGTCCAGGAGCGCCGGAACTCCCTCTTGGTAGCCTCTCAGCGTATCGACGTCCAGCTTCAGACCAAGGGTTACGCTCATGAAGGCTTGCCCTGCCCGATCGCTGCGGATATCGTCCTTCGGAGCGTTTCTTCGAGAGGGATCTTCGGTTCCCAGCCGAGCAGGCGGCGAGCCTTCTCGATGGAAGGGACGCGGTACTCCACGTCTTCGTACCCCTCTCCGTAATAAGTTTCACTCGGCGTGTCGAGGATTCGGGCGTTCATGGCCTTTTCCTGATACCCCGGGAAGGTCGCCAGCACACTTTTCAGGGTTTCTGCGAGGTCCCGGACCGAGTGGTTGTTCTTGGGGTTGCCGATGTTGAAAATCTGGCCGTCCGCCACGTTTCCCTCGTTTTTCAGGATGGCCATCAGCGCGTCGATTCCGTCCTCGATATCGGTGAAGCAGCGCTTCTGATTTCCTCCGCCGACCAGCTGGATCGGAAGGCCCTCCAGCAAGTTGTAGATGAACTGGGTGAGGACGCGGGATTTCCCCTCGGAAGCGAGGGATGAGTCGTCCAGGCGGGGTCCGATCCAGTTAAACGGCCGAAACAGCGTGTACTGGAGACCCCGCTGCATGCCGTAAGCGGCAATGACGCGGTCCAGCATCTGCTTGCTGCAGCTGTAGATCCAGCGGGTCTTGCAGATCGGGCCAAGGACCAGGTTGCTTTCGTCTTCCTTGAATTCTTCGTCCTGGGACATCCCGTAGACTTCCGAGGTCGAGGGGAACACGAGCCGCTTGCCGTATCGGCTGCAAAGGCGGACGATCTTGAGGTTTTCCTCGAAATCCAGCTCAAAAATGAAAAGGGGGTCTTCGACATATTTCTTCGGCTGGGCGACCGCCACGAGCGGAAGGACGACATCGCATTCGGCAACCTGCCGTTCGATCCACTCCGTGTCCTGCCGCATGTCGTTCTGCCTGAAGGTGAAACGGGGGTGGAGCAGGCAGCCTTCCAGGTTCGTGGTTCGCAGGTCGTGTCCCCGCACTTCCCAGTCGGTCGTGCGGAGAATGCGTTCCGCGAGGTGGGAGCCGATGAATCCGTTCACTCCTAGGATCAGGATCTTCAATGGTTGTTTCCCCCCAATTCTTGACCAGGCCGAAGCGAGGCGGAGGCAAAATCGGCACCGTCCATCTCCGGTTCTCCTTCCGCCTGGCATCGGTCAAGCCTGAGAGACCCGTTCCCGGTTTTGATCACCAAGGGGGCCAGTTCCAACACCTGTCCTGCCCGACCTTTCCCGCCGTCTTCCAGGGGCCAGGCTTTCCAGACGAAAAACTTCCTGCTTTCGATGAAGGAAAAGGCTCCCGGGAAGGGATGGGTCACGGCCCGGACCAGGTTGTACAGCTCGATTGCGCTCTTGTTCCAGTCGATCAGCCCGTCCGATGGCCTCCTTCGGCCGAAATAGGTCGCCAGGGACTCGTCCTGGGGCTTTCGGGGGGCTTTGCCCTCCCGCAGAAGCGGCCAGGTCCTGGCCATGATTTTGCGGGCCGCATCTCGGACTTTCCAGAAAACGTCCTGTGCCGTATCGGTGAAATCGATCGGAACGGCTTCCTGGTCCAGGATGTCTCCCGCATCGGCTCTTTCGGTCATCACGTGAAGCGTGGCACCGGTCTGCGTTTCCCCGTTCAGGACGGCCCAGTTGACGCAGGCACGGCCTCGGTACCGGGGCAGCAGCGACCCGTGCATGTTGTAGGCCCCGAGCCGCGGGATATCCAGAATCGCCCTTGAAATCAACTTTCGGTAATAGAAGGAAAAAAGGATCTCCGGTTCAAGGCGCCGGATCGTTTCGATTTCCTCCGGGGCGTTGATGTCCTCGGGGGTGAACACGGGTATGCCGGCATCAGCTGCCGTGCGGGCAACCGAGCGAAACCAGATTTCTTCGAACTGGTCGTCCGCATGGGTGAAGACACCGACGACTCGGGCACCCTGTGCCAGCAATTCCTCCAGGCAAACGACTCCAACTTCACTGTAGGCGGCAAGGAGGACGCGAGGGTCAGTTTTCATGGCTCCACACTTTCCGGATCACGAAACGAGGCCGTTCCCGGACTTCCTGGTAGATCCTGCCGATGTATTCACCGACGAGACCGACCGAGAAAAGGGTGATTCCCATGAGAAAGAAGCTGACGGCCATCAGGGTGAAGACCCCTTCCACTTCCGGCCCGACGATGAGGCGGCGAAGCAGGAGGAAGACGCTGAACAAAAAGCTCAGGATCGAAACGATCATTCCCAGCATGGTCACCGCCTGCAGGGGGATCAGGGAAAAGCCGGTCATGAGGTCGAAATTCAGGCGGATCAATCGGTAAAGCCCGTACTTGGATTGCCCTTGTTCCCGCTCGGAATGGGCAATCTGGATCTCGACGGGGTTCATCGCGAATTTTTGGGCAAGAGCCGGTATGAATGTCGTCGTTTCCTTGCACTGGTTGATGAAGTTGACGATCCTGCGGTTGTAGCCCCGCATCATGCATCCGTAGTCGTGGAGCTTCAGCCCGGTGATCCGGTTGGAGATCCGGTTGACGAGTTTCGAGGCGAACTTCCTGAACAAGGGATCCTGCCTGCCCGAACGGATCGTCCCCACGACATCGTGGCCGGCTTCCATTGCCTGGAGGATCCGGGGGATCTCCTCTGGCGGGTTCTGGAGGTCTGCGTCCATCGTCACGATCATTTCTCCCCGGGCCTGCGCGAAGCCGGCCATGATCGCCATGTGCTGCCCGAAATTGCCGTTGAAATCGACGATGGTGACCCGGCCCGGAAATCGGTCGCGGCATTCGAGAAGCAGCGGAAGCGACCGGTCCCGGCTTCCGTCGTTGATGAACACCACCTCGTAGGGGCGATTCAGATTTTCGAGCACAGGCATCAGCCGGTCGAAGAGGAGGGGGAGACTTTCCTCCTCGTTGTAGACGGGGATCACGACGGAAAGAAGGGGGGCGGTCATGGGGTTCGTCCTCCACTCCGGAGGCGGCTTTCGAGAATTGAGGTCACAGCCTGGATGACGTCTTCCACGTCCGAATCCGACATGGCCGGGAAGAGGGGAAGGCTGACGATGCGTTCGGATACCCTTTCGGCGTTCGGGAAATCCCCGGGGCGGTAACCGAAGGTCTTGCGGTAGAAGTCGAACAGGTGCACCGCCTGGTAATGGTAAGCAGTCCCGATATTGGACTCTCGCATGAGCGACATGAACTCGTCCCGAGTCAGCCCCAGGCGGTCCACGTCCAGCAGGGGGGTGAAGATATGCCAGGCGTGGACATGTTCGTAGGGAGGTGTTTCGGGGAGGATTAGGCCTTCCAGTTCGGAAAAGGCTGCCTTGTAGCGTTTTACGATGGAAGTCCGCCTGGCGTTGAAGGCATCGAGGCGGGAGAGCTGACCAAGCCCGATCGCGGCCTGGATGTCCATCATGTTGTACTTGAGGCCCGGCAGGGCGACATCGTAATGCGGATTTCCGTTCGCCGCGTACCGGCTCCAGGCTCCCTTCGACATGCCGTGCTGCCGGAGGACCGCGATGCGTTCGGCGACTTCCTCCATCCCCGTGCAGACCATGCCGCCTTCCCCGGTCGTGATGTTCTTCGTGGGGTGGAAACTGAACACGCTGACGTGACGGGGATCGGATCCGATCGTCTTTCCCTTGTAGGAAGCCCCGAGAGCGTGGGCGCAATCCTCGATGACGGCAAGCCCGTGGCGTTCCGCCACCTCGTTGACCGCGTCCATGTCAACGGGGAGTCCCGCGAAATGGACGGGGACGATCGCCTTGGTTCGGGAAGTTACCGCCGCCTCGAGCCTTTCGGGGTCCAGGTTGAAGGTGCCGGGGTCGATATCGACCAGGACGGGACGGGCGCCGGCAAGGACGATCGTGTTGAGGGTCGCCACGAACGTCATCGGGGTTGTGATGATTTCGTCGCCGGGGCCGATTCCAAGGGCCAGTTGTGCCAGGTGCAGACCCGCCGTGGCGGAGTTGACCGCCAACGCGTAGGCGCTGCCGATTCGCTCCCGGAAAGCGTTCTCGAAGCGAATCGACTTGGGGCCGGTGGTGATCCATCCAGAACGCAGGGAGTCGCAGACGTCCTCGATCGTCGATTCGTCAATGCTGGGGCGCGCAAAAGGAAGGAACGTATCCCTTCTCATTGCGCCCCTTCCTCCGGTCGATTCGTGACCACGACGGCATCGTTGGCTCTCCCAAGAACGCGCATGTTGCCCACTCCTTTCGCGAGCATGTCCTTGTACCGTTTTTCCCTGAAAATGACGATCATGTGGCGGTTCGATTCCCAGCGCTTCATGAAGGTTTCCCGATCGATGAACCATTCCGACTGGTCGCCGATTTTGCTGCCGAATTCAAGTTCCCCCAGCCAGTTTACCAATACGACGCGTGTCTTTAGGTAGAAGGGGATCCCCTGGTCGTAGTCTTCGTAACTGACAATCATGTCACCCGGTTGCCGGGCCTTTTCGATGATCTCGGCTGTCTGCTTGGCTGAAAGGAAGGTTCCATAGAAGGCGAACCCCCCCTTCAAGGCAAGGCAAGTGAAAAGAGCCCCGATGAAAAGCGAGGCAACGACTGCGTTGGTCCGATGTTTCCTCCATGAAGCCCAAGTCGCGAAAAGGGTCAACAGAAGAGTTCCAGCCAATGGGACAGTGACCCTTAGGAGAACTCCGGCGGAAAAACGGTCCTGGAAAAAAGGATAGGCGA
Organism: Synergistota bacterium; assembly: GCA_022839995.1. Taxonomy (GTDB): domain Bacteria; phylum Synergistota; class Synergistia; order Synergistales; family 79-D21; genus 79-D21. The sequence goes on from JALHIN010000007.1 coordinate 21,122, forward strand.
TAAGGGCGCCGGACAAGAGTCCCATCAGGAGGGTTGTCATGACCAGTTCGGTGGCGATTCCGTCAGCATGCGGGTGGGTGAGGTACCGGTCCAGCTTGTGGCCCGCGAGGATCGACAGCGCGGGGAACACCGGGAGAATGTAGGGAATGAGCTTGGAGCTTGAGAGGGAAAAGAAAATAAAGATGATCGCAAACCAAAGGGACAGGTAGAGTCTTTCCCTTGATTCGCGAACCCCCAGGAGCGGGCGAACCCAGAAAGCCGTCCAGGGTACTCCACCCGCCAGGAGAATGGGAATGAAGAACCAGGCTGGCTCGTAGCGGTCATGGATCCTGGTGGTGTACCGCAGGAAATGCTCGCGGATGAAGAAGAAATGGAAAAACTCGGGGTTTTTCAGGCAAACTGCGATGTACCACGGAAGGGTCAGTCCGAGGAAGAGGAGGATCCCCCACCCGTAGAGGGTTTTTCGGATCACCTTCCAGTTGCGGGTTGCCAGGATCCAGGCCCCGGCAACGGCGCACGGAAGGACGATCCCGATGAGCCCTTTCGAAAGGGTTGCGAGGGCCATCCCGCCGTAGAACAGCAAGAAGCAACGCCGGTCTCCCGTGGCTCCCAGGAAGAAACCCGCCAGGGCCATCGTCATGAAGACCGAGACCCCCATGTCGATGATGTTGATCTGGGCGATGGCAAAATAGATCCAGGACGTGGCGAGGATGAAGCCGGAAAAAAAACCCGCCCGGGTTCCATAAAGGTAGGACGCCAGCCAGAAAGTGATTGCCGTTCCGAGGACCCCGAGCAAGGCCGGCCAGAAACGGGAGGCGAACTCCGTGTACCCGAACAGCTTGAAGGAAAGAGCCGTTAGCCAGTAATGGAGAACGGGTTTTTCGAAATATTTGACATAGTTCAGGGTCGGGGTGATGAAATCTCCGCGCTCGATCATTTCCCTTGGAATCTCGGAGTACCTTCCCTCGTCCGGTTCCAGGAGGGGGTGGTTTCCGAGGAAAAGGAAGAAAAGGAACGCCGAGACAAAAAGGAGTAGGGCCATGGCCCGGAAACGGTCTTTCTGCATGAAATCCTCCATTCGAGAAAGGGAGCGCCTCGTCACCCGGAGAATGATACCAATAGCACGGGTTGCGGTAAACGGTCAATTGCCGGAGGTTCATGGTATCCTTGACCGCGGAAGGGGGGAGAAGCGTTGAAGATCGAACGCTTTGGAGTCGAAGAATGGATGAACGCCTACGAGGAAAAAGCGCGGTTCAATATCGCCGAGACGTGCGTCGATTCTCTCACGGTGGAGGAACTCCTCGAGCTGTCCGGGGGAAAGGAGACTTTCCTGGAAGACCTCCTGTCCCGGAAGCTCACCTACGGGGAAATTCCTGGTTCCTTTGACCTGAGGGCCCACATTTCCCGGCTTTACGACACCCTGGATGAAAAAAACGTCCTGCTGGCACACGGGGGGATCGGGGCGAACTTTCTCGCCCTTTTCACGCTCGTGGAACCCGGGGACCGGGTTGTCGCCGTGGTGCCGACCTACCAGCAGCTCTATTCCGTGCCCCAATCCCTGGGGGCCGATGTCAGGATCCTTCGGCTCCGGCCCGAAGACGGCTTTCTCCCCGACCTCGAGGAGCTTGAGAAACTGACGGGGGACCGGTGCAAGCTGATCGTTCTGAACAACCCGAACAATCCGACGGGGGCCTTGATGCAGGCGTCCCTCCTGAAGGAGGTAACCCGGATCGCGGAGCGCGCCGGGGCCTGGGTCCTTTGTGACGAGGTTTACCGGGGACTGGAACATGAGCCCGGCGCTGGCACGCCTTCGATCGTCGACCTTTACGAACGGGGAGTCGCGACGGGCAGCCTTTCGAAGGTGTTTTCCCTCGCCGGCTTGCGGCTGGGGTGGGTTGCGGGCGCCGGGGACTTCATCCGGGATTGCTTTGTCCGCAGGGACTACACGACGATCAGTTGCGGCATGATCGACGAAATGTTGGCTCTGCGGGCGTTTTCATTCAAGGACAGGATCCTTGGACGCAATCTTCCCCTGGTCAGGAAAAATGCGGCCATCCTTGACCGTTGGGTCCGCGGGGAAACAGGCCTGTCCTACGTTCCCCCGAAAGCCGGGACCACGGCGTTCATCCGGTACGGGCTCCCGATTCCATCGGAGGACTTCTGCAGGGGGCTTTTTGAATTCAACGGGGCCTTCGTGGTTCCCGGAAAGGCCTTTGATTTCGAAGGCTGGTTCAGGCTGGGATTCTCCTGTTCGACGGAAACCCTGGAAAGGGGACTGGAGGCCATTTCGGACTACCTCCGGGTTCTCCGAACGGCCTAACCGAACCTCTCAAGGAAGGTCGATCCGCCGGTAAGAGCGCGTTCCCAGCCCGATCTCTTCGGCGTGGGCTAGGCACTGCTTCCAGTCCGCCTCGGGGTGCAGTGCCTGAAACTTGTCTTCCGTCCGTCTCCCCTGAAGTGCGCTTCCGGGCAATACGGGCGCGCCGTTGACGAGGTCGGCCGAAGCCTGGTCTAGGGCGACCGGGTCCTTCGAAGCGGCGATCCCGAGATCCGGGACGATCGGCGTATCGTTATGGTTCCAGCAGTCGCAGTTGGGGGAGACATCCATCAGGAAATTGACGTGAAAACTTGGTTTCCCCTTAACGGCCGCGAACGCGTATTCCGCGATCCGCTCTCCCAGTGTTTTCCCCGTGCCCCAGCTGATCTGTGCGGCTCCCGCGGGGCAGACGACGACGCATTGCCCGCAGCCGACGCAGAGTGAGGGGTCGATCTTTGCCTTCCTGTTCGTGTCCAGGAGGATTGCCCCGTGGGCGCAGTTCCTCGCGCATTCGCCGCAGCCCACGCACCGGGCCTCGAGGATTCGAGGCGGCGAATCGCAGTGCATGGCCATCTTCCCTTCCCTCGATCCGGACCCCATGCCGAGGTTCTTCAGGGCTCCGCCAAAACCAGCCTGTTCGTGCCCCTTGAAGTGGTTCATGGAAATGAGCACGTCCGCCTCGGCGATCGCCGATGCGATTTTTGCGCTGGCGAAGTGTTTCAGGTTGATCTCGATCTCCCGGTAGTCGAACCCCCAAAGTCCGTCGGCGATCAGCACCGAACAGCCGGCGGAAAGGGGATTGTAACCGTTTTCCATGGCCGCCTGGAGATGGTCGACGGCATTCGCCCGCTTCCCTTTGTAGAGGGTATTCGCGTCCGTCAGGAAAGGTTTCCCGCCCCGTTCCCGTATCATCCGGACCAGCCTGGCGACGTAGTTGGGGCGGATCGTTGCCAGGTTGCCCGGTTCGCCGAAATGAATTTTCACGGCCGTCATCCGGCCCTTCAGAGGCAGTTCGTCCAGCCCTGCTGCCAGGACCAGTTCTTCGAGACGGTCCAGCAGGTTCTTCCTGGAGGTTGTCCGTGTCCCGGTGAAGAAGACCTCAGAAGCCATTTCGCTACCCCTCCTGTCTTCAAAGCACGGCTCCATTCTACTCCCTGTGCGGAGCGGCAGGGGGCATGGGTATAATGTGCCGTGAAAGGGGGGCGAAACAACGTTGAACACCGGGTACGAAACACGGATCCTCCAGGTCGTTTCGAGAAAGGGGAAGGACGCGAACCTCATCCTGGAGGAAAATCGCTTTCATGCGTCCGGCGGAGGGCAGCCGGGAGACAAGGGCCGTCTCCATGCTCCCGGGTTTTCCGCGGAAGTGACGGACTGTTTCCGTGAAGGGGAGCAGGAGGTACTTTCTGCCAGGATCCTGCAGGGCGAACCGGCAGAGGGTCTCGAGGTGCTTGCGGAGGTGGACCTGGACAGGCAGGATCTTCTTTCCAGGATGCATTCCGCGGAACATATCCTTTCCCGTGTGCTGGAAAGCCGTCACGAGGGACTGAAGGTGTACAAGGTCGCCGTAGGCGAAGAGGAGACGACCGTTTTCCTGCACTGGGATCGCCAGCTGGACTGGTCGATGCTGTTCGAGGCCGAAGACGAAGCCAACGAGGTGATCGCCAGGGACCTGCCCGTCACGATCCGGCTCTTTTCCCCGGAAGAGGCGCAAGGGATCGAGGGGCTCAAAGCCAACTGGGACCGGCTTGGAAAGGAACCCGTCCGGGTCGTGACGATTCCCGGGTTCGATTGCATCGCGTGCTCGGGGACTCACGTTTCTTCAACTGCCAAAGTCGGCGGGATTCTCGTCACCGCGTTCAGGGGTACTGCGCCCGACTGGGAGGTAAAGTTCACCGTTCACAGGGACCGGATCCTTAAAGAATATTCCCGCGTCGTCCGGGTTCTTCTCCGGAAGGTCAGTTGCCCCCTGGAAAAGCTGGAAAAGGTCTATGATCGGCTGCAGGAGGAAAGGCAGGCGCTGGCACGCAGCCTCGACAAGGCCAAGGGGATGCTTTCCCTCCCATGGGAAACGCGGACGGTGGGATCCAGGCCCCTCCGGGTTGCGGTCCTGCCGGGAATGCTTCCCGAGATGGCGGTTCCGGGGCTGAAATCCCTCGTCGAATCGGACGCGCATTCCCTCGGGTTGGTGCTTGTCCCCTCGGCAGAAGGGACCGAGGGAAGCTTCATCCTGGCCTGCGGTGCAGAGGCAGGGATCGACCTCAGGAAACTGGTCCGGGAGCACCCTGAGCTCATGGCCAGGGGAGGGGGATCCCCTGGGTGGGTGACCGGTTCCACGAAAGTCCCGAATGCCAAAGCCTGGATCGAGGCGCTGCAAAGAGAAGTCGGTTAAGGGAAAAGGAGGGAAGGGGAAGGCCTCGGGCAGCCTCCCCTTCCGCCTTGAACATCAGCAGCGCCGGTTCCCGACTGGATAGCTGCCGGGATCCCGGAGCGGAGGCCCCTCCCACGCCTCGCGAAGGGACTCCTTTGCGAGGTAGGATGCTGCGAAATCGAGCCCCAGCCTCGTCAGGGCTTCTGGCTCCGGGATCCCGGTATCGGGGTTGCACCCCCTCAAAGCGTAGTAGCGATCGAGCATGGCTTCATGCTTTTCTTTCTCCTGGCGAGCCCAGTTCGACCCGATGAGGTCCCACCGCACCGGGAAACGGTCATCCCGCCTTCGGATCCCCTGCCTCGCGTTGAAGGCCATCTCGAGAAGGTAGACCCTGTCCGAGGCCTCTTCCAGCGCCGCTTCCGTGAAGGGAATCCCGGTCGCTGCGGACAGCAGGCGTGCTTCTCCTTCCAACAGGGGATAGGAGGCGACCAGGGGGACAGCGCTTGCCCAGTTGTTGACCGCACCCTTGCAGCGGCCGACCATGTCCGTAAGGGTCACGGCCCTTTCAGAAATGAAGAGGGTTCGGACCGGGTCTTCCACGGGGATGAAACCTTGCCGGATCAGCACGGGCCAGATCTCGGGGTCGTTTTCCCCGAAGGCCCAGCTCCGTCCCCGCAGGTGGTCGGCCCCCCGGGTGGAAGTCGCGTGGGCAAGCGCGAAGATCCCCGCGGGATGGTGTCCTCGGCCCAATCCCTTCACGTGGTAGCAGAAATCCATCGCCCTTCCCCCGAGAATCCGGGCCAGGTTCAACATCCCTTCCGCAACGAGGTTCCCGAAGCCCTGGCGCAGGGCCGTTTGATGGATCAGCTCGAGCTGGGCCCCGACGTTTTCCCAGGAAAGATCAAGGCCGCCTGTTTCTTCGAGACCGATCAGGCCGTGTTCGAAAAGGTCCTTGGCAAGGGCGACGGTGTTTCCGAGCCCGATCACGCACATGCCGTACTTGTCGGCCAGGTTTTCCATCGTCATCAGGGCCACGGGGTCGTCGATCCCGCAATTTGTGCCCAGGCAGTGCAGGCATTCGTGTTCCATCGCCTTGCCGATTTCGCCTGCATACTTCCCTGAAGGGATTCGGAAAATGTCCTTGCAGGGGACGACGCAGCCGGCGCAGGACGTCCGTCCTTCTTCCCATGCCTTGAGGGCTTCCGGAAGGAGCGACTCGGGGACTTCGCCGGGGCCGAGATAGCGCTCGTTGTTCCGGCTGCCGGGGAACCACCGGATCATGCCGATGTGGCTTCCGAAGCGGGCGATCGTGTCACGCTGGAAAGGGTCGTTCCTCAGGAACTCCCGGTCGACTTCGGCCAGGCACCGGAACGTTTCCGGATCGGCCAGGGACACTTCCTGGCGGCCTTTCACGACGATGGCCAGCAGGTTCTTTGAACCCATCACGGCACCGCTCCCTCGGGCTGCCGAGTGATGCCGGTCGACGATCACCGAGGCGAAGCGGACAAGATTTTCCCCTGCCTGGCCGATGGCCGCGACCGAGCACCCCGGACCGTGGCGCCGCTTCAGAAGGTCGGTTTTCTCCCAGGTCGAACTTTGGACCAGTTCCGGCGCTTCGACAAGCGTTGCCTGCGGCCCGTCGACGAAAAGGTAGACGGGTTTGGGCGCGGCCCCGGTGAAGACGAACTGGTCGTACCCGGATCGCTTCATGCAGAGCCCGAACGTTCCTCCTGCATTGCCGTCGCCCAGGATGCCCGTAAGGGGCGACAGGGTGCTGACCTGCACGCGGCTGGTCGAGGAGAGGATCGTGCCGGTCAGAGGTCCCACCGAGAAGGTGAGCACGTTTCCGGGTCCCAGCGGGTCGGTTCCGTCCCGAACGTGTTCGAAAAGCACCCGGTCGTTAAGCCCCCTGCCCCCGATAAAAGACTCCAGGAGCGGCAACGGGATCTCACGGGTTTCCAGGTGTCCGAGGCTCAGGTCGATCCAGAGCGATTTGCCGTTCCATCCGTTCATGGGTTTTCCTCTCTTTCGCTTGCAGCCGCAGCAGCCGCCGAGATTGATCAGGGTTCCATTATAAGGCTTCGACCCAGGGCGGCCCGTTTTTGAGAGAACGACGAAGAATGCCGCCATTTCTCCTGTAAGGAATAGATGATGTTTTATAATGTTAAAGAACAGGGGGGAGAGGAATGGATGGAGCCATGAATGGACGCGTGCGGGTGGTCATCGAAAATGTCGAGCCGCAGGTCCCGGACGGAGGCCCGATCCGTCGCTGTCCCGGAGAAACGGTCCGTGTCCGTGCCGATGTTTACGCTGACGGTCATGACGCGGTCCGTGCTGAGCTTCTCTACCGGACGGCCAGCCAGGAAGAGTGGACTCGCGTTCCGATGAAACCACTTGGAGATGACCGGTGGGAAGCTTCTTTCCGGATAGAAAGCCGGGAGGACGTGGCGTTTACTTTGCGGGGCTGGGTGGATCGGTTGGAAACGCTGGTTCGGGACCTCCGAAAAAAGGACCCCGGCCAGGTCGGTGAAATTGAACTCAGGATCATCGCAGAGGAATTGCGTTCTCTTGCGGCCCGCTCTTCCCCGGCGGATGCCCGGTTTTTGGAGCATGCGGCAGCCAGCCTGGAAAAGGCAGGCGGGAAAGAGGAAGCTGAGCGTCTCCTTGACCAGCCGGAGATTCAGCGGTGCTTTCTCCGGTATCCCGACCCCCATTTGGTGAAGCAGATGGAGGATAGCCGCACGGTCAGCGTTGAAAGGGGGAAAATGCGGTTCAGTTCCTGGTACGAGTTTTTCCCTCGTTCCGCCTGCCTGCCGTTCAGCCGGCAGGGAACGCTTCGGGACGCCCGCCTTCGGTTGAAGGAGATCGCCCGGATGGGCTTCGATGTCGTCTACCTGCCTCCAATCCACCCGATCGGGACGACTTGCCGAAAGGGCCGAAACAATCGTCTCCATGCCCTCGGCGGAGAACCGGGCAGCCCCTGGGCGATCGGTTCGGAGTTCGGGGGGCATGACGCAGTCGACCCGGCTCTCGGAACACTTGAAGACCTCCGGGAATTTCGGGCCGAAGCCGAATCGCTTGGAATGGAAGTGGCTCTAGACCTGGCTTTCCAGTGTTCGCCCGACCATCCCTACATCCGGCAGCACCCGGAATGGTTCCGCTGGCGGCCAGACGGATCGATCCAGTACGCCGAAAACCCCCCGAAAAAATACGAGGACATCGTCCCCTTCAACTTTGAAACCCCGGAATGGAAGTCGCTCTGGGAAGAACTGCGGCGGGTCGTTCTTTTCTGGGTCGGCCAGGGGTTTCGGCTTTTTCGGGTCGACAATCCGCACACGAAGCCGTTTGCCTTCTGGCAGTGGCTGATTTCGGAAGTGAAACGGCAGGAACCGGATGTCCTTTTTCTCGCTGAAGCCTTCACGAGACCGAAAGTCATGAAAAAACTCGCCCGGGTCGGTTTTTCCCAGTCCTATACCTATTTCACCTGGCGGAACACGAAGCACGAACTCGAAACCTACCTCCGGGAATTGACGGAAAGCGAGATGACGGAATATTTCCAGCCGAATTTCTGGCCGAATACCCCGGATATTCTTCCGGAATTCCTCCAGTTTGGGGGTCGACCGGCCTTCGTGATCCGGATGGTACTGGCGGCGACACTTTCGTCCTGCTGGGGGATCTACGGGCCTCCCTACGAACTCCTCGTTGCCGAAGCCCTGAGCGGGAAGGAGGAATACCTGGATTCGGAAAAATACGAGATCAAAACCTGGGATTGGGACCAGCCGGGCAATCTCAGGGAAATGATCGCCCGGGTGAACCGGATCAGGCGCGAGAACCCGGCCCTGCAGCAGACAAAAAATATCCGGTTCCTGGAGTGCGACAACGACAGCCTGATCGCGTACCTGAAAGTCGTTCCGGAAAACACGCTGCTGATCGTGGTTACCCTGGACCCTTTCCGGGTGCAATCGGGCACGCTGCGTCTTCCCCTGGCCGACCTGGGAATGGAGGCCGGCGAACCATTCCTGCTTGCCGACCTCCTGGGGGGAGAAAAGGTGATCTGGCACGGGGAGAAAAACAGCCTGACGCTGGACCCCCAGGAACTTCCGGCCCGCATCTTTCTTTTGAGAAGACACCTGAAGAGGGAGCAGGATTTTGATTATTTCGCATAGGGAGGCACCGCGATGAGCGAAACCGATTCCCTTTGGTACAAGGATGCGATTCTTTACCAGCTGCATGTCAAGGCCTTCTTTGACAGCAACGATGACGGGATCGGGGATTTCAAGGGGCTTACGCAAAAGCTGGATTACCTCAAAGACCTTGGGGTGACCGCCCTTTGGCTGTTGCCCTTCTATCCTTCGCCCATGAAGGATGACGGGTACGACATCTCGGATTATTACGGCATCCATCCCGATTACGGGACGCTGAGGGATTTCCGGAGATTTCTCAGGGAAGCGCACTCCAGGGGCTTCAAGGTGATTACCGAACTGGTCATCAACCACACCTCGGACCAGCATGCCTGGTTCCAGAAGGCCCGCCGGGCGAAACCCGGGTCGGCCGCCCGCGATTTTTACGTCTGGAGCGATGACCCGGGGAAGTACGCCGAGGCGCGGGTCATCTTCCAGGATTTCGAGGCTTCCAACTGGACCTGGGATCCGGTTGCCAGGGCTTACTACTGGCACAGGTTCTACTCTCACCAGCCAGACCTGAACTTCGACAACCCCCGGGTCCGAAAGGCGGTCCTGAAGGTGATGGACTTCTGGCTCGGGATGGGGGTCGACGGATTGCGGCTGGACGCGGTCCCCTATCTTTTCGAAAGGGAAGGGACGAACTGCGAAAACCTGCCGGAAACCCACGAATTCCTGAAACAACTCCGGGGGCACGTGGATGAACATTACCCCGGGCGAATGCTCCTGGCGGAAGCCAACCAGTGGCCGGAAGACGCAGCGGCGTATTTCGGCTACGGCGACGAATGCCACATGGCCTTCCACTTTCCCATCATGCCGCGGATTTTCATGGCCCTATGGATGGAAAACAGCCACCCGATCGTGGACATCATGGAACAGACTCCTCCCATCCCAGACGTCGGCCAGTGGGTGATGTTCCTCCGCAACCACGACGAGTTGACCCTCGAAATGGTCACCGACGAGGAGAGGGACTACATGTACAGGACCTATGCGAAAGACCCGAGGGCCCGGATCAATCTCGGAATCCGGCGCAGGCTGTTCCCGCTCATGCAGCAGAACCGCAGGAAGGTGGAACTCCTGAAGTTCATCCTCCTCTCCCTTCCGGGGACTCCATGCCTCTACTATGGTGATGAAATTGGCATGGGCGACAATTACTTTCTTGGTGACCGAAACGGAGTTCGGACACCCATGCAGTGGAGCCCTGACCGGAATGCCGGGTTTTCCAAGGCAAACCCGCAGAAGCTGTATTTGCCCGTGGTGACGGATCCCGAATACGCCTACGAAGCCGTGAACGTTGAAAACCAGGAACGCAACCCATCCTCGCTTCTCTGGTGGATGAGGCGAGTGATTGCCATGAGGAAGAGATACGCCTGCTTCAGCCGGGGTGAAACACGGTTTCTTCACCCGAAAAACCCGAAGGTCCTCGCTTTCATAAGGAACCTGGGAACCGAAACGATTCTCGTGGTTGCCAACCTTTCACGATTTGCCCAGGCAGTGGAGCTGGACCTTTCGGAGTTCGAGGGCACCGTTCCCGTGGAGGTTTTCAGCGGGAACCGGTTCCCGCCCGTTACAGCGAAACCCTACCTTCTGACCCTCGGGTTCCACGACTATTTCTGGATGCAGCTGCAGCGGGAGGAAAAAGGGGCCCGACCGGCATTCGGTTTGTCCGACCGTTTCCTTTTCTTCCGAAGCTCCGTGGGATGGAAAGAGGTTTTCTCGGAGGAGCAACCCCGAAAACTTCTTGAGGAGGCTATCGGAGAATTCATGATCCGGTCCCGGTGGTTCGGGTCGAAGACACGGCACATTCGCTCTCTCGCCGTGGAAGAAGACATCTTCCTCGAGCACGCCGGCAATGGGACCCATTTGCTCCTGGTGGCGGTGAAATACTCCGAGGGAACCGGCGAAACCTACTTTCTCCCGGTGGGATTTGCCTGCGACACGGATCTTGAGCTGGATCGGGAAAGCCTCCAAGCGGCCCTTATCGTGAAGGCTTCCGTGGGGGGAGAAAACGGATGCCTTTTCGATGCCGCGGCGGACAAACGCTTTCATGCCGCGATCCTGGATTTCATCCTGGCACGGAAACGGAAGAGGGGCAAGGAGGGGGAAATCAGCGGACTGCCCGGCAAGGAACTCAGGACCTGGCAGGCCGGGACTCTTCCGGCTCAGCCCAGCCGGCGTCTTGCCGAGGAACAGAGCAACAGTTCCGTGGTCTACAATGAAAGCTGTATTCTGAAGATGATTCGAAAGGTGGAGGAAGGAACCAATCCCGACCGCGAGGTCAGCCGGTTCCTGAGCGAAAAGGCCCGATTCTTCCACACCCCGACCTATCTCGGGGCCCTGGAGTATTCTGGACCGGCAGCAAACAGCCTTTTGGGAACACTTCACGGATACGTCCGGAACCAGGGAACGGCCTGGCGCTTTTTCCTCTCCTCCCTGGACAAATTCTGTGAAGAGGCCATTGCCAGAAAGCCGGGAACGGAAATTCCGCTCTCGGAGATTCATGAAATCGCCGGGGAGTTTTTCTTTGAAATGGTTCGCCTTCTGGGAACGAGGACGGGTGAACTCCACGTTGCCCTCGCCTCGGATTTGCAGGATCCCGATTTCAGGCCGGAGCCTTTCACACGGCTTTACCAGCGCGCTGTTCTGCAATCGATCCGAAGCCTGGTTCGGGAAACCCTGGCTGGATTGGAGGCTTCCCTGCCCACCCTGGAAGAAGGGACGAGAGAGAAAGCCGTGGCGGTCATCCAGTCGGAAAAGGAAATCCTGTTCCTCCTGGAACCGCTGAAGAGGGAACGGTTCGAGGGGCTGAAAATCCGGATCCATGGGGATTACCACCTGGGCCAGGTGCTTTTCACGGGGAAGGATTTCTTCATCATCGACTTCGAAGGGGAACCGATGAGGCCGTTGACGGAAAGGCGCCTGAAGCGGTCCGCTTTCCGGGACCTGGCGGGGATGCTGCGATCCTTCGATTACGCCGCCTGGAAGGTCGCCCTTTCAAGAACCGGGAACCGCCCGGAAGAAGAGGCGGTCCTCGAGAACTGGCTATCAGCCTGGAGGGAGGAAACGGAGAGGTGCTTCCTGGAAGGCTATTTCCACGTCGTGGAAAGCGAAGCCTTCATCCCTGCAAGTCAGGGGGAAAGGCAGGATCTTCTTCGTATCTTCACGATCGAGAAGTCCTTTTATGAACTGAAGTACGAGATGAACAACCGTCCAGACTGGATCGGCCTGCCGATTCACGGGATTCTGAGGCTCATCCGGGAGCCCCGAGACTCGAGAGGAGAAAAAACACCATGAAAAAAGAAGTCTCAAGCGGTTTCAGGCCTGGATCCGCACTGTCCGAACAGGATTTGTACCTGTTTCGGGAAGGGACCCATCGAAGGCTTTACGAAAAAATGGGCGCCCATCTCGCGGTGAGGGACGGAAAAGTGGGCGTCCATTTCGCAATTTGGGCTCCCAACGCAGAGGGAGTATCCGTCATCGGCGACTTCAACGGCTGGGATCCTGGGAAAAACCCGCTGCAGATGGCCTGGCCGGATTCGGGAATTTGGGAAGGGTTCGTCGCCGGGGCCAGGCAAGGGGACCGATACAAGTACCACCTTTGGGGGAAACAGGGGATTCAAATACCGGACAAACTGGATCCCTTCGGTTTCTATTCCGAAACTCCGCCCAAAACCGCTTCCATCGTGTGGGACCTCTCGAAAGAATGGCAAGACGGGGATTGGATGGAAAACCGGAAGGAAGCCGGAAGGCTGACGGGGCCGATGTCGGTCTACGAGGTCCACCTGGGGTCGTGGAGGCGCTCCCCGGGGAGCGGCGACTTCCTGACCTACCGGGAGATGGCTCCCCGGCTGGCGGAATACGTCCGGGAAATGGGGTTCACCCATGTCGAATTCCTTCCGGTGATGGAACATCCTTTTTATGGCTCCTGGGGTTACCAAACCCTCGGCTATTTTGCTCCGACCAGCAGGTACGGATCCCCACAGGATTTCATGTTCCTGGTCGAAACCCTTCACCGGGCCGGGATCGGCGTCATTCTGGACTGGGTTCCTTCCCATTTCCCCACGGACCCGCACGGGCTGGCCCAGTTCGATGGAACCCACCTTTACGAACACCGGGACCCTCGCCAGGGGTTCCATCCCGACTGGAAGAGCGCGATTTTCAACTACGGCCGCAACGAAGTCAGGTCGTTCCTTCTCAGCAGTGCCGCCTTCTGGCTGGACCGCTACCATGCCGACGGGCTTCGAGTGGATGCCGTGGCTTCCATGCTCTACCTCGATTACTCGCGAAAAGCGGGGGAGTGGGTCCCGAACCGTTTCGGCGGTCGGGAAAACCTGGAAGCGGTCGATTTCCTCAGGATGCTCAACACGGCCTGCTACGGGGACTTCGAGGGAATCCAGACCATCGCGGAAGAATCCACGGCCTGGCCGATGGTCACGAGACCTGCCCACCTGGGCGGCCTGGGCTTCGGCCTGAAGTGGAACATGGGATGGATGCACGACATCCTCGAGTATTTCGGGAAAGACCCGGTCTATCGAAAGCACTGCCACGACCGGCTCACCTTCAGCATCTGGTATGCGTTCTCCGAAAATTTCCTGCTTCCCCTTTCCCACGATGAAGTGGTTTACGGGAAGGGATCCCTGTACGGGAAGATGCCCGGCGATCCCTGGAAAAAGTTTGCCAATCTCCGCCTCCTGCTGGGGTTTCAGGCGGCTCACCCCGGCAAGAAGCTCCTGTTCATGGGCGGAGAGTTCGGCCAGGAGCGGGAGTGGAACCATGAAGGGGAACTCGACTGGCAGCTCCTGAAGAACGATGGAAATGCCGGAGCGGCCCGTTGGGTGAAGGACCTGAACCGGATGCTGAAAGAAACCCCCGCGCTTTACGAGGGGGATTTCGATCCCTCGGGGTTCGAGTGGGTCGATTTCAGGGACGTGGAGAAAAGCGTCGTAGCCTTTCTGCGAAAACGTCCAGGAGAAAGGCCCGATCCCGTCCTGGTGGTCTGCAACTTTACCCCTGTTCCCCGCCACAATTACCGGGTCGGTGTCCCCGTACCCGGTTTTTGGAGTGAAAGGCTGAACAGTGACGCAAAAGAGTACGGAGGCAGCGGCCAGGGAAACATGGGCGGCGTGGAGTCGGTACCCGTGCCGTTCCAGGGATTTGACCAATCGGTATCGATTACGCTGCCGCCCCTCGGGATCCTCTTCCTGGTTCCCAGCGAGGAGCCGAAAGAAACGAGTCCACAGTAAAAAGAGGGGGATCCGGCGTGCCGGCTCCCCCTCTTATCCTACTCCTGGGGTTCGACGATCGACGCCTTGAGGATCACGACCGGCTCGACGGGGACGTCACGGTGAAACCCGCGAGTGCCCGTCCTGACAGACTTGATGTCGTCCACCACGTCCCTGCCCTCGGTGATCTTCCCGAAAACGGCATAGCCCCATCCCTGCGGGGTAGGGGATGTGAAGTTCAGGAAATCGTTGTCCTTGACGTTGATGAAGAATTGGGCCGTCGCGGAGTGGGGATCCGAGGTCCTTGCCATCGCGATCGTGTATGCATCGTTTTTCAGCCCGTTTTGCGCCTCGTTGCGGATCGGCGGGCGGGTTTCCTTCTGGTTCATGTCCCGGTCGTACCCCCCGCCCTGGATCATGAAACCGTCGATGACCCGATGGAAGATCGTTCCATCGTAATGGCCCTCCCTGACATACTGGATGAAATTGGCCGTGGTTTCCGGGGCCTTTTCCGCGTCCAGGACAATCAGGATGTCGCCCTTGGTCGTTTCAAGCTTGACCATCTTCGTTCCTCCCTTGGAATCGATTCGTTCTTTTGATTTCTGCCCGGCCTCTCTCCACGGGGTCCAGGCGGCGAAAAGCAGGAGCAAGGCAAGACAGAAAACGAGGAAAAGGAAGCCCTTCAGGGCAGCTTTTGCGACCATTCCCGGGTTCCTTCCCTTTCGTCCGGCAGGGTGGAAAAAATGACTTCCCCCTGAAAATCAAACCCTTCCTTCAGAAGGGCCAGGCAGGTTCCCGCTACGTCCGGGTCGAACTCCTTTCCCCTTCCGGCCTCAAGAGCGGCCACGGCGGCTTGCAAGCCGAGCCCGGGGCGGTAGGGCCGGTCGGAGGCAACCGCTTCCACCACGTCGGCGACGGCCAGGATGCGTGCCTCCAGGAGGATCTCCTCTCCCCGGAGTCCTCTCGGGTAGCCGCTTCCGTCCCAGCGTTCGTGGTGTTGCCGGACGATTTCCGCCAGGTCCCATTCGGATTCGACGTTTTTGAGGATTTCGTACGCGGAATCCGGGTGCGTCCGGATCAGGGCCATTTCGAAATCGTTGAGCTTTGACGGCTTGCTCAGGATTTCCGCCGGAATGGAAATTTTCCCCACGTCATGGACCATGGCGGCCAGGTAAATCCCCTCGCAGGTTTTCCCCGGAAGGGACATCCGCCTGGCAATCGCCTCGGAAAGCAACGCGACCTTTCTCTGGTGACCGGCCGTATAGGGATCCCGAGCCTCGGTCGTGGAGGAGAGGACCTCAATGGTCCGTCGAAAGGAGAGTCCCAGTTTCCGGAGGCTTTCCTGCAGGGCTTCATGGTTTTTTCTTGCTACCAGCTCTGCGGTCCGCCGTTCCGTGTCATCGATGACGACTCCGAAATGGCCCGCGAGAAGGCCCGAGGCATCCCTCTCCGCACGGTTGCGCTCGATGACCCATCGACTCTGGCCGTTCTTCATGACGATGCGGTACTGGTGAAAGAACGAGGAGTTCCCCTGCCGGTCGAGAGCCTCGGCTTCGGCCTGTACCCTGGGGAGGTCCTCCGGGTGGATGATCGAGGAATAGAGGAACCCGGGAGCGGTCATTTCCTCCGGGGAATAGCCGAACTGCCGGATGTTGTCGGAAACGTAGTCGACCGGCCAACCTTTTTCCGCCTTCCAGCGGAAAACCACCACGGGACTCCCTTCGATGATCGTGTTGCTGATCTTCAGGGCGTGCTCTTTCTGTTTCCTCTCGGTCAGGTCCCGGTAGATGGCGAACGTCCCGGAAAACCGCCCGTCGGGCTCCGTTCTGGGAATCACGGTGACGGAAACGAAAACCGGGACCTTGTTTTTCCCGAACCGGGTCCCTTCCAGGGAGGCCTGCCTGCCCTCCTCTGCAGCACGGTTCAGTGCCAGTGCCTCGGCGCGCTCCTCCGGGGGTTCCTGGAGGATGTCGTCGATGTGCCTCCCAACGATTTCGGGGGCGCTGAAACCGAACAGCTGCAGAAACGCCTTGTTGGCGATCTCGACCCGGTGGTCTGCCGTACAGAAAACGATCCCGTCCGGAGAATTGTCAAAAAGCGTCATCAGCCTGGCTTTTTCCCGGACAAGGTTCTGCTGTGCGATTTTGAGCTCGGTGATGTCCCGCCCGACCCCCTGGACTTCGACCAAGCGCCCCCGATCGTCGAAGATTCCCCTGTCGACCCATTGCTGCCAGCGGATTTCCCCCCCGGGAAGAACCACTTGCTCCTCGATTCGCCGTACGGGGTCCTGCGGCGTCAATTTCCGCAGGTGATCCCGGATCCGGGCCTCCTCTTCGGGGGTGTAGTGGCACTTGAAGGAATACCCCACGAGTTCGCCGGGGGACTTCCCGTAATAGCGGGCGTAGGGCAGGTTCGCGTAGGTGATTTCGAGCGTTTCTGGCAGGAAGCGCAGGATCATGTCCGTCTGTTCTTCGATGATGGCCTCGTACAGGGCCCTCGATTCGTGAAGGGCCTGTTCGGCCTTTTTCTTTTCGCTGATGTCGGTGAAGGAAACCAGGACCGAACGGGCTTCTTCCCCCTCCGGTCGAATCGCGCTTACGCTGCTGAAGACTTCCCGAAGAGTACCGTCCTTTCGAATCAGGTCAAACTCCCCGGTCCAGTTCCCCCCTCCGAAAACCGTCTCCAGGATCAGGGGGGTCTTTTCGTTCGTCGCAACGAAATCTCGGTACGGGCGCCCGATTACCTCCGCCGGGCAGGAATAGCCTGCCAGGCGTAAGGCCGCCCCGTTGACGTACTGGATGCCCTCTTCCAGGCTGAAAATCACGAAACCGCTAACGGAGGTTTCCACGGCCCGCTTCATTCTCATCAGCGCCCCTTCGTCGGCCTTGCGGCGGATCTTTTCCTCAAGGAGCCGAAGACCCACGGAGAGCAGTTTCGCCAGGTCGGCCAGCATGGCAAGCCGGTCAGCCGAAAACCTTTCTTCCCTGGCGTCGGCCACGCAAAGCGCCAGCCGGGAATTCTTCTCGGGTCCAGGAAGCGGGATCACAGCGACCGACCGGTAACCGCGCTTGAGGGCTTCGCTTACCCAACTGCTCCGGTTTTCCTCTTTCCGGATGTCCTGGAGGGCCCAAGGGTGCCCTTCCAGGATCCCCTCAAGGCGGATTTCCCCGGGGAAGGCAGACTTTAGAAACCCCCGCTCGTCTCCCGCGTGAGCGACCGGTTCGATCCGGATGCCGTCGGCATTTTCCAGGATCTTCCCGACCCAGGCCATCCGGTGGGCGTTCCCCTTCACGAGGACCCTGCAGAAGTTTCGGAGGGTAGACTGTTCGTCCAGCGCATGGAAGAAAAGACGGTGGATTTCTCCCATGCTTGAAAGGGTCCTGGCCGCCGAACGGAGGTCGTCTGAAATGCGGCGGTAGGCTTTCCGGTGCAGCTCGACCTCCTGGCGCGTTTCTTCCAGCTCCGCCTGGAGGCAAGCGTTCACCTGGAGCGCCTCCCAAAGAGCGGTGGCGGCCTGGGTCGACCTTTGAAGGGTTTCCCAGGTCAGCCCTTTACGGTTTACGCATCCGTGAATTTCCCGGCCTAGTTTTTCGAAAGCATCTTTTGACTGTTCGTCTTCGTAAAGGAAAAGGATCGGGATTTTCTCGCAGATCGAGGCGAAGCCGGAAAGGATTCCCTCCAGGTCGCCTTCGGCGGGGACACTGAAAAGGAGGGCCTGGAAGGGCTTTTCCTGGAGGAGGCGTTGGAGCTCGTCGAGCGAGTGAGCGGTTTCCAGCTTGCAGGCACCCGAAACGCCATCCGCCAGAGCCGGAGGATCGATGGGAAGCGGCTGGTGAGTCGGGTCAAACAAGAGAAAATCGCCCAAGGGAGTTTTGCCTCCGGTTCTGGCCGCCACCGCGGTTTTCCCTAGTTTACGGCAAGATAGGCCGACTGTGAACAGGTGAACGACCGTCTATAATAAAAAAACCGCACGCTTCGCGGGAGAACGGAACTATATCGGTTCCCCGTTACGGACTGGTGAGCTGGGGCAGCGGAAGACCTGGGCGAGGGTTGGCGGAGGGCAGAGGATTCGAACCCCTGGTGGGTCTCCCCACAACTGATTTCAAGTCAGCCGCCATCGACCGCTCGGCCAGCCCTCCGCAACTGGGGATTATACCATTGCAGCCGCTGGTTTGCGAAGGCTGCGCTGAAAAGCCCGTCCCATGCTCTTGGGACGAGTAGGGGGGGATTGAGATGTCGGGCCGATTTACAAGATGGGTCCTCTGGATGGTTTCCCTGGTTTTCTTCCTGGTGCAGGTGTCGTCCCCCTGCCTGGCGGACTGCGCGGTCGACCCGGGGGTTTCACTGGCAATTACGAAGCTTGGCTGGACATTGGACCCGAAAACGGGCTCCCTCCAGTTGGAAGCCGAAGTCCAGAACGTTTCGGACTGGGACGTCGTGGATCCCGGCATTGCCGTATCGCTTCTGGACAGCTCCGGGCGCGAATTCGATTCCTGGGTCTTTCGCAGTTCGCTGAAGCGGATCCGGCCGAAAGAAAAAGCACGAATCTCCCGTACCTTCAAAATACCGTCAATCCCTGGGACCATTAAGGTTATGCCTTATCAGGGAAGCGCTGGAACCTGAAATTGAGAAGGAAGGTTTCGTCGAGACCTTCAATCTGGATCTGGGAGGACGTTCAAATGACGAAAGAAGAAGTGATTCGGGATTTCCTCTGCCGACCTGGCGAAATCGCGGTCGTAGGTGCTTCTCCCAGCCCCGGGAGGCCCGTTTCCGCGGTCATGGCGTACCTGGCGGATAGGGGCTTCCGGCTGTTCCCCGTTAACCCGGCCTACGCGGGAAAGAAGGTGCTGGGCATCGATTGCGTCGGGAGCCTAAGGGAACTGCAGCGGGAAGTGAAGATCGTCGCTCTTTTTGTCGGGGCGAAGCACCAGGAAACCATTTTGCCGGATCTCCTGGAATTGCCCTACAGGCCGGTGATCTGGATGCAGCCGGGAGCCGAGAACGCCGAGGCAGAGGAAGCCCTTCGGGCGGCAGGGTTTACCGTGGTCTCCGGGGCCTGCCTCATGGTAACCCACCGAACGGCCTGCGGAAAGGGAGGTTCCACCACGCGTCCGGCCTCTTGACGAAGCTGGCGGGAGTTGCTAGGATGAGGCCATAAATTAGGCTTCCCTAATTTAGAAAACCGCGAGCTAGGAGGTCTTTTCGGTGCGAAGAATCTACATGGATCATTCGGCGACCACACCCGTGGATCCGTCGGTTCTGCAGAAAATGCTTCCCTTTTTTTCGGAAAAATACGGCAATCCAAACAGCGTGCATGCCTGGGGCCGGGAAGTCCGAACCGCCGTTGACGAAGCCCGGGCAAGCGTCGCCCGTCTTTTGAATGCCGATCCGCGAGAGATCCTCTTCACGGGAGGAGGGAGCGAAGCCGACAACCTTGCGATCAAGGGCGTCGCCGAAACTCTCTCGGGGAAGGGGCGTCACGTGATCACCAGTGCGATCGAGCACCATGCGGTCCTGGATACGGTGAAATGGCTGGGAAAGGAAGGGTTCGACATTACGATCCTGCCTGTCGACTCGAACGGGCGCGTCAGCGTGGAGGACTTCCGGTCTGCGGTCCGTCCCGATACGATCCTTGCCACGGTGATGTACGCGAACAATGAGGTCGGCACGATTCAGCCGATTCGAGAGCTGGGAGAGATTTGCCGGGAAAAGGGGATCCTGTTCCACACGGATGCCGTTCAGGCGGCGGGGCACATTCCCCTGGACGTCAAGGACCTTCCGGTAGACCTGTTGACGATGGCGGCCCACAAGATGTATGGGCCAAAGGGGGTTGGTGCGCTCTACGTTCGAAAGGGCGTCCGTCTCGCTCCCCTGGTGCACGGAGGCGGGCAGGAATTCGGCTTGCGTTCCGGCACGGAGAACACCGCTGGGATCGTCGGCTTCGGGGCTGCGGCGGAACTCGCCGCCCGGCGGATCGTGAACGGAGAAATCGACGAGGAAAGGCGCCTGCGGGACCGCCTGATCGACGGGATCCTTTCGCGGATCGAGGATGTGATCCTGACCGGGCACCGGACGGCACGGCTTCCGTTTCACGCCAGCTTCTGCATCCGGTACATCGAGGGCGAGGCGATGCTGCTGCGGCTCGATTTTTCGGGGATCGGTGCGAGCAGCGGTTCCGCCTGCACGTCCGGGAGCCTCGAGCCGAGCTACGTATTGCTGGCCATGGGGCTGGACCACGCGACGGCCCACGGATCGCTGAGGCTGACGCTCGGCAAGGATACGACGGAAGAGGACATCGATACCATCCTGGAGACGCTTCCGCCGATCGTGGAAAACCTTCGGGCGATGTCTCCGTTCAAGAAGAACGCCTAGGCGGGAGGCGAAACGCATGTCCATGTACAACGAGAAGGTCATCCAGGCCTTTATGAACCCGAAAAACGTCGGGGCGATGGAAAACCCGGATGGAGTGGGAGAAGTGGGAAATCCCCGCTGCGGGGACGTGATGAAGATCTACCTGCGCGTCAGGGATGACAGGATCGAGGATATCCGTTTCGAGACCTTCGGATGCGCGGCGGCGATCGCAACGAGTTCAACCGCGACCGAAATGGTCAAGGGACGAACGATCGAGGAAGCCCTGAAACTGACGAACCGGGACGTCGCGGAGGCCCTGGGGGGGTTGCCCCCTGAAAAGATCCATTGTTCGCTGCTGGCGGAGGAGGGGATCCGCGCGGCCATCGAGGACTACCACCGCCGCAAACAGGGGCTGCCGCCGCTTCCCCCGAAGCACGATGCCGTTTGCCACCACGAGCTTCCGAAAACGGAGGAGGGCCACGGTGAGTAGGGGGAGTGTCCTGGCGGTATGCCGGTCCGACCGGAAGGGGATCCCGAAGGAGGACATCGGGACCGGCCGCCTGGTCGAGGAATCGGGGCTGGAGGGGGATGCCCACGCCGGGTTTGCCCATCGACAGGTCAGCCTGATCTCAATGGAGGACATCCGGAAGGCGCAGGAGAAGCTTCCCGGTTTGCGCCCGGGAAGTTTTGCCGAAAACCTCACCGTAGAGGGAATCGACTTGGGCGAATCCAGGATCGGTCGAAGAATTCGCGTAGGGAGGGCCTTGCTGGAAATCACGCAGATCGGAAAGGAATGCCATACGAAATGCGCGATCTACCGAACTTCCGGTGATTGCATCATGCCGAAGAAAGGGATTTTCTGCCGCGTGGTCGAAGGGGGCACCGTCTCTGTCGGAGACCCGGTCGAATGGGAGTAGGAAAGTCGCATTCTTGGGCGAAGGTCCAAAAAAGGGGAGGGAGACGCCTCCCCTTTTTGTTGTACAATCGGAGGCGGCGGAGAAGGAGGTGCCTTCGGATGGAAGAGGGGATTCCGGGACCTGCGGCCAGGATTCGGGTCCGGTACGCGGAGACGGACGCCATGGGTGTGGCCTATCATGCGAATGCCCTGGTCTGGTTCGAGGCGGGGCGAACGGAGTTTTGCCGGTCGAAAGGGCTTCCCTACCGGGAATGGGAAAAGGCGGGAGTCTTCCTGCCCGTCGTGGAGGCAAGATGCCGGTACAAGCACCCGGCACGTTACGATGACCTGCTCGACGTCCTGGTTGACCTTTTGGAACTGGGCCCTTACACGGTCACGTTTTTCTACAGGATCGTCCGGTCTGGGGACGGGCGGCTGATCGCGGAAGGGGAAACGAAGCACGGTTTCTGCGACAGGAATGGTAAGCTGGTAAAGGCCCCCGAACCCTTTTTCGGGTGGCTGCAGAAAATCATCGGTCAGTCCAGGAAGGAAGGGGTGGTTCAAGTTGGGTAACAAGGTCATTCTGCTCGGCAACGAGGCGATCGCCAGGGGAATCGTCGAGGCGGGATGCGAGGTCGCCTCCGCGTATCCCGGGACGCCCTCGTCCGAAATTCTGCCCGCGGTGGCAAGGTTTGCCGACGAGCTGGGAACCCGGACCGCAGTCGAGTGGGCGGTGAACGAGAAGGTCGCTTTCGAGGTGGCTGCAACGGCTTCCTTCACCGGGAAAAGAACCTGCGCGATCATGAAGCAGGTCGGGCTGAACGTCGCTGCAGACCCCCTCATGAGCGTCGCCCATTTCGATCTTGCCGGGGGATTCCTCATCGTTTCGGCGGACGACCCCGGGCCCCACAGTTCCCAAACGGAACAGGACAGCCGCTATTTCGCGATGTTCGCGAAGGTGCCGTGTTTCGATCCGGCTTCCGCGCAGGAAGCCAAGGACATGGTGTTCGACGCCTTCGACCTTTCGGAGAAATACCACATGCCGGTCATGCTTCGCCCGGCCGTGCGGGTCGACCACTGCCGCCAGGACGTGGAACTCGGGACGGTGAAGGATCTCGGGCGGAAGGCGGATTTCAAGAAGGATATCCGCCGGTGGGTCTGTCTCCCCGCGCACGTGAGAATCAACCATCCGCAGCTGAACGCGAAGCTTGATTCCGTCCGGGAGGATTTCGAGACCCTCTACGGGCGCTACAATTTCGAGGTGCCGGCGAAGGGCCGGGCCGCTCTCGGCGTCATCGCCGGCGGAGTTTCGTTCTCCATCGTCATGGACCTGCTGAAAGCCTGGAACCGTGAGGATATTTCCGTTCTCAAGATCGGAACGCCGCATCCCCTTCCCGTGAAGATGGTCGAGGATTTCATCGCTCGGCACGAGAACGTCCTCGTTCTAGAGGAAACCTACCCGGTCATCGAAATGCAGCTTCCGGACCGGACCCGCCTGAAGGGACGATGGAACGGGTTTGTTCCCAGAGCCGGAGAACTCCTGCCGGAAGTGATCCGGGAACTGATCCTGAAGGCACTGGGGGAAACCCTTCCCGAAGAGGACTCGTCGGAACTGAAGGCGGCCATCGAAGAACTGAAGGTGACCCCAAAGCCGCCGATGCTTTGCCCAGGCTGCCCCCACCGAGCCTCCTTCTTTGCGATGAGAAAAGCCCTCCCGAACGGGATCTATCCGTCCGACATCGGGTGCTACACGCTCGGCGTCAACCAGAGGGACGTCGACACGACGATCGACATGGGGGCCTCCCTCACATCGGCCTCCGGCTTCTACCTGGCCTACAGGACCGACGGGAAGGATCAGCCCGTCGTCGCCACGATCGGGGATTCCACCTTCTTCCACATGGGGATCCTCGGCCTGGTGAACGCGGTCTACAATCGACACGCCTTCGTGCTGGCGATCCTTGACAACCGCATCACCGCGATGACCGGAGGGCAGTCGAACCCGAGCATCGGCGACAAGCTGAGAAAAGGGGACGAGGGCCGGCAGGTGGATATCGAGGGAGTCGTCCGCGGCTGCGGCGTTTCCTTCGTCAAGGTGGTCGAGCCTTACGACACGAAGGATTCCGCGGAGGTTTTCAAGGAAGCCTGGGAACATGCCAAGAACAACCGCGAACCGGCTGTGGTCATCCTGCGTCATCCCTGCATGCTCCTGAGACAGAAGCAGGCGACGGTGAAGGTCCGGGTGAATCCCGAAAAATGCATCGGCTGCAAATATTGCACCAACTTCTTCAACTGCCCTGGGCTGCCTTTTGACGAAGCGGCCGGGAAGGCGAAAATCGACGAACGGTTCTGTGTCCAGTGCGGGGTCTGCATCCAGGTCTGCCCCCACGGAGCCATCGAGGCCGTCGAGGGAGAGGAGGAATAGGGATGCAGTATGTCATCGTTGGCCTGGGGGGACAGGGGATTCTCTTCACGAGCCGGGTCCTGGGCCATATCGCCGTTTCGAGGGGCGAGCGGGTCATGGGAAGCGAGGTCCACGGGATGGCCCAGAGGGGCGGCTCCGTCATCAGCCATTTCAAAGTGGGGCAGTACGAAAGCCCCCTCGTCCTGACCGGTTCGGCGGATCTCCTGATTGCCTTCGACCAGGGCGAAGGCATCCGCAACCTCCATTTTCTTCGCCCGGGAGCCAAGGCGATCCTCAACCTCCATGACCCTGCGGCTCTTGAGAACGTCCACTTGAAGAAATACGCCACCGGCAGGGGGCTCGAGATTTCCGGGATTCCCGGTTACCGGATCCTAAGCGAAAAGATGAATGGACGGTTCCTCTTCATGAATGTCCTGATGCTGGGAGCGATGTGCGGCATCGGCGCAGGGAATGTCTCGATCGATGAGATCCGAGCAGCGGTGGGAACGCTCGCGCCGGAGAAGCATCGGGCCGACAACCTGAAGGCGGTTGAGCTGGGCTACGAGTATTTCAGGGGGAACTAACCGAAAGACGAGACCCCGCTTGCGGAGGGGAGCGGCTTTGCCGCTTCCCTCCGCTTCCTGCGGGTTCAGCCTCTTCGAAACGCTGGTGGTTTGCGCGGTCATGGGAATCCTGGCGGCCGCGGTCGGGCTATCGGCCGCTGCGCTGGTTCAGTGGGACCGTTCCCAGGGGGCTGTCATCCGGGAGGCGGAAGCGGTTCAGCGCTGGCTTGATGTGGCCCTCGAAAGAGGCCTTCTCGAGCAGAAGGCCTTTACGCTGAAATTGCCGGGAAGCCCGTCCGAGAAGATTGTCCTCGTCTGGCAGGGGCAAGATTTCACACGGAGCGAGATCTATGATTCACGGGGAAGGTGCGATTTTGCCGTGGCGGGGGGAAAGGCCGTGACGGCCGTTTACAACCCCTCCTACCATTCGGTCTCGCCTGGTTTTACCCTCTGTGTCCTGCCGCCGGGGGAGAGGACCCCCGTTCGCCAGGTCATCGTTTCCCCCTATGCCAGGGTCCGAATCAACCTACCCTGATGTGAAGAACGGGTGTATTCTTTTACCGTCCCCGACCCGGGAGGAGGAGAAGAAATGCCGGCAAAGCCGTGGTGGAGAGAAACGATCGAAACGATTCTCTGGGCGCTGGTCCTCGCCCTGATCCTGAGGGCTTTTGTCGTCCAGGCGTTCTGGATCCCCAGTGGTTCCATGATTCCGACCCTCGATCCCGGGGACCGGGTCCTTGTCGCCAAGTTCTGGCACGCTCTTTCGGAACCGAAGAGAGGGCAGATCATCGTCTTCAAGTATCCCGTCGATCCCTCGAGGGATTTCGTCAAGCGGATCGTTGCCTTGCCGGGGGAGACTGTCCGCATGGAAAACGGGACGGTCTTCGTGAATGGAACGCCGCTTTCCGAGCCTTATGTAATCAATCACGACAATTTCAACATGCCCGAGATGAAAGTGCCCGATAAGCATTATTTCGTCATGGGAGACAACCGGCCCAATTCACAGGACAGCCGTTTCTGGGGATTTGTCCCTCGTTCTTTCATCAAGGGACCGGCGTTTCTTCGCTACTGGCCGCTTTCCCGAATCGGCCTTCTGGATTAACGGAATGGGGCGGACGGTCTGGTTCCCGGGCCACATGGCCCGCGGGCAGAAAAGGCTTTTCGAAGTGGTCGCAGACCTCGACGCCCTGGTCGAGGTCCGCGACGCCAGAGCTCCGAAGCTCACTGCATCCCCCCTGTCCGAGCGCCTGGCGAAGATGAAGCCGATTGCCCTTGTCCTGAGCCGGCGGGACCTCGCGGAGGAAGCGAAAACGGTCCGCTGGATCGAGCATTTCAGAAAGAGCGGTAGAACGGCTTTGGCTTTCAATCTGAGGCAGGACCGGTTCGACCCGCTGAAAGCCGAACTGCAGCGCTACAAACCTCTTCATCGAGACCTGCGAATCGGGATCGTCGGAATCCCGAACGTCGGCAAATCCCTCCTGCTCAACGGCCTGGTGGGGAGAAACGCTTCCAAGGTCGGAGCGCTGCCCGGGATCACCCGAGGGGTCGAATGGTTCCGGGGGCAGGGCCTGCTGGTCGTGGACTCGCCGGGTATTCTCCAGGCAAGGACGGGCCTGAAGACGGGTCGGGCCCTTTCCTGGCTGGGCTGCAACCGGGCTGAAGTCATCGGTTCCTTCGAGACGTGCGCATTGGCACTGATCGTTTTCCTGGGAGGGAAAGGGCTCTGGCCGATCGTCGAAAAGTCCTGGGGCGTGTCCCTGGACCCCGGTGGACCGGAGGCGACGCTGGAAGCTCTCGGGCGCAGGCTTGGATGCCTCGTTTCGGGAGGCAGCATCGACACCGGCGCAGCGGCAAGAAAGTTCCTGGAAAGCTTCTCCACGGGGCGGCTGGGCAGGGTGACGCTGGAAATGCCGGAATCGCCCCTGCTTGAGGAGGACTTGCCATGATGAGGGTCGCGGGTGTGGATGAAGCGGGGCGCGGCCCCCTCGCAGGCCCGGTGGTGGCAGCGGCTGTCGTCCTGACCCCGGAGCAGCGGAGGGTCCTTGTCCGAATGGGGCTGGATGATTCGAAGAGGCTTTCTCCTTCCAGGAGGGAAACCCTATTCTCCGCCATGCGTGATCTTGGCGTTTGCTGGAAAGCCCAGGCGGCTTCCCCGGCTCGAATCGATGCCCTGAACATCCTGAACGCAACGCTCTGGGCCATGAAAGCCTGTGTCCTTCGGCTCGTCCCGGAAGCGGAACTGGTCGTGGTGGACGGGAACCGGCCCATCAAGGGACTTCCGGTCCGCCAGAAGGCGATCCCGCGGGCGGACCAACTGGTTCCTGCCGTTTCAGCCGCTTCGGTCATCGCGAAGGTCTTGCGGGATCGGGTGATGGAGAAGCTGGCCTGCCGGTTTCCCCTTTACGGTTTCGAGATTCACAAGGGCTACCCGACTGCTGCTCACAGGAAGGCCCTGAAAGAATTCGGCCCGTGCGAAATCCACCGTATTTCGTTTTGCCGGAAAATCCTCTCCTGAGCCAATAGCCCACCAGAGCCATTTTCCCGGACGGGCCCCGCGAGGAGGCGTTGTCTTGGATCACCTTGAAACGGGCCGATATGGAGAAGCCCTTGCTGAGCGGTTTTTTCGGGGCAAGGGCTGGCTCATACTCGGCCAGAACATCCGTGTGCGGGGAGGGGAACTCGACCTTGTCGCGATGGACGGGCCGGAACTCGTTGTCGTGGAAGTGAGGACCCGTTCGATCGGAAAAGTCCTTCCAGCTGAGGAAACGGTGGGGCCCCGGAAGCTCAAAGCCCTCGTGAGGTCAGGGAGGATCTATGTCGAGAAGTGCCGCTGGATAGGCCCCTGGAGGATCGACCTTTTGGGAATCAACCTGGACGCGGAGGGTTTCCCGCATTTTTCCCACTTGCCGGATATCACCGCGGGGAGGATCCGGTCCTGATGGGCCCCGTCCTCGGCGTCACCCTGAAGGGGATCGAAGCGGTTCCCATCGATATCGAGGTCGAGATCACGGGAGGGCTCTTTGTCATCGCGGTGGTGGGGCTTCCGGACACAGCGGTCAGAGAAGCCCGGGAACGGGTTCGCGCCGCCCTGAGAAGCAACGGTATTCAGCTCCGCGGTAGGATCGCGATGAACCTGGCACCGGCCGACCTGCCGAAAGTCGGTTCCCTCCTGGACCTTCCGATGGCCGTGGGCCTTGCGATGGAATCCGGGGCAGTTCGTGTCGGCGAAACGGCTCTGTTCCTGGGTGAACTTGCGATGGACGGGCAGCTCAGGACAACGAAGGGGGCAGTCCCGGCGGCCCTGCTGGCCAGGAAAATGGGAATCCCCCTGTTTCTCCCGCCCGGGAACGCCGGAGAGGTTGCGCTGGTCAAAGGAGTGAAGGCCTTTGCGCCCCCGGACCTTGGAAGCCTGCTGGCCCACCTGCGGGGGGACGCCCGAATCCCTCCCGTCACCGAAACCGGGTTCGAAACGGAAGAGACCTCGATCGAACCGGACCTCGCCGACATCAAGGGGCAGGCTGCGGCGAAACGGGCCCTGGAAATCGCCGCCGCTGGGCACCACAACCTACTGCTGGTGGGCTCCCCCGGTTCCGGGAAGACACTCCTGGCCCGGGCCCTCAGGGGGATTCTTCCCCCGCTGAGCGACGAGGAACGGTTGGAAACCCTGCTGGTGAAAAGCACCCTCGGAATCCCGGCAAAGCCGGACCGGATGCGTCCCTACCGTGTCGTTCACCACACCGCAAGCGCCATCGCCCTTTGCGGGGGAGGGGCCACCCTACGGCCCGGAGAGATCAGCCTTGCCCATCGGGGTGTCCTTTTCCTGGATGAATTTCCCGAATTTCACCGGGACCTGCTCGAGGCGCTCCGGCAACCGCTCGAAGACGGGGTCATCACGGTCAGCCGCGCTTCCGGGTCCGTCACCTACCCGGCCCGCGTGCTTCTGGTCTGTGCCTGTAACCCTTGTCCCTGCGGCTACTGGGGAGATCCTGTTGAGCCCTGCCGCTGCTCCTCCCGCGTCCTTGAAAAATACCGAAACCGGCTGTCCGGTCCGATCCTGGACAGGATCGACCTGCATGTTTCGGTGCCGCGCCTGACGCCGGAAGAACTGGTCTGCCTGGAGGGACGGCAGGGGCCTTCCAGCGATGAAATCCGCGAGAAGGTGAGCGGGGCCAGAAAAATCCAGCAGGAACGCTGGAAAGCCCAGGGTTTCAGCTCCAACGCCGAGATCCCGGAAAGGCTGGTTCGCTCGGGCCTCGGGCTTTCGCGCAAGGTACGCCCCTTCCTGGCGGAGGCAGTGCGCGGCCTTCGACTTTCCGGCCGCGGGATCAGCCGGGTCCTTAAGGTTGCCCGGACGGTCGCCGACCTCCGGGGGGACGCCGAGGTTTCCGTGGAAGATGTCTGCGAGGCCCTGGCCTACCGGGGAGGGGGGATTCCGGTTGACCGGACGTGAGGAAGCGCTGCTGACGTTCAACGCCTGGGAAGGGTTCAACGCCCGCTGCCTGGAGGAGTGGGCGGGTAGGGGGCTGCTTCCGGAGGAGGTGCTGGATGCCGGAAGACCCTGCTGGGAAGAGCTGGGCCTGCCGGAAAAATGCCGGGACACGATTGAGAGGCTGAGGGAAAGGCAATGGGGGAAAAGGGAAGCGGAGAGGTCAAGCCGGTTGAACGTTCGCCTCGTCTTCTGGGGGGACGACGATTACCCTGCCGACCTTGCCGACCTTGACCGGCCCCCTGCGGTGCTCTATGCAAAGGGGTTGTGGCCGCTGCCTTCGCGCATGGACGGGGTGGTTGGGACTCGAAAATGCTCGCCTTACGGGGCCCGGATGGCCCGGGAGATCGCCTCTTATCTGGCCCAGTCCGGGGTTGGCGTCCTGAGCGGGGGTGCGCTTGGGATCGACGGGGCGGCCCACGCGGGCGCCATTGAAGCCGGGGGGCTGACGGTGGCTGTCCTCGGGACCGGTGTGGATCTCTTTTACCCGGCGGAGCACGAAAGACTCTTTCACCAGATCCAGGAGAACGGACTGCTTTTGAGCGAATACCCGTTTTCCACCCCGGCTCGAACATGGAGATTCCCGAATCGAAACCGTCTCATCGCAGCTCTGGCAGGTCGGGTGATCGTCGTGGAGGCTCCCGCGAGAAGCGGGGCGATCAATACGGCAAAATGCGCGATGGTAAGCGGGAAAGACGTCTGGGCGGTTCCCGGCAGGGTGGGGGAATGGGTCTGCGAGGGCTCCAATCGGCTGCTCTGGGATGGGGCACATCCCCTGGTGGATCTCGATGACCTGGCGTGCCTGCCCCTGCCCGTCCAGGGCGAACTTTTTCCAACGAAGGACCTGCCTTCATCCCCGGTCCTTGAAGCATTGCGAGCCTTTGGAGACCAGACGGTTGACATTCTTGCCTCTCAGGTTAAAATGGGCGCCGCCGAGATCCTGGCAGAGCTAAGCAGGCTGGAGGCTTACGGGCTCGTTCGAAGATCGTTGTCGGGAAGGTGGAGCACTGCCGCTGGACAGAAGGCGCGAGCGGCGGGCGAATCGAAGGGTTAGGGGCGAGAGCATGGCTGAGAAAAGCAGAAAAGGGAAAACCCTGGTGATCGTGGAATCGCCGGCGAAGGCCAAAACCCTGAAGAAGATGCTGGGGTCGAACGTTGAAATCAAGGCGAGCATGGGGCATATCAGGGATTTGCCCAAAAGCCGGATCGGGGTGGATATCGAAAACGATTTCAGCCCCGACTACATCCCTGTCAGGGGGAAAGCGGCAGTCATCAAGGAGTTGAAGAAGAAGGCCGAAGAAGCAAAGACAGTCCTGCTCGCGAGCGACCCGGACAGGGAAGGGGAAGCCATCGCCTGGCATTTGGCCCACCTTCTTTCCATCGATCCTGGGGCCCGCTGCCGTGTCCGGATGTACGAGATCACCGCCAAGGCGGTCCGGGAAGCTGTCAGTAATCCTGAAACGATCGACCGGAACCGGGTGGACGCCCAGCAGGCACGCCGGATCCTGGATCGACTCGTCGGCTACAAGCTTGGGCCGATTCTCTGGAAGAAAGTGCGTTCCCGGTTGACGGCCGGGAGGGTCCAATCGGTGGCCTTGAGGTTGATCGCCGAGCGGGAAAGGGAGATCCTCGATTTCGCCAGCCAAGAATACTGGCTCCTCGATGTTTCAGCCTCGGCGGAGGGGGGAAGGCAATACACGCTCCGGCTCGAGAAGAAGGACGGGAAGAACCTGACGATCGGCTCCCTTGCGGAAGCGGAGGGGGCGGCATCGGAGCTCCGATCCGCGACGCTGACCGTTAGCGACTTCAAGGCCCGGGAAAGCCTCAGGCCTCCCCTGGCGCCTTTCAAGACGAGCACCCTCCAGCAGGAGGCTTCCAGGCGGCTCGGTTTCTCCCCCCAGAGGACGATGAGAATCGCCCAGGACCTCTACGAAGGAATCGAAATTCCCGGGAAAGGGCCTGTCGGTCTCATCACTTACATGAGAACGGACAGCCTCCGCTTGTCGGATGAGGCGCTCGATGCGGTTCGCGGGTTGATCGGAGAGCGGTTCGGGGCTTCCTACCTGCCGGAAAAACCGAACACGTTCGTTGCGAAGGGCCGCAGCCAGGACGCTCACGAGGCGATTCGCCCCACGGATGTCCGCCTTGACCCGGAAAGCCTGAGGCCCTACCTCCGGCCTGAGCAGGCCAGGCTCTACGACCTGATCTGGCGGCGCTTCGTCTCCTGCCAGATGGCTTCCGCGAGGGTCGCGCGCAATACCGTCGAGGCGGTCTGCGGGCGATACCTCCTGAAACAGTCGGGCGTTACCGTCCTGTTCGATGGATGGGGCAGGATGTGGCCCCTGGAAATGAAGGAACTCTCGGTTCCTATGGCCGTTCCCGGAGAAACCCTCCGGATCGAGGACATCCGGAAGGAGCAGCGTTTCACGCAGCCGCCCGCCCGTTACAGCGAATCGGGGCTGGTGAAGGCGCTGGAGGAAAACGGGATCGGCCGCCCCTCCACCTACGCTTCCATCGTGCAGACGCTCGAAGACCGGGGGTATGTCACCCTGAACGAGGACCGAAGGCTACAGCCCAGCTCTCTCGGCCTGATCGTGAACGACTTCCTCGTGCAGCATTTTTCCGACATCATCCAGGTGGACTTTACCGCTCGGATGGAAGCCGAGCTGGACCAGGTCGAGAGCGGCAATCTCCCGTGGGTTCAGGTCCCGAGGGAGTTCTGGGCCTCCTTCAAGCCGAAGCTGGAAGAGGTGGAGAACACCGTGGAGGCTCTCAACCTGCCGAAAGAAGAACCGGAACCGATCGGAGAGGATTGCCCGGAGTGCGGGGCACCCCTTGTCAAGCGGAAGGGGCGTTTCGGGGAGTTCATCGCCTGCTCCGCTTTCCCGAAGTGCCGCTATAGCCGCCCTGTCCTGAAGTCGGTCGGAATTTCCTGTCCAAAATGCGGGCTCGGCCAGGTCGTACGAAGGAAGAGCAAGAAGGGCGGGCGCATTTTCTACGGTTGCGAGCGTTACCCGGAATGCGACTTCGTTTCGTGGGACCTTCCCACCGGGACTCTCTGCGAAAAATGCAAAACGCCCATGGTGGTCCGAGGCAAGGGGGAACCCTTCTGTCCCACCTGCAGGGCAGGGAAACCGGCGGGGAAAAAGAAAGCGGGAAAGGCCGAATGAGCACGGTGACCGTGGTCGGTGCCGGACTTGCCGGGAGCGAGGCGGCCTGGCAGCTTGCGAGAAGGGGAATTTCCGTCATTTTGGTTGAAATGCGCCCCGTGAAGATGACTCCCGCTCACACGAGCGGCTCATTTGGAGAGCTGGTCTGCAGCAATTCATTGGGGGCGGATGTCCTGACCAGTCCCGGGGGAATCCTGAAGGCGGAGCTTCGGATGCTTCACAGCCTGGTGATGGGTGCGGCGGATTCAGCTTCGGTCCCTGCAGGTCGGGCTCTCGCAGTGGACCGAAACCGGTTTGCCGAAGCGATCACGAGCGCCCTCACGAACCACCCGCGGGTGAAAATCGTTCGGAAGGAAATGACGGAGATCCCCTCCGGTCCTTGCATCCTTGCCACGGGCCCGCTGACGTCCGAACCGATGGCAGAATGCCTGCAAGCCCTTACCGGGCAGGAATTCCTGTACTTTTTCGATGCGGTTGCCCCGGTCCTGACCCGGGAAAGCATCGACATGTCCCGGGCCTACCGTGCCAGCCGTTACGGGGAGAAAGGAGACTACATCAACTGCCCGCTGAGCGAGGCCGAGTACGATGCACTTGTCGACGGGCTCGTTTCCGCCGAGCGGGCAATCAAGCACGATTTCGAGAAGAAACAGCCCTATTTTGAAGGGTGCCTCCCGGTCGAGATCCTCGCGATGCGGGGCAGGGACACCTTGAGGTTTGGTCCCCTGAGGCCGGTTGGGCTGGCGGATCCGTCCACGGGGAAGGAGCCCTTTGCCGTCGTCCAGCTTCGGCAGGACAATACGGAAGGGACCCTCTACAACATGGTTGGTTTCCAGACGAACCTCAAGTGGAAGGAACAGGAGAGGGTTTTCAGGATCATCCCGGCACTGCGGGAAGCCGAGTTCGTCCGGTTGGGAGTCATGCATCGGAACCTGTATGTCAATGCTCCCAGGGTCCTGGACAGGGCACTCCGGATCGCGGGCAAAGAGGACCTCTTCCTCGCCGGGCAGATCGTGGGCGTTGAAGGCTACATGGAAAGCACTGCAATGGGGATTGTTTCGGCCCTGGCAATGGCAAGCCTTCTTAAAGGGAAGCCCTTGCCGGTTTGGCCCCGGGAATCCGCGATTGGTTCCCTGCTTCATTACCTTTCCGATGCAGTTCCGGAAACCTTCCAGCCGATGAATGTCAACCTCGGGATTTTCCCTTCCCTGGAAAACCGGATCCGCTCAAGAACGGACCGGTGCCAGGCAGTGGCCTCAAGGGCCTTGGAGGCGCTCGGCGCGTTTTTGGAAAGCCTCGGGGAATAGGCGGGACGGTTGGCTTGTTCTGAATATTATCCACAATCACGACAAAAGTGGTAATATACGGTGCATGGCAGAAAAGTTCTCACCCCTCGTGGATGCCTACCTACAGGACTTGCGCCACGGACGCCGTCTATCCGAGAATACCGTGACGAATTACGCCGTGGACCTGGCGCAATTCGTCGAGTTTTTGCTTGCCCAGGGACTGAATACCCCGGAAGAGGTCAAAGCGGGTCACATCCGTGCCTATCTTCGGGAAATGCTCGCTTACGGCTATGCGAAAACTTCGGCCGCCCGGAAACTTTCCGCGGTCAAAAGCTGGATGGCATTCTTGAAGGATGAACGTGTCCTTTCAGAGGATCCTTCCTGCCGGGTCCAGGCCCCGAAACTCCCTGCCCGGTTGCCACGCGCCCTCGGGCGGGAAGAGGTCCGAAGCCTCCTCGAAAACGGGCCCCAGGGCAAATCGCGGGCGAGAGACAGAGCTGCCCTCGAGCTGTTGTACGGCAGCGGGCTTCGGGTCGCGGAACTCGTTTCTCTCGATTGGGAGGACCTGGACCTCCAGGAGCGCTGGGTGAGGGTCTCTGGAAAGGGGAACAAAGAACGACTGGTCCCGCTGGGCCGTTACGCGCTGGCGGCTTTCGAAGGCTGGGCTCTTGAGTGCCCCGGCCGAAAGGGACCTCTTTTCCCCGGAGCCGGGGGCGGAAGGATGACCGTGAGGACGGTAACCCGGATCGTTGACCGTGCCGCGAAACGGTGCGGGCTTTCGGGCGTAACCCCCCACGTCTTGCGGCACAGCTTTGCGACCCACCTGCTTGAAGGCGGGGCAAACCTGAGGGTTCTCCAGGAACTGCTGGGCCATGAAAGTCTGCTGACCACGCAGCGGTACCTCAGGATCAGTGCGGATCACCTGCAGAGAATGGTTCGGGAAGCTCACCCGAGAGGGGGGGAAGGTGAAGGGGATGTTTGAAGGAACGACCGTACTTTGCGTGCGACGCGGAGGGAAGGTCGCCATGGCGGGAGATGGCCAGGTGACGCTGGGGGATAAGGTCATCAAGGCGACGGCAAGGAAAGTGCGTTCCCTGAAGAACGGCCGTGTCCTTGCGGGGTTTGCAGGCAGCACGGCGGACGCCATGACCCTGCTGGAACGTTTCGAGACCAAGCTGAACGAGCAGAACGGAAACCTTCTCCGGGCCGCCTACTCGCTGGTTCGGGACTGGAGGCTCGACAAGGCCCTGCGCCAGCTTGAAGCGATGATGCTCGTGGCGGACGCGGAGCAGACCCTCCTCCTTTCCGGGGCCGGGGACGTGCTCGAGCCTGAAGGGGAAGCGTCCTCCATCGGTTCGGGGTCCGGGTACGCCCTGGCTGCAGCTCGAGCCCTGCTGATCGCAACGGACTGGGACGCTGAAAGGATTGCCCGGGTTTCCCTGGAGACGGCGGCTGAAATCTGTATTTACACCAACAAATCGATCACCCTGGAGGTCATCGGTTCATGACAACCCAGGCAAAAAGGGCCGAAGCGCTGACTCCGGCAAAAATCGTACAAACACTGAACCGGTACATCGTCGGCCAGGAAAAGGCCAAGAGGGCGGTCGCGATCGCCCTTCGGAACCGGCTTCGCAGGAGGTGGCTGGCAGCCGGGCTTTCGGAGGAAATCGTTCCGAAAAACATCCTCATGGTCGGGCCGACCGGTGTGGGAAAGACGGAAATTGCACGAAGGCTTGCTTCTCTCGTGGATGCTCCGTTTGTCAAGGTAGAAGCCACAAAATTCACCGAAGTCGGTTACGTGGGCCGTGACGTTGAATCGATGATCCGCGACCTGGCGGAAGCGGCCGTACAGATGGTCAAGAGCCGGCGTTTGGAAGAGGTTCAAGCCCAGGCGCGGGTTCGGGCCGAGGAGCGCCTCCTGGATGCCCTGCTTCCCCGACCGAAGAAGGAACCGGCACTCCCCGATTTCATGAAAACCCTGATGGGCGGCGGAACGGAGAGGGAAGAACCGGCTCCCGTGCAGGAACCCCCTTCCGGCACCAGGGAACGCCTTCGGGAGATGCTTCTCGCGGGGAAACTCGACGAGAGGGAGGTCGAAATCGAGGTTTCGGAGGCCCAGCAGGTCGGTTTTCCCCTGATGGGTGCTGGAATGGAAGGGATGGCCATCAACCTGGGGGAAATGCTTGGGGGCTTGATGCCCAGGAAGATGAAACGCCGCAGGATGACCGTGGCGGAGGCCTTGAAAATCCTCCAGGCAGAGGAAGCGGAAGCCCTCGTCGACATGGAGGCGGTTGCCCGTGAAGCCCTGGAAAAGGCGGAAGAAGAGGGAATCGTCTTCCTTGACGAACTGGACAAGGTCGCTGCGACCGGCGGGACAGGCCAGGGGCCGGACGTCAGCCGGGAAGGAGTTCAGCGGGACCTGCTTCCCATCGTCGAAGGAAGCACGGTCCAGACGAAATACGGTCCAATTCGCACCGACCACATTCTCTTCATCGCTGCCGGAGCGTTTCACAAAGTCCGGCCCTCCGACCTGATCCCGGAGCTTCAGGGCAGGTTCCCCCTGAGGGTCGAGCTTCAGCCCCTTTCGGCGGAAGACCTGGCAAGAATCCTGGTCGAACCGGAAAACAGCCTCCTGAAGCAATACCAGGCCCTCTTGGAAACGGAGGGAGTCGAGGTGGTTTTCCAGGAAGAAGCGGTCCGCGAAATCGCTGCAACCGCCGCCCGGATGAACCAGGAAATGGAGGACATCGGGGCTCGACGGCTCCACACCATCATGGAAATCCTCCTGGAGGAGGTCAGTTTTTCGGCTCCCGAGATGAAGGGAGTGCGGATCAGCGTGGATGTGCCGTTTGTCCGGAGCCGGCTCGAACCCTTGGCCAGTGACACGGACATCCGGAAATACCTGATATGAATCACTCGATCGACGATAAGGAGCCTGGAGGGATCAAGATGGAAATGCGTACACCGAAAGAGTTGCTCGAGAGCAGGCCGAAAATCCTGAACCCGTCGGCGATGAACGACCTGCTGGAAAAAACCCGCATCGTCAGCAGGGCCCTGGAAAACCGGAAGGGAAACGACGCCCCTGATTACCAGAAGCTGGCTTCCCTGCTCTGCGACCTCTCCACAGCCAACGTCTACCTCATCAACCGCGAGGGCCGGATTTTGGGATACGGCTGGATCAACGAGTACGACTGCCCGATCATGTCCGACCAGTTGGCCCGGGGAAGAATGCCCGAGCGGTACGTGGAAAAGCTGAACCAGGTGCACGAATCCGTCCTGAACCACACGGACCACGGTGTTTGCGCCTATGCCGACGTGCCCTGCACCTATTCGGACAAGCATGTCCTCTATGTCCCGATCAATGGTGCCGGAGACCGGCTTGGAACGTTGATCCTCGCCCGGTTCGGTGCGGAGTTCGACACGCGCGACCTGGTGCTGGCGGAATACCTTGCGACGGTGGTGGGACTGGAAATCCTGCACGAACGGGCCAAGTCGATCGAGGACCGCTCGCGGGAACGCCTGATCGTCCAGATGGCCATGAGGGCTCTTTCCTACTCGGAAGTAAAGTCGGTCAAACACATTATCCGGGAGCTGGGGGATTCCGAAGGGGTGGTCGTCGCCAGCCGGGTGGCGGATCGGGTCGGCGTGACCCGGAGCGTAATCGTGAATGCCCTGAGAAAACTTGAAAGCGCGGGAATCATCGAAAGCCGAAGCCTCGGAATGAAGGGGACCCATATCAAGGTCATGAGTCCGCTCTTCGTCGAGGACCTGCGGGTCTTCGACTAGGACGGGGCGCTCACGGCTGATTTCCCGGGGCTAGCGCAAAGCGGGCCGATTCTTTATAATCACTCTATTTCCGGCGATCACTCAAAACCAAACGAGCGGAGGCTAAAGGGGAAAACATGGCGGAGGAAAGAAGCGCAGCGACAGAACCGGTCAAGGTGGGGGACATTGTCAAAGGCACCGTCGAACACATTGCGGCCTACGGGGCTTTTGTACGGCTAGCCACTGGACAGAAAGCCATGATTCACATTTCCGAACTCTCCCAGAGTTTCGTCAAGAAGGTAGAGGACGTGCTCGCGGTGGGGCAGGAGGTCCAGGCGCAGGTCATCAAGATCGATGAAAAGAACCGCATCGACCTTTCGATCAAGGTCCTCCAGGCCAGGGAGAGTCGGCCTCCGAAGAAAAAGGAGGACGATTTCGAGAAGAAATTGTCTCTCTTCCTTAAAAGCAGCGAGGAGAAGATCGCCGATCTCAACAACAAGCTGAAGGATCCCCGCGGAAGCAAAAAGAGGAGCGGATCCGGCGCTTCCGGCGGGAAACGCTAGAAACGGCATGAACGGCTTCATCGCGGGCGGGGGGGTCTCCCCCCCGCTTTCTTTTGAGGGGCTTGCGGAGAACGATTTGGAAACGCTCCTTCAGCAAATGAAAGGACGGGCGTTCGACGTCTCGATTGTGCGCGGCATCGCAAAGAGGTGCCCTTGGGGGAAACCCCAAGTGATCGTTTGCGCTCCCGTGAGGAAGGGAAGGCCGTTCCCCACGACCTTCTGGCTGACCTGCCCCTACCTCGACTGCATGTGCGGCCGCCTGGAGTCCGAAGGAGCCGTGAAGGAAATCGAGACCTGCCTCTCGGAAAAACTGCAGGAATGGCAGGGCTATCACGCGGCTGCGGCGAACTGCCGGATGTCCCTGCTCTCGCCCGGGGAATGGGAAGCTCTTGCGGGAGAAGGGGAGTCCCTGGTCAGGGTCCTGCAAAATACGGGGATCGGAGGGATCCGGCCGACAGGCACCCCGTCGGCGAAATGCCTCCACTTGCAGGTCGCGACCTGGCTTGGCCTGGGTTTCCATCCTGCAGAGCAATGGCTGCAATCGGAACTGGGAAACCTGCATTGCGGGAAGGCATGGATTTCCCGCTGCAAGACAGAGGAAGAGCAATAAGGGGGGAATCGCCGTGTGGAAGGGGCGCTTCACGGCCGAGACGGCCGACGTGGTCCTTCGGTTCAGCCAGTCGCTGGATCTCGACTGGAGGCTTGCAAAATGCGACATCATCGGGAGTATCGCCCATGCCAGGATGCTCGGCAGGGTCGGGCTGCTCACGGAGGAAGAGAGTGCGTCTCTTGAGAAGGGGTTGAAGCAGGTAGCCAGGGAAATCGAATCGGGAGAATTCACCCCCCGGGTCGACCTCGAAGATGTCCACATGAACATCGAGGCCCGCCTGACGGCCATCCTGGGACCGCTCGGGGCCAGGCTGCACATGGGGCGAAGCAGGAACGACCAGGTGGCGACGACCCTGCGGCTCTACCTGCGTGAGGCCCTGACCCGAATCGGGGTCCAGCTGGCCGGTTTTCTTGATGTCCTGCTGGCGCTTTCCGAGCGGGACGAGAATGTCCTCGTTCCCGGTTACACGCACCTGCAGCAGGCCCAGCCCATCAGCATGGGACACTACTGGCTCTCCCATTTCCAGGCCTTTCGCAGAGATGCGCGCCGCCTCCTTTTCGCCCTTGAATCCCTCAACGAATGTCCCCTTGGAAGCGGGGCTCTTGCGGGTTCGACGCTTCCCCTCGACCGCGCCTTCACCGCGGAGATCCTAGGGTTTCAGAAGCCCACCGACAACAGCCTGGACACGGTCGGGCAGCGGGACTACATCCTCGACATCCACAGCTTCTGCGCCGTTTTCGGGATCCACGCCAGCCGACTTTCTGAGGACCTGATCCTCTACAGCTCCCAGGAATTTGGCTGGATCCGCCTGCCGGACGATTTCTGCACCGGCTCCAGCATGATGCCCCAAAAGAAGAACCCCGACGTGCTGGAACTCGTGAGAGGCCGAACGGGGCAGTTCGTCGGCCATCTCGTGGATCTTCTCGTCAACCTGAAGGGACTTCCCTCGACCTATGACAGGGACCTCCAGGAGGACAAACGAGGGCTCTGGGAAAGCCTGGACCTGATGGAGGCTGTCTTTTCCGTGCTGACCCCGCTTCTGGAAAAGGTCGAAGTGGACGGTGAACGGGCGAAATCGGGGTTTGAAAACGGACTGCTCCTTGCCACCGATGTTGCCGAATACCTCGTGCTGAAGGGCGTTCCTTTCCGCCAGGCCCACGAAAAGGTGGGAAAGGCGGTCGCCTGGTGCATTCGGGAAAACCGTTCCCTTTCGGGCCTTTCCGCAAAAGAGTGGAAAGCCCTGTTGCCCGAAGCCGGAGAAGACCTGCCTGGGCTCCTTGATGCCCGCGTTTCCGTTTCACGGCGGCAAACCTATGGGGGAACCGCATTTTCGCAGGTGGCTTTCCAGAGAGCCTCGGGAAAACGGGAGCTGGAGAAGTTTCGGGAGGCGCTATCCAGGATCCCGGGACCCCGGATCGAAATCTAGGCGGCTTGTTTGACCGCAGCCTTGACAGACAGGCCGAGGGTCGCTATATTGTCCTAGCCTCTAGAGCTGAGTCGTTAGCTCAGCTGGCAGAGCACCGGACTTTTAATCCGGGTGTCGAGGGTTCGAATCCCTCACGACTCACCAGCGCGGTCCCATC
The DNA here is from genome assembly GCA_022839995.1 of Synergistota bacterium. GTDB lineage: Bacteria > Synergistota > Synergistia > Synergistales > 79-D21 > 79-D21. Next base: position 60,883 of record JALHIN010000007.1, read on the forward strand.
GTCTAGTGGCCCAGGACACCGCCCTTTCAAGGCGGCGGCACGGGTTCGAATCCCGTTGGGACCGCCATTTTTAGGCCGGCGTAGCTCAGTCGGTAGAGCAGCGCACTCGTAATGCGCAGGTCTCCGGTTCAAGTCCGGACGCCGGCTCCAGCAGGAAACAAAGGGGATTTGCCAGGAGATCGGGAAGCTCCGAGGCAAGTCCCCTTCTTTTTTTGCAGGAAGGAGGACCCAAATTGGGATTCAGACGGCTGCTTCTTGCGCGTCATGGCCAAACCGAGTGGAATTCCGTTACCCGCTACCAGGGGAAAACGGACGTTCCCCTGAACGAAACAGGACGATTGCAGGCTGCTCGACTTGCCGCCCGTCTCTCCTTCTGGGGACCGGAAAAGATGTTCACATCCCCGCTGTCCCGCGCCGGGGAAACGGCGAAAATCATCAGGGACAGGCTTCAGGAGGGAGAAAAGCCCCCGCTTTTCGTACTGCCCGAATTGGCCGAAATCGATTTCGGAGATTGGGAAGGGCTCACCATTCCTGAAATCGAGCGTACCCACGGGCCCCTTTTCAGCCAGTGGAGGGAGGACCCATCCAGGGTCGTCCCTCCCGGCGGGGAGAGCTTTGCCCAGGTCCTGGATCGTGTGGAAAAGTCCCTGGAAAGGATTTTGGCGGGCCCCGAGGAGAGGATCCTCGTCGTGGGTCACGGAGGGATCATGCGGGCCATCCTCGTCCAGCTTCTCGGTGTTCCCGCCTCCCTCGTCTGGAGGATGAGGATGGACAACTGCAGCCTCTTGGGCATCGATCTATGGAAAGAAAAGGCCATGCTGGCTTTTGCCAACGATTTCCTGCACCTGCTCGTACCGGGGGAGGAAGAGGCGGGGGCCCTGCCCTTGCCCGACTAGTGCGGGCAGCCTCCAATGCTGGTACAATGGCTTGGGCGAAAAGCCTTCAGCGGGCATAGCACAGGAAAGGAGAAACCGGCATGGTTGAGGCTGAACCCTCGCAGCGGCTGGACCCGGAAAGAGAGGCCGTCCTGTGGGGCCTTCTGGCTGAAGGGGACGAGAGAGCCAGGGAGGAGCTGATCCTGGGCTACCGTTCCCTCGTGTTCTGGCTTGCCAGGAAACTGCAGGTATCACCCTCGCGCTTCCCCGACCTTGTCCAGGAAGGCACCTTGGCCCTGATCACCGCGGTCGACCATTTCGACCGAAAACGCAACATCAAGTTCATCACCTATGCCTACTACCGAATCCGGGGGGCGATGGTCAATTTCCTGCAAAGGGTGGAGGCCAAGGCTCCCCTCCCGGTAGAAGAGATGGACATCGTCGCCGGGGATCCGTTCGAGCCCGAAGCAGAAGACTGGAGGCTTTCCCTGCAGGAAGGTCTCGAACGGCTGTCTTCAAGAGAATCCGAAATCATCGAGGCGCTCCTCGTTCAAGGCCGGCGTGCGAAAGAAGTCGCGAACGAGAAGGGAATCGATGTGAGCCAAATCTACCGGATCCAGAGGAAAGGCCTCGCGAAGCTCAGGGCATGGTTCGGGGTCGGGGAGTCCACATCCTGAAGGCGGCTTGTGATAATTTCCATGTCCCAGAGGAAGCTTCGGTCCCCGGGAGGTGGAGCGGTTGGAAAAACGGCTGAAACGGGTCCAAAGATGGGTCGACCGGTGCATCGAGGCCTGCCGGTGCAAGGCCTGGACTTCTGCGGTCGCCGAGTTAGAATGCGCTCGCGCTGAGCTGGAATCGGCAAGCCGGGAAATCTGGGAAGCTGCCCTCGAAGGGGAATCAAGCCCGAGGGCAGGAAGAGCTTTCGTCACGAAAGCTCCGTTCCTGCATGCGCTTCCCGTGACGGTGCTGATCCTTCTGCTTGCGGTCGGGCCCACTTCGATCGAATCCTTCAACCCCGCTGGACCTTTGGTTCTGGAAACGGGCCCCTCGGTTGAATGGCTGACCGCGGATGAACGGGCACTGTTGGAAAACTTCCGAAAAAGCCTTTCCGTGGGAACCGGGGCAAACACCTCCGATCCTGGAGGCGAAACTGTCTTGTCCGTTCCCTTCGCGGGCAGGAAGGCTCGGAAAGGAACCCCGGCGGAAGCGGTCGAACAGGAGACGGGAATGCAGGCGGTCTCCCCGAAAGGGACTGCCCCAATTGCCGCAGAAGATTTGTTATCATTGATCCAGGTTGGGCAGCGGGCCCTCCGCCCGGAGGGGGAGTCCGTGCGGGTCGAAAGGCCCTGAACTCAAGTTTCCGCCAAAGGAGAGGATCGCCTCGTGAGACGCTACCTTGCCGTTATGACCGGTTTGGTCCTGATGCTGTTTCTTCTCGTTTCCCCGAGCCTGGCCGAAGACCCGAAGGTCGTGGCGGTCGAGGTGGAGGGCAACCAGGATGTCGTTTCCGCCTACATCCTTGGAGCCGCTAAAACCAGGGCGGGTGAGCTCCTTGACCGCGAACAGGTGCAAAAGGATATCGAGGCGATCTACAACCTGGGGTTCTTCGCCGTGGCCGATGCGACGATCGAACCGGAAGGGGACGGGGTGAAAGTCGTCTTCAAGGTGCAGGAAAACCCAAAGGTGAAGGAAGTCCGATTCACGGGGAATTCCGTCTACAAGGAGGAGGACCTTCAGAAACTCCTCTTCACTGCTCCCGGTACTGTTTTCAACCGGGTCTTTTTCAGGAACGACCTCCAGCGGATCAGGGAAAAATACCAGAAGGACGGCTACGTCATGGCCCGGGTGGAAGACGTTTCCGTCGAGAACGGCATCGTCACCGTCAAGATCGTCGAACCCAGGATCGGCGAAATCTTCATCCAGGGCAACAAGCGGACCAAAACCTACGTCATCGAGAGGGAACTGAAGGTGAAGAAAGGGGACCTCTTCAACGCGAACGTCTTGAGGCACTCCCTGAACAGGATTCAGGGGATGGGGTTCCTCGAGGACGTAAACGTCGGGTTTGAGCCGAACGAAGACCCCAACCTCATCAACCTGGTCCTGACCTTGACGGAAGGCAAGAGCGGAAGCATCAGCTTCAACCTTGGCTACGGTTCGAGCAGCGGCTGGCAGGGCGGGCTTGCTTACCAGGAAAGCAACCTGAACGGCAGGGGGCAGAAACTGACCGTCGGATTCGATACCGGCGACCGCGAGCAATACTACGTTTCCGTTTCGGATCCGTACATGGACGAACACACTTACGCCTGGAAATTTGGAGCGTACAAGCGGGAATGGGAGGATATCAACCGATATTACGAAGGGGAACGATATGGAAAGTACAACCAGGACAAGGAGGGGGTTTATATCGGGGCCGGGAAGAAGTTCCGGCACGACCCCAAGATGAGCTGGTTTCTGAACCTGGATTGGAAGGATGTCACCCTGTACGATTTTCGTGACCTTGAGGGCAATCCCATCGACCCGAATCCCTCTGACCCGGATTGGGATGCCTGGAAAAACCTGCTGGACAGCAACGGGAAGATTTTCACCGTGACGGCAACCGTGACCCGTGACAACCGGGACCCCTATCTCAGCTACCCTGAAGGGGACATCGAGACGCTGAACGTCGAGAAGGCCTTCGAGCTGTTCGGCAGTGAGCGGGACTACACGAAGTACTGGCTGGAAGGACGCTACTACCTGCCGATCAACCTCGACAAGCTGCCGTTGGACCTGCCTGCGGGAGACCCGGACAACCCCCCGCTATTCGCGGCCCGCATGCGAGCGGGGTTTTCCTCCGGGGAGATCCCCTACTCGGAACGCTATTTCGTCGGGGGGAGCACCACCCTGAGGGGGTACGAGGACGATGAATTCGACGGGCACGAAATGTTTTTGACCAACCTGGAACTAAGGATCCCCTTTGAAAAGGCTTTCTCGATCGTGGTCTTTTACGACATGGGAATGGCCTGGAACAAGAACGACCCGGAAATGAACAGCTTCAACCTCGGGGACCTGAAGGACGCCTACGGCTTCGGGGTCAGGGTCAGAACCCCGATGGGCAACCTCCGGCTTGACGTGGCGAACGGCGAAAATGAAACCTTCACCCATTTCGGGTTCGGCGAAATGTTCTAGAGCGTTTTCTCGAAGAAACTTTGGTTCCTTTAGGGCTGCGGTCATGGTGCTTGTGGCCGCAGCCCTGCTTCTGCAGTTCGCCTCCCCGTCGAAAGCCGGGGTTCGCGTGGAAGGCCTCCCGGCATGGCTGAGCGGAGCGGCAACGAGAAGCATGGAGGCGGTGTGGGCACAAATCGAGCCCCAGAAGGATAAAGCCGCCCGGCTTGAGATCGTCAGGCTTGTCGCCCTGAAGCTTTTTGAAGGCTACGAGGTCGGCGGGATCGAGCTGGAAGGGCAGGATCTCGTCCTGAGCCTGAAATCGAAAAGCCGTACCGAATGGAGGATCGAGGCAGGGTTTCCCACACTTTCCGGGCCGTTGTCCGATTGGATGCAGGAAGACTGGGAAGGCGCGAGAGAGACCCTCGTGATGAGGATCCGGGATCTTCCGCTGGAGGCCCTGGCCTGGGCGGATTCCGCCCTGCGGAAGGAAGTGGCAGGCATTCTTGAGACAGAAATCCCGGGCTGGCAGGGAAGTCTCATCGTGCGGGTAGAAGAGGGAGGGGCGACCCTGAAAGTCGGCCTCGTCCCAGTTCAGCCGCTCGTGCTGGCAGTGAACCCGAAGAGCACCTCGTCTTCCCTTCCGTCCCTGATTCATTCCGGGGTCAAGGACGACCTGATGGCAGGGCTGTCTCCGCTGATCGGGCTTCCGGTCGCCTGGGTGGCGAAACATGAAAAACAGGTCGCCGACTGGGCTTCAAGGCAGTTGCAGGACGAATCGTTCGTTGAAAGCCTCAAGGTGGACATCCGCGTGGTCCTCAAGGCGCAACCGGTCACTGACCTTTCCGTGCGAATGGAAAGCAGGCGGTACACGATTTGGGCATGGGCGGCTGGATATGCCGGCACCTCCGACCGGTATCCCGAGGCAGGGATCCACCTGGGCCGAAAAGCCCAGATTTTCCCACGTTGGGACGTGGAGCTATACGGAGAAACTCTCTTGTACCTGAATGATTGGGACCTGGAAACGCGGCTGGGCATCCGGTGGTCGCCATGGGACAGGATCTGGCTGGGCGCAGAACGCTCCTGGCCTGACGAGGCGACCTGGTGGCGGGCCTGGTTCGATGGGCCGGTGCGTTCCCCCTACGCCTGGATTCGGACGTCGGATGACGGAGAACTCAACTTCGGCGTGGGATACCGCCTCAACGAGAACCTCTCGATCGAACTGCACTACGACAGCCGGGACGAAAATTCTTCCAGCGTCAGACTGGTGGGGAACCTGTAAATCCCCTGGAAGGGGGCAAGACCGATGGGATGGGAATTGGAAGCCCTGGCGCAGAGGATTGGCGGCAAGGTCAGGGGAAACGGGAAGCTGGAGATTTCGGGTATCGCTTCTCCGCAGTCCCCACAGCCCGGCTTTCTGCTGACGGTATGGGATCGGAAAATCCTCTCTTCCGTTCCTGGGAACGTGCCGATTGTCGCGCCTTACGGCTGGATCGAAGAAAGCCGGGACGGGATCGAGGTCGAGGACCCCCGGGCGGCCTTCAGGGAACTCCTGGGTCTTTTTGCAGACACGGTTTCTCCTCCCAGGGGAATTCATGAAACCGCTTTCGTTTCCCCTGGTGCAGAGGTCCACCCGCAGGCGAGCGTGGGCCCCTTCTGCATCGTCGAGGAAGGAGCCGTAATCGGCAAGGGCGCGGTCCTCCGGGGCCACGTCTTTGTCGGCCGAAAATCCTGCATCGGTGAGGGAAGCGTGGTGGAGCCGATGGCGGTGGTGATGGAAAACACGATCATCGGACGGAATTGCCTGGTTCATGCCGGCTGTGTCCTTGGGTGCGACGGATTCGGTTTCGAGCGGAATCCGGGCGGCTTCCCCGTGAAAGTGCCCCAGGTCGGGCGGGTTGTACTCGAGGACGAAGTGGAAATCGGGGCCTGTTCCACCATCGACCGGGCCACGATCGGGGAAACCCGTATCGGGGCCGGGACGAAAACGGACGATCACGTTCACGTGGGGCATAACGCGCGGACGGGCAAGGGGTGCCTCCTTGTTGCCTTTGCCGGGATGGCTGGAAGCTCGTCTCTGGGAAACGGGGTGACGATGGCGGCGCGGAGCGGAACCGCCGATCATGTCCACGTGGGAGACGGAGCCATTCTCACCGGATGTGCCGGCGCGACGAAGGAGGTCCCCGAGGGCGCGGTTGTTTCCGGGTTCCCGGCCCGGGACCATCGCGAGGACATGAAGGCCCAGGTTCTGCTGCGGAGGCTTCCCGAGCTGCTTCAAAGGATCCGGGAGCTGGAGACCCGTCTCGCGGAAATCGAAAAGAAGGGAATGCCTGCGGATGGCTGATCGCAAAAGGGTGGAATGGAAAGGGAAAGGGCTCCATACGGGGGTCTCCTGTTCCGTAGAAGTGCTAGAGGCGGATTGCCCGGGCCTTCGTTTCGTTTTTGCAGACGGGACTGCCTTTCGCGTCGAAGAGGCGGCGGCATCCGGGGATGGACGGGGGTCCACTCTTTCCTTCCCGAACGGGATAACCATAAGGACGGTGGAACACCTGCTTTCTGCCCTCGCCGGGCTCGGCATCTGGAACGCCGAAATTCGAGTCAAGGGGGATGAAATCCCGGCCTTGGACGGGAGCGCGAAACCCTTTGCGCTAGGTCTTTCCTCTTTCACCGGGGACCCGGCGGCCGAAAAGGCCGAACCGCTCAGGATCGACGCCCCGGTTTCCGTCAGAGACCGGGGAAGGGGGGCGTCGCTGGTTGCTCTTCCCGCGGAACGGTTCGGGGTGACCTGCGTCATCGACTACCCGGGAACCTGGATCGGTGTCCAGGCCTACACCGGGGAACTCCTCGACAGGAAGGTGTTTCTCGAACAAATTGCCTGGGCACGGACCTTTTGCCTGGAATCCGAGATCGAATCGTTACGGTCGGCCGGCCTGGGGAAGGGAGGCGACCCGGGAAACACGCTGGTGATTGGCCCCGACGGTCCTATCAATCCGGAAGCCCACGAAAGCCGGGAAGGGTGCGTCCGCCACAAGGTGCTGGACCTCATCGGCGACCTGGCCCTGCTGGGACGTCCGCTTTCCGCCCACGTGGTCGCTTTCCGGAGTGGTCACGGCCTTCACCTGGCGCTGGTTTCCCGCTTGAAAAGGCTTCTGGGAGCACCGAAAATCGAAACTCGCAGATAAGGAGGACCCACGATGATCGATATTCATGGAATCATGGACCACCTTCCGCACCGGTTTCCCTTCCTGCTGGTCGACCGGATCCTCGAAATCTCGGAGAACCGCGTCGTGGGATTGAAGAACGTCACGATCAACGAGCCGTTTTTCCAGGGACACTTTCCGGGAGAACCGGTCATGCCCGGCGTGCTCGTCCTTGAATCGATGGGCCAGGTGGCGGGAATGATGATCGCCGCTAGGCCGGGGACATCAGAAGACCAGCTCTTGATCCTCACGACCCTCGAAGATGTCAAGTTCCGGCGCCCGGTGCGGCCGGGGGACCAGCTGGTGACGGAGGCGGAGTTGCTGAGGCTCCGGGGGCGCATGGGAAAAGTGAAAGCCGTTGCCAAGGTCGACGGGGAACTGGCAGCGGAGGGCGTTTTCGGTTTCCTGGTAACGCGGACGCTTCGGGGCGAGGCGGAACAATGACCGTTGAAATCCATCCCAGCGCGATCGTTTCTCCGAAGGCCCGCCTGTTTGACGGGGTCAAGGTGGGTCCGTACTGCATGATTTCCGATTCTGTCGAGGTCGGCGCGGGAACGGTCCTGAAGGCTTTCGTTTGCCTGAAGGACTACGTCCGGGTCGGCGAAGGCTGCACGCTCTACGAAAACGTCACCCTTGGGGGTGAGCCGCAGGATTTCGGCTTCAAGGGCGAAGAAAGCTGGGTCCGGATCGGCAATGGAGTCACCCTGAGGGAAAACGTTACGGTTCACCGGGCAACCGGAGAAGGGAAAGAAACCGTGATCGGCGACGGGTGCTACCTGATGGAAGGAGCCCACGTGGGGCACAACGTGATGGTCGGGAACGGGGTCGTCCTGGCCAACAAGGTCGGGTTGGCCGGACACGTCCATATCGAGGACAAAACGGTGGTCGGCGGCATGGCGGGAGTTCACCAGTTCGTTCGGATCGGGCCTTTCTGCATGATCGGAGGATTGTCCAAGATCGTCAAGGACGTCCCTCCCTACGTGATGGCGGACGGACGCCCGGCACGGCTCTTCGGGCTCAACAGGGTCGGGCTGCGGCGGAATGGATTCGACGCCGCGGCCAGGCAGTCGATCAAGTCCTTCTACCATTCTATCTACCATTCAGGGCTGCCCCTCAGGGAGGCGCTCGCCGTTCTTGAATCCCGCCATGCAGAAGATCCGGATCCAGTCCTGGGCGCCATCCTGGACTTCGCAAGGAATTCCCGCCGGGGGCTGACCCCTTGGCCCAGGACGACGCGGGAGGCTGATTCTCCTGATTAAATTGCTGGTCCTCGACGTGGACGGGACGCTTACCGACGGCGGGATTATCCTGGACGGGTCCGGGGGAGAATGGAAGCGGTTTGACATCCAGGACGGGATGGGCATCGCCCGACTCCAGAAAAACGGGGTCGAAGTCGCCCTCCTCAGCGGGCGCCGTTCAGAGGCGACTGCCGGGCGGGCCCGGGAACTCGGGATCCGCGAGGTGGTGAACGGAATAACGGAAAAGCTGCCTGCGCTCCAGTCCCTCTGCCGGTCAAAGCAGGTCCGGCCCGAGGAAGTCTGCTACGTGGGCGACGACCTCAACGATATCGAATGCATCCGGTGGAGCGGCCTGGGGGTTGCGGTTCGAAATGCCCGGCTGGACGTGAAGGCTGCGGCGGATTGGATCACGCCCTCCTGCGGCGGGTACGGCGCCGTTCGCGACGTTGCGGACCGGATCCTTGCACTGAACGGAGCTTGCCATGTCCCGAAAAGCGTTTGACCTTTTCCTGCCAAGGCTCTTGGATCGCTTTATCGTCGGAGAACTGGGGCAGCCTTTTGTCTTCGGCGTGCTGATCTTTTCGATGCTCCTGATCACCGGGGACGTCCTGTTCCAGATCGCGAACCTGCTGATCGAGGGCGGAGTATCGCTATGGACGGTTTCGCGCCTTTTTTTCTACAAGGTGCCGGGGGTCGTGGTCCTGACCCTGCCGATTTCCTGCCTGATGGCGACCCTCCTGGGCTTTGGGACGCTTTCGATGCACGGGGAAATCAACGCTCTCCGGTCCCTGGGTGTCGATTTTCGCCGGATCGTCCGCCCGGTCCTTCTCGCCAGCCTGGCCGTAGCGTTTCTGACGTTGTTCCTGAGCGAAACCGTCGTCCCTCTGACGGACCAGGCCGCGATGAACATCCTTCAATACGAGGTTTCGGGAAAGGCCCTTCCGGGTTTGAGGGAAAACATCTTCCTGAGGGACGAAAGCGGCTCGCAGCTCAGGAGGGTTCTCTACGTGTCGAAGCTGAATCCCGCAAACGGCACGATGCAGGATGTCCTGGTCCAGGAGTTCGAGAACAACCGGCTGGCCAGGGTTTCGACCGCCAAGAGAGGACGTTTCGCGGAACGGCAATGGTGGCTTGAAGACGGCAAGGTGTTCGAGGTTCGCCAGGACGGGACCGTCAAGGCGCTGTTCTCGTTCCAGAGCCAGAGGCTGGCACTGGCCCTCACCCCTCAGGAAATCGACCGGGCTTCCAAGCGTCCCCAGGAAATGGGGCTTTTGGAGCTATACCGGCACATCCGGATGGCAAGCGGACAGGGAATCGACACGCGTCCCATGTGGGTCATCTTCCACATGCGGTTCGCGATCCCCTGGGCTGCCGTTGTCCTCGGGCTGCTTGGAACGACGATGGGGGTGCGCTCTCCGAGAGGCGGCAGGGGGGTCAGCCTGGGCCTTAGCGTCGTCGTCGTTTTCGGATACTACGTTGTGATGTCCTTCAGCCGGGCTTTTGGAGAAGGTGGGTACCTCAACCCTGTCCTGGCCGCCTGGCTACCGAACATCAGCTTTCTGGCCGTGGGGTCCTTTTTGGCAAGAAAGGCGAACGGATGACGGAAGGGAGGTGCGTTTCCTTGACCAAAACCGCGCTCCTGGCAGGTGAGGGGCTTCTGCCGGTGGCCATCGCGCAGTCCTTGGCCGCGAGGGGAAACGCCCCGACGGTGATTGCCCTGGGGAAGGCGAGCCCTCTCCTGGAAAGCGTTGCAGAACGGATCCTGCCGGTTTCGCAGGTATCCATGGACGGGATTGTTCGCATGATCGAAACGGAGGGCTGCACGCAGGTCATCCTGGCGGGGGCGGTCCCGAAACGCTGGATCTTCGGCGGAGGCCCGGTGGATGCAAAGACCCTGGAATGGATCCGGGCCCTCCCTTCCCGTGACGACCACGCCCTGCTGGGTTCGATCGTCGGCTTCCTTCAGTCCCGGGGCCTCGAGGTGGTTCCGTATCGCCTGCTGATCCCGGAAGCATTGGCCCCTGAGGGGACGATTGCAGGGAGGGATCCTACCGAAGAGGAGCGGGAAGAGATCCGGTACGGGATCGGCATCGCAAGGAAGATCGTTCCCCTGTCGTTCGGACAGGCCCTGGCGGTGCGGGCCGGGGCGGTCGTTGCCGTCGAGGCGATGGAAGGAACCGACGAAATGATCAAAAGGGCAGGCCGGATCGCTGCCGGCGGCACGGTTGTCAAGATGATGCGGCCGGACCAGGACGAACGTTTCGATGTCCCGACGGTCGGCCCTCAAACCCTGCAATGCATGGCGGATGCGGGGCTGGGCTGTCTGGCCGTCGAGGCCGGGCGGACTGTGATCCTGGACCGGGAGCGTTTCGGGCAGTTGGCGAAAGACAATGCCATTTCCGTAACGGGATTCGTGCCATGAGAATTTTCTTCAGCTCGGGAGAGGCTTCCGGGGACCATCTGGCCGCTCTGTTGGTGAAGTCCCTGCAGGAGGAAATCCCGGGGATCGAATGTTGGGGGATGGGGGGCCTGGAAAGCCGAAGCGCGGGAATGAGGGTCGACTGGTCCTCGGAATCTCTCCAACTGATGGGGATCGGTGAGGTGGTCCTTTCGATCCCCCGCCTTTGGAGGCTCAAGGATGAAATCAGCCGGCGGATCGTGCTGGAGCGGCCGGAAGCGATGGTCGTGGTGGACAGCCCGGACTTCCATTTCCCGCTTCTCGCGCAGGCTCGACGCTTTGGGTACCGGGGAACCGTCATCTACCTTTCACCTCCCCAGGTCTGGGCCTGGAGAAGCGGGAGGACGGGTTTCCTGAAGTCCGCGTGTGACCTGTGCCTTCCCCTCTTCGATTTCGAGCACGAATTCCTTTTGCAAAGGGGCGTGCCTTCCGCCTGGGTCGGCCACCCATTCACGGACGAGTTCCGGAGCCCACAGCCGCTTCAGGAGCCAGAGGCAGGCAACAGGCGGGTTGCCCTTCTTCCGGGCAGCCGACCTGGAGAAATCCGGCGCCTTCTCCCGGTCCTTCTGGAGACCTCGGAACACCTGAAGTCCAGGGGATTCGAGCCGGTTTTCTCCATCGCACCGGGGCTTGAGAACCGCGAGCGGGAGAGGCTTTCCTCCGCCCTCGAGGGCAGGCAGACATGCACCGAAAAGGGCCGTTTCCTGATGGAACGGGCCTGCTGCGTTATCGGGGCAAGCGGCACGGCCGCCGTCGAGGCGATGATGCTGGACCGTTTCATGATCGTTCTGTACCGGGCTTCGCTTTCCTCCGAATTCGCCTTCCGCCTCCTGGTGAAGACCCCCCATATTTCCATTCCGAACCGCCTGGCCGGGAAGCGCGTGTACCCCGAGCTGGTCCAGGGCGAAGCCCGAGCTTCGAAGATCCTGGAGTATTTCGAGGGATACTGGGCAGGCGGAGAAGGAAGAAAGGCGGTCCATGAAGGGCTGGCAAAAGCCAGATCTCGCATGGGAAAACAGGGCGTGGCAGGGTTCTGGGCCCGCGAGGTCCTGGAGAGGGCGGGGGCTCGATGAAACGGTTCGCGGTATTGGTCAACGGGCCGGGGGAACTCTGGGGATGGGGAAGGCCGGTGGTGAAGCACCTCAAAGAGGCAGGGCACCGGGTCGACCTCCTTGTGCTGCCTTGCGAGTACGCCAGCGGCCTCGAACAGCGGCTGGCTTCCCGGCTGGGAGCCGACCGGGTTGTGCCTTCCAGGTCCTTCGCGGGGGAGTTCACGAACGGGAAAGGACGCCCCGACGCGGTGCTGCAGCTGGGGGGCGATCTTGTTTACGGGAGGTTGCTGTCCTCGAGATGGAACAGCCCGCTCTTCAGCTACAGTTACGGCCCAAAGAAGGGGCTTGCCGCCTGCAGGGGTATATTTACCGCTTGCGGGGCGATGGCCGATTCGATCCGGAGTGCCGCGGGTGGGAAACCGGTCGAAATCGTGGGGAGCCTTGTAGCCGACGCGCTGGGGATGGACGAGGGAACGGTTTCCCGGGAAACCGGCCGGGCCCCGAGAGTTGTCCTTTTCCCGGGAAGCCGACCGGCAATTCGGAAAAAGGCGCTTCCCTTCATGGGCGAATTCCTGGGGGCTGCCAGGGGGTGTTTGCCGAAGGCCGAGTGGGGGGTGCTCCTTTCCCCTTTCAGCGACCCGGAAGAGCCGGCTCTCTGGGAGCAGGCCGGTTTTCTGGTGTACAGCGCCGGGACGGGGGCCGTCCTGCGGGGAGCCGACATTGCGCTGACCCAGCCCGGGACGAATACCCTTGAACTGCTGCACGCACGGGTCCCTTCGGTCGTCGCGGTTCCGGATGATTTCCTGGCGGTTGCTCCTTCGCCTTTTTTGCTGAAACCGATCTTTGCCCTGCCCGGAATCGGGTCCTTTTTCAAGCGCAGGGCGTTTGATCGGGTTCTTAAAAAAAGAGGATACCTTGCCTGGCCGAACCGGCTCGCCGGAAGGATGGTCTTCCCGGAGATCACGGGAAAGGTTTCTCCCGCCACGCTGGCAAGACGGTTTGCTGCCTACGCCGGAGACCCCCAGTGGCTTGAGGCGACCCGGAAGGCGCTTGGACAGATCGATGGCGGGATGGCCGGAGCTGCCGTTCGCCTTCGGGAAAGGATGCTGGAAGCGTTGCCATGAAGCGGAAACCGAAAGAGAAAACCGTTCGGCTGGGTTCCCTGAAGAAACTGCTGCCGTTCATCCTGCCTTACCGGATTCGGCTGGTCTCAGCCTTCGGCTGCATGTTGGCGGCTTCTGCCGCTGGGGTCCTGCCGCCGTGGCTTCTCAAGAACGTCGTGGATGACGTCCTCATCCGAAAGGACAGCCTGATGCTCAACGGGCTCGCCTTCTCCATCGTTCTCCTCTTCATCCTGAAGAACCTCGCGGGTTACGGTCAGCAGTACCTGATGGTCTGGGTCGGGCAGCATGCCGTGATGGACCTGCGGGTGGCCCTTTACGGGAAAATCCAGTCTCTTTCCCTGACCTACCTCCACAAAAAGAGAGTCGGAGAACTGCTGTCCCGGATCACGGGAGACGTTGCGACCCTCCAGGGACTGGTTTCGACCACCATCGTCGACCTGGTCGTCCAGACGCTCACGTTTTTCGGAATGGCCGGGTTCCTGGTGTATCTGAACTGGAAGCTGACCCTCTTCGCCCTGCTCGTGATTCCGCTCGCTTTCAAGGTCATCCACTTTGCCTCCCAGCGGCTCCGGGCCGTGGGGCACACGATCCAGCAGGAACTGGCCAGCCTTTCCGCGATCGCCTACGAAGCTCTTTCCGCGATCCGCATCGTCCGGTCGTTCGCCACGGAAGAGTACGAGCTGGAGCGTTTCAGGAAGCAGGGAAAAGCCAACGTCCGGGCCCTCGTTCACGGGACCCAGATCCAGGCTACGCTGCAGGGAGTGGTGGAAGTCATCCTGATCGTTGCCCTGGCCCTGCTTCTCTGGGCCGGAGGACGGGAAGTCATCGCGGGAAGGATGACCCCCGGCGGGTTGGTCGCGTTTCTTGGCTACCTCGGCTTCATGGTCCAGCCTCTTCGGGTCATCAGCCGGATCGTGGGGAGCCTCCAGCAGTGCCTCGCCTCGGCGGACCGGATTTTCGAGATCCTGGAAGTCCCCGACACGCTGCCGGTTCCGGAGAGCCCGGTCGTGCTGAAGCCCGTTTCCGGGGCGATCGGCTTCAAGGACGTCTGGTTCGCCTATGAACCGGGCCGCTGGATTCTCAAGGGAGTCAACCTGTCGGTCCGTCCTGGGGAGCGGATCGCTCTCGTAGGGTCGACCGGGGCTGGCAAAACGACCATCGCCGACCTTGTCCCGAGGTTTTACGACCCTCAGCGTGGAACCGTGACGGTCGACGGAGTGGACGTCCGCCAGCTGGATTTGAAGGTCCTGAGGAAGCAGATCGGGATCGTTCCACAGGACCCGGTACTGCTCAAGGGAACGATGGCCTACAACATCGCCTACGGGTTCGAGGAGGCGACACTGGATGCGATCCGCGAAGCCGCGAGGATGGCCGGAATCGCGGACTTCATCGAAAGCCTCCCGGAGGGCTATGAAACCGAGATCGGCGAACGCGGCGTGACCCTGAGCGGCGGGCAAAGGCAAAGGATCGCGATCGCGCGGGCGATGATCCGGAACCCGAAGATCCTCATCATGGACGAAGCGACCTCTTCGCTCGACACCGCGGTGGAACACCAGATCCAGGAAGCGATGGAACATGCGATGAAGGGAAGGACCTCGCTCGTGATCGCGCACCGCCTTTCGACGGTCCTCGAATCGGATCGCATCCTCGTCATCGATGCAGGACAGATCGTGGAAGAAGGAACGCACCAAAACCTGTTGGCCAGGCAGGGACTCTATTCCCGGCTCTACGGCCTCCAGTTCAGGGAGCCGGCCAGACCATGATCGTCAAAAGCTACCTGGAATATGCCAGGGGGGAAAGGGCCTTGTCCCCGTGGCTGCTGCTGACGCCCCTGGGATGGATTGCGGGAGCCCTGGTGGAAATCCGCAATTTCGCCTATGACCACGGGATTGCGAAGAGCCTGGCCTGCCCGGTTCCCCTGGTCAGCGTCGGGAACCTGACCCTGGGGGGGACGAACAAGACTCCCTTTGTCGAAATGGTCGCTCTCGAATTTGCCCGGCGAGGCATCCCGACGGGGGTTGTAAGCCGAGGGTACAAAGGCAAGGCACGAGCCCCCGAGCTGGTGAACCGCCTTTCGGCGGGGGCGTTTGCCGGAGACGAACCTCTCCTGCTTCACCATCGCCTCGGGGGACTGCCCGTGGCGGTGGCAAACGAGAGGAACGAGGGGGTTATCCTGCTGCGGGAAGAGGAAGGCGTCGAGCTGGTGATAGCCGACGATGCCTTTCAGCACAGGAAAATGAGGAGGGACGCCGACATCGTCCTGGTGGATGCCCTGTGTCCCTGGGGGAACGGGCGTCTTTTCCCGGCCGGGCTGCTGAGGGAAAAACCGAAGGCGCTGGAACGGGCGCATCTCGTCGTGATCACGAAGGCGGACCAGGTGATCCCGTCCCGACTGGAGGAACTGAAACGGGAAATCTCCGCCATCGTCGGCCGGGACCGGGTTTTCTGCTCAAGGCTGGTCCTGGACCGCTGGGAGCGGTGGGAAGGCGAATGGAAAGGAGAACCCGGCCTTCAGATGGCCGGCCTCCCGGTCCTCGCCTTTTCGGCGATCGGCAACCCTGCCAGTTTCCGACGGTCCCTGGAGCAGCAGGGAGTCCGGATCGCAAGGGAAATCCGCTTCCGGGACCACCACCGCTTCTCGTGCAAAGACATGGAAACGCTGGTGGCCGAAGCGGGCCGCCTGAAGGCAGCCGCCCTGGTCTGCTCCGAAAAGGACATTTTCAACCTCCCCCCGGGTTGGTTTTCGCCGATTCCCCTCGTCGTTCCACGGGTCAAAACGGAGATCGTCGGCGAAGCGGATCGTTTCTGGGAAGCCTTGCGGGACGTCCTTCGACCGCGCATCACCGTCGCGTCGAACGGGTACGGGGAAGATGCCATCGGCGTCATCCTGGCAGAAAAGCTCAGGAAGGCCCTGCCGGAATCGGAAATACTCGCATTTCCCCTGGTCGGGGCGGGCAAACCCTACTCCGAGTCGGGGTTCCCGGTCGTTTCCCCCCTGGCGGAAACGCCCAGCGGGGGAATTGTCAAATACAACGTTTCCGATTTGATCCGCGATTTGCGTTTCGGCCTGGTGAAAATTATCATAGAGCAGCTCAAGAGCTGGAAAAAACTGCGCCATCGGGTACTCCGGGTTTTCTGCGTGGGAGACGTGTACCTCGCGCTGCAAGCTCTATGGGGGCAAGGCGGTTCCCCCCTTCTCATCGCGACGGCTAAAACGGCCTATATCGCAGGCCATTGGGGCATCGAGCGTTTCGTGCTCAGGCACCGTGTTGAGAAAGTGTGGGCGAGGGACGAGGAAACGGCGCGGGAATTGCTTCGATCCGGCGTCCAGGCTCGGTTTGAAGGGAACCCGATCATGGACCTGGCAGGTTCGAGGGGCACGGAAGCGATCGGTTGGCCCGGAAGCGGTAAGGACCGGATCCTTTTGCTACCCGGAAGCCGACGCCGTGCCTATTCCGACTTTTCCCTCCTGCTGGAAACGGCCGATTTGATTTCGAGGAAGCGGGATTGCCGGTTTCTTGCGGTTTTGGCCCCAACGATCGACCGCGGCGAGCTCGTCTCGAGATCCGCGGGCTGGAGACATTCGCCCTCTGAGCAGGAGAACCTGACGAACGGGCGAACGAAGATCTTCCTGTTTGACGGAGACCTTTCGGCTGCAGCGAAAAACGCGGATCTCGTCATCGGGCTGGGAGGAACGGCCAACCAGCTTTGCGCGGGATTGGGCATCCCCGTTCTTTCCGTGGAAGAAAAGGGGAAGCTGGTGCAGAAAAGGATTTTGCAGGACGCGGAGCGCCTCGTCCCAAGGAGCCCGGAGGCGCTCGCGGAAGCCGCCCTGGAGATCCTCGAAACCCCGGAACTTCGTAGCCATATGTCTCGAACCGGGATCCTCCGGCTTGGTGCCCCGGGAGCGCTCGACGAAGTCGTCCGTTTCGCGGTGAAGGATTGCGGCCTTGGATTGCGGGAGAAGCTCTATTCTCGCCTTTGCGTGCCGAACGAAGGAGGAAAAATACCATGAAAACGCTGGCAGTGATCCCTGCTCGGCTGGCCAGCACCCGCCTGCCCGAGAAACCGCTCGTGCAGGTGGGGGGCAAGCCGCTCGTCGTCCGGGTCCTCGAACAGGTGAAACGGTGTGGGAAAATCGACAGGATCGTCGTGGCGACAGACTCGGAGCGAATCGCGGATCTGGTGGAGCAAAACGGGGGGGAAGCCGTGATGACCCCTGCCGATCTGAAAAGCGGAGGGGACAGGGTTGCTTTTGTAGCGGCAAATCACCCCTGGGCGGACCTGGTACTGAACGTCCAGGTGGACGATCCGCTCGTGGGGCCGGACATGATCGATCCTCTCGTCAGGGCCCTCGAAGAGCAGCCCGAGGTTCGGCTTGCCCTGCTTGCCAAACGGATCGAGAAGGAAGAAGAGATTGCGTCCCCCAACATCGTCAAGATGGTCTTTGACCAGAACGGAAAGGCCCTCTATTTCAGCCGTTCCCCGATTCCGTATCCGCGAAACCCGGGGGCCGTCTATTTCAAGCACATCGGCCCCTATGCCTGGAGGAGGGATTTCCTGCTCGAGTTTTCCAGGTGGGATCAAACTCCGCTGGAAAAAGCAGAGAGCCTGGAAATGCTTCGGGTGCTGGAAAAGGGGTTCGCGATCCGCTGTGTCGAAACATTCCGGGACACGGTGGAGATCGACACCCCGGAAGACGTGGCGGCATTGGAGAAAATTCTCCGGGAGGAAGGGGGAAGGATCGCATGAACCGAACGGTTCGGGTGCAGTCGGTGGAATTCGGCTCCGGCCCTCTGGTCGTGGTCGCGGGCCCTTGCGTCCTGGAAAGCCTGGACCTAGGCCTGGAGGTGGCGGAAACCGTCCGGGACCTTTGCCGGGAAGCGGGTTTCGGCTATGTTTTCAAGTCCTCATTCGACAAGGCGAACCGGACTTCCATCCACAGCTACCGGGGGCCCGGTATCGAACGGGGGCTCCAGTGGCTCAAGGCCATCCGGGAAGCGACGGGGGTACCGGTGCTGACCGACATTCACGAGCCCTCCCAGGCGGCTCCTGCGGCAGAAGCAGTCGACATCCTGCAGATACCGGCCTTCCTGTGCAGGCAGACTGACCTGATCGTGGCCGCGGCAAAGACCGGGAGAGCTCTCAACATCAAGAAGGCCCAGTTTATGGCCCCCGAGGACATGGCCCCCGTGCTTTCAAAGTGCACGGAGGCCGGCAACGACCAGGTCATCCTCTGCGAGCGCGGGACCAGTTTCGGGTATCGCCAGCTCGTGGTGGACATGCGCTCCCTTGCGGTCATGCGTTCCCTCGGCGTCCCGGTGATGTTCGACGCGACCCATAGCGTCCAGACCCCGGGTGGGAAAGGAACGGCAAGCGGAGGGGACCGGCGGTTCGTCCTCCCGCTCGCCAGGGCTGCGGTGGCGGTCGGGATCGACGCGCTCTTCCTGGAGGTCCATCCGGATCCGGACAAGGCCAAGAGCGACGGCCCGAACATGGTTCCCCTCAAGGCGATGAAGGCTTTCCTGGAGCAGGTGAGCGTCCTGGACCGGGCGGTCAAGGAAAAACTGGGCGTAACGGACCTCGATTGGGCGGTGAAAAGCGGTTATGGTCAGCCTGCCGAATGAGCGAGAGGCACGGAGCATCGCGGACAGCGACCTCCTGCAGCTGGGCAGGAGGGTGATCCTTGCCGAGGCCGAAGAACTGAGGCTTGCGGCGGATCGGCTCGGCGAGGAGCTCGTCCGTGCGGCGCGGGTGATCCAGGCCTGCTCGGGGAGGCTCGTGGTGTCCGGTCTCGGCAAGTCCGGCCTGATCGGAAGGAAGATCGCGGCCACCCTGGCTTCCTTGGGGACCCCCGCGTTTTTCCTGCATGCAGCGGAGGGGAGCCACGGGGACCTCGGAATGGTCCGGAGGGAGGACGTGGGGCTTTTCATCAGCCATAGCGGGGAAACGAGAGAAGTGCTGGAACTGCTGCCTTTTTTCAGGCGCATCGGGGCCCCGGTCATCGCCATGACCGGCAACCTGAACTCCAGGCTTGCGAAAAATGCCGACATTGTCCTGGATGCCAGCGTCCGCAGGGAAGCCGACCCGCTGGGACTTGCGCCCACAAGCAGCACGACCCTGCAGCTGGCCATCGGGGATGCCCTTTCCGGGATGGTGACGGAATTGCGGGGCCTTTGCCCGGAGGACTTCGCGCTCTTCCATCCCGGCGGGAGCCTGGGGAAAAAGCTCCTGCTCAAGGTAGAAGCTCTCATGGGATCGGGAGAAAGGCTCCCGCTGGTCCCGGACGATGCTTCGGTCAAAAGGGCCCTTTTCGAAATCACGAGCAAGGGGTACGGGGCCGCGATCATCGTCACAGGCTCGGGGGAGCTTACGGGAATTTTCACCGACGGAGACCTGAGACGCCTTCTCGAGGACAGGGGGCCCGAAGGACTCGAACTTTCGGTTTCCGAGGTCATGACTCCTCATCCAAAGACGATCGAGCCCGACAAACTGGCAGCGGAAGCCCTGGCCCTGATGGAACGCCACGAAATTTCCGTCCTGGTTGTGGTGCAGGGGACCGTGCCGGTGGGCATCGTCCATCTCCACGACCTTCTGAAAGCCGGGGTGGCCTGACCTGAACCCGTGGGGTTACCGGTTCCTGACCCGCATTGCCTATCCCGTCCTTTTCCCCTGGCTGGCCTGGAAGTACAGAGAAGGCCTGGCGGAAAGGCGGGGTTTTTTCCGTCCTGAAGTCGAGGCCGTGGGAGCGCGGCGCCCTTTCTGGATTCACGCAGTTTCGGTCGGCGAAGTGCAGTCGGCTCTGCCGCTGATCACCGCCATGCGAAGCGGTTCCTGCCCGTGGCCGGTACTGCTGTCGACCATCACTGCCACGGGGAAGGAGATGGCGCTGCAGGAGCTCGGGGACCTCATCGACGCCCACGTCTATTACCCCTGGGACGTTCCGGGGATCGTGAACCGGGCTCTCGACCGCCTTTGTCCGCGGATCTACGTGGTGATGGAAACGGAGATCTGGCCGAACCTCCTGCTCGAACTGGAAAAAAGGGAGATCCCGGCGTACATGGTCAATGCCAGGATTTCCGAGGCGACGTTTCGCAGGGCTGTCCGGGACAAGGCTTTCTGGTCGAGGGTCCTTGGAACCTTCCGCGGGATTTTTGCCCGGAGCGCGGAGGACGAGGAACGTATCCTGGAAATGGGGGCGAACCCCGCCCGCGTGTTCCGCGTGGGGGATTCGAAAGTCGATGCCCTCGCCAGAAGGAAGAAGAACTCCGACCGGTCGAGCCTGGATCCGGTCATGGAGGGGAAGGGTCCTGTCTTCATCGGCGGTAGTACGCATCCCGGAGAGGAAGAAGCGGTTCTGGCCGCTTTCGCGGAGGTGCGGCAGACCCTGCCCGAATGCCGACTGATCCTTGCCCCCAGGCACCCCGAGAGGGCAGAAGCCGTGCTGGGTCTAGCCTTGGGGCATGGGCCCGCATGCCTTTTGTCGAAATGGTTCCCGGGTTGGACTATACTTGTGGTGGATCGAATCGGGGTTCTCTTCGACCTGTACGGCCATTGCGATGCCGCCTTCATTGGGGGTAGCCTCGTTCCGAAAGGCGGACAAAACCTGCTGGAGCCTCTTGCATGGGGGGTCCCGACCCTGCATGGCCCCCATATGGAAGATTTCATGGACTTGGCGGACCGGGCGGCAAAAGCGGGCCTGACCCGGAAGGCGGAAACTCCTCGGGAGATTGCCTCGGGCTGGATTGCCTCCGTTCTGCCGAAAGAGGAACGGATTTCTTTCGCCACGCGCTGCGGAGCCTTTCTCGAAAGCGTCGGCGGAGCTTCCGCGAAGGCTTGGGAAAGAATCGAAGCGGAAAATAAAAAAATACTCTGGGAGGTATCGACGTGAACACCTACGACCTTTTCGTTGCCGGCCGAATCAGTTTCGGACCGGGGGTTTCGTGCAGGGTGGGGGAATTGGCAAAAAAACTGGAAGCGAAGCGGGCGGTCCTGGTTACCGACGAGAGCATGGAAAAGCTGGGCATCAGCGACCGGATCGCCGGGATCCTGGAAAGGGAAGGAATCGAAACCTGCATTTTCGCGGGAGTGGAGCCGGAACCCTCTGTTGAAACGACCGATGCGGTCGCCATGCTGGCGCGGGAGAACGACTGCCAGCTCGTCGTCGGGCTGGGCGGCGGCAGTTGTATGGATGTTGCCAAGGCTGTCAGTGTCCTGATCACCAACGAGGGGTCCGCGTCGCTCTACCAGGGGCTGGGATTGGTGAAAAAACCTGGCGTGCCGAAGATCATGATCCCAACGACATCGGGAACCGGGTCAGAAGTCACCTTTACGGCGGTGCTGATCCGGAAGAGCGACGGCTTCAAGGGCGGCATCAACGATGAGAAACTCTACCCCGACTACAGCCTCCTGGACCCGGAGCTGGCCCTGACGATGCCTCCCAGGGTGACAGCTTCCACCGGCATGGACGCCCTGACTCACGCCATCGAAGCCTTTACCGGAAAGTCAGCCTCCCCGATGAGCGACCTCTTTGCCCGGGAAGCGATCCGCAAGATCGGAAAGTGGCTTCGGGTTGCCACCTGGAACGGCTCCAGCCTCGAGGCGAGAACCGAGATGATGCTGGCATCCCTTTACGGCGGGATCGCCCTGGCCAACGCGGGTGTCGGTGCCTGCCACTCCCTTGCCTATCCCCTCGGCAGCCTGTTCGGCGTGGGGCATGGGGTGGCGAACGCGCTTCTCGTGCCCTATGTCTGCCGGTACAATGCCCTTGCCGCTCCCGAGAAGTACTACGAGGCGGCGATGCTGCTTGACTACGCCCCCGAAGGGCTTCCCCTGAGGGAGGGGGCGTTCGAGTGCGCGGAGGCCCTGCGCGAACTGGTGGCGGACCTGGAATTGCCCTCCAGGCTGAAGGCCCTCAAGGCCGGCATCAAGCCGGAGCATTTCGAGGAAATGGCAGAGAAGGCCATGGCCGTTGCCAGGCCCATGGCAAACAACCCCAGGCCGATGGACAAGGAGGCCTGCGTGGCAATCTACAGGGAGGCGATGGAGTAATGCCCGGTTTTGAGCTGTTCGACCAGCAGGAGATCGACGCCCTTGCGGACGTGATCCGGAGAAAGGTCCTTCACCGTTACTGGTTCCAGGGGATGAGGAACGGCGTCTGGAGAGTCGAGGAATTCGAGAAAGCAGTGGCGGAAAAATTCGGGGCGAAGCACTGCCTGGCGGTTTCCAGCGGGACGGCCTCTCTCTATGTCGCCCTCAAGTCCCTCGGGATCGGGCCGGGAGACGAGATCATCACCAGCCCCTTCACCTTCATCGCCACGATGGAATCCATCCTCGAGTGCGGGGCGGTTCCCGTGCTTGCGGAAATCGACGAGAGCCTCAACCTGGACCCGAACTCCGTCGAGGAGCTGATCACGGAGCGGACGAAAGCGATCATGCCGGTCCACATGTTCGGGGCTGCCGCTGACATGGACGCCTTCAAGGCGATCTGCGACGATTACGGGCTCCTCCTGCTGGAAGATTCCTGCCAGGCCATGGGAGCAAAGTACAAGGGGCGCTACGTCGGAACGATAGGAAAGTTCGGTCCCTACAGCCTCGATCCGGTGAAGGTCATCACCGTCGGGGAAGGCGGCCTGATCGTCACCGATGACGAGGACCTTTACCACAGGATGGAGTA
Organism: Synergistota bacterium; assembly: GCA_022839995.1. GTDB lineage: Bacteria > Synergistota > Synergistia > Synergistales > 79-D21 > 79-D21. The sequence goes on from JALHIN010000007.1 coordinate 83,647, forward strand.
TTACCACGACCACGGGCACATCCACGACAACTCCATCGAGCGGGGAGCGGAGGGGAAGGCCTGCCTCGGATTCAACTTCCGCATGAGCGAGCTGCAGGGGGCTCTCGGCCTCGTCCAGCTCGGGAAACTGGACCTGGCGATCGAAAGGATGAAAGCCTCCAAGAAAAAAATCCTGCAAGGCGTCGGGAAGGTGGAAGGGCTTTCCCTCCGGGCTCTGCCCGATCCGGAAGGGGATACCGCGACCCAGGTCGTGTTCCTCCTGCCGAACGCCGAGGCGGCCCGCAGGTTCCAGAAAGCTTCGAAGGAGGCCGGTGTCCCATGCGGGAACCTGGCCGACAATACCTGGCACTACGCCCGGCACTGGTCGACCCTGCGGGAAGGAACCATGTACAGCCGGCTCCGCTGCCCCTTCGACTGCCCCTACGTCGAGGAGATGCCGGCCTACAGGCCGGTGGAGTGGCCGCAGACACACGCCATCCTGAGCCGAACCGCGGTCTACGGCATGGACATCCTGATGGACGACGCAAGGATCGAACAGATCGTGAGAGCGGTCCAGGCTGGCGTCAAGGCGGCCCTGTAAGCGGGGACCGGGGAGTGGAACGCGGAGGGTGGGGCGCTTTGCGTTCCCACTCTCCTTTTTGCAAAGGAGAGAAAAGATTGGTCAAAGGGCCCAGTGAGGTGATCATCCTGTCCGACGGTATCCGGGGTCACGTGAACCAGAGCCGGGGAGTGGCCCTCTGGATTTCACGCCTTGCGGGGGCAGGGATCCGCGAGCTTGATGTTCCCAGACTTTCCGGCATTCGGAGGTTCTGGACCCTGAAAGTCCGTGCCCGGGCCCTTTCGATCGCAAACGGCCCTTCCGCGAGAAAGTGGCTCCTGGAAAACGGCGGTTTGAGCCTCCTGCAGGAGGCTGACCGCACCGCGGAAGGGGAATACGCAAAGGGCAACGAGAGGCTTTTTCTTTCAACGGGAAGCACCGCGGCTCCCTTTTCCTTGGCCCTGGCCCGTTGCCTGGGAGGCAAGGCTGCGACGGTCATGACTCCGTCGGTTCTCGGAACGGAGCCGTTCGACTTTGCCGTCATCCCGGCCCATGACTTCCCGGCCGAAGCCCCGAACGTTTTTTGCACGCTCGGGGCACCCAATGCCGTCGACGAGGGGTGCTTGAAACAGGAGGCCGATCGGCTGTTCGAGAAGTTTCCTCCCTCTTCGGAAACGAGATGGGGTATCCTGGTCGGCGGAAACGACGCGAACTACCGGGTAACGCCGGACTGGGCGAGCCGAACGGTCGGATTCCTGGCGCAGAAGGCATTGGAACTGAATGCGGACCTCTACGTCACCACTTCCCGGAGGACGCCCGCGGAAACCGAAGACGCCCTGTTGGAGCTTTCGGGGAAGTTTCCCGTCTTCCGCATGCTCCTGCTGGCGTCGAAGGAATCCGCGAATCCGGTTCCTGGAATCCTGGGCGGATGTAAGGAGGTTTTCTGCACGGAGGACTCCGTTTCCATGGTATCCGAGGCCGCCACGGCCGGGTTTCGCGTCCGGCTCCTTCGCGTCGAAAGAACCGGCGGGCTGAGGCCACGGCTGCAGAGTTCGGTTTCCCTACTGGTTAAGTCCGGCCTGCTGCCGTGCCGTTTCCTCAGGGGTGCACCCCGCTTCGATGCCATGCTCGAAGGATTCAGGGCAAGGTCCCTGGTCACCGAAACGTTCCCCTGGGACGAAAGAATACCGGAGGAAGGCTTTTCTAGGCCCCCGGCTTTCAACGAAGCCCGCGACGCCGCGTCCTGGATCCTCCAGCGTTGGGACCGAAAGGAAGGACGCCTTTCATGAACATCCTGATGATCCTGCCCGAATTCGAGGAGGGGGGTGTCGAGCGCCACGCCCTCTGGCTTTCGACGGAACTGTCGACCCTTGGGCATACGGTATGGGTCGTCACCGCGGGAGGCCGGCTCGAAGAAAAGCTCCACCCCGAAGCCCGGGTCGTTCATCTTCCCGTCCACCGGAAAAATCCCTTCACGGCCCTTTTTTCGGCACTTCGGATCGCCGCTTTGGCGCGGAGGGAAGAAATTGACGTGATCCACGCCCATTCCCGCGTCCCCGCCTGGATTGCCTGGTGGGCGAGCGGGTTTTCTGGGAAACCCTGGGTTTTTACCGCCCACGCTCGCTACCGGAAAAACGCGGGCATCAGGCCCTTTTGCAAAGCAGACGGCGCCATCTGCGTCAGCGAAGCCGTCCGGTCGCACCTGGAAGGATTCCTTCCGGCAAGAACCGAGGTCATCAGGAACGGCATCCCGGAACCGTCGGTCCTTTGGCAGAAAAGAAAGGGACTCGGTCCTTTCCGCTTCCTCTTCGTGGGCCGGCTGACGCGATTGAAAGGATTGCAGGTCGTCCTCTCAGCCTTCTCCTCGATCAGGGGAAAACCGTGGGTACTGGAGATCCTCGGCGACGGCCCCCAAAGGGAAGAACTTGAAGCCATGGCCGTGAACCTCGGGCTGGAAGGAAAGGTTTTTTTTCACGGCTTTCGCGATGACGTGGAGAGCTGGATGGCCTCCTCGGACTGCCTGCTTTTCCCTTCACTTGACGAGGGGATGCCCCTGGTGCTCATGCAGGCGGTCCGGGTCGGAATTCCGGTGCTGGCATCCGCGATCGAACCCGTCATCGAGCTCACCGGCAAAAGCGAAAGCCTTCTTCCGCCGGGAGACGAGGATGCCTGGGTCTGCGGCCTGTCCCGGATCCTCCAGGAAGGGAAGGATCCTCCGCGATTTGACCCTTCCATGGTTCCGACGGCCAGGCAGATGGCGGAACAAACCGGTTGTTTTCTCAAAAGGATGGCGGTCGGAAAGAATGCCGGCAAAGCCTGACGGGAAAAATCGCGCGGTTTTCCTGGACCGGGACGGTGTCATTCTCGAAGAACGGGGATACCTTTCCAACCCGGAAGAAGTCACCCTTCTCAAGGGAGCCCCGGAGGCGATCCGGAAGATGGCGGGGCTCGGGCTGAAGGTGGTGGTGGTGACGAACCAGTCGGGGATCGGACGAGGGTTATATTCGGAGGACGACTACCGTAAGGTGAAGGAACGGATGGAAGTGCTTCTTGCGCACGCGGGGGCGAGAACGGATGCGGAATACCATTGCCCCCACGCGCCCTGGGAAGCCTGCGGCTGCAGGAAACCGTCCATCGGTCTTGTCCTGGAGGCGGCCAAGGATCTTGAACTGGATCTTTCCGGTTCTTTCGTGGTGGGAGATAAACTGTCCGATATTCAGATGGGCAGGGGGATCGGGGCCCGGACCGTCCTGGTCAGGAGCGGATACGGACGAAGGACGGAGAGAAATACCCCAAGGATCTGGGATGCGGTGGCCGAAGGAATTCTTGAGGCGGCTGACATCGTTGCATCCTGGGTAGCGGAAGGGAGGATTTCCCTTGGAGAAAAACCCGGTTGACATCGCAGCGGTGCGGGAAATTTTCCGAGAAACCGCAAAACTCCTGGAAGTTTTCATCGAGAAGGGCAGCCCGACCCTGTTGGATGCCGCCTGCCTGGTGGCGAGTTCGATGAGAAACGGGGGCAAGCTCCTCCTTTGCGGGAACGGCGGAAGCGCGGCAGACTGCCAGCACGTGGCCGCGGAATTCGTCTGTCGCCTTTCCAGGGAGAAAAACAGGGGGGCGTTGCCAGCCCTGGCGCTCACGACCGACACCTCTTTCCTGACGGCGTTCTGCAACGACTACGGTTTCGAAGACATTTTCACTCGGCAGGTCCAGGCCCTTGGCCGGCCTGGTGATGTTTTGCTCGGGATCAGCACAAGCGGGGCTTCGGAGAATGTCCTGAGAGCGCTGCGAGAGGCGAAAAAAATGGGCCTTTCCACGGTTGCGCTGACTCGACGCGGGGGGGCAATCGGAGCCCTGGCCGACGTTTCGATCGAAGTCGATTCAAAGAACACGGCGGTCCTCCAGAATGTCCACCTGGCAATTGAGCACGGGCTATGCATCCTTGTCGAAGAAATGCTCTTCGGCGAGAGTGAATTCTTTCCTTGCGGGATGTGATCCGATTGATCATCGTGACGGGCGGGGCGGGTTTCATCGGGAGCAACCTGGTGGCTGGCCTGAATGCGGCGGGGTATGACGAGATCCTGGTCGTGGACAACCTCGGCACCCCTGAAAAATTCAAAAACCTGAGAGGATTGAAATTTACGGACTTTCTGGACAAAGGCGAATTTCGAGTGCGCCTGAACCGAGGAAGTTTTCGCGGCAAAGCGCTTCGAGCGGTTTTCCACCAGGGGGCCTGCTCGGACACCCTCAATTCCGACGGGAATTACATGATGGACAACAACTACCGGTACTCGAGGGAATTGCTGGAATTTTGCCTATCCGAAAGGATTCCTTTTATCTATGCCTCTTCTGCCTCGGTTTACGGATCGGGAAAAAGGGGGTTCAGGGAAGAGCCCGAATGTGAGTTTCCTCTGAACCTTTACGCCTTCACCAAGCACCTTTTCGACAGGACAGTCCGCAAGATCCTCCCGTCGGGCGGTTCCCAGGTCGTGGGGCTTCGGTATTTCAACGTGTTCGGGCCCCAGGAGGCCCACAAGGGGCGAATGGCCTCGATGGCTTTCCATGCTTTCCGCCAAATCAGGGAAACGGGAAAGGTGAGGCTTTTCGAAGGATCCGGAGGGTTTGGCCCCGGAGGCCAGAAAAGGGATTTCCTGTACGTGGGGGATGCGGTCAGGGTGAACCTGTTCTTCCTCGAGAATCCTGGCAAATCGGGGATCTTCAACTGCGGGACCGGTGCCGCGAGGTCTTTTGAGAACCTTGCCGAAGCGGTCATCTCCTCGATGAAGCAGGGCACCGTCGAATACATCCCGTTTCCCGAGGACCTTGCGAAACAGTACCAGAATTTTACCCAGGCGGACCTGACGAACCTCAGGAAGGCGGGTTATGAAGAAGAATTCCTGTCGCTGGAAGAGGCCGTGACCCTTTACGTCGGCATGTTGTCCGAACGGAACGGCTACCTTTTCGGGGAGGGGTCCTGAGTGGGTGCATCGAGGGAACCGATCGAAATTCTCCAGGCAGGGCTTTCCGCTACTCGGGTCCTGGTTGTCGGTGACCTGATCCTGGACCAGACCTACGCCGGATCGGTGGAGCGGATTTCCCCGGAAGCCCCGATCCCGGTGGTCAAGGTCGAGTCCCGAAGCGAAGGACTGGGCGGGGCTGGCAACGTGGCGCACAATCTTTCGAGGCTGGGATGCAGGGTAGTGCTTGCAGGTGCAGTCGGGCGGGACGAAGAGGGAGCACTTCTGAAAAGCTTGCTGATCCGAAAGGGGATTGAATGCGACTCGCTCATCGAAACGGATCGACCCACCACGAGGAAAGTGCGGATCGTTTCGGGGCGCCAGCAGATGATCCGGTTGGATTTCGAAAGGGCGGAGCCGATCGAAAGCGGCCGGGAAGAAGAACTCTTTGCCGGAATGGGCCGGAGCCTGGAAAAGGGCGTTGGCGCGGTTGTCCTGTCGGATTACGGCAAAGGAGTCTGTACTTCCGGCCTGTGCCGGAGGGTGATCGAATTTTGCCGAAAGCGGAAAATCCCAGTCGCCGTCGACCCGAAGGGTCCCGATTGGGATCGATACAGGGGCTGCACCCTCGTCACCCCGAACCTGAAGGAGCTTGCAGAAGCTGCGCGGCGGAACATCCCGAACGAAGACAGAGAAATTGAAGAGGCGGCGAGGGAACTGATTGCCCGTTTCGGGGTGGACAACCTCCTGGTGACCCGCTCGGATCGGGGGATGACGCTTGTTTCCGGAGAACGTGTGACGCACGAGAAGGCCCTTGCCAAAGAAGTGTTCGACGTGAGCGGCGCCGGTGACACGGTCGTTGCCGTTGTGGCGGCCTTCCTGGCGAGCGGTGCCTCCCTGGCTGATGCGGCGATCGCGGCAAACCGGGCGGCCGGTTTTGTCGTCGGCAAGGCAGGGACCTATGCTATCGGCAGGGAAGAGTTGCTGGCGGAATTGAGAAAGGACCCCTTCTCGGACTCTCTTTCAAAGGTGGTTCCGCTGGAATGGGCCCAATCTCAGGTCAGAGCCTGGAAAGCGGATGGGAAACGGGTTGTCTTTACGAACGGCTGTTTTGATGTCCTGCATGCCGGGCATGTCTATTGCCTGGAAAAGGCCCGGGCTCTGGGGGACCGCCTCGTGGTGGGCCTGAACTCGGATTCCTCGATCAGGCGGATCAAGGGGCCTGACCGACCCGTGAACGCCGAGCCTTTCCGGGCGAAGCTGGTTGCGGCTCTTTCCCCGGTCGACCTGGTCGTCGTTTTCGAGGAAGAAACCCCGCTGAACCTGATCCAGGCTCTGGAACCCGATGTCCTCGTAAAGGGCGGGGATTACCAGGCAGAAGGGATCGTCGGTGCGGCAGAAACGGTTTCCCGCGGCGGGAAGGTGGTTGTCATTCCCAGGTTCGGAGACCTGAGCACCACAGGGATCTTGAGATCCTTCTCCGGAAAGAGAGAGCGGATGGAATGAAAGAAAAAGAAATTCCCCTTCCCGAAGAGAAGGACCGTCTCCTGTTCATCCGGTTCAGCTCTCTCGGAGATGTCCTCCTTGCCCTGGCAAAGGCAAGGGCACTGAAAACGCGGTTCCCCGGCCTTCACCTGGCATGGCTGGCCCAGGCCGAATACGAAGGCATCCTTCGGATGCAGCCCTATGTCGACGAAGTGGTCCCGTGGGACATCGGAAAGGGGAGGCTGACGGTCCTTCAGCTGATTGGCCGAATAAGGCAAGCGGATTTCCGTTTCCTCTACAGTGTCCACTACAACGACCGATCTGCCCTGGTTTCCGCGTTTTCGGGAATCCCCGTCCGAGTCGGATTTCACAAGAACCTGCAGTTTGCCTACGACTATTCGTTGGCGGAGGCCAATCGGGCCTGGGAACTGGGGAAATTCCTTACCAAAGAGGTCCAGCTCCACGTATCGGAAGAAGAAAAGGCAAAACTCTTTGAAAAAATGCCGGTCAAGGAAGGAAGGTTCGTTTTCTGCGCCATCGGGGCCAGCAAAACGTTCAAGCGTTGGCCCGTGCGGTCCTGGACCGTTTTCCTGGAGGAGGCGTGCAGGGCCGGCCTGATCCCCGTCTTGGTCGGAAGCGGGTTGGATGAAGAAAAAATGGGGGGCGAGATCGTGTCTTCATCTCACGGGCCGGTGATCAACCTGGCCGGGAAGTTGTCGCTCGAGGAAGTGTGCGCACTCGCGGCTTCCTCGGATCTTGCCATCGGGGGAGACACAGGGCCTATCCATCTTGCCCGGATGACCGGGATTCCCTGCATCGGTCTGTTCGCGGTCAGGGATCCAGGGCGCTTCGGCCACAAGGGGCAGAATCTCTTTGCACTGGTTTCGGACAATCCATTTGAAAACTACCCGGAAACTTCTCCGAAAGGCATGCCGATGGCGAGCCTCGCGCCGGAGAAGGCAGTTTCGTTGATGAGAAAGGTAATCGAAGCGAAAAGGGAAGGCAATTTTTAAGGGGAAAGGGCCTTTCTCCTGTAAAGGCTTAGCAAGAGTCTCGGACCATGGAAAAAGAGCATTGCCTTGAACGCAACTTCCGGTTTCAGGGACCAGGCCCCAAGGCCTCGGGAAACAATTTGCCGCAATTGGCGGGATTTGACGACCTTCCAGAAATACTCCTCCCTGCCGCACCGGACGGCGGAGGTGGCCATCCGGATCACGGCACCGGGCAGCTCGAGCGAATCGACCAGGCGAAGCAAGACGGGTTCGGCGCGGTTTTTAGCCAGAAATTTCCTGAGCCTCAGGTACATTCCAACCTCGTGGGCATACTTGGACGGATCCCTGGCCATTCGGCTGGTGCTTTGGTTTTCGTGCTGGACGTAGCTCACGAGAGCTTCCGGGACGACGGCCGCCGTTTCGGCGAAAAAAAGGGCTTTTGCGATGAACTCACGGTCTTCGGCGAAACGGCAGCCGCGGGGGAAACGGATGCGGTTGGCCTGGAGGAAAGAGCGGCTGTAAAGGACATTCGAAGCGTTCAGGTAGCGTTTCCCCCCGAGAAAGGCACGAAGCAGCCGCGGAGCAGGAGTCGACTTCGAGGCTGAAGGAAGAGAAAACGAGTAGGTCTTCCCTTTTTCGAGGCTTTCCCCGCACACCCGAAAACCGCAGAAGGCCAAGGGCGAGGAGGTTCCCTTCAGTGTTTCCCAGAGGCGGCAGAGAGTTTGCGGTGCGATCCGGTCATCCCCGTCCAGAAAGAAAACCGTTTCTCCCGTGGCGGAATCGAGCCCGGCGTTTCTTGCTTCCGAGGCTCCGCGGTTGACGGGGAAGCGAACCAGGTTCCAGGGCACTCTCCCAACCGAAAGAACCTCGGAGGCTTTCGAGACACTCCCGTCCGTTGAAGCGTCGTCGACCACGACAATCTCGAAATCGTCGAAGGTCTGGGAAAGCAGGTCCGAAAGCGTCTTTTCGATCGAGCCTCGCTGGTTGTAGAGGGGGATCACCACGGAAATGGATTTCATCGTCTTGAGCTCCCTTCTTGAAAAGCAGCCGCCGTGCGGTTTTTCGAAAAAGATTGGGACTATAGACCCATTGCAATCTCCTTAACAGAGATTATCATATTCTAGGTTTTATCCGGTTCCTTGACAGTTTAACCTTGGATTCAAGATGCTTCAATGACCGCGACGACCCCGGAAGGCAGGAGAGGAGGTGGACCAACCCCCGCCAACAAGGGAGAGCGG
>JALHIN010000008.1:0-88325 GCA_022839995.1 Synergistota bacterium
CTGATCGTGCCGGTGGCGCTGGAGCCGGGCCTTCGCTTTGCGGTCCGGGAAGGCGGCCGCACGGTGGGTGCCGGCGTCGTCACCGAGATTCTCGACTAGTTGTCGGGAGGGGACAGCCTTGGCAAAAAGGATACGCATCAACCTAAAAGCGTTTGACCATCGCGTGCTTGACGCTTCTGCGGTCCAGATCGCCGAGACCGCTGAGCGGACAGGCGCGAAGGTTTCAGGACCGATTCCGATCCCGACGGAGATCAACAAGTTCACGATCCTCAAATCTCCGCACAAGGACAAGGATGCTCGGGAGCAGTATGAAATTCGGACACACAAGCGCCTCATCGACATCGTCGACCCGACGCAGAAGACGATGGAGGCCTTAATGCAGCTGAATCTCCCTTCCGGAGTGGACATCCAAATCAAGTTGTAGCTTTCGGGGGGAGCTCTGAGCGAAAAGGAGCTGAATCGGATGAGCATGGGAATTCTGGGACGGAAGATTGGAATGACGCAGATCTTCGACGAAGAGGGAAGAGCCGTCCCCGTAACGGTTGTGGAAGCGGGACCGTGCCCGGTCCTCGCTGTCAGGACACAGGAAAAGAACGGATACACGGCGGTCGTCCTGGCCTTTGGGCCGAAAAAGGCGAAAAAGGTCCCGAAGCCGATGAAGGTTGTGTTTGAGAAGGCCGGAATCGAGCCGAAAAGGTGGATCCGGGAATTCCGAATTGACGATGTTACGCCGTACCAGCCCGGAACGGACGTGAAAGCCACGATTTTCGAGGCAGGGGAATCCGTGGACGTGACCGGCGTGAGCAAGGGCAAGGGGACGGCCGGCGGAATGAAGAGGTATGGCTGGGGGGGCGGACCCGCGTCCCACGGCCAGTCGAAATGGCACCGCCGCCCCGGTTCTTCCGGAGCCCACAGCTATCCCGGGAGGGTCTTCAAGGGACACGGGAACCCAGGGCGCATGGGGAACGAGCGGGTCACGGTGAAGAACCTGAAGGTGGCAGCGATTGACGCCGAGAACAACCTGATCCTGATCAGGGGAGCCATCCCCGGGGCGCGCAACGGCCTCGTGATGGTCCGAAAGAAGCACTAGGCGGCGGAAGGAGGGGGGAAAGACCATGCCTACCATGAAGTTGATCAATTTTGAGGGCGAAGTCGTAGGAAGCCTCGAACTTTCCGACGCCGTGTTCGGTGCGCCCATCCATGTTCCTGCGATGCACCAGGTTGTCGTTGCCCACCTGGCCAACGCACGGCAGGGGACTGCCAGCGCCAAGACACGAGGAGAAGTGAGTGGCGGGGGGCGCAAGCCCTTCAGGCAGAAGCACACCGGGAGGGCTCGAGCCGGGAGCACGCGATCCCCGTTGTGGCTAAAGGGTGGAGTCGCCCATGGACCGAAGCCGCGCGATTACAGCCAGAAGGTCAACCGCAAGGTGAGACAGCTGGCAATGCGGAGCGCGCTTTCCCTGAAGGCGACCGAGGATCGGATGGTCATCGTGGAAAACGGCGATTTCGGAACCCACAAGACCAAGGCGATGCTGGCTTTTCTCGGAAAGATCGAAGCGAAGCGCAAGCCGCTGATGGTGATTGACGAATCGAAGGAGAACATCTACCGTTCTGCGGCAAACATCCCCGGAGCCAAGGTGATTCATGTGGACAGCCTGAACGTCTATGACATCCTGAACCATGAACACCTGATCCTGACGCGAGCTTCCGCCGAGAAACTGCAGGAGGTGTACGGCCGATGAACCTCGTAGCGCATGATGTGATTATCCGGCCGATCATCACGGAGAAGTCGAACCGCCAGATGGAGCACAACAAGTACGCTTTCGAGGTCCATCCGAAGGCGAACAAGGTTTTGATCCGCCAGGCAGTCGAGGAAGTCTTCAAGGTGAAGGTCGAAAGCGTCAACACGATCAAGGTTCGCTCCAAGCCGAAACGCCTGGGCGTGTTCCTGGGGCGTTCCCGTTCTTGGAAGAAAGCCATCGTGACCCTTGCTGCGGGCGAGCGCATCAAGTTCTTCGAAGGCGCGAGCGCCTAGGGTACGAGAGGAGAACGAACATGGCGATGAAAAAATTCAAACCCACAACGCCGAGTCGCCGAACGATGGCGAACTCGGACTATACGGAAATCACGTCGACAACGCCTGAGAAGAGCCTGCTCGAGCCGCTGAAGAAGACGGCAGGCCGGAACAATACCGGGCGGGTGACGATGCGTCATCGCGGAGGCGGAAACAAGCGCCAGTACCGCAAAATCGATTTTAAGCGCGACAAGATCGGAATCCCGGGAAAAGTAGCTACGATCGAATACGATCCGAACCGCTCCGCCAGGATAGCGCTCGTTCACTACGCCGACGGGGAAAAGCGGTACATCCTTGCTCCTTCCGGCCTGGCGGTTGGCGCGCAGATCATGGCGGGCCCGGGAGCGGATATCAAGCCCGGAAATGCGCTCAAGATGATGGATATCCCGGTGGGAACCGTCGTCCACAACATTGAGCTTGAACCTGGCCGGGGAGGAGTCCTGGTCCGTTCTGCCGGATCCAGCGCACAGCTGATGGCAAAAGAGGGGAAATACGCCTACGTCAGGATGCCCAGCGGTGAGCTCCGGCTTGTCCTTCAGCAGTGCATGGCCACGATCGGCCAAGTGGGGAACGAGGAACACGAGAACGTTGTGGATGGAAAAGCTGGAAAAACTCGCTGGCTTGGCCGCAGACCGAAGGTTCGGGGAATGGTCATGAACCCCGTTGACCATCCGATGGGCGGCGGCGAAGGGTGCAGCAAGTCGAACAAGCATCCTGTTTCTCCATGGGGAACTCCAGCCAAGGGATACAGAACCCGCAAATCGAAGCCGTCCGACAAGATGATCGTTCGGCGTCGGTACGCGAAGTAGAGGCTGAGGAGGGAAGGACATGGCAAGGTCCACGAAGAAGGGGCCCTTTGTCGAGCTGAAGCTCCTGCACCGGGTCGAAATGATGAACGAGACGGCAAAAAAGGCAGTCATCAAGACCTGGTCGAGGCGATCGACGATCGTGCCCGCCATGATTGGGCACACCATTGCGGTTCATAACGGAAAAACGCACATCCCCGTGTTCATCACGGAAAACATGATCGGGCACAAGCTCGGCGAGTTTGCACCGACGCGCAAGTTCGGGGGACATGCCGGGCAGGAATGCGCTTCCGGCGTGAAGTAGGGGGTTGAGGAAAAGATGGAAGCACGAGCGATCTCAAAGGGACTGCACATCTCCCCGACGAAGCTGCGCCAAGTGCTCAGCCTGATTCGCGGGAAAAAGGCGGACGAAGCCCTCGCGATCCTGAAGTTCACCCCCAAAAAGGCGGCGCGGTACGTGGAAAAGGCATTGCAGAGCGCGTTGGCCAATGCGGACAACAACTATGGAATGGATGTTGACAAGCTTGTCGTTACCGAAGCCTTTGCCGACCGGGGAGCAGCCATGAAGCGGTTTCGCCCCGTCTCGATGGGCCGGGCTCATCCGTTCAAGCGGACGTCCAGCCACTTGACCATCGTGGTCTCGGAACGCTAAGGAGGGGTGACCGTGGGTCAGAAGATTCATCCCGTGGGGATGCGGTTAGGAATCATTCGCGACTGGGAATCCAAATGGTTCGCCAGTGGCAGGAACTATGCCAAGAACCTTCACCAGGATCTCGAACTCCGGCAGTGGATCATCGATCGCTGGAAACCCGCTGGCGTTTCCAAGGTAGAGATCGAGAGAATCGGGAATGTTATCGCGTTTACGGTTTCGACCGCCCGGCCTGGGGTAGTAATCGGAAAAGGCGGGACCGAAATCCAGAAGGTTCGGGAGGAACTGCAGGCGAAAACCGGATTGCGGGTGATGATCAATGTACAAGAGATCAAGAACCCGGATATGGAAGCCTCCATACTGGCAGAAAGCGTCGCCTCTTCGTTGGAAATGAGGGTCAGCTTCCGCCGGGCCATGAAAAAGGCGATCTTCCGCGCGATGAAATCCGGGGCCAAGGGGATCAAGGTCCAGTGCGGAGGAAGGCTTGGCGGGGCGGAAATCGCAAGGACCGAATGGTATCTTGAGGGCCAGCTCCCTCTTTCGACCCTGCGAGCCGATATCGATTACGGTTTTGCCGAGGCCAGGACGATTTACGGAGTCATCGGCGTCAAGGTTTGGGTTTACCGTGGCGATACCGCCTACAAGGCCCGGAAAACGGCCAAAGAGGGCGCAAAGGAAAGGGGTTAATGCACCATGCTTATGCCTAGCCGCGTTAAATACAGGAAACCCTTCCGAAGGCCCCTGAGTGGTCGAGCGAAGGGAGCCACCCAGGTGGATTTCGGGGATTACGGTTTGCAGGCCCTGGATTGTGCCTGGATTACCGCGAGGCAGATCGAGGCGGCGCGTGTCGCGATCTCGAGAAAAATGAAGAAGGGCGGCAAGATCTGGATCCGGATTTTCCCGGACCGTCCCTTTACGAAAAAGCCGCTCGAAACCCGAATGGGAAAGGGAAAGGGGAATCCCGAATTCTGGGTCGCCCCGGTCAAGAGGGGGCGGATCATGTTTGAAGTTGCCGGTGTCACTCGGGAAGTTGCCGAGGAAGCCTTCCTCACGGCGGGTCACAAACTGCCGATCAGGGTCCGGTTTGTTGCCCGGGAAGGGCTGGGTGGTGAATAGACCATGAAGGCAAAGGATTTTAGGGATCTCACTTTGGAAGAACTTCAGGACAAGCATCGTCAGTACAAGGAAGAGCTTTTCAACCTGCGTTTCCAGAGCGCCATCGGGCAGCAGGGAAACCATAGCCGAATTTCGGAAGTCAAGCGGACCATCGCAAGAATTCTCACGGTGAAGCGCGAGAAGGAAATTGCCATGGAACGCGCGACTGCAAGGAGGTAACGGACGATGGAGGAGAGAACCTCTCATCGGAAGACGCGGATCGGCACCGTCGTCAGCAACAGGATGCAAAAGACGATCGTTGTCCGCGTGGATCGGATGGCAAAGCACGCGCTTTATGGAAAGCCGGTGCTGAAGTTCAAGAAATACATGGCACACGACGAAGAAAACACCTGCCGGATCGGCGACCAGGTTCTGATTGAGGAGACGCGTCCCCTGAGCGCCCATAAGCGCTGGGTGTTGAAGGAAGTCCTGCGCCGGGCCCCGATTCTCGGTGCGGAAACCGGTGACGAGGAGGCGTAGGCAATGATCCAGCTTAGGACGGTTCTCAACGTTGCCGACAATTCCGGTGCAAAAAAGATCATGTGCGTCCATGTCGTGGGTGGCAGCCAGAGATTCGTCGGTTCCGTCGGGGACGTCATCGTTGCCTCGGTCAAGGAAGCCATCCCCAATAGCAACATCTCGAAAGGGCAAGTGGTCAAGGCCGTGATTGTGCGGACCAGCAAGGAGATCCGGAGGAAGGATGGCTCGTACGTCCGCTTCGATGACAATGCCGCGGTCATCATCGACAACAACGGAGATCCGAAGGGGACTCGCATCTTTGGGCCCGTTGCCAGGGAGCTTCGCGAGAAGAAGTACATGCGGATCGTCTCGCTGGCACCTGAAGTAGTGTAGGAGGCTCTTGTCATGGGAAAGATGAGAATAAAGAAAGGCGATCGGGTTCACGTCATCTCCGGGAAGGATGCGGGGAAGGAAGGTAAAGTCCTCCGGAACATCCCCTCCAAGGACATGATCGTCGTCGAGGGGGTCAACCTTGCGACCAAGCACGTCCGCCCGACACAGAAAAACCCGAAGGGCGGGATCATCAAGCAGGAGACCCCGATCTACGCGGCAAAGGCCATGCTCGTTTGCCCCGCCTGCGGAAAGCCCACGCGAGTCGCCCGAGCTTTCATGGACGATGGGCGGAAAGTGCGGCTCTGCAAGAAGTGCGGCGAAATCGTAGACAAGGTGTAGGGAGGAGGCTTCTTTGACCATGGTTCCGCGTTTGCAGACAAAGTATAAGGAAGAGGTCGTCCCGCGCCTGATGAAGGAGTTTTCCTACAAGAACGTCATGGAAACGCCGCGTATCGAGAAAGTGGTGGTGAATATCGGCGTTGGCGAGGCGAAGGTCGACATCAAGTACATGGATGCGGCCATCAACGAGTTGGCCCAGATCACAGGGCAGAGGCCCGTCTTGAAAAGGGCAAAGAAATCCGTCGCCGGGTTCAAGCTTCGTGAAGGGATGCCCGTCGCTTGTTCCGTCACCCTTCGGGGAACGAAGAAGTGGGAGTTCCTGGATCGGCTACTGTCCCTTGCCCTTCCCAGGATCAAGGACTTCCAGGGGGTTTCCCGGAAAGGATTTGACGGCCGAGGGAATTTTAACCTGGGGCTGAAAGAGCAGTTGATTTTCCCCGAGATCGACTACGACAAGGTCATCCGTGTCCGTGGCATGAACATCACGATCGTCACGACGGCAAAAAGCGACGAAGAGGCCTACCTCCTTCTCAAGGAGTTGGGTATGCCGTTCAGTCGTTAAGGAGGTTATTCAAGATGTCGAGGACGGCCCTTGAAGTCAAGGCGAAGAGGGAACCGAAATTCAAGGTGCGCAAGGTGAACCGTTGCCCTCTTTGCGGGCGCGTTCATTCCGTGTTGCGCAAGTTCAACATGTGCCGTTGCTGCTTCCGCAAGCTGGCCCGTGAGGGGAAAATCCCCGGCGTGGTCAAGTCGAGCTGGTAGCCGCGAGAGCAAAAGGAGGCAGAGGAAATGTACGTGACCGATCCCATAGCGGATATGCTCACGCGCATCCGGAATGCGAATACGGTTTTCCAGGAAACCGTTGATGTCCCGATGAGCAAAATGAAGCTCGAAATCGCGAAAATCCTCAAGGAAGAGGGCTATATTCGCAATTTCAAGGTTTTGAACGACGCCAAGAAGCCGATTTCGATGCTGAGGCTGGTGTTGAACTACGGGCCCAACCGCGAGCGCGTGATCCAGGGGCTTCGCAGGATCAGCAAGCCTGGTCGTCGAATCTACGTCAACAAGAGTGATTTGCCCAAGGTCATGGGAGGGCTCGGAGTGGCTATCATTTCCACCTCGCAGGGATTGATGACGGATGCCACAGCCCGTTTCAACGGCCTGGGAGGCGAAGTCATCTGCTACGTCTGGTAGTGGGGGGGTGTAGTCCTTGTCTCGAATTGGAAGAAAAAGCATTCCGCTCTCCAAGGGCGTTCAGGTTTCAGTGGAGGGACGGCACGTCAAAGTAAAGGGACCGAAGGGCGAACTTTCGATGGACCTGCTGCCGTGCGTGGACGTATCGCTCGAGGAGGGCCAGATCGTCGTCACCCGCAAGGATGATGAAATCAAGTCCAGGGCTTTCCACGGCATGACCCGCGCGTTGCTGAACAACATGGTCGTGGGGGTTAGCGAAGGGTTCCAGAGGCAGCTGGAAATTGTCGGGGTCGGCTACAGAGCCCAGATGCAGGGGAAAACGCTCATCCTGAACCTGGGATATTCTCACCCGATCCAGGTGGAGCCGCCCGCAGGTATCGAGATCCAGACCGACGGCCCGACAAAGATCCTGATCAAGGGAGCCGATAAGCAGGCTGTAGGACAGCTCGCGGCAAACATCCGCGGCTTCCGTCCGCCCGAGCCCTACAAGGGGAAGGGGATCCGCTATGCGGGAGAGTTCATCATTCGCAAGGCCGGTAAGGCTGGATCGAAGAAGTAGCCGAGGTGAAAGAGCATGATTAGGAAGCGAAGCCGAAACGAGATGCGGTTGATCCGGCACCAGCGCCTCCGCCAAAAGCTTTCGGGGACGGCAGAAACGCCCAGGCTTTCCGTTTTCAGGAGCCTGAAGCATATTTACGCCCAGGTCATCGATGACGAAAAGGGAACCACGCTTGTGGCCGTTTCGACCCGTGAGAAGGCCGTTGCGGAACAGCTGAAGGGAACCGGGAATGTCGAAGCGGCGAAATTCGTCGGCAAGCTGGTTGCGGAGCGAGCCCTTGAAAAGGGGATCCAGGCTGTCGTATTCGACCGGGGCGGCCATATGTACCACGGTCGGGTAAAGGCCCTGGCTGATTCCGCCCGCGAGGCCGGGCTGAAGTTTTAGGAGGGGAAGGGCCGATGGCAGCCAGAATGCAAAAAGCAACCGAGAACGAGCTGACCGAACGCGTCGTTTGCATAAAGAGGGTCAGCAAGGTGGTCAAAGGCGGCAAGCGATTCAAGTTCAGCGTGCTGGTGGTCGCCGGAGACGGTAACGGACAGGTCGGCGTCGGGATGGGCAAAGCCCGTGAGATTCCCGAAGCGGTGCGGAAGGGTATCGAAAAGGCAAAGAAGAGCATGGTGCCCTTGAAAAAGGTGGGTAACACCGTTGCGCACCCGATCATCGGACGCTTCGGCGCGGCGGAAGTTCTTCTCAAGCCGGCCGCGCCCGGTACGGGCGTTATCGCAGGTGCGGTTGTCCGGGCCATTATGGAGCTGGGCGGAGTGAAAGATGTGCTGACAAAAGTCATCGGAAGGACTTCCAATCCCATCAACGTGGCCTACGCGACTTTCGAAGCCCTTCGGGCAATGAGGACGCCTGAAGAGACCCTTCGGCTTCGGGGGAAGGACCGGAAGCCCGTTCAGGCAGAATAGGAGGCCCGAACATGGCAAAACTGAGGATCACTTGGAAGCGGAGTTGCATCGGACGCCCTGACAAGCAGGAGAAGACAATCCGGGCTTTTGGGTTCAAAAAGCTGAACGATACGGTCGAGCTGGAGGATTCGCCCCAGATCCGGGGAATGATCAACGCAGTCCATCACCTAGTCGACTGGGAAGCCATCGAGAAATAGGAGGGAGATCCCATGCACCTGCACGATCTCAGTCCCGCCCCGGGATCCCGGCGTAAGCCCAAAAGGCTCGGGTGCGGAGTTGGAAGCGGAACCGGAAAGACAGCCGGAAAAGGACACAAGGGACAGAAGGCCCGAACGGGAGGAGGAGTCGGCCGTGGTTTCGAAGGCGGCCAGATGCCGATCCAGAGACGGGTTCCAAAACGGGGATTCAACAATGCCCGCCACTCCGTGACCTACGAAGTGGTCAACCTGAAGTCGCTTGAAGAACGGTTTGAAGCCGGGACGGAAATCACTGCCGTGGAACTTCTTTCTGTCGGCCTGATCCATGGGAACAGGGACGGGGTGAAGATCCTCGCTACGGGAGAGCTGACCAAGGCATTCAACGTCAAAGCCAGCTCTTTCAGTGCAAAAGCCGCCGAGAAAATTGCTGCTGCAGGCGGAAAGGCAGAGGTGATCTAGGTGCTCGACTCCGTCCGCAACGCGATGCGGTTGCCTGACCTGAAACGTCGGATACTCTTCACTCTTGGCGTGCTTTTCGTCTTCCGCCTTGGAGCTCACATCCCGACGCCCGGGATCGACGGAACCGCAATGTCGAGGTTGTTCGAACAGGGCGGGGTGCTAGGTTTCCTGGATCTTTTTGCGGGCGGGGCACTCCGGCGCTTCAGCATTTTTGCGCTCGGCGTGGGGCCCTACATCAATGCGAGCATCGTGATGCAACTCTTGGTCGTGGTGTTCCCTGCTCTGGAGAAGCTTCAGAAAGAGGGCGAGGAAGGCCGGAAGAAGATCGTGGCCTACACTCGCTGGAGCACCGTCGCTTTCGCAGCTGTTCAGGCTCTGGGGCTCTCTTTCTGGCTGAGGGGGCTTGGAATCTTCTCGGGCACTCCGTGGGATCTGCTCCTCGTGGTGGCGACGATCACGACCGGGTCGATCGGTGTGATGTGGCTTGGGGAAATCATCTCCGACCACGGGATCGGCAACGGGATCAGCCTCCTGATCTTTGCGGGGATCGTGGCGCGCATCCCCGAGGCGATTGTACAGACTTGGACGAGCGTCAGCTCAGGCCAGATGAATTTCCTGGCACTGCTTCTCGCGCTTGTCCTCATGGTCGCGGTTGTCGCGGGATGCATCCTGTTGCAGGAAGGGCAACGCCGTTTGCCGGTCCAGTATGCAAAGCGGGTTGTCGGAAACAAGGTCTATGGCGGACAGAGCACCTTTATCCCCTTGAGGGTCAACCAGTCAGGGGTCATTCCGATCATCTTCGCTTCGTCGGTTCTGCTGCTTCCCTACACGATCGCCCGTTTCTTCCCGGGGAACGTCGGGGCTTTCATCCAGAGGACCTTTTCACCGAACAGCCTCGTTTACATGGTGCTGTACGTGGCGTTGATCATCTTCTTCGCCTACTTCTACACGGCGGTCGTCTTCAATCCGGCTGACGTGGCAAACAACATGAAGAAATACGGCGGGTTTATCCTTGGGATCCGTCCTGGAAAGCCGACCTCGGATTACATCGAAAAGGTGATGACGCGGATCACGCTCGCCGGGGCGATTTTCCTCTCCCTGATTGCCCTGCTGCCGAACCTGATGACTCAAGTCATGGGGATCAACACGTTCTATTTCGGGGGGACGGCGATCCTGATCGTAGTCGGCGTGGCCTTGGACACCGTTCAGCAGATCGAGGGACAGCTCCTGATGCGCCATTACGAGGGCATCCTGAAGCGCCGAGATAGGGCCGGACTGTTCAAGATGTGAGGTTGAACGGCATGCGCCTCATCTTTTTGGGCCCCCCGGGATCCGGGAAAGGAACCCAGGCTGCAAAACTGATCGAGAAAGTCCAAGTGGCGCACATTTCCACGGGAGACATCCTTCGGGAAAACGTGAAATTGGGAACGGCCCTCGGCATGAAAGCGAAAGAATTCATGGATGCCGGGAAACTCGTTCCGGATGACCTGATCATCGAAATGATGAAACGGCGGCTTCAGGACGGGGATTGTGCGAGGGGGTTTATCCTCGATGGTTTCCCCAGGACTGTCCCCCAGGCCGAAGCCCTGGAAAAGATGCTGAACGAACTTGGATTGAAGCTGGATGCGGTAATCCTCTTCAAGGTCTCAGACGAGGTCGTGGTGGAGCGCCTTTCTGGACGCAGGGGCTGCCGGAATTGTGGGGCCATCTATCACATCCGGTTCAAGCCCAGCTCTCGGGGAGATTCCTGCCAGATTTGCGGAGGCGACCTGGTTCAAAGGGAAGATGACCGCGAAGAAGTGATCCGAAAACGGCTGGAGGTCTACCATTCCCAGACCGCGCCGCTCGTGGGCTTCTACAGGGAAAAGGGAATGCTTCTCGAAGTGGATGCCGGCAAGTCCAGCGACGAAGTCCTGAAAACCATTCTGGACGCCCCCTGGGGAAGGTCAGAATGATCACCTTGAAAACCGAAGAGCAACTAGTCCTGATGCGCAGGGCAGGCCAAATCGTGGCGGACACCCTTCGGCTCCTACGGGATAAAGTCAAGCCGGGAGTGGACACCTACACCCTTGACGAGCTTGCCTACGACACCGTGGTCAAAAGAGGCGCGCGCCCGGCTTTCAAGGGATATCGCGTACCCGGGATCCGCAGGGCGTTCCCGGGCACGCTTTGCATCTCCGTCAACGACGAAGTCGTTCATGGGATTCCGGACAGGAATCGTCGGCTGGAGGAAGGGGATATCGTCAGCTTTGACATGGGCGTCGAGTTTGGTGGATACTACGGAGATGCCGCCTGCACTTACGGCGTGGGGAAAGTTTCAGACACACGCCGGAAATTGATGGAACATGCGCTCGAGTCGCTTCACCGCGCGATATCGGTTGTTCGCGACGGGGCAACCGTCGGAGACATCGGACATGCGGTGGAGAGCTACATCCTTTCCAAGGGCTACGGCTTGGTGCGGACGTATGCGGGGCACGGAATAGGAAGAAAGCTTCACGAGGCTCCCCAGATCCCGAATTTCGGACGGCCGGGGAGCGGGGTTACCCTCAAAAAGGGGATGACCATCGCGATCGAACCCATGGTGATGACAGGCGGAGAAGAAGTCGTCACGGGGAAAGACGGCTGGACAGTCCTGACGGCCGATCATTCCGATGCGGCTCATTTTGAGCACACGGTCCTGGTTTGTGAAAGCGGGTCGGAGATCCTCACGCCATGGGAGAGTTGATCTTCTTGACCGGAGAGGAAAGGGACACGATGGGAAGGATTGCCGCTTCCGGGCAAGGATTCCGTAGCGAGGAGGTCGATTGATCCGCATGGCGAAGGATGACGTGATCGAAGTCAAAGGCAGGGTCGTTGAACCGCTCCCGAATGCCATGTTTCGGGTGGAGCTGGAAAATGGGCATCGAATCCTTGCCCATGTTTCGGGAAAGATGAGGATGCATTTTATTCGCATCCTGCCGGGCGATCAGGTGTTGATCCAGCTTTCCACCTATGACTTGACACGGGGTCGGATCGTGTATAGATATAAATGATCGCGATAAACCCCTTCCCGTATTAAGAGGGATTGAATCGTTGAGAATGGAATGGGAGTGTGAGGAAATGAAGGTCAAGCCTTCGGTGAAACCGATTTGCGAACATTGCTCAGTGATCAAAAGGCACGGCGTTGTGCGCGTGATCTGCAGCAAGAACCCGCGGCACAAGCAAAGCCAGGGACCAAGGAGGCCATAGGACGATGGCGCGTATTGCTGGAGTGGACTTGCCCCGGGAAAAGCGGGTAGAAGTTGCCCTGACCTATATTTATGGAATCGGGCCTGCGAAATCAAAGGAGATCCTTGCCGCGACGGGCGTGAATCCGGATACGAGGGTGAAAGATTTGACGGACGACGAATCGAAGCGCCTTCGATCTGAAATCGAGTCCAATTACAGGGTAGAAGGGGATCTCCGCCGGGAAGTCGCGATGAACATCAAGCGGCTGATGGATATTGGCTGCTACAGGGGCCTCCGGCACAAGCGAGGCTTGCCGGTTCGGGGACAGAGGACGAAGACGAATGCGCGGACCCGCAAGGGACCGAAGAAGACGATCGCCGGCAAGAAAAAGGCGACGATGAAGAAGTAGCACGGCGAGGAGGTCGACCCAATTGGCAAAGCGGGTTCAGAGAAAAGGGAAACGCAAGGAAAAGAAGCATGTCAGCTATGGAGTGGCTCACATCCATTCCACGTTTAACAACACGATCGTAAACATTACGGACAAGCAGGGGAATGTCCTTTCCTGGGCTTCGGGCGGCAACGTTGGGTTCAAGGGGGCCAGGAAATCGACCCCGTTCGCTGCGCAGATCGCGGCTTCCCAGGCGGCGAAGCTTGCGCAGGATCACGGGTTGATGGAAATCGACGTCGTCGTTCAGGGGCCTGGACCGGGCCGAGAATCGGCAATCCGTTCCCTTCAGGCAGCCGGTCTCCAGGTTCGACTGATCAAGGACGAAACGCCGATCCCGCACAATGGCTGCCGTCCCCCGAAGCGGCGACGCGTATAGCGAAGAAGAAGGTAAGGAGGGAACCAACACCCTATGAGCAGATATGTCGGACCAGCCTGCAGGCAATGTAGAGCTGAAGGAGTCAAGCTTTTTCTCAAGGGCGATCGCTGCTACACCGAAAAATGCGCGATCGTGAAGCGCAACAAAAAACCCGGGCAGCACGGCGACAGCAAGCGCCACGCCAAGCTGAGCGAATACGGACTGCGTCTGCGGGAGAAGCAGAAGCTCCGCCGCTACTATGGGATGCACGAAGCCCAGTTCCGCCGTTTCTATGACATGGCGACGAAGATGGGGGGACAGGCCGGGCATAACTTCCTGCAGCTTCTCGAGAGGCGGCTTGACAACGTAGTCTACCGTACCGGGTTCGCCGTGAGCAGGAGGCAGGCGCGGCAACTTGTCTGCCATGGCCATTTCGAGGTGAACGGGAAGAAAATTGATATTCCAAGCTACCTGGTCAAGGCCGGGGACGTGATCACCGTCCGGGAATCCAGCCGGGATATCGGGTACATCAAGGAAAACGCGGAGGTCGCGGGGAGTCGCTCCGTACCTGCGTGGCTTGAAGTGAGCGGGGAAACCCTGAGCGCAAGGATTGTCGCCCTCCCCATCCGTGATCAGATCGACTCGCCTGTCAACGAGCAGCTGGTCGTCGAGTTCTATGCCCGCTAAAGGGTAGAAAGGTGGGGGGAGGATGGATCCCATGCGACCGGAGATCAAACTGGAGGAGGGTACCCCCCGATTTGGCCGGATCGTCGTCGAGCCTCTGGAAAGGGGGTATGGCGTCACTCTCGGGAATGCGCTGAGGAGGGTCCTCCTGTCGTCCATTAAAGGGGCCGCGATCACCGCGGTTCGGATCGAAGGAGTGCTCCACGAATACAGTACGGTCCCTGGGCTGAAGGAAGATGTCCTCGGCCTGATGATCAACCTAAAGCATATCCCGCTTCGATGCCATAGCCCGGAGGCCCGTATCCTCCATCTTGAAGTTGAAGGACCAAAGGAGATCACTGCAGCGGACATCCAGCCGGACAGCGAAGTCGAATTCGTCGATCCCTCCAGCGTCATCGGGACGCTTGAGAAGGGACACAGGCTCGTGATGGATCTTTACGTGGAACAGGGAATGGGATATGCCACGACGGATCGTCCCAGACCCTCGTATTTGCCGATCGACGCGTTGATGGTGGATGCCATTTTTTCTCCGATCCAGCGCGTGAAATACGAGGTCCAGAATGCCCGTGTCGGCCAGAGAACCGATTATGATCGCCTTGTCCTCGAAGTCTGGACCAACGGGGTCGTTTCGGTCCCAGACGCGGTAAGCGAGGCCTCCAATATCCTCAAGGGATATTTTGCCCTTTTTGCCGAGGAGGTCCGCCTTCCGGAGGGGGAAAGCCAGGTGCGGACGGGGCAGGAAGACCTGCAGCGGCATGAGGATGCATCCCATTCGGAAGACAGGGCGGCTGCCCTGGCGGAGGGAGATTCGATTCTGTCGAGACCGATCAAGGACCTGGAATTGTCGGTACGAAGTGAAAACTGCCTTTTGAGGGGCGGGGTTCATACGATCGGCGACTTGGTGAGCAAAAGCCGATCCGAATTGATGAAGATACGCAATCTCGGCAAGATTTCCCTGCGGGAAATCGAAGAGAAGCTGGAGAGATTTTCGATTTCCCTGCCAGGTGATGAAGCTTCGGAAGAACCGTTGAAGGAGGACTAAGTGCATGAGGCATAGAGTCGATACCCGCAGGCTGGGCCGGTACACGAGCCACCGGCTTGCCATGCTGAGCAACATGGCGGCCAGCTTGATCCTGGAAGAAAAGATCACGACGACGCTGCTCAAGGCGAAGGAGTTGCGCCGTGTTTCCGAGAAGCTGATCACGCGCGCCAAGGGGGGATCTCTCCAGGATCGTCGGCTTGTCGCTGCACGGATGCACAACAAGGAAGCGGTCAAAAAACTCTTTGACGAAATCTCTCCGCGTTACGCGAATCGGCCCGGGGGATACACTCGAATCGTCAAACTGGGTAACCGGACGGGCGATGCCGCCCCGATGGCCATCATCGAGCTGGTTCAGTAAACGATGGAACCGGAGGCTGTGTGCGCGCTCCGGGACGTGAGCTTCACGTACCCGGGCGCGACCGCACCCGCGATCCAGAACGTGGATCTCACCATTCGCCGGGGGGAGTGGGTGGCCCTCATCGGGTCGAACGGTTCCGGCAAATCCACGCTCGCAAAGCTGTTAAACGCCCTGCTGATTCCAACGCGGGGCGATTGTTTTTCCTGCGGGCTCAGGACCGACAGGGAGGAAAACCATTGGGCGATACGAAGTCGGGTATCGATGGTCTTCCAGAACCCGGACAACCAGATCGTCGCCTCGGTTGTCGAGGAGGATGTCGCTTTCGGCCCCGAAAATTTGGGGTATTCACCCGGAAGCATCCGCGAAATCGTCCGGGATTGCCTTTCGCAGGTCGGGCTGGAGGAGAAGAGAAGAGCACCGACGTACGCCCTCTCAGGAGGGCAGAAACAGCGGCTGGCGATTGCCGGGGCCCTTGCCATGAAACCGGAGTGCCTGGTCCTTGACGAGGCGACCGTAATGCTTGATCCCCAGGGAAGAGAAGACGTCCTAGAAATCTTGAGGAAGCTTCACGGCAGGGGGATGACCCTTGTTCAAATCACCCATCGCCTTGAAGAAATCCTGGATGCCACTCGCGTCGTCGTCCTGAAACAAGGGGCAATCGAATGGGAGGGAGATCTCCCGGAATTCTTTGAACAAGTGCCCCATTTCCCGGAGTGGGGCCTGGAGGTCCCACCGCTTGTTCGCCTGACAGGATTGCTGAAGAAGAGGGAAATCCTGCCTGCCTCTTGCCTCCCATCCGTGAAGGAGTTGCTGGAAAACCTATGTCCATAAGGGTCGATTCACTCTGCCACGTCTACCACTCTGGAACTCCCCTGGAAACACAGGCCCTCTCCGGCGTGGACCTGCTTGTCGAAAGGGGAGAGTGGGTCGCTGTGGTAGGGCAAACCGGCAGCGGTAAATCCACGCTTGCCCAGCATCTCAATGCGCTGCTTCTCCCCTCTTCAGGGTGGGTGAAGGTCGATAACATCCCGACGACGGCGGGAGCCGCCGAACTGCGCGAAATACGGCGGAAAGTCGGCCTTGTCTTTCAATACCCGGAGCACCAGCTTTTCGCGGAATCCGTGCGGGAAGAGATGGCTTTTGGACCCAGGAACTGGAAGTTCCCGGAAGAAGAAATCGAGCGTTCGACATGGAAAGCACTGGACCTTTTGGGACTGTCCCAGGATCTTCTTGACCGGAGTCCCCTCCAGCTTTCCGGAGGTCAGAAACGGCGCCTCTGCATCGCTTCCGTCCTGGTTTCGAAACCGGATTACCTGGTCCTTGACGAACCGACTGCCGGACTTGACGCCAATGGGCGGAACGAACTCCTAAGGATCCTGAAGAAGCTTGTTGAAGAAGGACTTGGCGTGGTGCATGTCACCCACGATCTCGAGCTGGCATTGACGATGGCGGATCGGATCCTCGTTCTCGAAAAGGGGAAGGCCGTGTTCTGCGGCACCCCGGAGTCACTGCTGGATGAACTCCTGGAGAGACCCGTCAGGGGGCTTTGTCTCCCCCCGCTCCTGGAGTTTGTTTCGAGGCTGAGGAGTTACGGCTATTCGGTCCCCTACACCCTGGACTCAGAACTGCTGGCCGATTGCCTTGAAAGGGAGATCCGGTCTTGAAATTCCTCAACCACCTCACTCTAGGCCAATACGTTCCCGCAGATTCTCCCGTCCACCGCCTGGATCCTAGATGCAAGATCCTGTCCGTCGTCGTGCTTTTGGCAGGAATCTTCCTGATGGTTCACCCCGTTGCCTTTCTCGCTTGGGGAGGGTTGCTTCTAGTTTTAGCCCGGTTCTCCCGCGTCCCTTTCAGGGTCGTTCTCCAGGGAGCCCGCCCGGTTGTAATGCTGGTCATTTTTACGGCCGGCATTCACCTTTTCCTGACGAAAGGCGTCGTTCTCTGGGAATGGGGACCGGTTTCCGTGACCAGGGAGGGTGTCACTATGGCTCTCAGAATGGGTTTGAGGCTTTTCTTCCTGGTCCTTTTCGCGGGGTTCCTCACGTTGACGACGAGCCCCATGGAACTTTCCGACGGGTTGGAAAGCCTGTTCCGGCCTTTTCAACGATTCGGGTTTCCCGCTCACGAAATGGCGATGATGATGACCATCTCGCTCCGTTTCATCCCGACCCTGTTTGATGAAACAGACCGGATCCTTCGGGCCCAACTCGCACGGGGTGCGGATCTGGAACACGGCGGCCTGTTTCGGCGGCTGAAAGCCTTTATCCCCGTTCTCGTCCCTTTATTTGTCATCGTCTTTCAACGAGCAGAAGACCTAGCCTTGGCTATGGAAGCCCGCTGCTACCAAGGCGGAAGCGGCAGGACTCGAATGAACCCGCTTGAGTGGAAGAAATCTGACACCTTCGCTATTGCGGGGGTGATCGGGATTGTAGCATTCTTCGTCCTGCTGGATTTGAAAGGCTGACCCATGCGGTATGCGTTGGAGGTTGCCTATGACGGTCGGCCGTTCTCTGGTTGGCAGAAGCAGCCGGGCAGAAAGACGGTCCAGGGGACACTGGAAGATGCGCTTTCCCGGCTTGACGGCTCGAGGGTTCGTGTCGTGGGCGCCGGACGGACAGACGCAGGAGTTCATGCGAGGGGGCAGGTGGCTTCTTTCGATCTGTCCACAAGCTGGGAGATCAAAAGGCTCTTGAGGGCGGTCGAAAACAACGTGCCTCCTGAAATCGGAATCGTCCGGGCAGCGGCAGTTCCCGGCGGTTTTCATGCCAGGCACAGCGCGATTTGGAGAGAATACGCCTATTTCCTCTGGACGGCTTCCTATTGCTACCCCCATGTTCGGCCCTTTGTCTGGAGAGTCAGGTCGAGCTGGGATTCGCCGGAGTTGGTCCAGGCTTGCAAGGCCCTTGAAGGGGAGCACGATTTTGCCTTTTTCTGTCCGCAGAGCGAGCGCCCCCCGGATTCCGTGAGGCGCGTTCTACGAGCAGAACTCGTTCGCAGGAAAAATTGGGTTGCGTTTCGGATCCGGGCGACGGGGTTCCTCTTCCACATGGTTCGAAACATTGTGGAAGATCTGAACCGTATCGCCGAAGGGAAGCTTTCCCTGGAAGCCTTCAGGCAAAACCTCACGGGAAAGGTCGAGCAGAACCCACGCTTCGGCATGGCGCCGTCCTCGGGGCTTTTTCTTTGGAAGATCGGCTATTCGCCCTCTCCCTGGGAGTGATACACTCTAGGGGGCCAGGATTTAAGAAAGAAGCGTCACAAGGGGGTTTTGGAAATTGCTGGGAAAAGACATTGGAATTGACCTGGGGACGGCAACCGTTCTCATTTTCCTTAGAGGCAAGGGGGTCATCCTGAGAGAGCCTTCCGTCGTCGCCATCGACCAGAACAACGGGAAAGTCCTGGCCGTCGGGGAAGAAGCGAAGAGGATGCTGGGCCGAACCCCGGGGCACGTTGTGGCAGTCCGTCCCCTCCGGGATGGTGTCATCGCCAACTACACGATGACGGAGGCCATGTTGAGACATTTCCTGAACAAAGTTTCCACCGCATTGAAGATGGGATCCCTTTTCCGGCACCGTGTCATGGTCTGTGTGCCTTCGGGAGCGACCGATGTCGAGAAAAGGGCGGTTCTGGAAGCGGCAATCGAAGTAGGGGCGAGGGAAGCCTTTCTGATCGAAGAGGCGATGGCCGCCGCGATCGGGGCGGGGCTTGAAGTCGGAGAGCCTCGAGGCAACATGGTCGTCGATATCGGTGGAGGCACGACGGACGTCGCGGTCATCTCCCTGGGCGGGGTCGTTGTGGCCGAATCGCTTCGAATCGGGGGAGATGAATTCGACGAGGCGATCGCTCGTTTTATAAAGAGAGAATTCAACCTCGCCATTGGAGAGCAGACGGCAGAAACCCTCAAGATCCAGATCGGGACCTGCAAGGTCAAACCCCACGACGAAGAGGAAACCCTGATCATCAAAGGCAGAGACCTCATCCAGGGACTGCCAAGGCAGGTTGAAGTGACCAGTTCGATGGTTGCCCGGGCGATCGAGGAACCGGTCAACGCGATCATCGCCGGAATCCGGAGAATCCTTGAAATTACCCCTCCCGAATTATCCGCAGATATCATCGACAGGGGCATTTGGCTGACGGGAGGGGGAGCCCTTCTCAGAGACCTGGCGGAACGCGTTTCCGAAGAAACGGCGATGCCGTGTCACGTTGCCGAGTTCCCCCTCGAGTGCGTGGCTCTAGGAACGGGAAAAGCGTTGGAGTCCCTTGACCAGCTCAAGGCCTCGGGAGCCATCCTCTCCGTGATTCGCAAGGGGCTCCTGAAGGGACACTAGAGCCCCATAGGGTCCGCCGGACGGCGGGTAGTGACGGATGACTGAACCGATGGATAGGAAGGGTTTATTGTTTTCCTGCCTGCAATGCGGCCGATGCTGTAGGAGAGCTGGAATCGTCTTCCTGACCAGGGGGGAAATGGAGAGGATTACGACAGCCCTGGGGCTAACCTTCGAAGAGGGAGTAAGGCGCTATGGGATCGTCGAGGAAGGGCGTTTGACTCTCAAGGATGGCTCGCGCGGGGAATGCATCTTTTACGATTGGGATACTGCGCGTTGCCGGATATACCCTGTTCGGCCCGATCAATGCCGGGTTTATCCGTTTTGGCCCTCCATCCTGGAGAGCCCCGAAAAATGGGAGGAAGAGGGGAAAATGTGTCCAGGGATCCGCTCTGTGCAGAGACCTGTCCCGGATTTTACTCCGCGGATTCAAGGGGAAAAGGTGGAAAAGAAACCCCGAAAAAAATAACCCGAATCCCTAGACGGGTTTACAGTGGTTGTGATAACATAAACAAGCGGAGTTGGATGGTAAATTCCCCAAAAATCCCTAGCAAGGAGGAAGACGGAATGTCCTACACGTGTGGCCGGTGTTTCAATGTCACTCCGGAAGAGGTTTTCCCGACGATCGAGACAACGCTTTTGCGAGATGGGTTCGACATCATCATCGACATGGAAAAATCGAAGGGGAGCCATATCGTGAACCTGAAGGATGGGGCGGAATGGCTCGACTTTTATACCTTCTTTGCCTCGGCTCCGTTCGGGATGAACCATCCCATGCTCACCACGGACGAGTTCAAGGAGCGGATCTTCAGAGCCGCTATCAACAAAGTCGCAAGTTCCGATATTTACACGATGGAAATGGCAGACTTCATGAAGACGTTCAACGAAGTGGCGAAACCCGAGGGGTTCAACCACACGTTTTTCATCGATTATGGAACCCTCGCTGTTGAGAACACCTTCAAGACGTCCATGGACTGGAAAGTCCGAAAACTCCTGAAGGCAGGCAAGGTCAGCAAGGGAGACGCCATCGATGGCAAAAAGGGCACGAAAGTGATCCATTTCCGCGACGCGTTCCACGGCCGCAGCGGATATACTCTCTCCACGACCAACACCTACGATCCCAACAAATACCAGTATTTCGCGAAGTTCGACTGGCCTCGTATCATCCCGCCGAAGATCACCTGGCCCCTCGAGCAGAACCTGGCCAACGTGGAGTGGCTGGAGGAAGTCGCGGTCAGCCAGATCAAGAAGGCCATCTGGAGCAACCCGGATGACATCTGCGCCCTGATCATCGAAACGATCCAGGGAGAGGGTGGGGACAACCAGTTCCGTACCGAGTTCTTCAAGCAGTTGAGGCAGATCTGCGATGAGAACGAGATCATCCTGATTTTCGACGAAGTCCAGTGCGGGATGGGCATCACCGGGAAAATGTGGGCATGGGAGCACCACGCCCCCGTCAAGCCCGACATTTTCAGCTTTGGCAAGAAAGCCCAGATTTGCGGATTCGTAGCTGGCCCCCGCTTTGACGAACTGGAAGAGAACTGCTTCACGGTCTCCAGCCGAATCAACTCGACCTGGGGTGGGAACGTGGTCGACATGGTGAGAGCCCAGCGTTACCTCGAGATCTACCGCGAAGAGAAGATCCTGGATTACGTAAGCAACGTGGCGGGACCGCGACTTCTCAACGGCCTGCTCGAAATCCAGAAGGAATTCCCCGACATGGTCAGGAACACGAGAGGCAAGGGCCTCATGTGCGCCTTCGATCTCGCGACGCACGAACTCCGGGACAAGGTGCTCCGCGCCTGCTGGGAGGAGAAGATGCTCATCCTGCCGTGCAGCACGCAGTCCATCCGCTTCCGCCCGGCTCTCAACGTGCCCACGGAAGACCTCGACAAGGGACTCGAAATCGTTCGCAAAGCTCTCAAGAAGGTCAAGGGCTGCTGCTAAACGAAGGAGAACGGAAATCCCCTTTTTAGAAATCGGAGAACCGTGGAGGGGGCAGCAGAAGCTGCCCCCTCCACGGTTTTGGATGACAAAAAACAGGGAATTCGACTGATTTTCAGTACGGAACTTTTATGGTAGGCTTTAGCCGGTTTAAAATCCCTGAAGTTTGGCAAAAGCGGGAAAGAGGACGGGAAATTGCGGGACTTTCTTGGAGAACTCAACTGGATGCTGATCCTTTCGCTGATTGGAGCCAGTGCAATCGTGGCTTACGTCGGTGATGTCGTGGGCATGAGAATCGGCAAGAAAAGGATCTCTCTCTTTGGGCTTCGCCCCCGCTACACTTCCTCCTTCATCACCGTCCTGACCGGCATTCTAATAACGATCGTGACCCTTTGGCTCGTCTCGATGACATCGGAAACCGTGAGGACGGCGCTTTTCAGCATGAAATTCGTCCAAAGGCAGATCACGCAGCTGACGTCTCAACTCCAGGAAAGCCGCCAGGAAATGCAGGAAATGGAATTCAAGCTTTTCGCCAGCCAGGAAGAGCTCCAGAAAAAGCAGGGGGAATTGAAAGCTGCACAGGAAAAGTTCGATAGAGCCCTGGCCCAGCTTGAGCAGGTCAGGAAGGACTTGAAAGCCCAGACCGAACGGGCGCAGGTTGTAGAAGCCGAAAGGATTCGCCTGGAAGAAGAACTGAAGGGACTGGAAAACAGGCGCGCTTCGCTGGAAAAATCCGTTTCCTCCCTGAGAGCCGAGATGGAATCCCTCAAGAAAGGTCTGGAACAGGTGCGTGAAGGCCGCATCATCGTCCTGGCCAAGGAAATCCTGAGCCAGGTCCCGTTGTCGCCCAGAAGCAGCAAGGAAGCCGTTCGGCTGGCGCTTCGAACGCTGGTTGAACAGGCGAGAGCCGAGCTTGCATTCCGTTCGGGGTTGAAACCGGAGCAGGTCCAGATCGTGTCCGAGCGGGAAAGAGAATTGGAAAACCCCGATCCCTTCACAGGGAACCCGGAGCGCATCGTACTCCGGCTTGTTGCGGAATCAAATGCGGTTCGTGAAGAACCCGTGATTGTTTCTGTCGAGTCCCATCCCAGCCGGTTGATCTTCAAGAAAGGGCAGGAACTGGGAAGGCGCAAAATCCAGGGGCAGCTCAAGAGGGAAGAAGCGGAAAGGGAACTGTTCCTTCTCCTGAGAGAGGTCAACGCTTTTTCCGTCAAGGAAGGGGTCATCCCGGATCCCCTCAAGGGGACCGTCGGGAACCTGTCTGCGGCGGACTTCTACGGTTCGGTGGAAAGGATCGTCGAAAGCGATGTCCCCTCGTGGGTGATCGTTCAAACGGAAGAAGACGTGTTCAGTGAGGGGCCGGTTCGGGTTAGAATTGTCCTGAAAAAGGTCTCCTAAGCCGGCTTATCGAGCTTATCGAGAGGGGAAGGATTGGGAATGCTGATCGTTGCGTGCCAGGTTTGCGGCAGCGTCAGGATCTTGCCGGGAACACCCGACAGTGACGGAATGGCCCGGGCTACCTGGATCTGTGAAAGTTGCGGAACCGGCCAGGTCTTGCAGCTTTCCGTCAGTGCGGATGCCAGAGGCGGAGATCTTCGGCGCATCCTCGGGGGGATGGCCTTTGCCTGCAGCGAGGATCCCGTCCGCGTGAACTGATGGGAATGTCGCTGGAAAAAGGTTACCTGTTCTACGACAGCAAGCTGGCGGTCAAAGCCGACGAGCTACAGGACCTTTACCGGTTTACGCGTTGGGGTCGGAGTCGTTCCCTGGACCAGATCGAAAGGATGCTTGCCGGCACGAGCATCTGTTTTTCCGCCAGGCACGAGGAGGGTCGGCTGGTCGCCTTCTGCCGCATCCTGACCGATTTTGTTTTTAGGGCCTCGCTGTGGGATGTGCTGGTCCATCCCGACCACCAGGGGAAAGGGCTCGGGACGGCCTTGATCCGTTACGCGGTCGAGCACCCCGCGATACGGGACATTCCGCTGGTAGTCACCTACACGAGCGAGCTTGCACCGTTTCTGGCTCAGCTCGGTTTCGAGCCGAAAGAAGGGCTCTTGATGCTCCTTCGTTGCCCGATCGAGTATTCCTGAGCGATGGAAAGGCCGATGGAGGAAGTCCCCTGAAAGGAAGGCTTCACTGCCCTTCACCCCGAGAATCACACGGGGGAGGGCTACTTTTTTGAGGAGGTGCGGCAGGTTGATGAAAAACGAAAGGAGCTTCATCACTTCTGAGTCCGTGACGGAGGGACACCCCGACAAGCTTGCGGACCAGATTTCAGACGGAGTCCTGGATGCGATCCTGAAGGAGGATCCCATGGGCCGGGTGGCCTGCGAATGCATGGTCGCGACCGGCCTGGTGATGGTGGCAGGCCAAATTACCACCGAGTGTTACGTCGACATTCCAAGTCTTGCCCGTAAGATCGTCAAAGAAATCGGGTACACGAGGGCGAAATATGGCTTCGACGGAGACACCTGCGCTGTCCTGACCGCCATCGACGAGCAATCCAAGGATATCGCCCAGGGCGTGGACCGGGCCCTGGAAGTCCGCCAGGAATCCCACATGAGCGAAGCGGAGATCGATCGGATTGGGGCAGGAGACCAGGGGATGATGATCGGTTACGCTTCCAACGAGACGGAAGAATACCTGCCGCTTCCGATTGCTCTGGCGCACCGCCTGTCCAGGGGGCTCGCCGCGCTAAGGAAGGAAAAGGTTTTGCCCTATCTCCGTCCTGACGGGAAAACCCAGGTGACGGTCGAATACCAGGGAGACAAGCCGGTTCGAGTCGAAACCGTTGTGGTTTCCACGCAGCACCATCCGGCGGTGGACCAGGCAGAGATCGAGGCGGACCTCGTCGAGAGGCTTATCCTGCCGACGATTCCAGAATATTTGAGGGAGAGAAAACCCAGGATCCTGGTCAATCCGACGGGACGTTTTGTCCAGGGAGGCCCTCTCGCCGATACGGGACTGACCGGCAGGAAAATCATCGTGGACACTTACGGGGGAGTCGTGCCGCATGGAGGGGGTTGCTTCTCTGGCAAAGATCCCACGAAGGTGGACCGGTCGGCAGCCTATATGACCCGCTACGCCGCGAAGAACCTGGTCGCCGCAGGGCTTGCGGAGAAGTGCCAGATCCAGGTGGCGTATGCCATCGGGGTTGCCCACCCTGTTTCCCTGATGGTCCATACCTACGGAACGGGAAAGCTTCCGGACGATACCTTGACCCGGCTCGTATCCGAGGTCTTCGACTTTAGGCCCGCTGCGATCATACGGGACCTGGACCTGCGCAAGCCGCAATACCGGCGCCTGGCGGCCTATGGACACATGGGGCGCGTGGACCTGAACCCTCTGCCTGCCTGGGAGAGGCTGGACCGGGTCGAACAGCTGTCCGCCGCGGCCAAGAGGGCCTGAGATCAACCCGGCTCGACCATGAAGGGCAGGTTGGAGGCCGTCGCCCAGCAAGCATGGGAAATCGCCTGCCATTTCCTGTGGCCCACGGCCTGCCCTCTATGCGGAAGGATCGGAAGCGATGGTTGCCCAGCCTGCCTGGACGGACTCCTCCTTGAAATGCCGAAGCGTTGCCTTTGGTGCGGGGGTGGAACCTTTCCCTGTGGAGTTTTTTCGCACAACGCTTTCCTCTGCGCCGGAACCTGGCATGAAGGACAGGCACGCGAACTGGTGCACCTGGCAAAGTATTCCGGGCACCGGCGGCTGGCCTTCGAAATGGGGAGGTCCCTGTCGCGGCTCTACAGGGAAGATCCTTCCGTTGCCCTGGTTCCTGTCCCGCTGCATCAGGGATCGAGCCGTTCCTACAACCAGGCGGAACTGCTGGCACGAGGGATGTCCGAAGAATGGGGGGTGCCGGTTGTCGAAGGGTTGAAATGGGCTCTCCCCTTTCCTTCGCAGGTTGGTAGAAGTGCCTTTGAAAGGAGGGCGCTGCCCAAGGGAGCCTTCCGCTGGGCAGGCCCCAGTCTTGGAAGGGACGTGCTGATCGTTGACGATGTCTGCACGACGGGTATGACCTTGCTCAGGGCAGCGGAAGCCCTAAGGGATGCCGGGATCCGGGTGAAAGGCGCCTATTGCTGGTCCTTGAGCCCGATGGAAACGCTGACCGTTAGCTGGAAGGGAAAGACAGACGTTGGATAGAGTCAAGGGAAGGATTTTAGCCTCGCGGTGGAGCCGCATTTTTTTCTGGGTTTCGATCCTGATCGCCCTTGCCTGGGGGCTGCAGCCGTTCTTCATTAGGGCCTTTCGTTGGCAGAAAGGCCTAGAGACAACGGTTGCCGTTTCCGGGGGAAAATCCGAAATCTTCCTTTTGGCTTTCCTCGTCGTTTGCGGTGGTCTTCTTTTCTGGGTGTTTTTGGAACGCCTGTTCTGGCGGAAATACTTCCCTACCCAGGAGATGCCCGACCCTCCGGCGAAAACGGGGTTGAAGGAAAAGGGGAGTCACCGGTGATGGAACCCCGCGACTTCAACCTTTTTCTCTCGGCAGATTTCCTCGACGGTTGCTTCGCTCTCGCAGGGATAGGTACAAGCCAGCCCGCAACTTGCAGAGAGTTCCCTCGGGACGGGAACGACCCTCGCAGCAAGGCCGCGCGCTCTGCAAGCCTTTTCGAAAAGGAGAGCCATGTGAGTGGTATCGAACGTCGCAAGACATTCCATGTTGAAAGACCTCCAGCCAGGTTGGAAAGAGATTGTTACGTAATTATACCTAGACTTCGGAGGTCCGTGAGAGTAGAATCTATCACCGTAGCCCGGAAAAATCCAAAGGAGGGTGTCTGATGGTTTCGAGCAAGAAAATGGTCCTTTTGGCAGTTCTCTCGGCTTTCATGCTGACGGTCGTCGCCGGTGTTGCCCTGGCAGATGAGAAAATCGGCGTGATCGAGCCGCAGAAGGTTCTCTTCCAGCACCCGAAGATGGCGCAAGTGCAGAAGCAGGTCCAGGCGGTTGTCCAGAAGAAGCAGGAAGAGGCGAAAACGGCCATCGACAAGGAACAGGATAACAAGAAGAAGGCAGAGATCTACCAGACGAAGCGGAAAGAGGCGGCAACCGAGGAGCAGAAACTGATGGCCCCGCTTTTCAAGGATATCGACCTCGCGATCCGTTCGGTTGCAAAGGCCAAGGGGCTCACGATCGTTCTAGACAAAGCTCAGGTCTTCATGGGCGGCATCGATATCACCGACGATGTGATCCAGGAACTGAAGAAGAAGTTCTCCAACTAGACGCGCCATTTTTGACGAGCGGATAAAAAAAGGGGAGAGGCGGGTTCTTGCGGTCCGCCTCTCCCCTTTTTTATCCGCAATCCTTTGAAAACGCCTCGATTAATGGGCTTTTTTCCCAGTCCCGAGATAAGCGGCCTGGATTTCCGGGTTGTGGAGGAGGTCTTTTGCGTCCCCTTCCATGACGAGCTGCCCTGTCTGCATGACATATCCCCGGTGGGATAGCAGGAGGGCCTGCCGTGCGTTCTGTTCAACGAGAAGGATCGTCACGCCTTCCTCGTTGATTCGCTTCAGTTCCTTGAAAATGTCCTTGATGATGATCGGAGCCAGTCCCAGGGAGGGTTCATCGAGAAGAAGCAGCTTCGGGCTGGCCATCAGCGCGCGTCCGATCGCCAGCATTTGCTGCTCTCCCCCGGAAAGGGTGCCGGCGTACTGGGACATCCTCTCCCGTAGGCGAGGGAAAAGCGTGTAAACCCATTCGAGGTCCTTCTTGACCTTTTCCTTGTCGTTTACCGGGAACGCCCCCATCATGAGGTTTTCGGACACCGTCAGCGGAGCGAAAACCTTCCGTCCTTCCGGGGAAAGGGAAAGCCCTTTCGTCACGATCTGGAAACTTTGCCCTTCCAAGGGCTTACCCTCGAAAAGGATCGTCCCGCTCTGCCTTTTCACGTTTCCCATGATGGCATTCATAAGGGTGGACTTCCCAGCGCCATTCGAGCCGATGACGCAGACGATCTCACCGGGATAGACGTCCAAGTTAAACCCCCGCAGCGCTTTAATCGCGCCGTAGGAAACGTGCAGGTCCCTCACCGAGAGGAGCGGCTGCTTCGGGTTCGGGGCATCCATCATGCTTCCAACACCTCCTCGCCGAGGTAAGCCTTGAGGATTTCGGGGTGGTTCTGGATATGGTCAGGATCCCCCTCAGCGATCTTGGCGCCGAAATTCATGCAGATGATGTGCGGGCAGATCTCCATAACCAATTCCATGTGGTGTTCGATGACGAGGATAGTCAGGTCGAAATCCCGGTGAATGGCCGTGATCAGGCCGTTCAGTTCCTGGACCTCGTCCGGGTTCATCCCTGCCGCGGGTTCGTCCAGAAGGAGAAGGCGGGGCTGCAGCGAGAGGGCCCGGGCGATCTCCAGGCGTCGCTGGTGTCCATAGGGCAGGGTACCGGCGGCCTGTTCGGCGAGGGCATCCAGGCCAACCCGTTCCAGCAGGGCCATGCTCTGGTCGCGAATCGACCTTTCCAGGGACTTCCATCTCCCGAGATGGGAGGCGGCCTCGAAGAAACCGTATTGGTAGTGCTGCTGGCAAGCCGTCATAACATTTTCGAGAACGGTCGATCTCGGGAAAAGCCTCAGGTTTTGGAAGGTCCTGGCAATTCCCTTGCGGATAACCTCGTAGGTCTTGTAGGGGGTGATGTCTTCTCCTTCGAAAAGGATGGTGCCGCTGTCGACATCGTAAACCCCGGTAATCAGGTTGAAGATCGTGGTCTTTCCTGCACCGTTCGGCCCGATCAGACCGGCAAGCTCGCCTTTTTCAAGAGAGAAGCTCATGTCCTGGACGGCATGCACCCCTCCGAAGTACTTGTTGACGTGATCAAGCTTAAGGACGGTTTCGCTCATCGCCCGCCACCCCCTTCGGCAGTTCTGGGTGAACGATCCTTACGGTTGAAGAGTGACCGGATGAAGCGGGGTCCGAGTTCGTGCTGCCCCATGATCCCTTCCGGACGGACGACCATGATGATGACCATGACCGCACCGTAAATCAGCATTCGATACTGGGAGATCGGCCGGAAGAGCTCTGTCACCAGGGTAATGACCGCGGTACCGATCAGGCTTCCGCTCAATGAGCCCAGCCCGCCGAAAACGACGACGGCAGTTAGCTCCGTGGACTTGTTGAGATCGAACATGACGGGCTGGATAAAGGTCAAAAAGCCTGCCATCAAAGCCCCGGCTACGCCGCAGTAAAAGGCGGAAATGGAAAGGCTCAGGACACGGTATCGCGCCGTGTTGAACCCCAAAAGCGACGCCGCGACATAGTCGTCCCGGCACGCCTTGAAAGCCCTGCCGAAATTGCTCCGGATCAGGAAGAACATCAAAACTGCCATGATCACGAAAAAGGTGGCCGCGACCGGAAGGTTCGTGTAATTGTCGATTCCCGGATACCCCCTGGCCCCTCGTGTGAAAGATTGCCAGTTTTCGAGGATGAGCCTGATGGATTCACCAAGCCCGATGGAGGCGATGGCGTAGTAATCCCCCATCAGGCGCAGGGTCGGAACGCCGATGCAATAGGCGATCACCATTGCGATGATTCCCCCGGCAAGGATTGCCGGAAGCCAGTGAATGCCGTATCGAACCGTCATGATGGCCGCAGTATAGGCTCCGATCGCCATGTAGCCCGCGTGGCCAAGTGTGAAGACCCCCGTGAAGCCCGTCAGCAGCGAAACACCCATAGCGGCGATTCCGTTGATGAACAGGAGGATGATGATTCCCTCTACGTACCCTGACATGGGGAAAACCTCCTAAACCTTTTCGCTGACCTGCTTTCCCAAGAGGCCGGAAGGCCTCCAGAGAAGCGTCAGGACCAGCATGCCAAACACGACCAGGTCGCGCATCTGGCTGGAAATGAACCCGGCTGTCAGCATTTCTGCCAAACCGAGGATCAGGCTGCCGAGCACGGCGCCGGGCAGGCTGCCCAGGCCTCCGATGACTGCGGCTACAAATGCCTTGATCGTGATAAAGCCCAGCTGGGGATAGAGCGTGTAGCGAACCGACAGGAAGATGCCTCCGACTGCTGCGAGCAGCCCGGCGACGAAAAAAACGATCGAGATGAGCCGGTTCACGTTGACTCCCATCAGCCCGGAGGTGCGCAGGTCATAGGAGGCAGCCCGGATGGCAAGGCCCCATTTCGTCTTGCTGAGGAAGAGTTGGAGCCCTGTAAGGAAAAGGACCGCCATGCCCAGGGAGAGGATGTCAAATGCGCTTGTCGTGGCCAGTCCGAAGAAATTCACGGGGTCGGTCGGGATGACCGGGGGAAGTGCGCGGAACCGTCCCCCGACTGTGACGACGAAGATGTTTTCTATGACGATGCTCATGCCCATGGAGGCGATCAGCAGGTAGAGGGTGACGTTTGTCCGCTCCCGGATGGGTTTGTATGCGAGTTTTTCAACCAGGATTGCGACCACACCGGCGCCGACCATGGCCAGGAGGCCTGATAGCCAGATGTTGTGTCCCATCGCGGCCAGAGTGTAATAGCAGATGTAGCCCCCGATGACCAGAAAGCCGCCATGAGCGAAGTTGGAAAACAGCAGGATGGAATAAACCAGCGAATAGCCGACGGCGATCAATGCATAGACGGATCCGAGGGAAAGTCCGTTTATCACTTGTTGTATCAATGTATCCAAGTGGCCAACACCTCGCTTGCCAAACAGGATATCCCGCAAGTCAGGGAATTCATGAAGCAGGTGGTTCGGGGCGGGGACAAAAAACCGAGAAGGCGGACGCGGACTTCCGCGCCCGCCTTCCGATTGAGCCGATCGACCGTAGAACTACTTGGGCTGAACCTTCGTGTGGAAGACAGCCTTGCCGCCTTTCGCGAGAAGGACAACGGCCGTCTTGTTCATCGGGTTGTGGGTTTTCGGGTCGATGGACATGACGGCGTGATGCAGCTTGACTTCCTTGGTCTTCTCCAGGGCATCGCGAATGGCCGTACTATCTACCTTTCCTGCTCGCTTGATCGCGTCGGCGAGCCAGTAGACGGAGTCGTAGGCGAGGACCCCGTTGACGAATTCCTTGCACTCGTCGTTGTATTTTTTCTTGTAGGACTCGAAGAAGGGCTTCATGGCGGGGTCTGCCGGGTCAACGTGGTTGATCCAGTAGCTGCCCTCCATGGAAGGTCCGGCGATTTCCCACATGAAGTCGCCGTAACCGTCGCCGCCGATGAAGACGATGTCCTTCATGCCGAGCTCGCGGGCTTGTTTCATGATCAGTGCCATTTCCTTGCCCATGTTCGGAAGGACGAGGACTTCGGCCTTGCTGTCGCGGATGGTGGTCAGCTGGGCGCGGAAGTCAACGTCGGTTCCGGCGCGGAAGCCCTGATCGGCAACGACCGTGCCGCCGTACTTCTTGTAGTACTGCATGAAGAAGTCACGCAGTCCCTGCGAGTAGTCGCTGCCGACGTCGTAAAGGACGGCGGCCTTCATCTTCTTGAGATTCTTCGCGGTGAAATAGGCGATGACCTGTCCCTGGTAGGGGTCGGTGAAGCAGATGCGGAACATGTAGGGGTTCAGCTTGCCTTCGGGTGTCACCGTTACGTTCAGGTTCGTGGAGACTGTTCCGATTTGGGGAATCCTGTACTTCGTGGAGAGGGGGGCCGTGGCGATGTTGATGCCGCTTCCGTTGGCTCCGATGACGGCGACCACCTTGTCATTCTCGGCCATCCTGCGGAAGGCGTTCACCGCATCTTCCGGGCGTGTGCGGAAGTCATAGGGAACGAGCTCGAGCTTCTTGCCCAGAATGCCGCCCTTGGCGTTGATCTCGTCAACTGCTAGCTTCGCCGAGTTCAATTCCGTCTGTCCATAGGCAGCCCAGTCGCCGGTAAGAGCGGCCAGGTACCCGACCTTGATCGTGTCCGCGGCCATCGCCGAACCGGCGAACACGATCGCCAGCGCAACCGCAACCAGAAGCAGTCCCAACTTCCTCAAAACCAACCACCTCCAATGATTGTTTGGAACTTTCAAACGCGCATCGATTCTATCACAAAACCTAAGGGCGGTGGATGTTTCAACGGCGGGGCCGCGCTGATGTATAAGGTCCCTGCTGGTACAATGAACCTGTCTGGAAGGGAGGTGCAACGTGAAACTTTTCGTTACGGATATCGATGGGACGCTGACGGATGGAAACCGGGTCCCGCAAGAGGTCGTGGAAGCCTGCAGGCGATTGAGAACCCTGGGGTGGAGGTTCATGATCGCGACTGGCCGAATTTGGGCTTCGGCCAGACCTTTCGCGGAAGCGATCGGGGCTGACCTTCCGTCGATCGTCTATGACGGCGCGCGGGTCCTTCAGGACGGGGGGGCGCATCCCTTATCGTACCGAGAGT
Source organism: Synergistota bacterium (assembly GCA_022839995.1). GTDB lineage: Bacteria > Synergistota > Synergistia > Synergistales > 79-D21 > 79-D21. The sequence goes on from JALHIN010000008.1 coordinate 31,878, forward strand.
GGAAGATCCCGAGCGAAAGGGCGGGGCGGGTCCTGGAGCTTGGATGGGAATCTTCCATGCTGATCCAGGCGTACGGGGATGAAGAGGTCACCTGCAGGCCAGGAGACGAGGTCACCAGCGGGTTCTTTCGAAGAATCAACGTCCCGGTCAGGCCGGATTTGAGTGCACCGCGCCTCGGCTTTGATCCCTATCGGATCATCTTTTACGGCAACCCTTCGGAAGCTAGGGAGCTAGGAGAAAGGATCAGGGAGAGCCTCGAGGGGGTAGAGGTGACTCTTGCCGGAGAAGGCTTCCTGGACATCCTGCCGGCAGGGGTGTCGAAAGGAGCCGCTTTCAGGGCCTTCAGGACGTCGGCCAGGTTAAAGCCGGAGGCGATTGTCGCCGCAGGCGATCACCTGAACGATATAGACCTGCTTCTGGAAGCCGACCTAGCGGTCACCTTCCGGGATGCTCCGCCGGAAGTGCGGCGGGCGGCCCACCTGGTCCTTCCCCCCGCTTCATCCATGGGATTCCTCGAACTTTGCCGGTTCCTCGAGAGGGAGGAATCGAAACCGTTCTTCTCCAAAGGGAGACAGGAGCAAAGGAGGGGGTGCCCGCTGTGCCTCGGCGGGCAACCGCCCGAAATCAAACGGGAGGTGTGAACATGTCCGCAATCAAGGGATGGGAAGTCGTAGGAATGGAGATCCCCGAGGGGTGCAACATCATCCTGGGGCAAAGTCACTTCATCAAGACAGTAGAAGACCTGTTCGAAGCTCTCGTTACATCGTCCCCTAGCCTGCAGTTCGGAATCGCCTTTTGCGAGGCTTCCGAACCCTGCCTGATCCGCCGTGACGGCAACTGCCCGGAATTGGTCGAGGCAGCGGTGAAAAATGCCCAGGCGCTCTCCGCTGGACACGCATTTGTTGTCCTCATCCGCAACGGATATCCGATCAACGTCCTGAACCGCATCAAGGAAGTACAGGAAGTCTGCGGGATTTTTGCTGCTACGGCAAACCCGCTTGAAGTCCTGGTATTCGAAACCGGGCAAGGCCGAGGGATTGCCGGCGTAGTGGATGGTTTCGCATCGAAGGGCATCGAAGAGGAAAGCCACGTTGCTGCCCGAAAAAACCTGCTGAGGAACATCATCGGCTACAAGCGGTAGGGAAGGCTTGCCGGGATTCTCAACGCAGGGGCGGTTCGCCGAGGGCCGCCCCCTTTCTTTTCCAACCAAGCAAACAGCATAGGGCGGAAATGAAAAGACCCCAAGAAAGCGGATTTCCGGGAAGATGGGTCAGCGGCCAGGCAAGGGTAAAGGCCAGGCCGGAAAAAGAGGAGAGGAAGGCCCATCCTGGACTGAGCCGCTTCGGAGCGAGGAGGGCCAGGGAAAAGGGAAGGAAGGTCCCGGCGCCCCGGAGGCCCATGCTGAGGTAACTCCAGGAAAGGATAAGGGAACCCGGGGTAAAAAGGGCCAGAAAAGCGGCCAGCACGACTAGGACGAGAAGTGTCATTCGATGGGTCAGAAGAAGGCCTCCGTCTTTTGGCTTTTGGGGCCGGAAAACGGAGGGAAGGTCTCGAACCAGGTTTGTTGCGATTCCGAGGCAAAGGCCGGCAGCGGTTCCGATGATCGTGATGGCGATTCCACTCCAGAGTGCACCTGCAACGAAAGGATGGAAATGCTCGGCAAGGAACTTCGGCAGGACCTGGGAAGCGACCAGTCCCGGCTGCCGAACCCGCATCCCGAGTCCTACCCAGATGGCAAACAGGCCGAGCGGGGGCATCAGGAAGGCGGAAAGCAGTGCGCCCTTCCGGGCTGTTTCCTCGCTCGAAGCCGAGAAGACCGCCTGGATGTAAATCTGTGTCGTCATGACTCCCACCACAAGGGAAACCCCGGCGTTCAGGTCGACCCCCAGACCCCTTCCGAAAAGGTTGAACCATGGATGGAACGGAAGGCTTTCCCAGAGGGGGGGGAGCGAGCGCCCCTCCAAGGTGGTAGCCGCTGCACAGGCTGCGAGGACAAGATAGAGAAATGCGATCTTGGCCTTTCCCAGGACCCCGTAGCTCTTCAATCCGCCAAGAAGGATGAAGCCGAGAACAGCCAGTGCGACAACCACCGCGGCGGCTTCACGGGAAATGGGCCAGATTCCCTGGATCATGGCAAGGCCTGCCAGGAACTGGGCTACCACCGAAACGAACGTTCCGAGGGTGGATGCAGCCAAAGCGACGATCCCGGTTCCCTTTCCATATTCCATCGCAAGGAACTCCGGTATCGTCGCAAGTCCGGTCCGTCGCAGCGGGCGAGCAAACCAGAGCCCCAGGATCAGGCATCCGATGCCGCCTCCGAGGGTAAACCACCAGGCAGAAAACCCCCACCGGTATGCCATTTCGACCGTCCCTACCGTGCTTGCTCCTCCGACGAGGGCACCGAGGAGAATCCCGCTGACCTCGAGGGAACCCGCCCTGCGTCCTGCCAGGGTGTAGTCCGAAGCGGAGCGGATCCCCCTGGCCGAAAGTGTCCCCAGGAACACGAAGGCCAGAAAGACGATCGCTGATCCCATCCCAAAGGCAAGCATGGCGTTCGTTCCTTTCGTTATCGGATCTGCCGTTCCAGGAAATCGGCGCAAATGACGGATCCACGGCGTTATGTTATTTTTATCACAGAGAACACCATGCTGACGTAGACCGGGGGGGTCGGACTTCTTGAACCTGAAGCAAATCGCATATTGTATCGGAGCGGAAATCCTACACGGTGAAAACCTGCTCGAGAAGGTGGAGATCGAAAGAGCCTACGCGTCGGACCTGATGAGCGACGTGTTGGCTTTTGCCAGCCCGGGAACCCTCCTTTTGACGGGGCTGACCAACGTCCAGATTATCCGGACAGCGCAGATGATGGATATCCCGGCAGTGGTCTTCGTCAGGGGCAAAAAGCCGCAGGAAGAAGCGGTGGCCCTTGCAAGGTCGATCGGCATGCCCCTGCTGGTCTCTTCGAAAAGCATGTACGAGACTTGCGGCCGGCTCTACGCAGCCGGTCTTTCTCCGTGCGTCATTCCCTGCCGGGAGGCCTAGCGTGTGGATAGCCATTACGAAGTGGAATTCCCGGTGAGGGGAGACGATTTCCTCGCGGCCGGAGAGGCGTCCAACCAGATAAAGGAAACGCTGGTCATGCTGGGAGTTCCATCGTCCATCTCCAGGCGGGCATCTGTCATTACCTACGAAGCGGAAATGAATCTCGTGATTCACGCCGGGGGAGGGATCCTGAGGGCAATCATCACGCCGGAAAAATTGACGATCGAAGCGATAGACCGTGGACCGGGCATTCCCGATCTCGACCTTGCCATGAGAGAAGGGTTTTCGACCGCCTCCGACAGAGTTCGCGAGATGGGTTTCGGTGCCGGTATGGGGCTGCCGAACATCAAGCGGAATGCCGATTCCCTGGAAATCGACACGGAGGTCGGCAAGGGAACCACGCTGACCGCAACAGTTTTTTTCGGCCGGTAGCCGGAAGCAGGGGGTAGGGGCATGGAAACGGGGATCAAGATCGTCGAAGGCAGCTGCAAGGGATGTGTCAACTGCATCAAGTCCTGTCCAACGGAAGCCCTGAGAGTCATCGAAGGAAGGGTGAAGATCCTTCCAGAACTCTGCATCGATTGCGGGGAATGTCTCCGGAGCTGCCGGGAGAAGGCCCTGGCCCTGGACGAGGACGATTGGGACCTCATCAAAAGCCACGGCCCTGTGGCGCTCATGGCCGATCCCACCTTCTGCGCCCAGTTCTCGCATTACTGGAGCCCGAGCCTCATCCGGGAGGCCTTGGCCTCCCTTGAAATGAAGGATCTCTTCGACCAGGCCGCTGTTGCCTTCGACCTTGCCGCCCTTGCGACTGCCAGGCAATTGGAGGAAGCCTCCAGGGAGAGCCTTCCCCTGATCTCGATTTATTGCCCGGCGGTCGTTCGGCTGATTCAAGTTCGGTTTCCCGAGCTGCTTCACCGGCTCGTGAAAACGGAAACCCCTCTAGAAACGGGAACCCTTCTCTGGAGAAGGCGCAGAGGTTCGAAAGAGGGCGTGATCCTGGTGACCCCCTGCAGTGCGAAGGTGATGCTGGTTCGAGGGCCCGTGGGAAGGGCGAGGAGCATGATGGATCATGTCGTTTCAGTGAAGCGACTGGCGAGGGACCTCCTGGCTGCCGGTCCCAAGGTAGAGGGCAAATCCGAGAGCCCTATCGGGAGCCGGTGGCTAGCCTGGGCCCTCCGTGGAGGAGAAAGCCGGCATGTGAAGGCGTTTTCCGGGAAAAAGCTGACGACCATGGCCGTATCAGGCCTCAGGAACACGATCGACCTTTTGCAGGACCTGGAACTAGGAAGGCTGAAGGGCGTCGATTTCGTCGAGTGCAGGGTTTGTGATCTTGGCTGCATCGGGGGAATCGGGAATGCGGAATCTCGCTTCCTTTCCGAACTAAGGCTTTCTCGCCAGCCCATCGAGTGGGATGTCACGGCGGACGAAAAAGCCGAGCTCTTTGAACTTTACGAATCAGGGATCTGGAAGCTCGAACAGCCGATCCAGCCAAGGCCCAGGCCTTCCCTGGCTGATTCCCTCGACGAGGCGATGAAGAAGTTGAAGGCGATGCAGGCCTTTTACGCTGAACTGCCCCATATCGATTGCGGAGCTTGCGGCCGTCCCTCGTGCAGGGCGCTAGCGGAAGACGTGGTGAGGGGCGAGGGAGAACTGACGGACTGCGTTTTCAAGTTGCGCGAAAGGATCTCCCTTCTTGGGGAGGAGATCACCCATTTGAGCGGGAAGCTGCCCCATGCCTTCCATGAAAGGAAACATCCGAAATGACCGTTTTGTCCGTGATTGATGCCCTCGGACTGATTGTCCACCATCTCGCGAACGAGGATCGCTCTGTATCCCGGGGGGTCGTCGGAGATCTCCTGAGCTTTGTCATGGGAGGGGCGCCCGAAGGAGCCGTCTGGGTTACGCTTCAGACGCATGTCAACATCGCGGCGGTCGCGGTCCTGAAGGAAATCCCGCTTGTAATCCTGGCATCGGGAAGGACCCCGGATGGAGATCTCTTGGAACGGTGCCGGAAAGAAAATATCGCCCTGGCAACCGCTTCGGCTTCCCCCTTCGATGTCTGCGGGGCCCTCCACGACCTGGGGATGAAGGGGTAACCCGGATGAAGCCCTTCAGGGCGGATCTCCACATCCATACCGTTCTTTCTCCCTGTGGCGGTCTTGACATGGGGGCTCCAGAGATCGTAAGCCGTGCCCTTCAATGCGGACACGGCATGGTTGCGGTGACAGACCACAACACGTGCCGCAATGCAGCTGCCGTGATGAACGCTGCGCGGGGGAAGAACCTGGTTGTTTTTCCCGGCCTTGAGGTTCAGAGTGCGGAAGACATCCATGCGGTGGTGCTTTTCGGAACACTGGAGGAAGCCCTTGATTATGAAGCCTGGCTATGGGAGGGTTTTCCCTGCGTCCTGAACAGGCCGGAGCTGTTTGGGGAACAGCTCCTGATCGATGAGGAGGACCGGATCCTCGCGGAGGAACCGGTCCTTTTGGTTCAGGGCGCGCGGCGCAGCATCGATGATGTCGTTGTCGAGGCAAGGGCCCGAGGTGGGCTGGCTTTCCTGAGCCACATCGACCGTGAGGCCTTCTCGTACCCCGCGGTCCTTGGCCCGATACCGGCGAATTACCCGGTCGACGCGCTCGAATTGACCTGTAACGCAACCGAAGAAAAGGTCGTGAACTGTAGGAAAGCCTACCCTTTCCTGCCCCTGATCCGAAATTCAGATGCGCATTCCCTGGACCAGATCACCCCCCGTTGTTCCACGATATTTCTCCTGGAAGAACCGAATTTTCAAAATCTGCGGCAAGCGTTTCGAGGAGAACGGGGCTGCCGGATTTTGGACCCCTGGAGGGCAGGGGAAGAGCAAACCGATCCGGCAATGGGGTAAAATCAGCGAAGGGGGGTGTTCGTTTTGATGGAGGAGAAACCCGAAGAGTTCAGTTCGCCGGAAAAGAAACTGCAATGCTGGTGCGGCCGTAAAATGATCCTGATCGAATCGTTCCCCGATGACGGGACCTTCCGTTATGCCTGTCCCTTGTTCCTCGCCGGGGACACGAGCCACGACCAGCTCCTCAGCGAGGAAGAATTCGTAGAGGAGCCCGACGAGAAGCGTTAGGAGACTATTGTTTTTTCCTTATGAACCAAAGCGCTGCGTTGTGAACGGAAGCATCAAAGGGGGACGGTTTTTCGGGAATGGCCATGGTCGGACCGGTTACTTCCATTCCGTAAAGAGGCAAGGCAGCCCCCAACACTTTGAGTCTTTCCAGGGTCATGGGGCGTACGGATGCCGAAACAAAGATGACAGTCGCTTCTCCGAGATCCCCGGACATTCCAGCCACACCGACCCAGTATTCCGCCCCAAGGGGGATCTTTTCCAGGTATTTGCCGGGGGTTGCCCGCCCATTGATGTCTCTTATCGTGCTCCCGCTTTTCATCCAGACAGGCCACATCCCGAAATCGGCATAGTATAGCATCGCGGCACTTTTCATCGATCGCATGTCTTCGATAATTCGGGTTGCCTCCGCCTTTGCTGAAACCGAAAAGGAAACGAGCATCAGGGCTCCTGCTAGGATGCCGATGAGAAAGAGTGCGATCAGGGTCTCCACGAGCGTGAAGGCAAATGCTTTCCTGCCGGGCTTTTTCATGATTCTCCCACCTTTCCATTCTGGTCGAACCCGTGCTCAACTCGAATCCGCTGAGCGGGATCAAGGAGGAAGGAACACCGTCCAGGAACCAATTTGCTAAACCCACCGATGGAGGACTTTCCCCCCGGCAAAGGTGTATCCGGAACTGAAGCGATATCCACCCAGGATCTCGATCGGGGCCAGGGACATGTGTTCCTCCAGGTCTGAGGGGAAGAACGCAAGATTTCCCACTCCATGCCAGGCTTCTTTCCCGAGCCGGACATTTTGGGCGGGGAGTTCGACCAGCTCAAGAACCGAAGGAGGAGCTCCGGCCTCGATGGAAGGGAAGTGCCGAATGTGAAAGAGCGGTGCTCGAAGGGGGTAGGGGAGGGTTGCAGGGTCGATTTTTCCCCTGACGAGCATCGTTCCTTCGATGAGCCGTTCCCCGTGGGCGGTGACGTAGCCTTTCAGTTTTGTCCCCGTTTCGATCGGTCCCATGACCGGGTTGAGCGGATGCGGTTCGCTCATAAAGATTTGCCCCAGGCGCTTGGGGAAGCCCATAAACCAGCCCCGAGCCATGGAAAAATCGTTGTCGACCCAGATGTGGAGGCAGATTTGCCCCGGTTTTCCCTCAAACGAACAGCCCGCCCAGATCGCCGCTTCCCGGTACTGGGTCCTTTCGGGGTTTTCGAAAGCTAGATCCCTTTTCGCGTCCCAGACGGAAGTCCATCGGCTGAAGACCACCGTACAGATGCCCGGTTCGAGAGCCGGTAAAAGCGGTTCCGGCAAATAGGCGTTGACGGCGTCGGGGTCTGCGCGATAGAGGATGGAAAGGTACTCCGTCCCGTAGTGCCAGGGGAGAGGTCCCACGAGAGAGGATCTACCCGTTGGGGTGAGAGGGTAGCAGAATCCGTTCAGGTCGGCAATTCGGGTCATCTTTTTTCCCCTCCGATGCGGACAGGCGCCTTAAAAGAGTGTATCACAGGATTTTCTATCCCCTCTCCGGGCAATGTTAAGATAATTCCATGGGTAAAAAACGGAAAACCAGGATTGACCTCAACGAAGGGCCAGCCATGCAGCCTCTGCTGGGTGAAATGCTGCGGGCCAAAGGGCTTGTCCCGGCAGAACCGGAAAGGGAAGAACCTGAGCCGGCCGAAGTTTCGGAGGGGATTTCCCCGGATCGGATGGATTTCTCGGGGATTCGAAGCATCGTGCTGCAGTTCGAGAAAAAGGGGCACGGGGGCAAGCGCGCGACTCGCGTGTCAGGGTTGCCTTTCGGAGCCGAAGAACTGGACCGCCTGGCCCGCTTGCTTCGCAAGGAAATGGGGTGCGGGGCCTGGGTGGAGGGGGAGACCCTCCTGCTCCAGGGGAATTTGACCGATCGCTTGCGTGACTGGTTTGTAGCAAAAGGCGTAAGGCGAGTCGTACTCTCCGGACGAGGGGGAAACGCAGGATGAGCTTTTTCTCTTTCCAGGAAAGGGACCTGGAAGAACTTGTCGAAAAGACAAGGCCTTTCGCAGAGGAAGGAAAGGTGGCGACGTACATCCCGGAATTGGCCCGGGGCGACCCAGGCGCCCTGGCAGTTGCAGCCGTGGACGGAGAAGGATCGAGGATTGTTGCAGGTGACCGGGATCTCCGGTTTACCATGCAGTCCATTTCGAAGGTCGTTTCGCTCGCCCTCGCGCTCTTGGAGTTCGGCGAAAAGGCGGTTTTCGGTAAAGTGGGGATGGATCCCACGGCTGACCCTTTCAACTCCGTCATGCGGCTGGAAATGGTCCGTCCGCATCGGCCGCAAAACCCCTTGATCAACGCCGGTGCGATCGTCGTGGACTCCATGCTTCTCGCCAAGGGGGCGGACGAGGCGTTCAACTCGGTCCGGGAGATGGCGAGGAGCTTGACGGGTAATCCCGGGATCCGGGAAAACGAGGCGGTCTATCTTTCCGAGAAACGAACGGGAGACCGCAATCGTTCCCTGGCCTACTTCCTGAAGAGCGTCAAAACCATCCGCGGAGATGTCGAAGAAATCCTGGATGTCTATTTCAGGCAGTGCAGCCTGGAGGTGACCGTATCGGATCTGGCCGTTCTTGCTGGAACGATCGCACTTGACGGAAGGAATCCGCTGACGGGAGAAAAGGTGCTTCCCGGGAAAATATGCAGGATCCTGAGGGCGCTGATGGCCACCTGTGGGCTTTACGACGGTTCAGGGGAGTTCGCCGTCCGGGTCGGCATTCCGGCGAAAAGCGGGGTTGGAGGGGGCATCATCGCCACCGTTCCGGGTATTATGGGAATTGCAGTCTGCGGTCCCGCACTGGATCACCAGGGGAATTCCATCGCAGGAATCGCGCTTCTTGAATGCATGTCCGAGCGATTCGGCCTGAGGGTTTTATAGGTTCCGCAGAGGGGGGCAGCCCCCTCTACGGAACCGGTGAAGGGCTAGTCGATTTTCCGGTAGGCCTGTTTCTTGGCCCCGCAAATCGGGCAGCTTTCCGGGGCCTCTCCTTCCGCGATGTGTCCGCAAACGGTGCAGAGGAAAAGGTCGGTGGTTTCACCGCTGTGGAGGGTTTGCAGGGCCTTCTCGTAGAGGTGTGCGTGAACCGCTTCCGCCTTCCCGACAAGCTCCAGTTTCCTCGCTACCGTCCCTGCGCTTTCCTGCTTTGCAGTTTCTACAAAATCCGGGTACATCCTGGTAAACTCGTACGTTTCTCCTTCAATGGCTGCCTTGAGATTTTCTTCGGTAGTACGGATCATGCCCAGGGCCTTGAGATGGTCGATCGCATGGATCGTTTCCGCTTCGGCAGCTGCCCTGAAAAGCTTCGCTGCCTGGTGGAACCCCTCTGCCTCCGCCTGGCGGGCAAAAGCAAGATACTTTCGGTTTGCCATGGACTCTCCCGCAAAAGCTTCCTTCAGGTTCTCCTCGGTCTTTTTCATCTGCGAAAAAACCCCCCTCTTCTTGAAATTAGAATCATTATAAATAAAACCAGTCTAGGATGCAATGTCGGAAAAACCGCTTTAACCGAAGAGAGAATTCAGGCCCTGCAGGAGCAGCTCAAGATCCGAGTCCTTGCCTTTCCGGGGAAGGGGCAGGCCGACCGTTTCTTCCCCAAGGAGGTAGGCAAAACGACAGGAGAAACGAAGGGCAGGATTCAGCCGCCAGAGGGAGGGACACTCGTATCCCAACTCGCGGAAAAGCGATTGGATCCTTGCCGCATGAAAAGGGGTACGAACGGGAATCACGAGAGGCACCGCCTCCTTTGTAAGACATGGAAAAAGCGGACGAATTCCATTCTCCTGGATGGCCGGTTTCGCCAGGAATTCCAGGAAGAGCTTCCCGAAATGCCTTCTTCGGCGGACCTCTTCCAGGAAAGGTTCCGCATTCAGCTTTTCCCAGGAAGTGTAAGACGGGGAGCGGGGTGGGGACGAAAAAGAGGCTTCCAAATCCCTTTCCACCTCTTCGAGGGCCGAGAGACCTTCCTCGAAAGCTCCCTCTTCAATGCACCGAAACCCCTTCTCCCTGTTTCCCGCCAGCCGGGAATCGGCGGGGGCCAGATCGGGCCGGATCGCAAACCGAGTAACCAAAGCGCCTCCATCCGGGATCGGGAAAAATTTCCGAAAGCTGAAAAGGGCAAAGTCTCCCACGAACCCGACGTTTCCGTTCAGCGAGGCGCCTGCACAGTCCTCGATCAGAAGAGGACGGTTCTGCGGGGGTCTTGAACGGAACCAGCCAAGTGCCCCGGTGTTGGTGAAGCCGAAGTAATGGATGATCAGCAAAAGATCTCCCGTTGAAGGGCCAGGATTCGGGAAAACCGGCTTGAAGCCGGAGCTGTTCTCGTAGAAACGGAGACGGATTCCGGCTCTCCTGAAAACCTGGGGAAGAGAAGGGCAGGAATACGCCGGGAGCCAGGCCGTTCCTGAAAACCCCTGCCCGGCAAGATGCCGAAGGACAAGAATCAGGGCAGACCTCCCGCTGTCCGTCGGAATGGCGATTCTGCCGACTCTTTCGAACCGGGCAAGGAACGGGTCGACTCCTCCTTTTCCGGGACCAGGGGCGAAGCTTCGACTGTCCATGGGGATATCATATCTCTCAAGGCTGCCTGTGAAACAAAGGTGAGGATTTGAAGATGGAGAAGGCCTTTGACCGGATCGCGCCGTACTACGACCGATGGATCGGTCGGTTCATGTCCGACCGAATGGATCGGATGGTTGAGATGCTCGCGTGCTCGCCCGAAGAGACCGTCCTGGACCTGGGGGGAGGAACCGGGCTTTTTGCCCGGAAGCTGGTGGGGCGTTGCCGGGAAGTCCACCTCCTTGACGAAAGCCTGCCGATGATCCAAAGCGGGGCGAGCGACAGGATCCTCGCCCGGGAAGGAGATGCAACCCGAACGGGTTACCCGGATCGTTCGTTTGACGCAATCGTCCTGTCGGACGTCATGCACCATATTCGGGAGCAGGAACTTCTTTTGCTTGAAGTCTGCAGGCTTCTGAAACCAGGGGGGCGACTCCTGGTCAACGAGATCGACCGGGAGAAGTTCCTGGGGTCCCTTGTTGGAAAGCTGGAAGCTTTTTTCATCCCTCCGGTATTCCCCGTCGGGTTTCTCGAACTTTCGAAATCGCTGGATCGCCACGGCTTCATTCTCTTGGCGAAGCAACAGGACGCCTGGAGTTTCGTCGCGATTTGGAGAAGCATCGAGGGTTAGCAGGTCGTGCTGCGATGTCGCCTCCGCAATTCCCCCAGGACGTCCAGGGGTTTCAGGTCCAACGAAATCAGGGCAACGAGTAGGTGGTAAAGCAGGTCCGCAGCCTCGTAGCGGGTGTTCTCCCGATCCTTGAGGGCTACCGCCAGGGCGGTCTCCACCCCTTCTTCACCGACCTTCTGCGCGATTCGGGAAGCTCCTTCCTGAAGGAGGCGGGCCGTATAGCTCTCTTCCGGGGGGGCGAAGCGCCTTTCAAGGAGGCATCTCCACAATCGCCCCCAGAAGGTGCAGTCGGTTCCTCCCTCACCCCAAAGGGACCTGTAGAAGCAGGTCCTTTGGCCCGTGTGACACGCGGGACCAGCGGGTTCCACGAGGGCAAGCAGGGTGTCCCCGTCGCAGTCGATTTTCATTTCCACGACATGCATGGTGTTGCCGCTCGTTTCTCCTTTTTTCCAGAGGCAGTTCCGGGATCGGCTGAAAAGGGTCAACTCTCCCGACAGTTCCGTTTTTTCCAGGGCTTCCCTGTTCGCCCAGGCCACCATGAGGACTTCGCCCGATTCGCAATCCTGCACGACGACCGGGACTAGGCCGGTTGAATCGAAATGGACTTGATCCAGAATGCTCATCTTGATTTTGCCTCCTCGTCCTTGATTCGAACCGGAACCTTTGCGTCCGCCAGCTCTTTCTTGACTTTTCGGATCGACAGGATCCCGTAATGAAAAATGGAAGCTGCCAGCGCCGCATCCGCACCGGCCTCTAAGGCAAGGCGAATATCTTCCGCCGATCCGGCTCCTCCGGACGCGATCAGCGGAACCGGTGCGGCTTCGGATACGGCGCGGATCAGATCAAGATCGTACCCCTCGTTTGTCCCGTCCCGATCCATGCTGGTCAGGAGAATTTCGCCGCATCCGAGACGCACTCCTTCACGGGCCCAAACCACCACGTCGATTCCCGTGGGGGTTCGCCCCCCTTCGATAAGGACCTCCCAGCGGCCGTCAGTCTTGCGTTTGGCATCGATGGCCAGAACGACGGCCTGCCTGCCGAGATTTCGGGCGCAATCCCGGATCAGGCTGGGGTCCCGTACAGCAGCGGTATTCAGCGAGACCTTGTCCGCACCGATCGCGACGAGTTGCCGGGCCTCTTCAGCAGTGGAGATGCCCCCTCCTACGGTAAAGGGGATGAAGAGGCGCTCTGCCACTGCCCTAACCCAATCGGTCATTGTCCGGCGCCTCTCCTGCGAAGCGGAAATGTCCAGGAATACGAGTTCATCCGCGCCTTCCTCCATGTATGCTGCGGCAAGTTCCGCGGGATCTCCCGCATCCCTGAGGTCCCGGAAACGGATTCCCTTTACGACCCGCCCCCCCTTGATGTCAAGGCAAGGGATGATTCGTTTCATCAGCAAGGACGATCCACCTCCTGGGCGTCTTTTAAATTCAGATTTCCCTCATACAGGGCCTTTCCCACGACCACGTCGGAAATCCCAAGGCCGGCGAGAGCCCTGATGTCCTGCAGGTTGCGGATGCCGCCTGCTGCAGTGAATTCCATTTCGGGGAAGGCCTTTCGCAAGGTTTCGTACAGGTCAAGATCGGGCCCCTCACCTGTTCCATCCCGGTCGACCGCAGTGACGAGGCAATGCCGAAACCCGGCAACAAGGAGCCGCTGCAGGGTTTCCTCGGGGCCGAGAGCAGCCTTTTCGGTCCATCCGCTGACTGCGACTTGTCGCATTTTGATATCGACCGTTGGGATGATGCGCTCCCCGAACTTCGCGAATAGCTCGAAGGGCATCTGTTCCGTGGCCAGGAGCAAGCTGCCCACCATTGCAAAAGCGGCTCCCATCGAGAGGACCTTCTCTATGGAAGCAACCGTCCGCAAGCCTCCTCCGTAGCGAATCGTCAGGTTCAGGGCAGAAAGGGAAGGCAAAACTTCGGCATGACAGGGGATTCCCTTACGGGCCCCTTCAAGGTCGACGACATGAAGCCGAGGACATCCCTCCGATTGGAAGGCCATCGCCACTGAAAGGGGATCATCGGCATATTCGGTCCTCGCGGAATAGTCTCCCCGGGTGAGGCGAACCACCTTTCCCTGGAAAAGGTCGATCGCGGGCCAGATCTTCATGAGGATTCCCCCGAAAGGAGACGGATAAACGCCCCGAGAAGGCGCAATCCTTCCCCGGCGCTGCGTTCGGGGTGGAACTGGAAGCCCGCAACGCGGTTCAGCAGGGAAACCGAGCTGAAACGGCAACCGTCGATCACGGTTTCCGAAAGGCTCGCGTCATTGACGGGAGCTGCATAGCCATGGACAAAATAGGCATCGAGTCCCCCGGGAAAAAGGTCGGTGATTCCGGGCAGTTCCCTGAGCCAGGAAACCCGGTTCCATCCCATATGCGGTGACTTCCTGAGCCCCTCGAGAGGGGCGACCGTGCCGGGAAAGAACCCCAGGCCTTCGGTGAGTCCGTCTTCCAGGCTTGCTTCGTAAAGGAGCTGCATTCCCAGGCAGATCCCGAGCAGGGGATTTTTAGCCTGTCCCCAATCCCGGAGGACCTGGATCCAGCCTCTCCGGGAAAGCTCGGCCATTGCAGGAGGAAACGCTCCGACTCCAGGAAGGACGAGAAAATCCACCTCGCTGTCCAGGCCAGAGGGGGTTCCCAGCAGGCGGGCTTCATACTGGAGTTTTTCCAGGGCACGGAGCACGTTTCCCAGGTTTCCCGCGCCGTAATCGATGATCCCGATCATACCCAGATCCCTTTCGTGGTGGCTTCACGGCAGGAAGGGACGAGCGCCGACCGGAGGGCCCGGGCGACTCCCTTGAAGATGGCTTCCGCGAGGTGATGGGAATTGTCGACCGCCAGTGCATGGATATGGAGGGTCAGTCTCCCTTCCCGCGTGAAGGCGCTCCAGAATTCCCTGACTAGTTCCGTGTCGAAGTCTCCGCAGCGTGGGGTCGGAAAAACGGCATTCCACGTAAGCCCCCCGCGACCGCTGATGTCCACGGCCACCAAAACGAGAGTCCCATCCATGGGGATGGCGATCGAAGCGTAGCGCTCGCGAGGCCCCATCCGGAAAAGGTCCAGGAAAGCCGATCCCAGAACGATCCCAACATCTTCCGTCAAGTGATGGGCGTCCACTTCCGTATCGCCCGCTGCTTTCAGCTTCCCCGGGATGTCTGCGTGGTGGAGAAAGAGGCCGATCATGTGGTTCAGAAAACCGAGGGGCGTATCCACGTAGACGGCTTCCCCCGGGGGAAGGAACTCGAACTCTACAGCCGTTTCGTTTGAACGTCTCTCATACCGTTTTTCCATCCTCATCGCCCGCTTTCCTCGAAGAAGTGGAGAATTTGCCGATGATTTCCTCAATGCCTTCCCAGGCCAGTTGGAGACTCTTGCAGCTTGCCACGAACTTCAGGCTGACCGGGGCGATTTCCGCGATCACGGAGAGCGCGTTGGCCTTGAGCGTAGAACCGGTCTGGACGATATCGACGATGCAGTCGCTCAGGCCAAGGCGTGGGGCCATTTCGATCGAACCATTGAGGTGCACGAATTCGACCTGGATCCCTCGATCGGCGAAATAGGCTTCAGCGATTCGAGGGTACTTGGTTGCAACTCGGAGCCCCATCGCCTGGCTCTCGTGTCCGAGGAAACGGTTTGCAACTTTCTTGGGGCCGGCAAGAACGATCCGGCAAATTCCCCGTCCCGTGTCGGCGAGTTCCACGAGGGAAGCACCGGTTTCCCAGATCACGTCGGAACCCGCGAGCGCGAGATCGGCGATCCCGTAATGGACGTACACGGGGACATCCATGGGCTTCGCGAGCAGGAAACGGAAGCCTTCATCCTGGATCACCAGCGATCGGCCTCTTTCCTTCAGCTTGAGCGTTGGGATCTCGAGACTTTCGAGAACCTCGACCGCCTCATCCAGGACCCGGCCGGTGGGAAGACAAAGAGTCAGCATCCGATTTCCTCCTCTTTCACTGGATCCAGCGGATACGCGGTGCACCCGGGAAGATCGATCCACCAGCCGTATCCTCTCTCACGGGCCAGCCGGACAGCTCCCTCCCTGTTCTCCTGCCAGCTCAACTCGATCCGGTATCCGGAGGCAATGAAATCATCCGCCCGTTCAAGGGCAACTCTCGGTGAAAGACACCCGCACCATGCGACGGCCGGTGTTGGTCCTTCGGAACGGGAAAGCGAAGCGACCGCTCTTAGATCCAGCCCGAATCCAAGGGCTTGACCGACAATTCCGTATTGTTCGAGCAGGCCGTCGTACCTTCCTCCGCCTCCAAGGCTGAAACCTGCACTTCCGGAAAAGATCTCGAAAACAGGGCCGCTGTAGTACCCGAGTTCTCTTGCCAGGGCGAGGTCGAGCCTCAGGTTTTCCCCCAGGCCCAACTCTTCCAGCGCTTCCACGATCAGGCGGAGGTCCTTCAATGGCTGCATTTCCCCGAAGAGCCGGGTGGCTTCACCCAGGGTCCTGCCTGCCTTTCCCCGCAGGCGCGGAAGGTAGCAAAGCGGTTCCTTCAGCTCTTTTGGGAGGTGGACCTCCCTGAGTGCTTCAAAGTACGCTTCGTAACGGCGTTCGAGAAGTGCCAGCAGCAGCGAAGAGGAGAGGGGACGTTCGAGCCTGCCCAGGCATTCCTGGAGGAAGCCCGCGTGCCCGAGAACGACGACGGGGGAGTGGATGCCGATTCTCCGCAGGGACCTCAGGAGAAGAGCGATGACCTCTACGTCCGCTCCCTCTCCTTCCCACCCGAGAAGTTCCGCTCCGAACTGCAAATTTTCAAAGTCGGTTTCGGGAGGAACCGGAGCCCTGTAGAGGGGCCCCGCGTAACAGACCCGCAGGGGCCGTTCCTGGGGAGAAAAGTGCGAAGAAAGGTAGGCAACGGCAGCCAGGGTCAGGTCCGCCCGCAGGAAGCAGCCTTCACCGGAAGGTGTGTAGACCGGGATCAGGCGTTTCCTGAAACTCGGCGGGAGCTTTTCCCACGCGGATTCGAGCAGCTGTAGACCCGGGGGGAAAAAGGGCTGGTAACCGTAAGCGGAGAAAGTTTCGAAAAAAATCTTCCTGCATCGCTCGACCCTTTCCCCCTCCCTGCCGCCGAGAGTTCGGGTCCCTTTGGGTTGACGGCTCAATTACCGTCTCCTCCCCTCAGCCTCATCGCGAGCGCATGGGCATACAACCCCTCCGCCTGGGCGAGGCACTCCCCGGGTTTAGAAAGAAGGGCAGCGGCTTCTTTGCTCATCTCGAGGTGGGTCAGCGGCCTCAGGAAGGTTCCGACCCACAAGCCCCCAGAAAAGCGTGAACGCCCCTCGGTCGGAAGGACGTGGTTCGTCCCTGCGATGTAATCTCCAAACGCTTCGGCGGAGTGGTGCCCCAGGAAGGCGGCTCCGTACGCCGTGCATCGTTCGAGGACCTCGCGGGGGTTTTGAACGGCGAGCTCGAGGTGTTCCGGGGCAACCCGGTTTGCGGCTCCTACGGCTTCCTCCAGCGTACAGACTGCAACGGTTCCGGACGCTTCCCACGCCTGACGTGCCGTTTTCCCCGTGGGCAATGACTTCAGCAGGCTTTCGACCTCGGTCATCGTCCTGACGGCCAGGCTTTCTTCCAGGCAGTACAGCGACACGCGCGCCAGCGGGTCGTGTTCCGCCTGGGCCAGCAGATCGGCCGCAAGAACCGTCGGTTTCGCCGTGTGGTCCGCGATGACTAGGACCTCGCTGGGACCTGCCAGGCTGTCGATGCCCACCTTCCCGAACATCTGTCTTTTTGCCTCCGTTACGTAGGCATTTCCCGGTCCGGCCAGAAGGTCAACGGGAGGAATACCAGGGAGTCCGCGGGCCAAGGCTCCGACTCCTTGGGCTCCACCGACGGCAAGGACTTCCTTCAGGCCTAGGAGGCACAGGGTTGCCAGGATTGGCTTGGAGATCCCGGAAGAGCCTCGCGGAGGAGAGAAAGCGACGATCCGGGAAACGCCGGCTTCCTGGGCCGGCACGATCCCCATCACGGCGGTGCTGATCAGTGGATAACGCCCCCCGGGGACGTAAATCCCGGCGCTCCGGACCGGAAGGAACCGCATTCCGGCCCGGATTCCGGGCGCAATTTCCCATTCCTGGTCTCGAAACATGGAGCGTTGCGCCCTGTGAAAAGTGCGAACGTTATCGATGGCGGTTTCAACCGCCTGCCTCAGGGACGGGTCCATCTGAGCAAGAGCCTCGTTTAGTGCTTTTTCACGAATCAGGATCGGGCCTTCGTAGCCGTCGAGGTGGCGGTTCAGTTCGGATAGGGCTTTTTCCCCTTCCTGGAAAACACGATCGAGGATCGAATGGACCCGTTCCTGGATGGAACGGGCGATGGATTCGCGTTCGGAGGTCGCAGGGGGCTTGACGATGATCATGCCAGTCTCCTTTACTTATTTAGTATAATAGCAGAGTAAGAATTAGCGCGGATTGCATCATATCACGCTACCTGAACTCCTGTAAAGGGTCTCCGAAAAAGGAGGTCCCTGCGAGCGGTTGGAAGGGATCAAGGTCGACAAACCAGGCGCGAGTTGTTAAAATCTATCGTGTTAAATTGTAGAAGTTTGGAGGAGAAGCCAAACATGGCGAAAAAACCGGGCGAAAAACGGTTTCGTTGCGCAGAATGCGGTTTTTTTGCCCTGACCTGGTCGGGGAAATGCCCAGCCTGCGGTAGTTGGGGAACCTTTGAAGAGGAAAGGCGCGATGGGGCTTCCTTGAGTCTTTCCCCCAAAACGGCGCCGATCGTGGCGGGTCTTTCCGATCTGGAACCTCCCAGGAGGATTCCCTCGGGCATCGACGAGCTGGATCGGGTGATCGGAGGGGGCTGGGTCGCAGGCAGCGTGGCCCTGCTGGCCGGGGAGCCGGGAGTAGGGAAGTCCACGCTCCTGTTGCAGACTTGCGCTGCGATTTCCCGGGCGGGTTCCCGGGTTCTCTATGTTTCCGGCGAGGAGGCGGCCTCCCAGGTTGCCCTGAGGGGGAAGCGACTCGGTGCAGCGGATTCGGGGGTTTCCCTCCTTTGCCAGGAAAGCGTGCAGGAAATCCTGCCGATGCTTCACGACTTCGATTTTGCCGTGTTTGACAGCGTGCAGGCCCTTCGGCATACGGAGACTCCGGGGTGGCCAGGAACTCCGGGGCAGGTCAGGGCCGTGGCACAGGTCATCTCGGAAGAAGCGAAAAAAAGCGGCTGCGCTTCGGTCCTTGTGGGACACATCACCAAAGACGGACAAATTGCCGGTCCCAAGCTCCTTGAACACATGGTGGACGTTGTCCTCCATTTCTCCGGCGACAGGACGTCTCCTTACCGGCATGTCAGGGGAGTGAAGAACCGTTACGGGAGCACGGATGAATTGGGAGTTTTCGAGATGGCGGAAGAGGGGCTTGTGGGAATTCCGGATCCGAGCCGGCTTTATTGGAACGAAAACGCGGGGGCCATCCCGGGGACAGCCATGACCGTCGTCCTGGAAGGGTCTCGTCCACTGGTAGCCGAGATCCAGTCTCTTTCGTGCACGACTCCGTTTCCCTATCCGAAAAGGACGGCACGCGGAGTGGCCGTCAGCCGGATGGGGCTCCTTCTGGCCGTGCTGGAGCGGAGAGGCGGGTTGCCCTCGAGGTCGATGGATGTCTTCATGAACGTCGTGGGAGGGCTTCATATCGAGGATCCGGCGGCAGACCTAGCTGTCTGCATGTCCCTGGCCTCTTCCCTGTCTGATCTCCCTTTGCCCCGTGACATGGTTTTCATTGGCGAGGTGGGATTGGGGGGGGAAGTTCGGCCCGTTCCGCGACTCGTCACCCGAATCAGGGAATCTGCGCGGCTTGGCTTTTCGACCGTAGTCACGAGTCGTTACCAGGACCAGCAGGGTCCGGAGGGTGTCCGCATCGTAAAAGTGGGGTCATTAGGCGAGGCGATGAAGGAGTTGACCCGGGGATGCTAAGGTTGCGCAAATCGATCCTGACCGTTCTTCTAGCGGTTTTCACCCTCCTTGGATGCGTGGCGGGCCCATCCCTATCCGCCGAAAAAACCGCGCTTGTCGTTTCCGTGCCGATGGAGGGAGTCGTGGGGGTTTCCCTGGAAAATTACCTGGACGAGGCGTTTGCATATGCCGCGGAAGAAAAGGCGGCGCTTGTCGTGATCGGCCTTGATACGCCGGGTGGTCTTGTGACTTCGATGAGGGGGATGTCGCAGAAAATCCTTTCCGCTTCGATCCCAGTAGCGGTATGGGTTGGCCCCCCAGGTGCCCGGGCGGCGTCTGCAGGAGCGTTCCTGGTGATGGCTGCCCACGTTGCGGCAATGGCGCCGGGGACAAACATCGGCGCGGCCCACCCCGTTACCGCTTCCGGGCAGGATGTTCCGGACAAGGAACTGAGCCGGAAGATCACCAACGACCTTGCAGCCCAGATGCGTTCCCTGGCGGAAGAACGGGGAAGGAACGCCGAGGTGGCGGCTTCGATGGTTCTCAACAGCGTTTCCCTGACGGCCAGGGAAGCCATGGAAATAAGGGTCATCGACACCGTCACGCCGGATCTTCCCTCCCTGCTTAAGTGGGCGGACGGCCGAAAAGTCCGGGTCGGAACGGTTGACGTTGTCCTGGATCTCAAGCGGTACGAAATCCGAACGTTCGAGATGAGCCCGAGACTCCGTGCGCTCCATTTCATTTCCAGGCCTGACGTGGCCTACCTGATGCTGACGCTGGGGATACTGGCGATCGTTTTCGAAGTTTTGACACCGGGGGGGTTCGTCATGGGGACGGCAGGGGCCGTGATGGCCCTCATCGGTGCGTACGGCTTGAGGATGCTACCGTTCAACTGGGCCGGCATCATCCTTCTTGTTGCCGGGATCATCGTTCTCGTTCTCGATCTCGTCGTGGGGGGGATCGGTGTCCTGAGCCTTTTCGGGCTGGCTTCCCTCGTTGTGGGGTCGCTGGTACTTTTCAGGGCACCCGGAGGTGAGCTCTTGAACGTTTCCGTCGGGTTCATGGCCGGAATTACCCTGACCTTGGGCGCTTTCTTTATCCTGGCCGCAGGTGCCGTGTGGAGGTCCACAAGGAATCGTGTGACTTCCGGGCAGGAGGGGATGGTCCAGGGAGAGGGGGTCGTGGTCGAAGACCTGGCCCCCGGGGGATTTGTGAGCTGTCACGGAGAAGTATGGAAGGCTGTTTCCGAAGGAGGAGAAAGGATTTCGAAGGGAACCAGGGTTCGTGTCGTCCGAACCGATGGTCTGTTGCTGCACGTGAGAAAAGTTGAAGGGGAAAACCTGGAAGAGAAGGGAGCTGGTCACAAATGATCGGAAGCCTGATCGATTTTATTTTCAGCGCCGGGAGCACTCTCGGAGTACTTTTGATCGCGGTCATCCTCCTGACTTCGGCGGTCAAGATTATCCCGGAATATCAGCGGGGCGTCGTGTTTCGACTCGGACGGCTGGTAGGAGCGAAAGGTCCTGGTCTCGTGCTGATCGTGCCCTTTGTTGACCGGATGGTAAGAACCGATCTGAGGGTGGTCACCCTCGACGTCCCGGTCCAGGAAGTGATCACGAAGGACAATGTCCCGATCAAGGTCAATGCAGTCGTCTACTTCAGGGTCATGGATCCAAACCGGTCGGTAGTCGAAGTGGAAAACTACATCATGGCGACCAGCCAGCTTTCCCAGACGACCCTTCGATCGGTGATCGGCCGCGCGGAGCTGGACGAGGTTCTAAGCGAAAGGGACAAGATCAACCTTGAGCTTCAAAAGATCATCGATGAAAAGACCGATCCCTGGGGGATCAAGGTCAGCGCGGTCGAAGTCAAGGAACTGGAGCTGCCCGAAGGGATGAAGCGGGCCATGGCTCGCCAGGCGGAGGCTGAAAGGGAGCGTAGGGCAAAGATCATCAGTGCCGAGGGAGAGGCACAGGCAGCGGAAAGGCTCAGCGAAGCGGCCCGGATCATGTCCATCAGTCCGGTGACCTTGCAGCTTCGGTACCTGCAGACCATGAGGGAGATCGCCAGCGAGAAAAATGCAATGACGCTCTTCCCCTTCCCCTTCGAAATTGTGAAAGCGTTCATGGAACGCGACCACCCCGAAAAGCGGCAACTCGATTAGAGGGCATTTCTGCAGAGGCGCAGGTCCTTTGGGGCCTGCGCCTCTGTTCGTTTTTTGCCTAGGCCGGTCAAGGTGGGTATAATAAACCAACATCCGGCTTGGATCGTTTTACGGGAGGGGAGAGGCCTCGATGCCGTACGACTTTGAACGTGTTGAAGGAAAGTGGCAGCGATATTGGGCAGAAAACAGGGTTTTCGATGTCGAAAGGGATCCGGGAAAACCCAAATTCTATTGCCTCGAAATGTTTCCCTATCCCAGTGGGGCTCTCCACATGGGACACCTGAGGAACTACTCGATCGGCGACCTCCTGAGCCGCTTCCTTTGGATGAAGGGATGGAATGTGCTGCATCCGATGGGATTCGATGCCTTTGGGCTTCCGGCTGAGAACGCGGCCCTCAAGTACGGCGTTCATCCCAAAAAGTGGACCTGGGACAACATCGAGCACATGACCACCCAGCTCAAATCGATGGGGTGCAGTTACGACTGGAGACGAAGAGTCGAAACCTGTGCCCCGGATTATTACCGGTGGACCCAATGGATTTTTCTCCTCTTCCTGAAGAACGGACTCGCCTATCGAAAACACGCTCCGGTCAATTGGTGCGAGAGCTGCCAGACCGTCCTGGCAAACGAGCAGGTGATTGACGGGGGGCATTGCTGGCGGTGTGGCAGTGTCGTTACGAAAAGGAAACTGGAGCAATGGTTCCTCAACATCACCCGCTACGCACAGGAACTGCTCGATTCCCTGGATACCCTAAAGGGCTGGCCGGAAAGGGTCAAACTCATGCAGCGCAACTGGATCGGTCGGTCTGAAGGCGTCCGCCTCACTTTCCCCATCGAAGGGCTGGAAAAGGGGTTGGAAACCTTTACCACACGATTCGACACGATCTACGGAGTCACGTTCCTGGCCTTGGCTCCCGAGCACCCAATGGTGGAGGAATTTGCCCGATTGAGCCCGAACGGAGAGGAAATCCGGGCCTTCGTGAAAGAAACCGTTCAGAAGAGCGAGATCGAACGGACCGCCGTAGGTGGGGAAAAGAAGGGGATCGACACGGGCTTCAGGGCGGTCAACCCCGTAAGCGGAGAAAAAGTTCCCATCTGGGTTTCCAACTACATCCTGATCGAATACGGAACGGGGGCCATCATGGGCGTTCCGGCCCATGACCAGAGGGACTTCGAGTTTGCCCGCAAGTACGGGATCCCGATTCGGGTGGTCATCCAGCCCGAGGGGGGGACGCTCGACCCCGAAGCGATGACCCATGCCTACGAAGAGGGCGGGATCCAGTGCAATTCGGCTGATTTCGACGGACTCCCGACGCGGGAAAGCATTCCCCGAATGGCCCAGTGGGCCGAGGATACCGGAATTGGGAAGAGGGAGGTCAATTTCCGGCTCCGGGACTGGCTCATTTCTCGCCAGCGCTACTGGGGAGCGCCGATTCCCGTGGTTTACTGCGAGAAGTGCGGGATCGTTCCTATCCCGGAAGACCAGCTGCCCGTCCTTCTACCGGATGTCCAGGTTCTTCCCGGCGGGAAAAGTCCCCTGCCGGAAACCCCCGAGTGGGTCAATACGGTCTGCCCCGACTGCGGCGGTCCGGCTAGGCGGGAAACCGACACGATGGACACGTTTATCTGCTCTTCCTGGTATTTCCTCCGGTTCACTTCGCCCTGGACCCAGGAGGGTCCCTTCAAGAGGGAGGACGCCGACTACTGGATGCCGGTTGACCAGTACATCGGCGGCATTGAACATGCGTGCCTGCATCTGATCTACGCTCGCTTTTTCACCAAGGTCCTTTCTGACCTAGGATATGTCGCGGCCCGCGAACCCTTCACGAATCTCCTGACCCAGGGGATGGTGATCAAGGACGGGGCAAAGATGTCCAAGTCGAAGGGGAACGTCGTGGATCCGGACGAAATCATTCGCAAGTACGGGGCAGACACCGCCCGTCTTTTCATCCTTTTTGCGGCGCCTCCCGACAAGGACCTGGACTGGTCGGAGAAGGGGGTCGAAGGGGCGCATCGCTTCCTCAAACGGGTTTGGCGCCTGGTGGAAGAGGGAGGAAGCCGTTTGAGGGAGACCCCCCGCCGTAGGATTCCCCTGGCGGAAATCGCAGGAAGGGACCGTCGGGACCTCAAGCGGAGGATTCACAGCACGATTGAAAATGTTGGCAGGGATATCGAGAAGGAACGGCAGTTCAATACCGCAGTAGCCAGGCTCATGGAACTGAGCAACGCCCTTTCCGATTTTGTCCCGGAAACGGACGAGGACTGGATTCTTTACCGGGAGGGCATCGAAACGCTCCTGCTTTGCCTTTCTCCCTTTACGCCCCACATTTGCGAGGAACTCTGGGAAATGCTGGGGAACCGGGGATGCCTGGCTGGAGCTGCCTGGCCAACGGTTGAGGCCGATTGCCTGGAAGCGGAGTCCGTGACGATCGTCATGCAGGTGAACGGCAAGGTGAGAGAGAAGATCGAGCTCCCCGCCGGTCTTTCCGAAGAACAGCTGAAGGAGAGGGTCCTTTCTCACGAAGCGGTCAGGAAGCGGCTGGAAGGAAAGGATGTCCTGAAGGTCATTGCCGTGCCGGACCGGTTGGTCAACGTGGTGGTGAAGGGATAGTGCCTCACCTGATCGTAGCGGGCGCCGCCGGGACAACCCAGCGGCGCCTGGTTTCTGAAACCGTGAGCAAGGAGAGGGAGAAGGGGTATCCCCTCGCCGCGAGAAAGGAGGGAGGGGAGTGGAAAGATCTCCTTTCCGCAGAAAACTGCGGGGGGCTCTTTGACAGCCGGAGGCTCGTGCTTGTCGAAGAGGCGCAGCAACTGGGGAAGTTCCCGGCCGGGCTGGAATCCCTTCTCGAAAACCCGTCTTCTGCCACGCATATCCTCCTGGTCTACGAGGAAGATCCGAAAGCCGTTTTCCCGAAGGAAATCCACCCCAGGATCACATGGCTCAAGGGGGAGGATGTTCCCCGCTTCGGGATGGCAAGGCGGCGGTGGGCGGAGAAGAGAGCCCTGGAAAAGGGAGTAAGACTTTCTGCCGATGCACTGAACCTTCTCCTGGAGTCTGTTGAGGATCCGGAGGAACTCGTTTCCGAGCTTGCGAAGCTGGCGACCGTGGCGGATAGCCGCCCGATCGAAGCCGAAGAGGTTCGCTCGCTTTGCTTCGATGAAGGGGAAAAGGCGCTTCTTTCCCTCTTGGACGGATTGTGCGAAGCGGACAGGCGAAAAGTGACGGCAGCCTTGCCCCATGTGAAAAGACGGGACCTCATCCCGGTCTTGGCGGCGCTGCACAACCGGTTCCGATTGGCCTTTTATCGGTCGGCCTTCAAGACGCCTCGATTCCAGAAAACCGTCGGCGAGGCATTGAAAGCGAGGCCGTACCAGGAAAGACAGGCGGCGGAAGCCGCTCGTCATCACTCGCGCGAGGGAATGGCCCTTTTCCTGAAACGACTCTGCGGGATCAACATGGGGGAAAAGACGGGGAACCGAAACGGCTGGATGGAATTGGAACTGGCCATTCTCGACCTTCTGGATTCCAGCGGGAGGTCCGAGAGAGAAGCAAGGCAATGAAAGCTGCCGGTTAGGCGTCGGCAGCTTTCATTGCTTCTTTCGCTTTCAGCGTCAGCATGGACTTCCGTCGGGCAACCGTATTCGGGTGGAGGACACCCTTCCCGGCAGCTTTGTCCAACACAGACTGAGCTTCGTCTAGGCGGGCCCTGATGACCTGCGGGTCCTTGCCTTCCAGACTTTCCAGAAGCCTTTTCGCGGCGGTTTTGCAACGACTCTTCCAGAATCGGTTGTAGAGTCGGTTCCTTTCAGAAATTCGAACTCTCTTTTCGGCAGACTTCTTGTTCGGCACTCGGTTCACCTCCTCCCGTAAAGCAACGCAAATTCTAGCATGCCCGAGTCAACCGGGCAAGAAAAAAAATACCAATCCCCGTGAAGTCGTATTATACAATACCGGGAGGTTTTTGACGCGGAAAAGAGGCGGAGTCGATGGAAAAACCGCAACGGGGCCAGGGAATAAAAGGTTGCAGGGGGCTTGTGACGGCCGGGCTGGCAGTGGTTTCCGCCGCAGGCTTTTTTGCGGAAAACCGGGGCGTTCCCCTCGGCAGGCTGCTATGGCTTGCGGGGGGATCAGGGATCGTAGGGCTCATGACCAACGTCCTTGCCGTCAGGATGATCTTCCACAAGGTTTCTCTCCGCTTTCGCGGGCATGAATGGATCCTCCCCGGAAGCGGCCTGGTCACGAGGAACCAGGAAAAGATCCTGGAAACCCTTGCCCGCGAGCTGCGAGAGCGCCTCCTGACCCAAGAAACGCTTGAACGGGCGGTTTCGGAGGGAAAACTCCTGGAAAATGCCGGACCAACCTTTCGCAAGGAAGTGAGGCGTCTTTTTCTCAGGAGATCCAACCTTCGGAAGATGGCAACAGCGATCGAGGGCCCCCTCCAGAGAATCCTTCTCGGTGCGGAAACCGAACGGTTTGTCCGCCTCCAGGTCGAGAAGGCGCTCCAGGACAGCCTGCTCCTCGGTATGGCTGGAAAGCTCGGGTTGCTGAAGAGCGAGAGGGTTGCGGACTGGATCCTTCGCTCCGCATCGGAAAGCCTGAACCGATCCCTCGTCACGGAGGCGGGATTGAAGGCAACACAGAAGAAATTGGCTTTCCTGCTGGAACATGCGAGCCGCCTCGGGGACGCCGAGATCCTCGAAATGGCCAGGGACAGCTTCGAAAGGCTTCTCATCCGGATGCTCAGGGAGATCGATCTCGGAGAGCTCGCGAAGAGATCCTTGCGAGAAGCGACACCGGAACAGCTGGAGGATTACCTGGAAGCGCTTGCCAGGAAATACCTCGACTGGATCGAGATTTGGGGCGGCCTCATGGGAGCCGCCCTGGGGCTTGTCCTGTGGCTGCTGTCGAAATGAGTCCCCACCCGATGGAAGAGTACTTCAGCGAGAAAGGGGTTCTCTCGAGGATGGAAGGATTTGAATTCCGTCCTCAGCAACTCCAGATCGCGATGAGGGTCTGGGACCTTCTCCATTCGCCGATTCCGGGCACGCTGGCCATCGAAGCCCCCACCGGCATCGGGAAGAGCTTTGCGCTCCTTGTCCCATCGCTCCTCTGGGCAACGGAAAACGACCGGACAGTGCTTTTGCTGACCGCGGGGCACGCCCTGCAAGGACAGCTCGTGAACAAGGACATCCCCCTTCTCGGAGAATTCCTGCCGCGGCCTTTCCGGTTCGGCACCCTGAAAGGGCGGACGAACTACCTCTGCCTCCGGAGGAGCGCGGAGCTGGAAAAAGGAGGATTCCTCGCCTTTGGGGATGAAGGGGCAACTTCCGTGAAAATCCTACGGTGGAGCCGAACAACCGAAACTGGAGACCTCTCCGAACTCGAGCTCCCGGAAACCCACCCGGTCCTTGAAAGGATCGCGGCAAGCCGGGAAGGCTGCCTGGGAAGGCTTTGTCCCATGAAAAGCGAGTGCTTCCTCCAGAAACTCACCCTTCAGGCGCAAAACTGGCACCTGATCGTCACCAATTACCATCTTTTCTTTTCGCACCTCGACGGGGGAAGAAGGCCTTTCCCCGTCCATTTTGATGCGGTTCTCTGTGATGAAGCGCACCGCATCCCCGAAGCCGCCCGCTCGTCCGCAACCCGTTCCGCCTCGCCGGAGAGGTTCCGGAAGATCCTTTCCGCAAATCACCTTTCCGACCTAAACAAGGCCTTCCGGAACCTGGATCTACCGGCAGAAAAGCTGGCAGAAGGGTGGCAAGCGGCCGTCCGAGGCGTTGAACGCGTTTTTGGCCGGCTAGCCCTGCTGTCGAGAGAGGAAAGCGTGTTCCGCCAACCTTTGACAGGCCTTCGCCAGGACCTGGAGGGGGGCGTTGAGGTCCTGGCGGGAGAGTTGGAGAGGTTTGTTTCCAGGACGGTGGGGGGGGAGCAGCAACAGGAGGTGGCGGAAGGTTTTGCGGTAGCCTCCCAGCTGGTTGAGGCACTCGAGGATCTCCGATGGTGCCTGGATGTTGTGGACTACCCACGATGGGCGACCTGGTGGGATGGCAACCAGATTCAGAGCACGCCCGTCCTAGCCGGCGCATCCGTCCGGGAGGCCCTTGCTTCCATGGAGGATGTCCCCCTCGTCTGCACTTCGGCGACCCTGACGGTGGGGGAAGAGTTCCGTTTTTGGGAAAAGGAAAGCGGGATTTCCCCGAGCGAAACCCTCGTCCTGGACTCTCCCTTTGACCTTCCCACCCAGATGTCGATCTGGGTGATCGATCTCGGGCAGCGGGTTACCGACAACGGGTACGACGCGAAGGCGAGCCGGGTCATCGAAAAGATGTGCGATGCGAACGGCGGAAGGACGCTCGTCCTCTGCAGCTCGAAGCGGCTGATGAGGGCCGTTTCGGCAAGGCTCAAGGCGAAAGAAAGGGAATACCGCCTGCTCTGCCAGGGGGAGGCCCCGAAGGAGGAATTGCTTGAAGCGTTCCGCAGCGATGAAACCTCGGTTCTTGTAGGAAGCCTCTCCTTTCGGGAAGGGATCGATATCCCAGGCGATGGGCTGACGCAGGTGATCCTAGACCGCATTCCTTTCCCCCACCCGGAGGATCCCATTGTGAGAGCCAGGCGTGACCTTGAGGGAAAGGAAACCTTTATCCAAAGCACGCTCCCGATGAGCCGGCTTTTCCTGCGTCAGGCGTTCGGGCGCCTCATCAGGAGGAAGACCGATGCCGGAAGGGTGGTGATCCTTGACGGGAGGGCCCTTCAACGGGAGGATTGGGGGATTTTCCAGGATTTTCCGGGTGTCCCCGTCAAGAGAGTCCGTCTGGTTCCGACGCCTTGATAGGCTTCCGCAGCCTGTGTTATAGTATCAAGGCTGCCGTACGAGGGTATTTAATTTTCCTAAGATTTTTCCACAGCAAGGGGGTGTCGTCAATGAAGCGGACTTTTCAACCCCATAAAACGCGCCGCAAGCGGACAATGGGTTTTCTCGTGCGCTCCAGTTCTCCGACTGGGCGCCGCGTCATCCGCAACAGGAGACGCAAGGGGCGCAAACGCCTCGCAGTCTAAATGGACCGTCTTTTCGGGTTCCCGGACGATTTTCGGTTGAAAAAGGGATGGGAATTTGATCGGGTCTTCCGCACCGGCCGACGCGTCAAAGGGGAGCTGGTGCGGTTGTTGTTTCTGGACACCGGAGATGGCCCCCCTCGGCTGGGTGCGGCTGTCGGCAAGCGACAGGGGTCCTCGGTACGGCGCAACCGCGGCAGGAGGATCCTTCGGGAGGCCTTCAGGCACTGCAGGCCTTGGCTGAAAGAAGGGGTCTGGATCGTTGCCATGTTGAGGACTGTCGGCCTCTCTGCCGGGGCAAGAGAAATCTATACCGACCTGGTCCATCTCCTTGAAGCGGAAGGACTGTTGAAACCCGGTTTTCCTAAACTTTTCCCGACGCAAGGCGAAAAAAACGGTGAAAAAGTCTTTACCCGCGGTCCTCGCCCTTAGCCTGATCCGGTTTTACCAGCGTTTTCTCTCCCCCCTGCTGGGGAGGAATTGTCGTTTTTCGCCGACCTGTTCGGCCTATACGTTTGAGGCAATCGAACGCTATGGATTTCTGCGCGGGATCGTTCTCGGAACCCACCGCATCCTTCGATGCGGTCCGTGGTGCGCAGGAGGGTACGATCCCGTTCCAGAACCTGAAGAAAAGAAAGCTCAGAAGACTTCGAAGACTGAACCAGAGGGACGGTGAATCGCTTGGGTACCTTGTGGAACCAGGCAGGCGAACTGCTTCTGAAAATCTTGGAACTGTTTTACGGGATGACCCACTCCTACGGGCTCGCCATCATCCTGCTCACGATCCTCGTGAGGATCGTTCTTCATCCCCTGAACCAGAAGCAGCTGGTCAGCATGCAGAAAATGCAGAAGATCCAGCCACGAATCAAGACCCTGCAGGAGAAATATGGGAACGACAAGCAGAAGCTGAACGAAGAGACAATGAAGCTGTACAAGGAGAACCAGGTTAACCCGGCTGCGGGGTGCCTGCCTCTCCTTGTCCAATTGCCCATCCTGATCCTGCTTTTCAGGGTTCTAACGAACTTCAAGTTCGGGGGAGTCTCCTTCCTGGGAGTTGGACTCGAAGAATCCGTGCTTTCCACGATGGGCAAAGCTGTGGGGCTGACTGGCCCGGCTCCCGGAATTACGACCCTCCTGTCCGGGATCGCCTCCAACCCGGCAGGGCTCCTGAAGGTGGGAATATACGGTCCCAACCTTATCCTTCTCGTGTCCATCGGGTTTTTGACCTGGTTCCAGCAGAAGCTTTCCTCAACAAACAACCCGCAGATGGCCTTCATGAACTGGTTCATGCCCGTTTTCCTTACCTTCATCTGCCTCAACCTGCCGGGCGGGGTCCTGCTTTACTGGGGGGTTTCGTCACTGCTGAGCGTCGTGCAGCAATGGCGTGTTGTGAAGACGACCGAAATCGAAATGGAGAAGAAGCCGGTTCTGTTCAAGAACAAGCCGACCCGAGACGGGGATTCGTAAGCGGTTGCCCGGAAGAAGGAAAGGGAAGAAAAGATGGAACGCACCGAACCTCTGGTTGTCGAGACGGATTCGATCGAAAATGCCGTACTGGATGCGGCCCGGGAATGGAACATCCTGCCGGAAGATGTGCAGGTCCGGACACTTGAGGAAGGGAAAAGGTTCCTCGGCCTTTTTGCCAGGAAAACCCGGGTGGAACTGCTCCCTTCGGGCGACGTCGATCTTTTGAGAGCGAAATGCATTCTTTCCGGCATCCTGAAACAAATGGGGATGGATGTCGGAATCCAGTTGGGCGAGGAGGATGTCCTGAACGTCACGGGGACGGACGCGGGGATCGTCATCGGGAAGTACGGAGAAACGCTGAAAGCCCTGGAGTACATCCTGAACCTGGTTACCCGCGATGGGGGGCAGGCACGGTCGATTCGGCTGGATAGTGACGGATACAGGGAGAGGCGTGAGGAAAACCTGAAACGGGTCGCTCTCTCCTCGGCGAGGGAAGCTGTTCGGCGCCGGCGCCCGGTGACGTTGGAACCCATGACGAGCTGGGAAAGGCGGGTCGTTCATATCGCCCTCAAAGACCACCTGGAAGTCGATACCCGCTCGGTGGGGGATGAACCCCAGCGAAGAGTTGTCATTTGGCCCAGGTCCGGGTCACGTCAGAAAAACAAGTTGAACTGAAACGTCGCGGGACCTCTCGAACGGGAGGTCCCGCGACGTTTCAGTAAAAAAACCGATCCGGTATTCGTTCGTGCTCGGTAAAATTAGGCAACGAACCGGAAAGGAGAGGTGATTCCCTATGGAGCGAGTCAAAAAGCTCGGTTTGGTCTTGGGTATTGCACTCTTGTTCATCGGGATTGTCTACACCGCACCACAATCTTTCAAACCCGCCGTGACTCCGGCCGTTTCGCAGGACGTTTTCACCGGGAACCCGGTGGCCGCCATTGCCAGCAAATCTTCTCCCGCAGTGGTGAACATCGATACGAAGACGCTGGTCAGGCGTTCTTTTTCGCCTTTTGGAGACGATCCGTTCCTGAGACAGTTCTTCGGTGACCAGATGGACCTGTTTTCCAGGGTCGTTCCAATGGAAGGAAAGGGGTCGGGTTTCATCGTAAGCCCGGATGGGATGATCCTGACGAACAACCATGTGGTCGACGGTGCCGACTCGGTGACGGTCACGCTGGCGGACGGGAGGCGTTTCAATGCGGAAATCGTCGGCAAGGATCCGACCTATGACCTGGCAGTGATCCGAATCAAGGCAGCCAACCTTCCGGTCCTGAAGATGGGAGATTCGGACCGGACCCAGGTGGGGGAGTGGGTTGTCGCGATCGGGAACCCCTTCGGGCTTGAGCATACCGTTACGGTTGGGGTCATTTCCGCCAAAAACCGGAGCATACGGCTGGAAAGGCTCAATTTCGACGGATTTTTCCAAACCGACGCGGCAATCAACCCGGGGAACAGCGGCGGTCCGCTGATCAACCTGGATAACCAGGTGATCGGGATCAACACGGCAATCGTCCCTTATGCCCAGGGAATCGGGTTTGCGATCCCGATCAACGTTGCCAAGCAGGTCATGAATGATCTCGTCCGGTTTGGCCGGGTGAAGCGAGCCTGGTTGGGGGTCTACATGCAGCCGATCACTCCCGACATCGTGGAGGTCTTTGGCCTGAAGTCCTCGGAAGGGGCCCTTGTCAGCGACGTGGTTCCCGACTCCCCGGCGGAGAAGGCTGGCATTCAGAGGGGAGACATCATTCGGAAAGCCGGGAATCAAACGATCAAATCTCCTGATGACCTGTCGAACGCCGTCAGGAAACAGGCAGCTGGAGACAACCTTAAGCTTGAAATCCTGAGGGATGGGAAAACCTTGAACCTGAGCGCAAAACTGGAAGAAATGCCGCAGGAGCGAAGCCTTGGCGCCGACACCCAGCAAAGGATCGGCAACCGGCTCGGCCTCCAGGTCGGCAATTTGGACCCCAAAAACCGGCAGAGGTTCCAGCTGCCGGCTCTCCAGGGCGTTGTCGTCCTGGGTGTCGAGGACGGGTCCCCTGCCCAAAAGGCCGGGCTGCAGCCCGGTGACGTCATCCAGGGAGTCAACGGAAGGGCGGTCCGAGACCTTGTTTCCTGGGAAAGGGCGATGGGCCAGGCTAGAGGGAAAAACGTGGTCCTTCTCGTCTGGCGGGAAGGTCGAACCACTTTCGTGCCCTTGAAAGCCCGTTGAAAGGGAAACGGACC
The DNA here is from genome assembly GCA_022839995.1 of Synergistota bacterium. Lineage (GTDB taxonomy): Bacteria > Synergistota > Synergistia > Synergistales > 79-D21 > 79-D21. The sequence continues at coordinate 64,056 of JALHIN010000008.1, forward strand.
AAAACAGCCAGCCGGAGGGGCTGAAACCCCTCCGGCTTTCAGGCTGCGGGGAAACGAACCCGAAACAGCAGTCCTTCTCCGAGTTCCGAGAGCATCTCGATTCGCCCGTTGTGGATTTGGGCGATCCGATAAACAAGGGGCAACCCGATCCCGTACCCGGGCAGATGTCTTGAACCGTCGGCCCTCCAGAAGAGTTCGAAACATTGACGGATCTCCTCCGGTGACATGCCGGGTCCCGTATCCCAGACCTCCAGCACGGATTCCCCCGCGGCCCCTTCCCGGTAGGTTCGTATCCCTAGGCGTCCTCCTGGGGGGGAGTATTTGCTGGCGTTGTCGAGGAGGTTGCAGGCGAGGGTGATGAGAAGATGTTCTCTCCCGAGCAACGGGGCGGGTTTGAGTTCCTTGACGACCTCCTGCCCCCGTCGGTTGAAAATCGGACTTAGATTCTGGCAGGCGGCGTCGGCGGTCCTCTGAAGATCCATGGGTTCGAGCTTTAGGGGTTTTTCGGAAAGGTCGAGCCGCGAAAGCTCGAGGAGAGATTCGATCATGTTTCTCATGGAGGAGACGTGCCCGATGATTTCAGTGAGCTTTTTCTCGTAATACTCGGTGGATCGCGGACGCAGCAAGGTGACCTCCGCCTTGCTTTTGATCACGCTCAAAGGGTTGAGCAGTTCGTGGCTTACGTTCGAAGTGTACCGGCGCAGGTTACGGATCGCCTTCCTGAACCGCTCCGACGAAGAAGACAATGCGGCCTGCAGCCTCGCGAGATCCTCCCCTTTCCCCGCTGCAGACGGTAGCGGGGCAGGACGATCCAGATCGAGGTCTTCAAAATACTCCGTCAGGGCGCGGAGGAGATCGGTTTCGAACTCTTCCTCGCCCGGCGGGTTTTCTCTGGCCCGCACGTCATCCATGGAAGATTTTTCCCCGATTTTGCTCAGGCCTGATCTGGGCAGACCACCTTGTACCCGACTCCCCGAACGGTCACCACCATGAGATCCAGGCCAAAGGGCCGAAGCTTGTCCCGAAGGTATTTCACATGGACATCCACGACGTTGCTTGTCCCTTCGTATTCTTCCTGCCAGACGTTCGAGATGATTTTGTCCCGCGTGAAGACCTGGTTCTCGTGGCGCATGAGCAGTTCGAGGATATCGAATTCGCGCCTTCTCAGGGGTACGATGTCTTCGCCGACTCGGCACTCCCTGCCCAGGGGATCCAGCGTCAGCGGACCACAGCGAAGCATAGCCGGTTTCGGCTCGGAAATCCTCCGGATCAGGGCATTGACCCTGGCAAGAAGTTCCCTGAAATCGAAAGGCTTGATCAGGTAATCGTCTGCACCCTGTTCCAGTCCTGTGACGCGGTCTTCGATCGAATCCCGGGCGGTGAGCATGATCACGGGAACCTTTTTCCCCTCTTCCCGCAGCGCGGAAACGATTTCAAGGCCGCTTAGCTTCGGCAGCATCAGATCCAGGATGATACAATCATGGTCGCCGGCTCTCGCCTTTTTCAGGCCGTCTTGCCCATCGTACGTGAAATCGACGGTAAATCCGTTTTCGGAAAATCCTTCGGAAAGGACCTCCACCAGTTCTTTGTTGTCTTCGATAATCAGCAATTTCATTGGGATCCCCCTCTCAATTCTAATGAAATCGGGATTTTCATTCTATTAAAACACAGGAAAGAAAGGTTGTCGAGAGGGGAGGTTGCTTTTTTGCACAATCTGCCCCGGGATGATAGAATACTCTTCGACCCGGTACTCGGATGGGGGATTCGTACCCCTTTCTGGGGCTTGGGATTTGTTCGAATTGGGGTGTCGAAATGATCGAGCGTGAGGAAAAGCAGCGAATCATTGAGGAGTTCAAGGTTCACGGTGCCGACACGGGGTCTCCGGAAGTCCAGGTTGCCATCCTGACACACAGGATCCGCAGCCTGACCGAGCATCTGAAAACGCACAAGAAGGACTTCCATTCCCGCCGGGGCCTTCTGATGATGGTCGGGCAGAGGAGGAAGCTTTTGAACTACCTGAAAACCAGGGATTTCAACCGCTACCAGACGCTGATCCAGCGGCTCGGGCTGCGGCACTGACGAGACAGGCAGGTCGTGAGGCGAGGACGGGGACCCCGTCCTCGCCTTTTTTTATCATCGTATGGTATGCTCTTCAGGACGAAAAATTATTGAAAGAGTCAAGGAGGCTCAAAGGATTATGGTTCAAACATTTTCTATCGAAGTGGGAGGAAGGACCCTTTCTTTCGAAACCGGCAGGCTTGCAAAGCAGGCCAGCGGCGCGGTCAAGGTCACCTATGGGGAGACAGTCCTCCTGGTCACCGCCTGCATGACGGAAAAACCGCGCGAAGGTCTGGATTTTTTCCCGCTCCTCGTTGATTTCGAAGAACGGTTCTATTCCGCGGGCAAGATTCCCGGTGGATTCATCAAACGGGAAGGAAGGCCCTCGGAAACGGCAATTCTCAGCGCACGGATCATCGATCGCTCCATACGGTCGCTTTTCCCGGATCACATGAGGAACGACGTGCACGTCGTCGCGACGGTTCTCTCCGTCGACCAGGTCAATGCCCCGAACATCCAGGCGATCAACGCGGCATCCATGGCGCTGACCCTGTCCGAGATCCCCTGGAACGGGCCTGTTGCGGCCCTGAGGGTCGGCTGCATCGACGGGAAATTCGTGGTGAACCCCACGGAGGAAGAACTCCTCCAGAGTACCCTGGACCTGGTGTTGGCCGGCCACATGGGTGGAATCACCATGGTGGAGGCGGGGGCCAAAGAGGTCCCGGAATCCTTGATGGTGGACGCACTGGAGTTCGGGCACGAGGAAATCAAGCGCCTAGTCCATTTTCAGCTAGAAGCCAGGGAAAAGGCAGGCAAGCCGAAGGTGGAAATCCCTGCCCCCGTACGGATGGAAGCGTTGGACGAAGCCATCCGGAAGGAATATTACGGGGAAATCTACGAAGCCGTGGGAATCCATGCGAAGGGACTTCGAAACGAGAAGATCGCCCTGATCAAGCAGAAGGCCGTGGAGGCCCTCGAGGGTGAATTTCCCGATTCTTCCCGGTACATCTGCGAGGTCGTGGAAGAACTGGTCAAGAAGGCCATGCGTTCGATGACGGTCGACGAACGCCGCCGGGCCGACGGCAGGACGATGGACCAGGTTCGCCCCATTTCCTGCGAAGTTGGGGTCCTGCCGCGAACGCATGGATCGGCCCTGTTCACGCGAGGGGAAACCCAGGCTCTCGTAACGACGACCCTGGGAATGATGGGGGAGGACGAACAGGTCCTCGATGGCCTGAAGATCGACGAACCGTCAAAGCGATTTATGCTCCATTACAATTTCCCGCCCTATTCCGTCGGCGAGGTCAGGCCGATGCGAGGTCCCGGAAGGCGCGAGATTGGTCACGGGGCACTTGCGGAAAGAGCTGTCCGAAACCTGATGCCGTCGGAAGAAGAGTTCCCTTACATCGTCAGGGTAGTTTCGGATATCCTCGAATCGAACGGTTCCAGCTCGATGGCTTCCGTGTGCGGTGCCAGCCTGGCCCTGATGGATGCAGGGGTTCCGATCAAAAGGCCGGTGGCCGGAGTGGCCATGGGGCTGATCAAGGAAGGCGACAAGGTTGAAATCCTGACGGACATCCAGGGGCTGGAGGATCACTACGGGGACATGGATTTCAAGGTAACGGGGACGGAGCTCGGGATCACCGCCCTGCAGATGGACAACAAGGCCGGCGGGATCACGAGGGAAATCCTCGAAAAAGCCCTGGATCAGGCTCGACAGGGGCGTTTGCACATTCTCGGCGAGATGGCCAAGGCAATCCGGGAACCGAAGAAGGAGCTCTCCCCGTATGCCCCGCGCATGTACACCACGAGCGTTCCCGTGGATTCCATCCGGGACGTGATCGGCCCCGGCGGCAAGGTGATCCGGGGGATCTGCGCAGACACCGGCGTCAAGATGAACGTCGAGGATGACGGCCGGATTTTCATAGCGGCTACCAACGAAGAATCCGCAAGGAGAGCTCTTCAAATTATCCGGGACCTCACCAGGGATGCCGAACCGGGTGAAATTTTCTACGGCAAGGTGACGCGCCTGCTGAGTTTCGGAGCGTTTATCGAAGTCCTTCCCGGCAAGGAAGGATTGCTGCACGTCAGCGAAATCAGCACGCACCACGTTCCGAAGCTCGAGGACGCGGTCAAGCCGGGGGACATGGTCCTTGTGATGGTCAAAGAAATCGATGACATGAACCGAGTGAACCTGACGCGGCGCCGCCTGCTGGAGAAGGCCGCGGAACACCGCCTTGCCGAGCTCTATCCGGAAGCCTACGCCCTTGAACTTGCCCGGGAGGAACGCATCGCCCAGGCGAGCGCTGCGGCCGGTTCGGAAAGGGCGCGCCGCAGCGATGGAGAAGGAAGGGAAAGGCGTCCAAGCGGTGACAGGCATGATCGGAGAGGAAGCGGACCGAGAGAGCGTGGGAGGGGTCCTGTTGAACGCCATTAAGGTGAAGGTGACGCGGCAGGCGAAATCAAGGGAAATCCCCCTGCCTCGGTACGCGACCCAGGGCTCCTCGGGGGTAGATCTTCGTTCGGCGGAATCCGCCTTAATCGAGCCTGGGAACTGGGCGGTAGTCGGAACGGGCCTCCACCTGGAGATACCGGAAGGCTTCGAGGCTCAGGTCCGGTCCAGGAGCGGCCTTGCCCTGAACAACGGGGTGATGGTCTTGAATACGCCGGGGACCATCGACAGCGATTACAGGGGGGAAGTGCGGGTCATCCTGATGAACCTGGGAAAGGCACCCTTCCACGTCGAAGTTGGCGACCGGATCGCCCAGCTGGTCTTTTGCCCGATCGTTAAGGCTCAGCTGGAGGAAACTGACGCCCTGTCTTCAACGGAAAGGGAGCATGGGGGGTTCGGGAGCACCGGCTCAAAGTGACGGAGAAGAAAGCTGGGCGGGAGCGATCGATCGCTCCCGCCCAGCTTTTTAGCTTTTGCCTTCTAGAATATCGGCTAGTGCCCCTTCTTTGTCTCTGCGTTCATGGCGGTCTTCAGGCACCAGATGAAACCGCCGAAAACGCAAGCCAGGATGATCGTCATCGTCACAGGCCACATGTTCATACCCTCCTTTTCAAGCCGCGAAAGCTAGTACTTCGCTTCCAGCTTGTGAGTGGTCTTTTCCGCCAGCCAGTTGTTCAGGAAATAGAACACGACGGCGGCAATGATCCACTGATAGTACATGGTTCCCACGGTGTAGGTGTACTTGGAGATCGGGAGCCACTTGTACCATTCGCCGGGGTACCAGGAGATGGACTGCATGGTCCACCAGCCGAAGATGATGACGAACCACACGGGGAACAGACAGACCAGCCACCACATCCAGTAGAACTTGATGTCCGAGCAGGGCTCGATGTATTCCACCCAAATCTTCCTGACCCCGATCTTCATCGCGCCGATGGAGAAGAGGAGCCCGGAAAGCAGCAGCCCAACTCCCCAGACCCAGTCCTGGTTCTCGAAGAACCAGTTGTACATGGCAGAAGGCAGGCCGCAGACAAGGCAAGCTGCGCCGATCGCCCACGTCGCCTTCTTCGTGCCCCAGCCTGCGTCTTCGAGGAGGCGGACGCCGAGCTGGATCATCGAGATCTCCGAGCTCAGGGCCGCCATGATCAAAGCTGCGAAGAAGGCCAGAGCCATGATGACGCCGCCCGGGATCTGGGTGAAGAGGTTGGTGAGGTGAATGAACGCCAGCCCGTTGTTGCCTGACTTGACTGCAGCCATCGGGTCGGCTGAAATGGCGAAGATGGTGGGAATGACGCAGAGTCCGGCCAGTGAAGCCGCGGCCGTGTCGGCGAAGGCCGTCGTCGTGGAGTTCAGGAGGATGTCTTCATCCTTCTTGGCGTAGACGAAGTAGGTGAGGAAGAGCCCCCAGCCGGCGCCGGTGGACCAGGCGGCCTGGGTGAAAGCCTCCAGGTAGGTTTTCCCCTTCATGACGTCCTCCATGCGGATCGTGAAGAGGTATTCGAGGCCCTTCCAGGCTCCGGGCAGGAACTGGGCCCGGATGGCGAGGAAGATCAGCAGGATGAAGATGGAGGGGATCATGAACTTGTTGGCTTTCTCGAGGCCGTTCTGGATCCCTCGCGAAACGATGAAAATGGCCATTAGCAAGGCAACGATGAAGAACAGGGCACCTTGCGTCGGGTTGTTGATGAACGAATCCCAGAGGGCCTTCGAGTCAAGCCCCGGTTTGAGAACGCCGGTTGCCGCGTACAGGAAATAGCGGATGCACCAGCCGATGACGACGGCGTAATAAAATGCGATGGCGAGGGAAATCCAGGCCACCAGGGCCCCCACCCAAGTCCATTTCTTTCCGAGCATTTCCTTGAAGGAACCGATGACGCCCATCCGGGACACCTTTCCCCAGACGCCTTCCGCGCAAAGGAGCGGGATCGCCCAAAGGAAAAGAGCCAGGAAATATGCGATATAGAAAGCCCCGCCACCGTTCGTGGCGGCCACTCGCGGGAACCGCCAGATGTTTCCCGTTCCAATGGCCATACCCATTGCTGCGAAAACCAGTCCCCAACGGCTTGACCACTGCTCGTTCGAGTTCTCGGACATAAAACTTGCCCCCTTTTTACGTAAGGTGATGGTAAGGCTGCAAAGATTGGAACGTACCTGCAACTATCCCATGGCATCCCCCCTCGCAAAATGTGAACCTGAATAAAATATACAAAAATAAACGATCAGATGGTTCACCATAGTTGATTATAGGGGATGAAGGCAATAAGAAGATCTGCACAAAAAAACTTAAATTAACAGTCATTTTTGACAATGGCAAAGTGCACGAGTTGGCGGAATCCTGACGGAGGGTTAAAATGACTCAAAAGACTTCGATAGACCGGAGGGGTTTTGTGATGCCGAAATTTACGGGGAATGCGGGACAAGTCCTGGTATCGGATAAACGAAGCGTTTTGGAGATCTTGAAGGGATGGGGTGCCCACCGCGGAGCCGTGGCGGCCTTGGTGAACGGGAAGCCGATGGACCTGAAAACCATCCTCGACTTTGACGCCGAAGTGAAACCGATCCCGGCCGATAGTGAAGCGGGACTTGAAATCCTCCGCCATTCAGCCTCGCACCTCATGGCACAGGCCGTCCTGCGCCTTTACCCCGGGACGAAAGTCGCCATCGGTCCTTCCATCAAGGACGGGTTCTACTATGATTTCGAGCTTCCGGTCCCGATTTCCGAGGAAGACCTGCCCAAGATCGAGGAGGAGATGAACCGGATTGCCCGGGAGGCTCTTCCGGTGGAGCGGGTAGAGATACCGCGAGAGAAGTTGCTGGAAAAATACGCCGCCGCGGGAGAGGTCTACAAGATGGAACTTCTCGCGGATATTCCGGACGAAACGGTTTCCGTCTACCGGCAGGGGGATTTCGAGGACATGTGCCGCGGTCCCCATGTTCCCGACACATCCTTCCTCAGGCACACGAAACTTCTCTCGGTCGCGGGCGCCTATTGGCGGGGAGACGAAAAGAACATCATGCTGACGAGAATTTACGGGACGGCGTTTGCCGACAGGGAAGCCCTGGATGCCCACATGAAAAAAATGGAAGAGGCACGCCGTAGGGACCACCGCAAACTCGGGAAGGAACTGGATCTGTTCAGTATTCAGCCGGAGGGTCCAGGATTCCCCTTTTTCCATCCAAAAGGCATGGTTGTCCTGAACACGTTGGTTGATTTCTGGAGAAAGGAGCATGTCCGGCGGGGATACTGCGAAATCAGGACTCCCTTGATCCTGGACAAGGACCTGTGGGTCCGCTCAGGTCATTGGGACCATTACAAGGAAAACATGTATTTCACCGAAATTGACGAGAAACCTTATGCGGTCAAGCCGATGAACTGTCCAGGAGGGCTTCTGGTTTACAAGAGCTCGCTGAAAAGCTATCGCGACCTGCCGCTGCGGATGGCCGAGCTCGGGATCGTTCACCGCCACGAACGCTCCGGGGTTCTACACGGGTTGATGAGGGTCCGCTGCTTTACGCAGGATGACGCACACCTTTATGTCACACCTGCCCAGATCAAGCAGGAGATCCTAGGAATCATGGACTTAACCCGCTACATCTACCGCGATGTGTTCGGATTCAACTACCACGTGGAGCTTTCGACCCGGCCTGAAAATGCCATGGGGAGCCTTGAGATGTGGGAGAAAGCGGAATCCGCCCTCGAAGGGGCGCTGAAGGAGAGCGGAGTCCCTTACCGTGTGAATCCTGGGGATGGGGCCTTCTACGGTCCCAAGATCGATTTCCACCTGGAGGACTGTATCGGAAGGACATGGCAGTGCGGGACGATCCAGCTCGATTTCCAGATGCCCGAGCGGTTTGACATCACCTACGTCGGTGCGGACGGAGGCCAGCACAGGCCGGTCATGCTGCATAGGACCGTCCTCGGAAGCCTTGAACGGTTTCTGGGGATCCTGATCGAACATTTTGCAGGAGCCTTCCCCTACTGGATCGCTCCGGTCCAGGTGAAGATCGTCCCCGTGAAACCGGAGCTGGAAGAATATGCAAAAGCGGTGGAAGGAAGGTTGAAGGCCTGGGATGTCCGCGTCGAAATGGACCTGCGGGACGAGAAACTCGGGAAAAAGATTCGAGATGCACAGCTCCAGAAAGTCCCCTACATGGTGATCCTCGGCGAGCGGGAAATGGCAGAGAACACTCTTTCGGTCCGTGACCGAACGATTGGGGACCTGGGGACGATGACGATCGAGGCATTCAAGGAAAAGCTGGATTCGGAGTTTGACCCGAGACACTGAAAAACTTGTGGAATGGCGCCGACTGTGGTATATTCCCCCGGTACGCTTGAGTGAAGAAGAGGACCCTCCTCTCACCTGAAGACGCCGCGAGGCTGTTGTCGGGTTTCAAGCTGGTTCAAATGCGAATTCCGTCGCAAAAGGATCAGGTTAGGGAGGGGCCGCTCGTGAAGGCGGTCCCTTTCATTTTAAGCCGGAGGTGATGAGCTATAGCTACAAAACCGGATGAACCCAACGTGAACGAGGAGATCAGGGCTCAGGAAGTCCTTCTTATCGATGATCAGGGCGTGAAGCTGGGCGTGGTTCCGACGAGGGAGGCCCTGAGGTTGGCTGAAGAGCGCCTGCTGGACCTGGTTGAGGTCGCGCCGCAGGCGAATCCTCCAGTCTGCCGGATCATGGACTACGGGAAGTACAAGTATCAAATCCAGAAAAGAGACAAGGACGCCCGGAAAAAACAAAAGGTCCAGACCGTCAAAGAGATGAAGATGAGGCCCAAGATCGACGAGCACGACTATAACTTCAAGGTTCGGGCGATCCGGAGTTTTCTGGAAAGCGGACACAGGGTGAAGGTTTCGGTCTTTTTCCGCGGGCGCGAAATGGCTTTTCTTGACAGGGGAAAAGCCGTTCTCGAGAAAGTCGAAAAGGACGTTGCCGAATACGGCAAGGTGGAGATGGAACCGCGCATGGAAGGCCGCTACATGAGGATGATGGTTGCCCCTCTGGCCTCCACGAAAAAACCAGTCTCCAAGGCAGAGGCATCGAAGTCGGCCGAAGAAGGCGAAAACCGCGAATAGACCCCGTTTCGGGGAGATTGAAAACGCGCTGTTTCGAATCATAAGGAGGGACTTGTTCAAATGCCCAAGATGAAGACCCATTCGGGGGCCAAGAAGCGTTTCCGTACGACCGGCACGGGGAAGGTGACGTATCAGAAGGGCGGAAGAAGGCATATCCTTGAATCGAAGAATTCCAAGAGGACGCGAACTTTGCGCAGGAAAGGCTATCTTTCCGGAGCGATTGAAGATCGCGTGAAAGTCCTTCTGGTTGTCCGGTAACTCGGACCAGCCGTACCAGAAACTGAAAGAGGAGTGATCTCCCATGGCAAGGGTAAAGGGTGGAAGCGCCAGCAACAGCAAGCGGAAAAAACTCTTCAGCATCACGAAAGGATACTGGGGAAGAAAAAAGAACGTCTACCGTCGTGCCCGCGAGGCCTTCCTCCGATCGATGACAAACGCCTTTCGCGACCGAAAGGCGAAGAAGCGGGAGTACCGGAAACTCTGGATCGTCCGAGTGAATGCAGCGGCTCGAATGAACGGGATGTCCTACAGCAGCTTCATGCATGGATTGAAATTGTCGGGGATCGAACTGAACAGGAAGATCCTTTCAGATATGGCCGTTAACGATATGCCTGCATTTGTCAAGCTGGTCGAGAAATCCAGGGAGGCTCTGGCTCGTTAGCCTTGGAGGTTTTCCACCTGGCCCGGATTTTCCCAGGACGCCGCTTCATAGGGTTCCTGCGCAAAAACGCGCGGGAACCCTATGAGCTTTCAGGGGACCATTTTTCCCAAGGGTAACGCGCGGCCTTTTCCGATATACTCTTTTAGAATCGCCACGAGATCTAGGATGGCAGCAGGGGATGGGGTATCGGCTGGGAAAGCGGGGGGGCATGTCTGTTCCCTAGGGAAACCGAAGGCGATGAAGCGAAAGCAGGAGGGATGGCAAGTTGGGCACGATGCAGGGGAAGCTTGAAAGCATCCGCGAAAGCATGATGAAAGAACTGGACTCGGTCGACAGCAGCGAATCCCTCCAGGTTTTGCGGGTTCGCTACCTGGGAAAGAAAGGCCTGTTGACCCAGATGCTCCGTTCCCTCGGGAACCTGCCGCCGGAAGAGCGCCCGGCGGCGGGCCAATCCCTGAACGAGTTGCGCCGGGAGTTCGAGGCCGCCCTTGAAGGGAGGCAACGCCTGATTTCGATCGCGGAGGACGAAGCCCGGGAGGCCAGCGACCTCGTGGATGTGACCCTCCCTCCGCGAGGAAGGGGATGGGGAGGGTTTCACCCCGTCGTCCAGACGATGAACGAGATCATCGATATTTTCGTCGGCATGGGATTTTCAGTGGCCTACGGGCCGGAAATCGAGGACGATTTCCATAATTTCGAGGCGCTGAACATCCCTCCCCACCATCCGGCGCGGGACATGCAGGATACGTTCTACCTCGACAACGGGCGCCTGCTGCGCACCCATACGAGCCCTGTCGAGGTCCGGGCCATGCTCAAATGGGGGGCCCCACTGAGGATCATCGTACCGGGCAAGGTTTACAGGAGAGACAGCGACCAGACCCACTCGCCCATGTTTCACCAGCTTGAGGGCCTTCTGATCGACGAGGACGTTTCCCTCGCCGATCTGAAAGGATGCCTGAACACTTTCGTCGGTGCAATTTTCGGACGCCCCCTGGACAGCCGTTTCCGGGCCAGTTACTTCCCATTCACGGAACCCTCGCTGGAGATGGACGTCGAATGTTTTGCCTGTTCCGGCCGGAATCCTTCCTGCAGAATCTGCAAGGGAACGGGCTGGCTCGAAATCCTCGGGTGCGGGATGACGCATCCGAACGTCCTTCGCTATGGTGGCATCGATCCGGACCGATACAATGGGTTTGCCTGGGGAATGGGGCCGGACCGCGTAGCGATGCTGAAGTACGGTTTGACCGACCTGAGAGTCCTGTTTGAGGGGCATGGGTCGTTCCTGACAGGGGGAGGGTACTGAATCATGCGGATCTCCTGGAAATGGCTCAACGAATTCTGCAAAATTCCGCTTTCCCCGGAGGAGGCCGCCGAAAGGCTGACACTTACGGGGTGCGAGGTGGAAAGCATCGAACGCCCCTGTTCCGCCCTGAAGGGGCTGATCGTCGGAAGGATCGAAAAGTTGCGGGTGCATCCGGAACGAGCCGACCTTTTCGTTGCCGAACTTGATCTTGGAGGGCCCCGCGCCCAGTGCGTTACGGCGGCGCGAAACCTGAAGGAGGGGGATTTTGTCCCCTACGGGGCTCCTGGAAGTGCCATTGCCGACGGTACCGTTCTCGGAAAGCGGGAATTCGATTCCGTAACGAGCGTTGGGATGATGCTTTCCGCGGAGGAGATCGGACTTCCCTGGATTGCGGAAGAATTCGGCATCCTGAGACTGCCCCGAGCGTTGGTTCCCGGGGAAGATCTCGTGAAGGCCCTGGGCCTTGACGACTGTATCCTGGAAATTTCCATTACGCCGAACCGCGGGGATCTCCTCAGCCTGATGGGCCTCGCAAGGGAATGCCACGGGGTGATCCCGGGTGCGGTTCTCGAGCGAAAGGAACTCAGGCCGCCCCAGGTCGGCAATCAGGGGACTGTCGCCTGGGACGGCCTGACTCTCGAGGATCCTGGATGTCCGCTGTACGGCCTATCGTTCGCTCCCTCCGTGAAAATCGAGCCGTCTCCTCTGGAAACCCGGATCCGGCTGGCCTTTTCCGGAGTTCGGTCCATCAACAACATCGTCGATGCGACGAATGCCGTCATGCTGATCACGGGGCAGCCCTTGCACGCATTCGATCTTGACCGGCTTCCGGCAAGAGAGATCACAGTCCGTGGGGCCAGCGAGGGCGAGCGTTTCAGGACACTGGACGGCAAAGAGCACGTGCTTGCGGATGGAGACCTGCTGATCACCAGCGGAGGCGTTCCGGTTGCCTTGGCCGGCATCATGGGCGGGGAAAACAGCGAGATCACGCCTGAAACGAAATCCGTTGCCTTTGAATCGGCGTTTTTTGAACCGCTTCGTGTCAGCCGGACAGCCAGAAGGCTGGGCATGGGGACGGAAGCCTCCTACCGGTTTTCGAGAGGGGTGGACCCCAGTCGGGTTTTGCCGACTCTTTCCTGCCTTGCCGAGTTCCTCTGGAAAGAAACCTCCCAGCGTGTCGAAGAGAAGGTCAGGGTTGTGTCCACAAGAACCTGGGACAATCGGAGGATCACCCTGACTAGGCGGAAAATGCACCGTATCCTGCTTTGGGATGACCTGGACAAGGCCTCGGAACTCCTCCAAAGGCTGGATTTGCGGGAAATTTCGGGAACAGCGGAGGAACGGCTTTTCGAGATACCGACTTCCCGGGCCGACCTGTCCATCGAAGAGGACTTGATCGAAGAAGTGGGTCGGCTGAAAGGATACGAATCGGTCCCCTCCAGGATTCCTCCCCTTCTCCATGGCACCGGGAGGGTGGGCGAAGAAGTCGAGGCGCACCGGAGGATTCGTGTCGCTGCCATGTCCAGGGGGTATCTGGAAATCGTGACCTATAGCTTCATCAATCCTCGGTGGGTGGAGTGGCTTCGAATCCCTGAAACGGATCCCCGATCCCGCGGGTTCCGGCTGACGAACCCGATCAGCCAGGACCAATCCCTGATGAGGACGACCCTTTTGCCCGGGCTCCTGCAGGCTCTGCAGACGAACCTCCGATCCGGATGGAAGGACCCCATTCGACTCTTCGAGGTGGGGCGGGTCTTCCTCCCCGGGATCGAAGGGGAGGAGCACAGGGAGATCCTCCGGATGGCGGGAATTTCATGGAACGGAAAAGAACGGCGGCTTCTTCACGAGACTTGTCTGAAAGACGACGTTCTAAGCCTAAAGGCCGATGTCCTGGCGCTTTGCGGGAGCCGCGGACGGACCCCGGGTTTCTCGTCGGGACTCGAACCTTTCGGTCATGCGGGCCAAACGGCCCAAGTGACCCTGGAGGGGAAACCCTGCGGATACTTGACCAGCATCAAGCCCGGCATCCTGAGGGAGCTGGAAATCCCGGCCCCTGTTTTCGCCTTTGAATTGGATATCGAACCCCTTTTGCCCGAAAAAGGCTTCCGCTTCGGGCAGGTGGTTCGCTACCCGGCAGTATACCGGGACATCTCCCTGATCGCTCCTGTTGGAAAGCCCGTCGCGTCGATCGAGGAAGATATCCGGGCACTTGGGGGAGATCTACTGAGGGGGTTGGTCCTTTTCGATCTTTACCAGGGAACCGGAATCCCGGATGGAACTCGAAGCCTTGCCTACTCGCTGGCTTACGGGGATCCCTCCCGAACGCTCAGGGACGAGGAAGTTGACGCCATTCACGATACATTGAGACGGGAGCTGGCTGAAAAGGGATACGTCCTGAGGTAGGAAACAGGTCTTGGCGGCAAGGGAAGACGAGGTTCAGAAGTAGCAAATGAATGTTTGAAAGAAAAAGCGAAGGGATTTTCAATGGGACAGATTTCCGCGGCAGACATGGTCTTAGGGGCGATTTCCGTTTACTGGATCGGGAAAGGGTTCTGGATCGGGTTCTCCGGGGAAATTTTTTCCCTGTTAGGGATCCTGGCTGGACTGTTGATCTCTTTCAAATGGAGCGTCGCCCTAGCCCGCTTTTTCCTCGAACAGGGCTGGACCCCTCGGATATCCGAGGGGTTCCTGGTCCTCCTGTGCGGCGTTCTCCTGTTTACGGCCTGCAACCTGGCCGCAGCCTGGGTCTGCCGGTTGACCCGGAAGGGGTTGAAAGCAGTCCGACTGGGAGGGCTGGACAGGGCTTTGGGGGCGCTCGCGGGAGGGGCGAAAGCGACCATCCTGGTCCTTTTCCTTTTCGGCTCGTCTCATCTGCTTTTCAACGGAGTTCAGCCGAAATGGGTGTCGGAAAGCTTTCTGCTGAAAACGGCCTCCCAGGTTTGGCCGGAGACGGAAAGAATCCTGGCCGAGTGGAAAGTCCTGGATCTGCAGGGGGCTTCCTCCTTTTCGGGTGAGCCGAGACAATGAAGCCTCTCTGCCGCTTTACGGAGAACGCACTCGAGCTTCGAAAGATCCTCGACATCATCGGAAGGCGCTGTCGAAGCGAACTGGGAATCGAAACCCTGTACAACCTTTCCCCGGCGCGGGATAGAACGCAGCTGGAATCACGCCAGGCGCTCCTTCGTGACGTACTGCGGTACAGGGAAATCGAAGGAGACTTCCCTTGGGATTCCCGGGTCGTTCCCGTTTCTATCCTCATGCAAGAGGCCAAGGCCAGCGCGATGATGTCGGGGGAGGATCTTGTCCACGTCCGAAACCTCATTGCCCTTGCGATGGCGGTCAGGAACGAAATCCGTCGCGTCCAGGAGCGTTTCCCCGAACTGGAGCAGATTGGGCGGAGGCTGCGGGATTTTTCCCCGGAACTCACTCTTCTCGGTGTTCTGGATGAGGAGGGATGCCTTTACGATCACGCTTCACCGGAACTGAAAGAAATACGGAGCCGGATCAATGCCCTGAAGGGAACAACGAGAAAGACAGGCCAGGCCCTTCTAAACGACCCGGCAACTTCGAACATGCTGCAGGATCGGGTCCTTAGCCTCAGGAACGGTCGATTCGTCGTTCTGGTCAGAGCCGAACACGTGTCCACCTATCCCGGAATTGTCATGGACCGGAGCAGTTCAGGGAATTCATTCTACCTCGAACCGTACAGGCTGGCAGCCCTGAACAACAGGCTTGCGACCGCCCAGGAGGAAGAACGGGAAGAAGTCTTTCGAATCCTGCGCAAGATGACCCTGAAGATCCTGGAAAGAGAAACGGCGGTTGCCGAAGCGGAGTCGGCCCTTGGCGCCCTGGATTTGCTTTGCGCGGAAGCGGAACTGGTCGAAAGGGGCGGATGGCACTTGCCGGAACGTTCCCTTTCCCCAGGGTTCCGCTTTTGCGGACTCGTGCATCCGCTACTAGGAGAAAAGGCGATCCCCATCGACGTTGCCTGTGGAGACGACTTCAACATCCTGGTGGTGACAGGGCCGAACACGGGAGGAAAGACGGTTGCGCTGAAGACCGTAGGGGTTGCCGTTGTCCTTTGCTGGATGGGCTTGCCCATTATGGCCAGGGAAGGGTCGGTCGTGGGGGAAATCGATTCCGTATACGTGGATGTGGGAGACGAGCAGAGCATCGAACAAAACCTGTCGACCTTCAGCGCCCACGTTAAGAACATCGTTTCGATCCTGGAGGAGGCGGGGCCCGGATCCCTTGTCCTTCTCGACGAGCTTGGATCCGGCACGGACCCCCAGGAGGGAGCGGCCCTGGGGATTGCCCTGCTCGAGGCTTTCAGGGAGAAAGGGGTACTGGTCCTGGCCACGACGCACCATAATCCCATCAAGACCTATGCCCTCACGACCCCGGGAGTGGAAACGGCCAGCATGGAATTCGACCCGGTCTCCCTAAAACCGACTTTTTCTCTTCTCATGGGGATTCCCGGGAAAAGCAACGCCCTGCTCATAGCGGAAAGGCTGGGAATGCCGACCGGGGTGATCGAGCGGGCAAGGGCCAACCTGCGGGGAGAGGATGTTTCAGCGGAAGAGTTGATAGGCCAGCTTCAGGAAAAACGAGCCGCACTGGAAGCCGAAGCCCGAAATGTGACCGAAGAACGAGTGCGGCTTGCCGAGATCCGGCAATCCTTTGAAAGCAAGATTTCCCGGTTCGAGGCGACGAAGGAGGACCGATTGAAGGAGGCGGACAGGAGAGCGGAAAAGATCGTGAAGGAAGCCGAGCAGGCGGCCCGGGAACTCCTGAAGAGCCTTGAGAAGTCTACGACGGTTTCTGCGGCCCACCAGGCGGTCAATGCCAAGAGACGGAACCTGGAAAGGATTCGCCAGGCAGCTGAAAGCAGGGAGGAAAAGCGGATCGAAAAACGATCCGTGAAGGCAGAGGGGATTCGACTTCAGCCGGGAGACGCAGTCCAGATGGTGGATTCTCCCGTGAAAGGGATCGTTGAAAGCGTTTCCGGGGAAAAGGCCACCCTCGTCGCGGGTTCTTTCCGCCTTGAGGTCCCCCTGAACAGGCTGAGAAAAACGGGGGATGCGATGCCCCGGGTTCAGCCGGAAATCTCCGTGAAGACCATCCGCCCTGCAGGAGTGCCGGGATCGATCATGATCCGCGGGATGACGGTGGATGAAGCCCTGCCGGAGGTGGAACGGTATCTCGACCAGGCCTACCGCGCGGGTTACGATCAGGTCGCCGTCATTCATGGCAGGGGCACGGGAACCTTGCGGAAGGCGGTCCAGGAACTCCTGAAATCTCTTTCATATGTGCGGGAATACCGTTTGGGAGAACATGGGGAAGGCGGTTACGGTGTCACGATCGTGACGTTTTCAAGGTAGATGGAGGAGGAGCCTTTATGGAAGAGGGTTTTTTCAACCTGAAATCCTTGCGAGAGCAGGTTTACGAATATCTCAAGATCCAGCTCAACGAAGGAAAGCTGGAACATGGGGCTTTTCTGAACCTGAACGCCATCAGCGCCGAGATGGGAATCAGCAAGACACCCTTGAGAGATGCACTCTTCCAGCTCGAGGCGGAAGGGTTCGTGACGATCTATCCCAGGCGCGGGGTGAAAGTCAATACCCTCACGCTGGAAAAAATCCGAAACATCTACCAGATTTTGGGGGGGCTCGAAGGGGCGGTTCTGGTGGAGGTGGCGGCAAAGTTCAGGAAAAAGGACGTTGACGCCATGCGTCAGTTTAACGAGGAGATGAAAAACGCCCTCCAGCAGAACGACTTTGAGCGGTTTTACTCGAGGAACCTGGATTTTCACAACGCCTACCTCGAGTTGTCCGAAAATACGGATCTCCTGAGGACCGTTCGAATTCTGAAGGAAAGGCTCTACGAATTTCCGCGGAGCAAGGGGTTCCTGAAGGAATGGGAAGTCGAATCGACCGGGGAACATGACCGGATCATCGACTTGCTCGCAAAGGGAGATTTCAAGGGCGCGGCAGAATATATCCGGGACGTCCACTGGTCTTTCGCGGTCCAGGAACGGTACATCCGCAAATATTACTTCGGCCTGGCTGCACAAACCGCAGAGCGCTGAGCCCTTGCCCCCGGCATCGATCGATATCGTTGCTTCAAAGAGGAACGGGCGGCACCCCTCGGCCAATCGGGGGAGTGCCGCCCGTTGGAGTCATTCCTGGATGTCCAGGCGACGCATGGCTCTGGCGGAGGGGCAAAGGGCAAGGCCTCCCCGTGCGGTGCAGCGCAATTCCTCGGGGAGCATCCTTCCGACACTGTCGACGGCGACAAGGGTCTCATCCAGGGGAACGGGGTTCTCGTAACCACCGAGAACCATGTCTGCACAAAGGAAGGCCATGGAAGCGAGAGCTGCGTTCCTGCTGTGGCAGGGGACCTCGACGATCCCTTGCACAAGGTCGCAGACCGACCCCATGATGTTCTGGAAAACGGTGGCAGCTGCGTCGCAGGCCTGGCGGGCAGTTCCGCCGGCTGCTTCGATGACTGCAGCGGCCCCCATGGCTCCTGCCGCACCGATTTCCACCTGGCAGCCGCAAACTTCTGCGGCAAAAGTGCTCAGCCTGTCCAGCGCCTGTCCGATCGCTCCAGCCGCCCAGAGGGCGTCGAGGGCTTTTTCCTTCGAAAGGCCGAAATCCAGGATAAGGGTTGAAAGGATCCCGGGCAGGACACCTGCCGATCCCCCTGTGGGTGCCGCACAAACGACTCCACCGGCTCCATTGACATGCATCGCTGCCATTGCCCTTGCCGCGGCCCTCAGGTGCGGTCCGCCTAAGAAAAGGTGTCCTTTCGATTCGGCAGCCAGGATCGAAGACGCCACCGGACGCAGGAGTTTCATTCCGCCGGTCAGGGAAAGGCCTGATTCGACTGCATTGAGCATGACGTCTAGCCGGAGTTCCATTTCTCTGGAGAGTTCTTGTCGGGGAACCCCAAGCAGGGCTTCTTCATTGGCAAGAGCAGCCTTCCCAAGGGACCATCCGTTTTGCTCGGCCAGTTGAAGCAAGCCGGGTGTATCCTGGAAGAGTTCGGCTCCTTTCAGGGGGGGCATCACCGGCCTGGATTGCCGGATGATCGCATTCCCGGAAAGACAGTAGAGGCTTTTCAAAAGGGGTTCACCCGGTTCTTCGCAGGCGGAGGCGTGGAAAAGGCGGGAAGAGGCCCCGACAGCTTGCCTAGCGGAGGGATCCCAGCTCTGAAGAAGAGCGAGCAGGGAATCGACAGGAGTTTCCATCCCGGTTTCAACGAGGAGTTCGTGCCGGTCCCCGCGGATCATAACCGGGTGCCCGTCGACGGACGCGATTTCGATGGATCCTCCGCCGACCGAGCGGGCATGAAGCGACACCTCTTTGCCGTTTTCTCCCTGGAGAAACAAAAAAAGGCTGTTGGGGTGATCGGCTTCCGGGAAAGGGGCCAATTCGAAGCGGGCCTCGAGCCCCATCTCCGGTGCCAACCGGAGCAGGTGCGGGAACCGTTCGTCGGGGAGGGGGATGTCGAGGAGTCCTGCCAGAAGGGCAAGGTCGCTACCCTGATCGTGGTAGCAAACGGACAGCGAACTCGAGGGATGGATCAGGAATCGAGCCGATATCGGCCTTGATCCCAGCAAGTCTCTCGATACCCGGCCGATTCTCCATGGACCTGCCGTATGAGAGCTGGAAGGCCCTCTCATGATGGGACCAATCACGTGGTTCAGGATGCTCACTCGTTTCAATCGAATCCTCCTCTTTTCCCTGGTGATATGTCTCTGCATCGTTCATTCTAAGGGGACCGTCCCCGAGGGGAAAGCAGAAAGCCGGTTTCAGCGTTCTCTTCGCCACGGTCCGAAACGAACCGGTTGACAGCACACGGTCTTTTGACCTACGATAACCGTACGGCAAATGAAGATATATGATGTATTAGATACCTTTTCCGCCCCTTTCGTCAAACAATTTCTAGCAGCCAATCCGGTTTCTTCAGAGCAACGGGGAGCCGCCGAGCAGGGGAGGTGAGTCGATCCGGCCGCAGCGAGCTTTCAGCGCCCCTAGAGCAGTCCGTTTTACCGCAGCAAAAAACCCCCACAGAAGGGAGTCGACGATCCATGACGAAAAACATGAAATCCTTGTTGCTTACCGCCGTTCTTTTCGTTTCTCTTTTTGCCCTGATGGCCAATTCCGCCCTGGCCGCTCCGGCTATGACCCTGAAGTTTGCCGGACAGTCCCCGGCCGATCATCCGGCCTCGATCCTGATGAACGAAATTGCGAAAGAGGTGGCCGAAAAGACGAAAGGCCGCATCGAGATCAAGGTGTACCCGGCCAACCAGCTTGGAGACTATACCCTGGTTTACGAGGAACTCATCAAGGGGACCATCGACATGTCCTGCACCTCCGTTCCCAGCCAGTTTGACCCGCGGCTGGAACTCGTTTACATCAACGGATTTGTCAAGGGGTACGGGGATGTCAAGAAGGTCTTCTCTCCAAACGGCTGGCTCTTCAAGAAGATGGACGAACTGAACAGCCGTCTCGGTGTCAAGCTGGGCGGCTTTTTCATCGAAGGCATGATCGGGACTGCGACGACGAAACCGGCCGCGTCGCCGCTCGACCCCAGCGTGAAGAAAGGGGTCCTGATCCGGGTTCCCAACATGGACGTCTACAAGCTTGCCGCTGAGGCCATGGGATACCGCACCGTCACGATTCCCTACGCTGATGTCTACCAGGCCCTTCAGACCGGCGTTGCGGAAGGGGTCAACGGATTCTCGGTCGTTGCCGCTTACACCATGCTTCGCGACGTCATCAAGTACTGGTACATGACCAACTACTCCCTCGAGTGCCTGAACTACATGATCAGCGGGAAGACCTGGGCGAAACTTTCCCCCGCCGACCAGAAGATCCTCCAGGAGGCCATCAACCATGCGGCAGCCAAGAGCATCACGATGGCCAAGCAGTCCGACGAGAAGTACATGCAGCTGATGCGCGACAAGGGCATCAAGGTCTACACCTACAGCGAAAAGGAACTGGTCCCCATCGCCAAGGCCTGCGCCAGCACCTGGCCGATGCTCGAAAAGAAGATGACCAAGGAACTGATCGACGAATTCCGGAAGGAACTGGCTCCGAAATAGAGATCTCGATTCCGGGATGGACCCAAAGGGATTTGTCCCTTTGGGTCCATTCTTCTCGGTCAAAACACGACACCTTCGAAGAAAAACAAGTTTTTCAAGAGGGGAGACCTGTCCCGTGCCTCAATGTCCCGAAGCTGCAGAAGAAAAACCGGGAATCCTGAAACCCCGGAACCTTTTCGACAAGATCGTCGTGAACGGGTTTTCGGCCGTCACGCTGATCATGTCCATTCTCTTGACGATCCTGATCGCTCTGGCGACTTTCGTCCGCTACGTCATCCAGGGCGATCTTTACGGATATGAAGAGTGGGTCAAGCTTTTCGCCTTCTGGCTGTATTTTTCGGGAGCCGCCATCGGAGCCTTCAACCGGACCCACGTTTCAGCCGACCTGGTTCAGTCCTACGTTCCCGAAGGGGTCCTCAAGCGTGTCCTCGTTTTCGTCAAGGACCTCATCACCGTCGGAGTTACGCTGCTTTTCGTCTGGTATGGTTACGGATTCTTCATGTTTGGTTTCAGGGGTCCCCTGGGAACGGGCATCGCGCTGCCCAAGACTACGATCTGGCAGATTCCGCTTTGGACTTCCTACCTTGCGATTTTCCTGGGGTTGATTTTTATGGCCTTTTACTTCACAAGGGATCTTCTTTTGAGTACAAAGGCCCTGGTCACGGGAGGGCGCAAATGATCTACGTTGCCATTGTCATCCTGCTTGTTACCCTCATGCTCGGTGTTCCGGTGCCGATCAGCTTCATGTCCAGTGCCGCCTGGCTTCTCTTCTTCGGGGGGCCGGACGGGGCCGGTTACGAAGCGAGCCAATTGCTTCCCTACGCCTTCAGCCAGATCAACTCCGTCTCCCTGATCGCCATCGCACTGTTCATCATGGCGGGGGGGATCATGGAGCGGGGTAGGATCGGGGAGAAACTCATCGACCTCGTGGACGTTTTCGTGGGGCACATCCGGGGTGGTCTTGGAATCGTCGGGACGATTTCCTGTGCGGTGTTCGGTTCCATTTCAGGGGCGGCCTGCGCGACCCTTTCCTGCATCGGAACGATCATGTTCCCCAGGCTCGAAGCGGGCGGTTACCCGAAGGGGCACTCCGCGGCCCTGATGGCGAACGCTTCCCTTCTTGGGCTCCTGATTCCGCCGAACGCAACCCTGATCATCTTCGCCTGGTTGAGCGGGCAACCCATTCTGGCCTGTTTCCTTTCCACCGTCATGCCGGGGATCGTGACGATCATCCTGATCAGTGTCGTGAACATGTGGCTTTTGCGCAACAACAAGGAAGTTCTCGTTGCGCACAAGCGAACATCGGCGGAAAAGTGGGAACTCTTCAAGACCCGGGGCAAGCTGGCCATTCCTGCGCTGATGCTTCCGGTCATCGTCCTCGGGGGCATCTACGGGGGCATCATGACCACGACGGAAGCTTCGGCGATGGCGGTCATCTACGCCATCCCGGTGGGAGTCCTGGTCTACAAGGGAATGAAGTGGAGGGAAGTGATCGGTCCGCTGGTGGAATCTGCCGTCACGACGGGGGTCATCATGGCGATGCTGTTTTCGGTGTCCATGCTCAGCCGTCTCTACCTTCTCGAGGACCTGCCTTCAAGGCTTCTCGCCCTTTTCCGAGCGGTCTCGGAGAACCGATGGGTGATCCTGTTCATGATCAACATCTTTCTGGTCATCATGGGGATGCTGATGGACGACATCAGCGTCGTGGTGCTGACAACGCCCATCATGATGCCGATCATCATGGAACTGGGGTTCAACCCGATTCACTACGCTGCGATCATCGGGGTCAACACGGCCCTGGGGTGTATTACCCCACCTGCGGCGCCTGTGCTGTACCTGTCTGGGCGCTTGAGCAAGACCCCGATCAACGAGATGATGACCCCGGCCCTGTATTTCATGCTCCTGTGCTGGGTGCCGGTTCTGATCTTCACGAGCTATTTCCCGAAACTGGTTTTGTTCCTTCCTCACGTCATCCTGGGGACGCCCTGGTAGTCGGAACATGTTCTACAGGAACCTGTTCGCCGCACTCTGTTTCGTTTTTCTGGCATTGGGGTTGGTTTTCAATTCCCCTCATGCCTTCTGGGCGAGCCTGATGTGCGGGGCTTTTTCAAGAACTGCGGTAAAGAAAAAGTGGCCTGCACCTTCATTTGCAGGGAAGCTTTCTGCATGGAGACAACCGAAAAGGCAAGCACCTGAATAAAGGAACCCCCGGCCGGAAGGGACGGGGGTTCCTTTCTGATCGGATTTCAGCCTTTTCCTTGTTCATCACCCAGGCTGACGATGACGGCGATGTCAGTAACCGTTCCTTTCCAGGTTCCCCCGGGTCCCCTCGGGCACGCGGAAACAGCGCAGACAAGCGGCAACAGAGCCTTGAGGGACAACCTGTCTCCTGGCCTCGAAATAGGGGGTAGACAAGTGAGGGTGCCGTTACTTTCGATATGGGTATTCCCAAAGATGTTCAGGGGCTCTGGAACGATGCTGCGGGAAATTCCCCAGGGAGCCAGGGCATCCTCGAAGTTGACGGCGCAGCTTCGGTAGCCATTGTCTTGAGGAGGGGCACCATCGCGATGGGCATCGCACGCGGGCATCAAGAGGTCGTGCGTTTGAGCGGTGTCTTCGGTCACCTCCAGCATCGGGCGCAGAAGGTTTGACCGAAGGACGTCCCCGACCTTGATCCGTACCGAACTCAAGGCAAGGCGGGTATGCGCGGTTGAAAAAGTTTCCGAAACACGGTCCCTGTTAAATGCCACGAAAGCTGCGACCTGCCTTCCCTCCAAGTCGATGACCGTGATCCGGCTTCCCTTTTCGACCTCGAAAGCCCGGGCATATCCCCCTGGCACGCGAATTTCCCTCCTGTAGAAAAAACCTTTCATTTTCCCTGCACTCTCCTCTGCGGTGAATCAGCCATTATTGCATTATAAGTCACCTGGCAGACTGTAGGGAGATTTTCGCGTTGACGGCGCCCCGTAAAAGTGGTAATTTTTACCGCGCACGGTGCGTGTCCGTAGCTCAGCTGGATAGAGTGTTGGCCTCCGGAGCCAAAGGTCGCGGGTTCGAATCCCGCCGGGCACGCCATATGAGCATTTCGAAGACCAGGAAACGTCCGGTTCCTGGCCTTTTTTCTATTTTTCGCCGGTGTGAGGGGGGGCAGGGGCATGGAGCAGGACTGGAAGAAAAAGGTTCGAGAGATTGGCCGTACCCTCGAGGAGCAGGGCAACGAAGTTTTTGAAAGAGTGAGCGAAGAAGCCGTGGCCATAGGCAAACAGGCGAAAGCTTCCCTAAGCCGGGCCAGGAAAAGGACCGAAGAGATTTTGAATTCCGCGCAGGAGATCGAAGAGATCAAGTCACGCCTCAGTGCGATCGAGGAAGATCAGCAAAGGCTTTCGAAACTGATCTCGGAGCTTGCGCTCCAGGTTGGAGCGATCATGGAAGAACTCTGCACAGGATTGCGGAAAGAAGAGGAGGAGAAACCATGACGGTACCGTCGGACATCGAGATCGCGCAGGGTGCGAAGCTGCTGCCCATCGGGGAGATCGCGGAAAAGGCCGGGATCCCGGAGGAGTTTTTGATCCCGTACGGGAAGACCAAGGCGAAGGTGGACCTGAAC
>JALHIN010000009.1:0-88150 GCA_022839995.1 Synergistota bacterium
GGATCTGCGCGGGACGTGATCTCGCACCTGTTCGGCGAGAAGCTGGTGTACGGGGAAGGGGAGAAGGACCTGGTGATCCTGAAGGACGAGGTGGTGGCGTACTACCCTGGAACCGGCCGCCGGTTGAGGCACACGTCGACGCTGGTGGACTTCGGGATCCCGAACGGGGACACTTCCATCGCCCGGACGACGGGCCTGCCCCCGGCCATCGGCGCCCGGCTGATCCTGGAGGGGAAAGTCCGGGCGGCCGGGGTCCTGGCGCCGGTCCTGCCGGAGATTTTCGAGCCCTGCCTGGAAGCGTTGGAGGCGGAAGGCATTTCCCTCGTGGAAAAAACCGAGAGCCTCTAGCTAGAGACGAAGTTTTCGGGCCCGGACCCCTAAAGGGGACCGGGCCTTTTTTTGCTCTGATCCCCTTACACTTCCTCAATGAAAGGATGAAGTGTAAAATTGAAAAAATCCAGGTTACCGGGAGGTGAAGCGGATGGCGGAAGTTTTCTTCAAGGCGGCGTTCGCGGTATGGATCTACATGACGGCTTTCTATATCGCGGCTTTGGTCCTCAGGGACAACTCCATCGCCGACGTCGCCTGGGGGCCCGGATTTTTCCTGGCCTGCGCGGCGGCTTTGGCAGGAAGGGCAGATCTTTCGGCCAGGCCGTTTCTTGCGACCATCCTGGTTGGAATATGGGGATTCCGGCTGGCGTTTCACATCGGCAAAAGGAAGCAGGGAAAAGGGGAAGACCCCAGGTACGCGAAGTGGCGGACGGAATGGGGCCGATGGTTCGTGGTTCGAAGCTATTTCCAGGTTTTTCTCCTGCAGGGTGCCCTGCTTTTGGTGATTGCCTCCTCGGTCATTGTGGTCAACGTTTCGGAGAATCCGCCCCTAGGCTTTCTCGATGCCCTTGGATTGTGTGTCTGGTGTGTCGGGTTCTTCTTCGAAGCCGTCGGGGACTGGCAGCTCGCCCGTTTCAAGGCAGACCCGGGAAACCGGGGGAAAGTGATGGACCGAGGGCTCTGGCGCTACACCCGGCATCCGAATTACTTCGGGGAGGCTACCATGTGGTGGGGGCTCTACCTGATCGCCCTTAGCGTGCCGAACGGGTGGCTGACGATCGTCAGCCCTGCGACGATCACCTTTCTCCTCCTCCGGGTATCCGGGGTGCCGATGCTGGAAAAGGGGCGGATGGGCGATCGCCCTGGCTACCGCGAGTACGTCGAGAGGACGAACGCCTTCTTCCCCTGGTTCCCGAAGAAATCATGACCATGAAGATTGCCTACCTTGACGGTTTCCGGCTCTACACGGCCTTCCAGGCGGGGGCTGCGGAAATGGACCGAGTCCGGGCCCACCTGGACGCCATCAACGTTTTTCCCGTCCCTGACGGAGACACGGGGACCAACATGGCTTCCACGCTCCGGTCCATTGTTGTTCAAGTCAAACCGGAGCGGCATTTCGGCCGAACCTTCATGGCCCTGGCGGAGGCGGCGCTCGTGGGCGCCAGGGGAAATTCCGGCCTGATCCTCGCCCAGTTCCTGCTTGGAGCAGCGCGGAGCCTGGAAGGTTGTCGCAGGGTGGAGGCTCCCCATCTCGCCGAGGCCACGATCCAGGCGGTTTCCTTCGCATTTTCCGCCGTTTCCCGGCCCACGGAAGGCACGATCCTGACCGTAATGCGGGAATGGTCGAACGCACTGTCCCTTCTGGGCTCTCAAATCCGGGACATCGCTTCCCTCCTTTCCGGTTCCATCCCGGCGGCCCGCCAAGCCCTCCTCGATACGCCGAACCGCCTTCCGGAACTGGCGAGGGCTGGGGTCCTGGATGCGGGGGGCAAGGGGTTCCTGTCTTTCCTCGAGGGAATCGAAGCGTTCATCCGGAGGGGAAGTCTTCGGCAGCTGAGCCGGACCCAGGTCCCGGAGATCGAGCCTGCGCCCCATCCCGGTTCGGATTTGGGCCTTCCGGCGTACCGGTATTGCACGGAGGCTTTCCTTTTCGGGGACAAGGCCGACCCGGGGCAAATACGGACCCGTCTTGCTTCCCTCGGGGATTCCGTGATCGTGGGAGGAATGCCCGGGCATCTGAGGATCCACGTCCATACCGACGAACCCTCTCGGTTGTTCGACGAGCTGGCACCCTTCGGGAAAAGCGCGTTTCCCAAGGTGGACGACATGCTTCGGCAGGTCCAGGATCTCAGGCAGCGCAAGGGCTCGGTAGCCCTGGTGACCGATTCGTCCTGCGACCTTCCGCAGGAACTGCTGGACGAGCACCAGGTCCACATCGTCCCGCTGAGGCTGAATATCGACGGAAGCGAATACCTGGACCGCCTGACGATCACCCCCGAAGAGTTCTACAGGAGGGTCGAGCGCGGCGAACGGGCCACGACATCTCAACCGGCTGCCGCCGATTTCGAAAGGCTCTACGCGTTCCTTTCGGGACACTACGAATCCATCCTTTCGATCCACCTCAGCGGCGCCCTCAGCGGGACCGTGGAAGCGGCAAAAAGGGCCTCTTCCGCTTTTCCACGGACGCGCATCGTGGTCGTCGACTCCCGCCACCTCTGCGCCTCTCTCGGGCTCGTCGTCCTAAGGGCAGCCGAGGCCCTCGAAGCGGGGGCTTCCCTGGGGGAGGTCCTAGGGCTCGTGGATACCTGGTGCCGGCAGGCAAAGATCCTGGTGAGCCTGAAAACGGTGCGCCACATGGTCAGGGGAGGCAGGATCGGTCCGGTCAAGGGGGCCATCGTCCGGCTACTGGGGTTGAAACCGATCATTTCCGTGGATTCCCAGGGAAGGGGGACCGCGGTGGGAAAAGCCCGAAGCCAGAGGGCGAACCTCGATCGAATCCGGTTTTTCGCCGAGGAAGTCCAGGCTTCGGAGGGGCTTTGGGGATATGCCGTTGCCCATGCGCATGCCCCGGATGAAGCCGGCGAATTTGCCCGTGAAATGGAAAAAACCCTGGGCTTCGGGCCGCGTTTCGTGGTCGACATCTCTCCAGTGATCGGCCTTCACGCGGGTTCCGGAAGCCTTGCCCTGGCGTTCCTTCCAAGCGGGGATGCCTGTCCGCCGTTCCGCTAGGGGTCGATTAGCCCCTCCCGGATCGCCAGGCGGATCAGGTCCGCCATCCGGTTCAGCCCCAGCTTGTTCAGCAGGTTGGTCCGATGGGTTTCCACCGTTTTGCAGCTGATTCCCAGATGTTCGGAAATCTCCCTGGTGGTAAGGCCTAGTGCCAGGTATCGGAAAACCTGCCGCTCTCGGTGGGTAAGCCGGAAAAGGTCCTTTTCGGAGTTTCCGGAACGGTTTTCCCTGGGGCCGGATTTCCTTCGGATGAAATTGTCGACGACGGGGCCCGCGATCCCGGCGGACAAGTAGCTTCTGCCGCCCAGAACGGTCCGGACGGCCCGCAGGATTTCTCCCGGTTCGCAGTCTTTCGTGAGGTACGCCTGGGCTCCTGCTTTCAGGATTTCGGCCGCGAGGAAGGCGTCGTCGTGCATGGAGAGCGCGATGATCCTCGGAGGAACCGGAAGGCCTGCAAGGACTTGGGCGGCTTCGATGCCGTTCATTCCCGGCATTGAGATGTCAAGCAGCACGATATCGGGGGTTTTTTCCCGGCATAGGGCGACGGCCCCAAAGCCGTCTTCAGCCTCCCCCACGATGGCGATGTCGGGTTGGGAGGCAAGGTTCGTTCGCAGCATGGCTCTCGCGGATTCCTGGTCGTCAGCGATGCAGACCCGGATCGCCATCGAAATTTCCTCCTTTCGCCGGGATCCAGAGGAGGCATCTCGTACCTTCCCCCGGAAGGCTCCTGAAGATCATTCGGCCGCCCAGGAGCTTTAGCCTTTCCCGGATTCCGAAAAGTCCCCACCCCCCGACGCCCGTGCCGATCGAGCGGTCGGTGAATCGTGACCCAATGCCGTCGTCTTTGACCAACACTGCGATGGAATGCCGCCGGTAACGCACGCGGACGAAAACCGCACTGGCATGGGCGTGTTTCACGACGTTCCTCAGAAGTTCCCGGACCATCTGGTAGATCACGATCCCCATCTCCTGCGGAAGGTTGCGGTTATGGCCGCTCACGGTAAGGTTCCAGCGGATCCCGGGAGGCGTGAGGAGCTGGTCCAGGAGTGATCTCAGCCCAACGTCCAGTCCTGCCGCGTAAAGGGCCGGGTTGCTGATTTCCCGGGTCAGGGTGCGGATCTTGGAGATCACCCGTTTCACGGCGTCGGCCGCGGACTGGTTTGGGGGGCCCGTTTGCAGGCCGGTTTCGGAAGCCGACAGGGATTGGTAGAGGAAGGCCAGTTCGAAGCCGATTTCGTCGTGGAGGATCTCGGCGATCCGTCTTCGCTCCCTTTCCTCCGAAAGGGAGATCTCCCAGGCCAGGCGCCGAAGTTCGGCTTCGTAGGCTTCGACTCTCCTTTCGGCTTTGGTTTGGGCTGAAAGGTCCGTGTAAATGCCGAAAAGCATTTTTTCTCCGTCCTGCGTGGTGAAAGGGATCGCGGTGATGAAGACGTCCACCGGGCTTCCGTCCTTCCGGAACCGAACGGTCCTTCTTTCGTGGGGCTTTCCGCTGAAAAGGATGGAGGAGATTTCCCGGGCTTCCTCAAGGTAGGGGCCATGGGCAATCAGGTAGTCGATGATCCGTCCTTCCATCTCTTCCGGGGTGTAGCCGAAAAGTTGGTAAAGCGAGGCGTTGGCTCGGATGACGCGGCTTTCGTTGTCGCACAGGACAACCGGAGTGGGAGTCCATTTGAACAGGTTCTCGAAAAGGATCAGGGTTCGGTGCAGTTCCCTTGCCTTTTCCCGCTTTTGGGTGAGGTCGATGTAGGTGCAGATGTTGGTGCTTCGGCTTCCCTTCACGTCCACGTACATGGGAGTGGATGTCAGCAGCACCTGGAAAGGGGTCCCGTCCTTTTTGTACCGGGTGACCTCGACGGAAAACCCCTTCCCGGAACCGCAGAACCGTTCCGAGAGCGCCAAGGCGTCGACCAGTTCCTCTTCCCTGGCCACGAGCAAGTCCAGGTCCTTTCCGATGACCTCCGCGGGGTCGTAGCCGAACATCCTGCAGAAGCAGGAGTTGACCTGGGAGATCTTTCCTTTTTCGTCGTGCACGACGATGCCGATCTCGCCGAAGGTTTCCAAGGGCGAGACCGAGAGGAATCCGATGTTCCCCCAGGGGGAAGCGAAATCGGGAAAGCGGCCTTCCATCGTCGAATCCTTTCGTCATTCAATTCCGTCGGTCAGTCCTTCAAGCGGTTCATATTCCACGGACGTCTCCCGATCCCTGTCCCGGCGGAGCGCGGGCCCCGCGTCACCGGTTCCCGGAAACCAGGGCGTAAAGGTCCGCGATGACGCCGTAGGCCGTCGTCGTGATGTCGGGGTGCTCCTCGGTCACGAGGATCTTTCCCAGGAGGTCGGTTTCGAACCGGACGATGGACCCGGTGGCGTCCACCAGGGCAAAGGGATGGTCCATTGGGACTTCCGAGGCCTTCACGGAAGCTTTTACCGATTCTCTTTCACGCCAGGCGGAACAGACCATCTTGACGCGAAAGCCCCTTTCCCTTGCGGCCAGGATCCGTTCCGGGGTGATCGCCGCCATGCTTTCCCGGTCAACTTCGTCGGGCTTCAGGTCAGCTCCCATGAGGACGTTGGCCAGGGCGACGATCTTCACCGAAGCGTCCCACCCGTCCAGGTCGTGGGACGGGTCGGCCTCTGCGATTTGCTCCGCCTGGGCTCCTTTTACCCCTTCTTTGAAAGTCATCCCCTGTTCCATCGCGCAAAGGACGTAGTTGCTCGTCGAATTCAGGATCCCGTCGATCCGCCGGATCGTGTTGCCTCTCATGCAGCACCGGGCCATGTCGAAAACCGGGGCCCCGTCCATGACGGTCGTTTCGTGAAGGAAGGCGGTTCCCTTTTCGTCCGCCAGTTTCCGGAGTTGCCTGTAGGCGAAAGCGAGGGGACCCTTGTTGCAGGTGATGACGTGCCGTCCCCGCTCCAGGGCCGTTCGGACATGCGTGATAGCGGGTTCCCCCCGGTGCTCGACGGAAAGGGGGGACATCTCCACCAGGACGTCGTAGTCCAGGTTTTCGGCGGCCTTGAGGCTGTCCAGTTCGGAATAGTCCGGGTTTTCGGGGGTGAAACGCCCCTTTTCGTCCAATTCCCGCAAGGCCCGGGCCAGGTCCACCCCGGTTTCGCTCGCCAGGGCTCCCCGCCTTCCCGTGGTGATTCCTACGACCGAAACGTCCAGGTCTGCCAGTCCCGGGTAATCGGCCTTCCTGACCAGGATGCGGGCCAGTTCCCGGCCCACGTTGCCGAACCCGACGAAAAACAGCTTCAGGGGGAAGCGGTCGCGAACCATGTCTAACCCCGGGCCAGGCGGCGGATCTCATCGAGGAGGCGGGCGGTTTCCTCCCGGGTGTTGTACATCGAGAACCCCACGCGGATGACGCCTCCAGTTTCGGCGAGGCCCAGGACTTCGATGGCACGGACGGCATAGAAATCGCCGTCCCAGACCAGGAGTCCCTTTTCGCCGAGAGCCTTTGCCGCGTCGGCGGGATGCACGCCGTCAATCGTGATCGAAACGGTCGGAGCCCTGTGCCGGCTTGAAAAATCCGTTCCCCAGACGGTCACCCCGGGGATTGCCTTCACTTTTTCGTAATATTCCGAGGCCAGCCCGTGCTCGTATGCGGCGATGGCGTTCATTGCAGAGACGATCCGGCTTCGGAGGTCGGGGCCTTCTCCCCAGGAAGCGATATACTCGATCCCGGCCTTCACCCCGACGATCGCGGCGTGGTTGAGCGTCCCGGTCTCGATCTTGAAGGGGGCTGCGTTTTCCTGGGTGCGGAGACGGTCCGGTGTCAGCGAATCCAGGAGGCCCGGCCTGCAATAGAGGATGCCGACGTGCGGCGCGTAGAACTTGTAAGCCGAGCAGAGGAGGAAGTCCACGTCGAGGGCCGCAGCGTCAACCGGGAAATGCGGCGCGTAGTGGACGGCGTCTACGAGAAGCCAGGCCCCGACCGCCCTGGAGAGGCGCCGGGCTTCCGCCACGTCGTTGACCGTTCCCAGGGCGTTGGAAGAGAAACCCATGGCGACGAGGCGGGTCTTCGGCGTGATCTTCTCCGCCATGTCGGCAAGATCCAGGCGTCCGGTGGGAAGGAGCTTCACTTCCTTCACGACGATGCCCCGCTCGACGAGGTTCAGCCAGGGACCCCGGTTGGCCTCGTGGTCCAGCTCGGTGATGACGACCTCGTCGCCCGGCTTCATTTCGCGGGCCAGGGCGTGGCTCAGGGAGAAATTCAGCGTCGTCATGTTGTGGCCGAAGGAGATGCAACGCCAGTCGGGAGCTCCGAGAAAAGCCGCGACGGTTTCGCGGGTTTCCTGGATGGCGGCATCGGACTCGTTGGTCGTGACGAACATCCCGTGGGTGTTGGAATTGCAGGTTTTGTAGTACCAGGAGACGGCATCGATCACCTTCCAGGGGACCTGGGTCCCTCCGGGGCCGTCCAGGTAGGCCAGCTCGAAACCGTTATGGATGCGCGCCAGGGAAGGAAAATCCGCTCGGCACCGGGCACAGGTCTTTTCGTCGAACACCATGGCTTCCATCTCCTTTGGTCGAATTTGAAGGAAACTCGGAATCGCTTGAATTCCATGCAATGCAACGATAAGCCGAAAGTCTTTCCCGGTCAAACGGCCCCGGGTTCACGAAGGGTCCCCATGACCAAGTCCACGGCTTCCTTCAGGTCCGGCCGGTCGAAACGGAACCGTGCCCCGGCAGCGGCATAGAGGTCCGGCAGGCTGGCCGTCCCCCCCAGGGAAAGCGCGTTCCGGTAGGAGGCAAGCGCCCCCCCGGGGTCCTCCAGGGAGTTTTTCCAGACCTGGACGGACGCGAGCTGGGCCATGCCGTATTCGATGTAGTAGAACGGGATCTGGTGGATGTGAAGTTTCCTTTGCCAACCGGTCCTGAGGGTTTCTTCGAAGCCGGAGTAATCGATCCCGGGCATGAAGCGCCTCCAAAGGCTTTCCCACTCCGTGTCGCAGGATTCAGGAACGCGGGCCTGTTCGGGATGGTCGTAAACCCAGTGCTGAAAGGCGTCCACGACCGCGATGTAGGGCCAAAGGGTGATGACGGATTCCAGGTGTTCCGCCAGGGCCCGTTCGGCGTCTTCCGTCCGGTAGAAGCCTCCCCTTTCTGCGGAGAGGGAAGGCAACGCCAAAAGTTCCATCGCCATGGACGCCACTTCCGCGAATTCCACTCCGACGTTCCATTGAAGAGCCCAGGGCCAGCGAGCCGTTTCCAGGAAGTGGAAAGCGTGGCCCGATTCGTGGAGGAGGGTCTGGACGTCGTCGTGCAGTCCTACCCCGTTCATGAAGATGAAAGGTTTCTTCTCGACGGGGAAGAAGGTGCAGTAACCTCCGGGGGCCTTTCCCTTCCGGCTTTCGAGGTCCAGGGATCCCGTTTGACGCATGCGGGAAAAGGCTTCGGCAAGGGCGGGATCAAGGGCCTTGAAGACGGATTCGACTCCCGACTCGAGCTCCTTGGCGCCGGAGTAGGGACGAAGCGGGGGCCGCAGCAAGGGGTCAACCGAAAGGTCCCAGGGGCGCAAACGGTCCAGGCCGAGCTTCTTTCTCCGGGCCTCGTAAAGAGCTGTCGCGGCCGGGACCACCTCGGATTCGATGGCATCCCGGAAGCGTTGACAATCCTGCGGGGTGTAGTCGAAACGGTGGAGGGCTTTCCAGCGGTAGTCACGGTAGTTCTGAAAACCGGCGTTCCGGGAGATCTCGAGGCGGAGGTCGAGAAACCGAACCCAAAGCTCGCCGATGACCTGCCGGTCTTCGAGCTGCCTTTCGGCCACCAGGCGCCAGGCGGCCTCCCGGACGGTTCGGTCCGTTTCCTGGAAAAGGGCCTGCATCTGCTGGATCGTCTTTTCTTCCCCCTTCCAGGTCACCGTCTGGGCCCCGGCGATACGGGCGTACTCGGAATCGAGTTTCTGTTCCTCCACCAGGAGGGGGACGTTTTCCTCCCGGTAGAGCTCGGCGTCTGCCCTGAGTCCCCGCAGAGGAACCCGAATGCTTTCGGTTTCGAAGCCCGATTCCAGGAGCCGCTGCCGGAGCCGTTGTTCGGCGGCTTCCAGGGGAGGAAGCATCTCTTCCAGGTACGCGTGGTAGCGGCGTTCGAGGTCCTTGTCCGCGGTATCCCGGGTCGTTGCGACGTGAAGTTTTTCAAGGGCTTCACCGATCAGCGAGGAAACGCGGGTCCAGTCGGTCAGCCAGGCCGGAGCCGCTTCTTCATCCAGGGGTCGGGAGGCGAGTTCTGCGTAGTAGCCTTCGGCCTGGTGCCATTTCCAGTCGAACACCTCCTCCGCCGAGGCGGGAAGGTCGGCGAAAGCGGAATTTTCAGTCATGGGTCCGTTCACCTCGTTTTCTTTCGTACGCACCGATCTGAAGAACGGCAGAGCGAAGCAGCTTGGGCGCGACGTTCAGCGAATAGCCCAGTTCCAGCCGCTCGGTCATCTTGTGGGCGTCCTTCCCGGAAGGTCCGATGTTGAGCGCGGGGATGTCGAGTTTCAGAAGGTCCTCCACGGGAAGGTCGTAGAGCGTTCCCCAGCCGGGCAGGTTGGATCGCAGGGCTTCCAGGTCCGCGGGGTTTCCCTGGAACCCCAGGTAGCTCAGGTCGGAGACCCCGCCGAAATGTTCGTTTTCGTGAAGGGTTTCTCCGAACGTTTCCTTGGCTTCTGCAACGACAGCCTCTCCGACGCGGGCGAAAAACCGCTCTTTTTCCGTGGCCCGGAAATTGGTCCGGTAGGGGTAGAAGGGAGGCATAAAGCCAGTCACCGCAAGAGGGCCCTTTTCCCCGGAGATCGTCAGGACCTCGTTCACCAGGGCGATGCCTTTTTCCCGTTCGTCCATCGAGGCGGGCAGGCTGGAGAGGAAAGCCGCCAGGTGCGTGTCCAGGGACGCCCCGAAGGTCTTCCTGGCCGATTCGAGGAGGTTCGAGAATCGAAGCACCCGGCCCGTTGGTGTCGAAGGCCAACCCGGCAGCTTCGCCCGTTCTGCATAGGTCCGCTTGCACCGGTCCAGGTGCTCGGCGGTTTTCCGGAGGGCGGTTGCTGCGGCTTCATCGATCCGCTGAAGCAGGGTTTCAGGCGTGTGGCAGGTGGTGATGAGGCTGTAGTAGGCGCAGGCCCGTTCCGGTAAGGTGATGGAATAGGCTTCCCGGAGATCCTTCTGCTTCAGGCAGGCCATCGGAGGATAGTGCTCGGCGGTGCCGATGTCCGCCAGGTCGGGGTTTCCTTCCAGGAGGAGGTTCAGGTGAGCCATCACCAGGTTGGCATTGATCCCGTCAAAGTATTCGGAACCGTGGGCCTCTTTTCCCATGACCAGGACGAAGGGCATGATCTTGCCCACGGCGCCGAAGGACACCACGCGCCCGTTTCCGCCGATGTAACCGGGATCCGAGGGCTCCACCATGATGCAGCCCAGCAGGTCCAGCCCCTCCTCCTGGACGTCGGCCAGGGTGCTGACCGCGGCCCGCATCCCGGCGGAATTGTTTTCTTCGTCCGGAACGGCCACCAGCATGAGGTTCACGCCGAAGGCACCCGGGTTCTCGGAAGCCTCTGCCAGCAGGCACATGGCCATCGCCAGGCCGAATTTCATGTCCATGACTCCACGGCCGAACAGGTAGTTGCCCGACTCGAGGTCCCGGCGGGCTTCGTCGGGGAGAGGCATGTCCTTCATGCGGCACGTGCATGCCTCGGGATTCAGGGCGACATCCTTCAGGGGGCCGTAGACTTCGATATCGACGACGTCGAAATGGCCTTCCAGGATGACGGTCCGGTTTGTTGGCGGTTCTGCCCGGACCAGCGCCACGACCGCTTCGCTGCCGTGGGGGCTTCCGGGAACCGGGACCCGGCGGAGGTCTTCGGGGTGCTTCCTGAACGCGGAAAGCGCCGAAAGGTGTTCGCAGATCCGTTCCGCGCACAGTCTCTCGCCAGGCATGGCGGAGAAGCTTGGGATTTTTACCAGGTCGAGCATGAGGCTGTAAATCGAATCAGGGGTATTCCTGAGTGTCACACGCATCCCTCCTTGCTTTTTATCTGGGCTCGTTCCCGGCAACGGAGCCACTCTTTTTCCTTCCGGCCGGTCCCTCATCTGTTCCGGCTGAGGACGATCACCGCGACGCCGCAGAGGATGGCCCCGACGGCCGCAATTTCGGTCCGGGAAACCTGTTCCCCCGCCAGCAGGACCCCGAGTCCCAGGGCGATGGCCGGGTTGATGTACGTGTAGCTCGTCGCCAGGGCGGGGCGAACGTTCTGGAGGAGGTAGGTGTAAGCCCCGAACGCGATGGCCGAACCCGCGATCGCGAAATAGAGCAGTGCCAAGGTCGGCCTGAGAGGCGGGATTCCTGTCAGGCGTTCTCCCATCAGGTACCCGATGGGGATCATCACCAGTCCCCCTGCCAGCATTTCTGAGGCGGCCGCCATGAGTCCCTTCGAAAGGGGAAGGCGGCGGCTCAGGATGGAACCGAGCGCCCAGGTGACGGCACTCGTGAGCAAAAGGACAGCCCCCAGGGGTTCCGCGCGAAGTTCTCCCTTCAGATTCAGGAGCAGGACCCCGGCAAACCCGATGGCGATCCCGGTCCATTCCATCCGGCTCGGCCATTGGCCGAAAAGGCCGGAAAAGAGGGCGGTCCAGATCGGAACGGTGGCGATGCCGACTGCGGCCAATCCCGATCCGATCGAAAGCTGGGCGTAGGCAAGAGCCCCACCTCCGCCCACCATCAGCAGCAAGCCCTCGAGGAGGGCGAACCCCCACTCCCGGAGGGTCGGTGGCCGATATCCCCTTGCCGTCAGAACGGCAAAAAGCAGGGATCCCCCGACCAGGAAACGGCAGGACATGAAGAAAAACGGGGGGAACCCTTCAAGCCCGATGCGGATGGCCAAAAACCCCGATCCCCAGAAGACGAGCAGGGAAAGGAAGGCGAAAAGGGTCAGGCGGGGCTTTCGCATCGGAGGTGGCCCTACCGGAGAAAGAGCCAGTAGATCAGTCCGCGAATCACGCCGGATAGCACCCCCGCCAAGCCGAGTCCCCGGTGAAGCCTCATCGCGGACTGGGGGCTCATGTGTTTCCTGAGTGCCGATCCCCAGAAGCCGCTGGCGGCTGAGGTCATCAGGAAAAAAACGGCCGCCGCCCCGGAGATGCGGAACAGCGCGTAGAGATTGTCCATGGTTTTCCCTCCTTGCAAGGTCCGGTCCTGTCATGGATTACCGGGGAAGCGGAGCTCCAGAAGCCAGATTTCCGGGGGTGCGCTGGTTCGCATGGGTGGGCCCCAGGTGCCTACACCGCTCGAAACGAGCACGGTCGTCCTTCCCAGGGTCTTCCAGCCCTGGCTCACCTCGAACAGGTGTCTTGTCACCAGGTTGAACGGGAAGAGCTGGCCGTTGTGCGTGTGGCCGGACAGTTGCAGGTCGACCCCGGCCGATTCCGCTTCCCTCAGGTCCCGCGGCTGGTGGTCCAGGAGGAGGACGGGCAAGCCTTCCGGTATTCCCGACAGGATTTCTTTCAACGGAAGGCGTCTTTCGCCAAATCGCCCCGCGGTCCGGTCTTTCCTTCCCGCGATCACAAGCCTGCCCTCGATCGTAACGGCTTCGTCCCGGAGCACGCGGACCCCCGCGCTCTCCAGGTAGGATACCGCTTCTTCCTCTCCGGCGTAATACTCGTGGTTCCCCGTCACCGCAAAGCACCCGAGGCGCGGGCAAAGCTGCCCCAGGGCTTCGGCCATCTTTTCCTCCGCCAGCCTCGAAACGTCCTCGTCCACGGTGTCGCCCCCGAGAAGAACGATGTCGGGATTCAGAGCGTTGACCCGTTTCACCAGGTCCCGGACTCGCCCGTTGCCGACGAGGGGGCCCATGTGGAGGTCCGAGAAGAACACCACGCGCAGCGGGGCCCCGGTGCCCCGCGCGAGCTCGACCTTTGCTTCCCTCTCCCGGGGGAAAAGGGAATTGACGGTTCCCGCAATGACGACCAGCGTCGTTGCGAGGGCGACGAAAAGCAGCACGCACCTCCGTAGGGGAAGGGGCACCGTTCCCCTGTGCCCGAAAAAGGGCATCGAGGGAAACGCCTTTCCAGCCAAAAGGGCGAGATCGCACCCGAGGAAAAGAAAGAGTGAGGTGGCCATCACCCCCAGGTAGAAGGAACCCGTCACGACGAGGAACCTTGAAAAGCCGGTCCAAGGGAGGACCCGCTCGGCGATCCTTCCGGCTGGGAAGGCCAATACCCAGAGCAAAAGGATGCCCCGCAGGAACGCGCCGGACCGCCCGAGGCCTGCCAGGCCCTGGAAGGCCCGGTGCAGGATGTATGCATTGGAGAGGGCGTACACCGCGAGGGCGATCGAAAGGAAACGGACAAAGACGGTCATGTCAGGGGTTCCCTTTCTTCCTGTAGGTTTCCCACTCGGAGAGGAAAACCCCCGCCAGGATCAGGACGCCTCCGGCGGCGAACTGGAGGCTCCAGCTGTCGAGTCCCATGGCGATGGAGACAAGGTAGCCGAAAGGGCTCTCCATCGCCAGGAGGATGGCGGCATGGGTTTCCGGGGCATGACGCTGGGCAAGGCTTTGGACCACGAAGGCGAAAACCGTCGGGCCCGCGGCCAGGAAGAGGATCCCTTTCCAGGAAGCCGCCAGTGCCGGCTGAGACGGAAAGGGCTCGAGGAGAAGCGCGAGGGGCAGGAGGCAGGCGCAGGTGACGAGCATCTGGACCGCGGCCAGGGCGATGGGATCCATGCGCCTGGCACAGTAGCCCACCAGGATCACCTGGATGGCGACCAGAAGTGCCAGGACCAGGGAAAGGGCGTCACCTAAGTTCAGGGAGATGTTCGGGGAAAAAGCCATCACCAGGAGTCCGGCCGTGGTGACCGAGGCTGCCGCGGCGGAGATCCACCCGGGCCATTTCCGGTAGATCAGGGCCATGAGAAAGGGAACCATGACGACGTTCGTCCCCACGATAAAGGCCTGCTTCCCTCCAGTGGTGTAAACCAGCCCGAAAATATGAAGGACGTAGGTGGCAGCAAGCACGAGCCCGACTCCCGCGGCCTGGAGGAACTGCCTGCGGTCCAGCAGTTTCAGCCTCGTCCCGAACAGGATCGCCAGCATGGCCGATGTCGCCGAAAAACGGAGGGCGAGAAGCCACAGGGGGCTGATCCGTTCGAGAAGGGCGTCACTGACGGGATAGCCGACACCCCAGAGGGCGGCGACAAACAGCATGCCGGCATCGGCAATCAGGATCCTTGTTCGGGCTGCCGTCACACCTATTCCCCCGATCCTGGAACCGCGCGAACAAGTATACCATGAAGCGAGGAGCCGCAACGGAGAGAGGGAGGGGAGGCCTTTTCGGAATGGCCTCCCCTCTTCCCTTTCAGTGGGTTTCGCCGATCCTGCAGGTCCCTTCCAGGATCCGGTCCCAGGCAGCGTTTCCCTCCTGGACGTACTGTTCGTAAGGGATCAGCGGCCTGTCGAGGAGGTCCGCGGTGTCCGGGGAGAGGGTCCCGTTTTTCATGATTTCCGTCCCTGCGGTTCTCAGCAGGTCCAGGTAGGGACCCAACGCCTCTGGGTGGGACATTTCTCCGAGCCGGCCGAAAAGGTCGGCCTCTCCCCTGTAGATCTCCGCGGCGATCCGGTTGCCGAACCGCGACGAGAGTTCCCGGAAGGTGCGGCTCATTGCCTGGAAGTGGTACTGTTCGGGGAAGCTGCACGTGGAAAGGATGATCCAGTCGGGGATCCTCGCTCTCCGGGCCGGCATCGTTCCCTGGCCCTGCCGGGCCTGGAAGCGGCTGTCGACGAGAGGCAGCCACCGTTCGAGGAAGATCTTCAGGATCCCGGACATGGAATCCATGATCAGGGGAGTGGCAAACAGGACGGTATCGGCTCCCAGCGCCTTTTCCAGCAGGGCCGGCCCGTCGTCCTTCCGCGCGCACTCTCCCCCGAGGTTCGGAACGCGGCAGCTCATGCACTCGTCGCAAGGGAGGATCGAGTGTTCGGCCAGAAAGACCGTTTCCGTTTCGGCTCCGGCCCTTCGGGCTCCTTCCAGGAAGGCATCGACCAGGATCTGGGTTCGGCTCGTTCTCCCCTTGGGGCTTCCGTTGAACGCCACGATCCGCGTCATGGCTAGAACTCCCATTCGAATTCCCCGACGCCTGCAGAGAGGATCCTTGCCTTCAGATCCGCCATGTAGGCTTCCAGCGCTTCGTGAGTGCGCCCCTCGACACGAGCCACGATGACCGGCTGGGTGTTGCTCGCCCTGACCAGCCCCCACCCCTGGGGGTAAAGGATCCGGACCCCGTCTACCGTAATGGCGTCGTATTCTTTCAGGGCCGCATCCTTGATGGATTCGATGACCCCGAACTTGATCTCGTCGGGACAGTTGATCCTCGTTTCGGCCGTGCTGTAATAGCGGGGAATGGGGGCGACGAGTTCGGATAGCGACTTGTCCGTGTTGGAGAGGATGCGCATCAGCCGTCCTGCCGCGTAGAAAGAATCGTCGAATCCGAAGAACTCGTCTGCGAAGAACATGTGCCCGGAAACCTCTCCGGCGAACAGCGCCCCGATTTCTCTCATCTTGGCTTTAATGAGGGAATGCCCGGCTTTCCAGAACACCGGTTTGCCCCCCAGTCGCAGGATTTCGTCCACAAGAGCCTGGGAGGATTTGACCTCCACGATGGCTTCGGCGCCGGGATGCTTTGGCAGGATCTCCTGCCAGTACAGGGCCATGAGGATGTCGCCCCAGATGACTTCTCCTGTTTCGTCGACCACGCCCAGCCTGTCGGCGTCGCCGTCGAAGCCGATACCGAGGTCGGCGCCCGTTTCCCGGACCGTCCGGATCAGGTCTACGATGTTTTCCCTCTTGACCGGGTCAGGATGGTGGTTGGGGAACCGTCCGTCAGGGGTGGCGTACAGCAGGACGTAATCGACACCCAGCTGTCTCAGGAAGGGTTCGATAAACAGGGAGGCGGTCCCGTTTCCTGCATCGGCGACGACCTTGAGCCGGCGGGGGCCCAGTTTCAGGCGCTGGGCCAGCATGTCGAGGTAGGCGGGCTTCATGTCGGCGTGGCTAACCGACCCGGCTTTCGGGGAGGTCGTGAAACCGTCGTTTTGGATGATGGAAAGGACTTCCTGGATTTCCGGGCCGTAGAGGGTGGCCTTGCCGAGAGCCAGCTTCAGCCCGTTGAATTCCTTGGGGTTGTGGCTTCCGGTCACCATGACCCCTCCGCCCACGCCCTCGGAGTAGAGGCTGTAGTAAAAAGTCGGGGTCATCACGGTCCCGATGTCGATGACGTCAAGCCCCGCTGCGTTCAGTCCCCAGGCGATGTCGGCCATGATCCGGGGCGACGAGGCTCGGACATCGCCGCCCAACGTGGCGAGCCTCACCCCGTTTTTCCAGAGGATCGTCCCGAAAGCGTGCCCGATGGCCCGCACGTTTTTCGTGTTCAGTTCCTCTTCCGCCAGTCCGCGAATGTCGTATTCCCTGAAGATGTGCGCCGGAATGTCCATGGCTGTTTCCTCCTTTTTGGTGAAAAGCGCATGTCGATCTTTCGCCCTGCCGCGCGGTTCTGTCTCTGGTCCTATTTTACCGAAAGTTCACCTTTCGCGCATCGATTTTTTTCTTCAGCCGTTCAATTCTGTGAAGCCAAGCTTGCCTTTCCTGGAGCCAGGAGGAGCCGTGGAGGCCTCTTCGGGAATCCAGGTGTCGAAGCCCTTCCTCGGCCCTGGAGAGAGCCTCTTCCAGCCGGTTCAGCCGGTGCTCGTAAGCCTTTGCCAACTCCTCCAGGACGGTCAGGGAAGGGCGGCAGGTCACCCTGGACTGCTCCCAGAGTTCCACCGCCGTTTCCCACCGTCTTTCGGCTTTCGCCCGCGAAGCCAGGCGCAGCAGCGCCTCCCCCCTGCTTTCGGGGGCATCCAGGGCATTCTTCCAGAAGGTCACCGCCAGTTCCCATTCCCCGCGTGCGGCCCAAAGATCCCCTGCAAGCAGGGTTTCCTGGCCCCGGCTGATTTCTCCCGCCACGATCCGTCCGACGTGCGCCTTGAGTGCCGCGAGGGAGAGGATGTCCAGCCGGTTGTGAAGGAAGACCCCGGTCAGGGGGGCCGCGTCCTTTGTATGCAGGAAATCCGCGTAGAGCGACGGGATTTGCCAGCCGGGGACATCCTCAGTCTCCCTAAGGACTCCCAGGACGGAGCGTTCCACCTCCCCGAGCCTGCAGGAAGGCAGGCTGCACCTCCAAAGGCTCCGGGCGATCCAGAGCAGGTCCAGGTGCGCGCTTCCAGGACGGAACGGGGTTCTCCGGGCCAGGATCGCCCGCGTCTGCAGCAGCGGCAAATCGAACCGCCGGCCGTTGTAGGTGACGAAACCCGCTTGTCGGGGAACGAGCCGGTCCACGGTTTCAAGCCATTCCGCTTCCCTTGACGGACTTGCAAGGAAAACCTGCCGGACGACCAGCGCTTGCCCTTCCAGGGTCCCGATTCCCGCGAGGAACGCATAGGTTCCCGTGCCTCCCGCCAAACCGGTTGTTTCGAGGTCCAGGAAACAGGGCGGGTCGGTTCCTCCCCAGGGGGAAAGCCGTTCGGCGGCGAGGGAAAGACCGGCCAGGCCGACTTCGCCGTATGGCTCTTCAAGGGGGTGGGAGGTTTCCAGGACAAAGACTCCTGGGGCTGTCCACGCCCCACCCTCGGGAAGGTTGCAAACGCCCTCCGGTCCGGGGATTTTTCCGGCCGGCGCGTTTGAACCCAGCATCCGCCTCAGTCTCGACATCCGGTCGTTCAAGCGGTCATCCCCCTCAGGGAGGACAGCAGGGCCCGGGTGGCTTCCTTGGAACCGATCTGCGAACCCAGTGCCCCCACGCATGCGGGGCAACCTTTTTCGCACGGGCAGGAAACGAGGGCCTCCCACGCGGAGTCCAGCAGTTCCTTCCGCAGGGTGAACGCGGCTTCGGCCAGCCCGACGCCCCCCGGGAAATTGTCGGCCAGGTAAAGGGTTGGCCTTTCAAAGTGGGGATCCCTCACCATGCCGTGAACCTGGAGGTCCCCCCGGTCGCACATCAAAAAGAGCGGGGCCGTGGCCCGAAGGAGATGGGCCAGTCCCGCGAGGGCGGAACTCTTCCTGTCGGGATCCCAGTTTCCCCAGGGCAGGCTGTCCGGAAGCGTCAGCCAGGCCCCGGTGGTGTGCATCTGTTCCTCGTCCAGGTGGATGTGGCCGTACCCCACGTTTTCCTGGGTGGAGAGGCGGATTTTCTTGTAGACCGTCGGTCGCGAGGCAAAGAGCACTTCTCCCCATCCCCACGGTTCCGAACGGTCGAATTCCTCGAGGACCTCCAGGCGGACGGCCAGGTCCGCATCCGTGTAGTATTCCGCTTCCACCGGTCTGACGAGCGCTCTCATGCCTTTGAAATCCAGCTCCTGGACCTGGTATGCCTTCGCCCCGTGGAAATAGATGGCCTCGGGGTGGACCAGCATGGGAGCGCTGGGACGGTCCACTTCTCCCACCACAGTGTGGCGGGCCGGGTCCGAAATGTCGATGATCACGACGTTCTCGCTGGTGGCGCTCCGGAGGGAGAACCCTTCCGCCGGGAAAGAATCCGCCTGCCAGTGGTAGCGGCCCTCCGCCCGGTGGAGCACGCGCTGTTCCTCAAGGTATTCCAGGATTTCGGAGATGTCCGCCTTTCCGAACCGGTCCCCGGTCCGGAAAGGGAGTTCGAAAGCGGCGCACTTCACGTGGTTCACCAGGATGTAGAGGTTGTCCGGGTTCACGCGGGCTCGCTCCGGAGAAGCGCCGAAGAAATAGGACGGTTGGGATGCCAAAAACTGGTCCAGGGCGAAAGAGGAGGCCACCAGCACCGCTGCCGAGGTTCCCTGCCGCCTTCCCGCGCGGCCCATCTGCTGCCAGGCCGAGGCGATGCTCCCCGGGTAGCCGTGCAGGACCGCCAGCTCGAGGGAACCGATGTCGATTCCCAGTTCCAGTGCGTTCGTGCTGACGACGCCCCGGATCTGGCCTCCCCGGAGCCCTTTCTCGATGGCCCTGCGCTCGTTGGGGAGGTATCCGCCCCGGTAGCCCGCAACCTGGTTCGATGGGAGGGCCCTAGCCTGGAGGTTCGTCCGGATGCGGTGCAGGAGCAGTTCCA
This sequence comes from Synergistota bacterium, assembly GCA_022839995.1. GTDB lineage: Bacteria > Synergistota > Synergistia > Synergistales > 79-D21 > 79-D21. The sequence continues at coordinate 19,142 of JALHIN010000009.1, forward strand.
CGTTCGTCCGCGAACGGGTGAACACGATCGTGCTGATCTCGTTGGCCAAAGCTTCTGTGGCGATGGCGGCGGTTTCGTCGAGGGAGGACCCACGGATTCCCATGGACCGGTTCACGAGAGGCGGGTTCTGGATCAGGACGTGCTTCTCGTCCCTCGGGGCGCCGTTTCTCGTGACCAGCACCACGGGTTCCTCCAGCAGGGCTTCCGCCAGTTCCCTGGGGTTGGAGATGGTGGCGGAGCAGCAGATGAAGGTCGGGCTGGAGCCGTAGAAGGCGCAGATTCGCTTCAGCCTGCGGATGACGTTCGCAAGGTGGGAACCGAAAACGCCCCTGTAGCCGTGCATCTCGTCCAGGACGACGTACCGGAGGTTCTCGAAAAGCTTGACCCACTTCGTGTGGTGGGGAAGGATCCCCGTGTGGAGCATGTCGGGGTTCGTGATCACGACGTGGCCTGCCGTCCGGACTTTTGTCCGGGCGCTGGGAGCCGTGTCCCCGTCGTAGGTGAAGCAGGCGATGTCGGCTTCCACGCCCTCAAGCAGCGCAGTGAGTTCCGCCAGCTGGTCCTGGCTCAGGGCTTTCGTCGGAAAAAGGTAGAGCGCCCGGGAAGCGGGGTCCTCCAGGATCGACTGGACGACCGGAACGTTGTAGCAAAGGGTTTTGCCCGAGGCCGTCGGGGTAACGACCACCACGCTCTTTTTCCGTAGCGCCGCGTCGATGGCTTCTGCTTGGTGAAGGTACGGGCGCTCGATCCCCCGAAGGGCGAGGGCGTTCGTTAGCCGGGCGTCGAGGGCAGGCCAAGTCCCGAAGGCGGCGGCCTGGGACGGGAAGGTTCGCCACACGGACACCTCGCCGGGACGGGATTCGATCCATTTCAGCAGTTCCTCGATTCTTTTCCGGGGTTTGCGAAGCATGGCCAGGATCACCTCTTCCCCTAGTCTACCGCAACGTGGGGTAGAATAATCGTTGGCGGAGTGACCCTGGAACGGCGGTGAATTCTTTGCACGGAATCAAGATCGTGGCTCCCCTGGTCCTGGTGATGGCGATGGGATGGATCGCCCGGAGGAAGGGACTTCTCCGGGAAGACAGCGTTTCCCGACTGAACGACCTTTTGTACTGGATCGGCCTCCCGGCCCTGCTTTTCCGGTCCACCCTGTCGGTGGGGAAGGATGCCTTTTCCTCGCCGAACCTTTTCCTCGCCGTCCACCTGTCCTTTCTCGTAACCCCGGCGATTGCCTGGCTGCTGGCTTCCCTTTACCAGGGGGACTTCCGCCGCCGGGCCGTTTCGGTCCTCGTTTCGGTTCGCTCGAACAACGTCTACATGGGGATCCCCGCAGTTACCCTGGCGATGGGAGAAGCAGGGGAAAAGGCCTTGGGGCTTTTTTTCGCCGTCTGCATGGTGGGGTACCACCTCATCACCCTGACTTGGGCCCAGGTTGCCGTCTCGGGAGGAATCAGCAGGGATTCCCTGCGAAAAACCCTCGTCGGGCTTTCCAGAAACCCGCTGCTTCTGTCCTGCATTGCCGGAGTCACACTCGCCGTTATCGGGGTCGGATCGCTTCCCGAAGTCCTGGACGAGGCACTGAAGATCACCGGGGGCATGGCCAGCGGCGTGGCGTTGATCGCCCTGGGCGCCTCCCTGGAGGTCGAACGCCTTCTCAGGGGTTTCACGCGGACCTGGGCAGACGTCCTGGTCCGCCTTTTCCTTTCACCGGCTCTCGTCTGGCTGGCATTTTGGGTCTGGCCGGTGGACCGTACCGTCCTTCAGGCTGTCGTCCTGGTGTCCGCCATGCCGGCCGCCGTGAACAACTTCGTGATCGCCGATTCCATGGGAATGGACTCCGATTACGCTGCGGAGGTCATCCTAGCCAGCACCCTTTTCTCCGTGGTTTCCATCCCCGCCTGGGTCTTTCTTCTCGGAATCGCCCGCTAGGGAGCGGCCCAATCCGATACACCCCTCACCGCAGGATTGCCGGGCCGCCTTACTCCTCCCAGTTCGTGATGTCCCGGTTCTTTCCTTCGCCACCCTCGACTCCGTCGGGGCCGTAGGAGAGTATGTCCGTTTCCCCGTGCTCTCCGGGTGAGCGGTAGATATAGGGGCGCCCCCATGGGTCCAGGGGGATTTTCTTCATATAGCCACCGTCGCGGTAATTCAGCGGTTCGGGGATCCCGGAGGGTTTTGCAACCAGGGCCTCCAGGCCCTGTTCCGTGGTGGGATAAAACCCGTTGTCGAGCTTGTAGAGTTCCAGGGCCTGTTCGATCGACCGGATCTGGACGAGAGCCGCGGTGCGCTTCGCTTCTTCGCCCCGGCCCACGACCCGCGGGACGACCAGCGTGGCCAGAAGACCTAGAATGACCACGACGACGAGGATTTCAACGAGTGTGAAGCCGCTTCGCCGTTTTTCCTTCACGAAAAGGACCTCCTTATCTGGATTTTCACTTGGTCAGCGGATGAGGGACGACAGGTCGAAGATGGGCAGGAGGATGGCAACCACGACAAATCCCACGATGACTCCCAGTGCGAGGACCATCGCGGGTTCGACGAGGTCGGCCAGTCGGGCCATCTGGCTTTCGGCGATTTCCCAGCTGTTGTCCGCCACCTGCTGCAGGGCGTCGGACAGCTCCCCCCCGGCTTCCCCGACCTGGATGATGTAGACGGCGTCTTCCGGGAAAGATCCTTCTTCCTGCAGGGCCTGCCCGAACCGATACCCCTTTCGGATCCTCTCGGATGCCGATTCCCAGCGCCCGGGAGACGGATCCATGGGTGCGACCATCGAAAGGGCCTGCAGCAGCGGAATGCCGCAATCCAGGAGCGTCGCCAGGTGGGAAAAGACCAAAGAAAGGGTGATTCGCTCCCGGAGTCCCTTTAGGGGGAGCCTCGGCAAAAGGGTGCCCTTTCTTCGCTGCCAGAGTAAGAGCGCCAGGAGAAAGACCAGAAGAGGGATTCCTGCAGTTTTCAAGGCCGAGGAAAGCCAGAGCAGAACCCTTGTGGGCAAAGGAAGGCTTTCCCCCATGTCCGCAAAGAGGGCGGCAAGCTTCGGGACGACGTAGGCCAAGAGGAAGGCGACCACGGCCGTTCCGACCGCCGCCATGACGAGGGGGTAGGTGAGAGCGCTCCGGACCCGCCTGCGCAGTCCGATCTCGAGTCGGTAAAGGCGAGCGGCACGGTCAAGGACCTGCTGGAGGGAACCGCTCCGTTCGCCGGATTCCACCATTCCGACCAAATCCTCCCTGAATTGGCCGGATTCCCGCATCGCGGCTCCCAGGCTCTTTCCCGCCTCGACTTCCTTTTTGAGGCTTCCGTAAAGCTCCCGCAGGGACTCCCGGGGCGACTGCTTTCCAAGGAGTACCAGGACGTGGCTCAGGGTAAGCCCGCTTCTCAGGTAGCCTGCGAGGCTCCTGCAGAAGAGCAGGGTGTCTTCGAGCGGGACTTGTTTTCGGCTTTTGCGGGAAAGCTTTTCCTGGCCTGCCAGGCCCCGGATCTCGACGGGGACCAGGCCCTCCCTTCCGAGTGCCTGCACCGCGGAGGCCTCGTTGGGTCCTTCCACTTCTCCCGCCAGGAGCTTCCCCTGGGGATCGTAGGCGGTGTACCGGTATCGCGGCATGCGATCAGGCCTCCCCGACAGCCCTCACCAGTTCCTCTGGCGTGGTGAGGCCCTGCCGGACCCTTTTCAGCCCAGTTTCCCAAAGGGTTTTGAATCCGTTTTCCCTGGCGAGCTCCCGGATCCTCGAAGAGGTTGCGCCCTTCGAGACGGCCTCGCGCAAGGTGTCGTCCATCACCAAAACCTCGTATAGTCCGAAGCGGCCGTAATATCCCGTCCCAAGGCAGCGTTCGCAACCGGCGCCCCTCTGAACGGTCTCGATCCCGGCTTTCCGGAATGGCGGCGGGGCTTCCGCAGCCGTGGCGCAGGACGGGCAGACCTTTCGGACCAGCCTTTGGGCGACGACACCGAGAAGGGATCCCGCAACGAGGTACGGTTCGACTCCCATGTCCGCGAGCCTGACGACAGCGCTGGGAGCATCGTTTGTATGGAGGGTCGAGAGGACGAGGTGCCCTGTCAGGGAGGCCTGGACGCCCATGTGGGAGGTCTCGAAATCCCGCATTTCTCCCACCATGATGATGTCGGGGTCCTGCCGAAGGATCGCCCTCAGGGCGGAAGCGAAAGTCACGCCCGCCTTTTCGTTTACCTGGATCTGCCCGACGCCTGGAAGGTCGTATTCGATGGGGTCTTCCACGGTGATGATGTTCACCTCGGGGCGTTCGAGCTTCTGCAGGATGGCGTAAAGGGTCGTCGTCTTCCCGGAACCCGTTGGGCCCGTCAGCAGGATCATCCCGTAGGGCCGGGAAACCATTTCTTCCAGGGCTGATCGGGCCTTGCCCGGCATTCCCAGCTCGTCCAGGGCCAGGAGGCCCTGCCTCTTGTCCAGGAGACGGAGGGCCAGCCGCTCGCCGTGGCGCGTGGGAACCGATCCGACGCGGATATCCACCGAACGGCCTCCCACCGAGATTCCGATCCGCCCGTCCTGGGGGACGAATCGTTCCGAGATGTCCATTCGGGCCATGACCTTGATCCGGCTTGTCAAGGGGGCCTGGTGGGTTTTCGGCAGGCTCAGCTTGTCGTGCAGGACCCCGTCCACGCGGAAGCGGATTTCACATCGGTCCTCGAAGGGCTCGACATGGATGTCCGTTGCCCGCTCTTTCACGGCTTCAAAAAGCAGGCTGTTCACGAGCCGGATCACCGGGGCGGAGACCGAATCGCTCTGGATGTCCTCGCGGGCCACCGCATCGAGATCCGCCACCCCTTCGATCGCTTCCAGGTCGTCCGACGCGATCCTGCTTCGCAGGCTGTAGAGGCGGTCAAACAGGGCGTTCATGGAACCGGCGTCGATGATTTCGATGCGGGTTTCCCCCTCGAAGACCCGGGAAAGAAGCTGTGCGTTGCCGTACGTTTCCAGGGAAGAGACTGCGAGCAAAAGGCCGTTCTCGTCCCGCCGCAGCGGAAGGACCCCGGCTCCCCGGAGGGCATCGAGGCTCAGGCTTTCCGGGATGAGAGACAGGATTTCCTCGGGGTTGAAGCCCGCTTCGGTCACTGGTTTTTCACTCCCTGCCGGTAGAGGGCGTCGTTTTTCTGCTTGTAGGTCCGTTCCATTTCGGTCAGCTGGGTTTCCACGTCGTCGGAGGCGTTGGCAAGGTCTTTCGTCAGGAGGCTCGCCTCTTCCGGGGTCTCGAGAATCTGGGGGGTCAGGAAGATCAGCAGGTCGACCTTCTCTCGAGATTTCGCCACGCTCTTGAAGAAGTCCCCGAGGATGGGGATGTAGGACAGGATCGGGACCCGGGACTTGACGGACTTGTCGGATTCCTTAATGAGGCCCCCCAGGACGATGGTCTGCCCGTCCCCGACGGTGACGTTGCTTTTGATCTGGCGCTTGGAGGTGGTGGGCGTGTTTACCGTCATGGGGGTGAGGACGTCCTCCACCGTCTGGTCGATCTCCAGGGCCACCAGGTTGCCGCTTCGCACGTGGGGGGTCACCTTCAGGATGAGGCCCGTGTCCTTGTAGTCGTAGCTGTTCTGCACGGCACTCGGGTTCGAGGTGTCCGCCAGTTTCGATTTCAGCTGCGGGATGACCTGGCCGACCTGCAGCTCGCTTTCCATGTTGTCGGTGCAAAGAAGCCGCGGCATGGACAGGACGTTGATGGCGTCATACTTTTTCAGCATGTTGATCGTGGCGTAAATGAGGGATTTTCCCTCGTATTTCGTGGTGGTGATCAGGTTGCCTTTCTGGTCGTATTCCTTTTCCTCGACCCGTGTCAGGTCCCTGAACCAGTTGACGAACTCGGACGGAATGCCCGTGGGATTGCCCAGCGCGGCCTGGCCTGCCAGCACGGCGTCGCCCGTGATGGCCCCTCCCCAGGTGGCCCAGTCGATCCCCGCGTTGTTGAGCTTCGTCATGTTGACCTCGGCGATGAGACCCCGGATGAAGACCTGTTTTGGCTGGATGTCGAGTTTCTGGATGATGGCTTCGATATTCCTTGCGGTCGCGTCTTCCGCCACGAAGATCAGGCTGTTCGTCCCGGGATCCGCGACCACGCTTGCAGGGAGCGCTCCCTTCTGGTCGGGCTGGAGTTTCGCGGCTGTGGACAGGATGGTGCTGAGTTTCTCCGCCATCGTTTTGGCATCGGTGTTCTTCAGCGGGACCACGTGGTACTGGCCCGCCCGGGCCGGGATGTCCAACTCCCGGATGATTTTCTGGGCTTCCGCGAAGACCCGTTTTTCGCCGATCAGGACGAGTTTGCGGGAAGCGTCATCTGGAACAGCCAGTAGCCCCGACAGTGGGGAACTCGGATCTTTCGCCATCACGGCCAGCTGCTTGGCCAAAGACGAAGGGGTCGTGTTGCGGATGTCGACCGTCCTGCTGTTCTTCAGGCTGTCTGCCGCATCAAGGGCGTTGATGACCCCCAGGGCCTTCTGGATCGCCGTCGCCTTTCCCATGAGCAGGACTTTGGCCCCACTGGCCATGGGGGCGACGCCCACCTCGCCGCCCATGGCTGCCTTGAGCCCTTCTGCCACGAATTGCGCGGAAACGTAATCCAGCGGGACGATCTGCGTGACGAAACTCTCTCCGAAGCCTGGCCCCACCCGCCCCTTGCGCACGGCGTAATCGGTGCTCTGCCCTTTTGATGCGGGGACGACCTTGCTGTATGTCCCGGTTCGCTGGAGCGAGAGCCCGTTCATTTCGAGCACGGAAAGCATCGCCTGTCGGGCCTCCGAGAGGCTGAGGGCCCTCGGCGAAACGACCGTGACGGTCCCCTTCACAGACGGGTCGATGAGGATGTTCTCCTGGAGGACCTCTGACATGAACCGGATAAAGGTGCCGAGGTCCAAGTCCCGGAAGTTGAACTGGACAGAACCCGTGTTCCGCATCGCCCTCGCGGCTTCCACGAGGCTGGCCTCGTCCTGGGATGCCTGTGCCTGGCAGGGAACCGCGGCGGAAACTACGGCGGCTGCGATGGCGAAAACAAGGATGAGGAATGAAAACGGATGGTGGTTGCGCTGCAAGAGGATCCCCTCCCTCAGGGAAGAATCAGTTCCATGAAGCGGTTTTTCGATTTGACCGAGACGACCCTGTACCGGAGGGTCCACCGGTTGTCCAGGAAGGGCCGGCTCGCCGGACGTGTTTCCCAGGACAGGTCTCCGCTCGTTCCGTTTTCCGGCACCCTTTTGTAGAGCAAGTCGAGGCGCAGCCTCGAAACTTCCTCGGTGAACATCCGCTCCTGGCGTGCCTCGTCCAGGGCCTTCTCCGAAAGGTACACGAGCCGCAGGGCCCCGGCCCCGGCAAGACCCAGGATCGACACTGCCACGAGCACCTCGAGCAGGGTGAAGCCTTTCCGGCCAGATCTCCAATTCCTTTTCATTTTACCGAGTAAGCGACCTGCGAGTCCGTCCCATCCCGGAAGAAGGACACGACGAACCGGTCGCTGTTCAGCAAGGAGTTCATTGCATTTACAATATCTGCGGTGGTCCGGATGGGAATGTCGTTCAGGGAGTGAATGACGTCTCCGGACCGCAGCCCCGCCGCCGAAAGCAGGCTGTCTTTCCGGAGCCACTGGACCTCGATCCCCAGGGGGGTCCCGTCTTCACCGATTTTCGGCCGGAAGCGAACCCGGTTCAGTTCCTGGTAAGGATCCATCAGGAGCTTGTTGATCAGGTCCCTCTCGATGGTTCCTTCCAGGCCGTCGGACGGGCCCTTGATCCCCTTTCTCGGGTCGAACTCGTTTCGCGCCTTCGTACCGGGGGGAGAGGAAGACGCCGGAACGAACGCTGGGGAGGCCCCCGTGGTTCTGGCGTAGAGCAACTCCAGTACGCGGCTTCCTTCGGGGCTTTCCAGGAAGGCCCGTGTTCCCTCCACCTTCCTGAGGATTTCGCCTCCGAGTTTCTGGCCCACAAGGACCGCCCGGGGGCTCCCGTTCACCCCGAAAAGGGCTCCCACCGGTGGGAAAGTTCCCAGAAGGTTGATATCGCCGGAAGACCGGCCGGTGAAAGCCACGGCGCCTTCCAGTGAGAACGGGTTGCGGTTGAGGAAGGCCTCGAGATCGCTCTCCAGGGCGCTTCTGTCCTCCAGAGGGGAAAAGGCCGCGGCGGAACGGGTTGCCCGCTCGAAACGCAGTCTCGCGGCGTTCTCTTCCAGGAAAAGGCCGGCGAGCCTGGCGGCGATGACGCCGCAGAGGAAGGCGGCCAAGATCCGGTAAAGAAGTTTCCATGGAAAAGCCCGGTTCGGCAGGGAGAGCTTCATGGGAGCCTCAGCCTCCACCGGCCGTTCCCCTCTGCCCGCAGCCCCGTGGAAAAACGGAGAAGGTTCAATCCGGGCTCGAGGCTCTCGGGAGCACGGATCGACAGGTCCGCAAAAGAGAGCCGTCGATTGTCGAACGACCAAACCAGCGTTCCGGAAACCGCAAGGTCTCCTCCGATGGAGAGGGAAGCAAGATGAGCCTCGGCGTCTCCGATCCGCAGCTCGGAATCGATGCCGGAGAGCGCGAGGGGGCGGATGCCTGGAACGTTGAGCCGGGCCGTCGGGCTTTTGAGGACCAGGTCCGGCTTCGTTGCGGCAATTGAACCCAGCGTTTTCAGCCTGACTTCCAATGAAGGAGCGCGGACCGAGCCGAGCGGGTTCGCAACGGAAACATCATGGACGACGACCGCCGGGGGGAAGCGGGAAATCGTTTCCGCAAACCCGTGGTCCAGTCTCACACCGGCTGGAGCGGCCTTTCGGGAAGCCTCTTCCAGGATCGTTTCGGTCAGCCTCTCCCAGGGGAAAGCGGCGAAGGCCCCGATGAGGAAAGCCGCAAATAGGGCCGCTGCGGTTCCAAGAGCTTGAACGCGCGGCCGGTTCATGGCTGTCCTCCAAGAAGAAGGCTTACGGAAAGGCTTCTCTTTCCGCTGACCGGCAACGCCCGGATTTCCGCCGAAGCCACGGAGAGGTGGGCTTTCTTCAGTTCCCGGAGCAGCGAAACCGTTTCCTCCGGCCCGAGTCCCTCCAGTTCGAGCGAAACTCCCCGCGTGGAACTGGAAAGGCTCTTCAGGCGGTCCTTGACCCGCAGGCGGTCGATCGTTTCCGAGGCTGCAGCGAGAGGATCCGCCGCGTTCGTGCGGGACTCCGCCTGTTTTCGGGAGGGCAGGGCGGCCCGATAGGCCTGAGCGGTTTCCGCCAGGCTTGCAAACCGGGCGGCCTGGAGCGGGATCCGGCTTTCCGTTTCACGGGCGTTGAAATGGAGGAACAAGGCGGATCCCCAGGCGAGAAAGACAAGGATAACCAAGGCCAGGATCCGTCGCCCCTCCTGGGTGGCTCGGTTTTCAGAAATCCATTGCCCCAACCGGGGCAGGAAGTCCTTCCAGCGGTCCATCACCGGTTTTTCCCCCTCACGGTGATTTTGAAACGGAACTGTCCTCCCGGAAGCTGCTGGAGATCCTCGAGGGCGGTATCTCCGTCCTGGAGGGCCCTTTGGAAAGCCCGAACGGCTTCGACGGAAGGGCCCTTGCCGATCAGTTCCGTCTGCCTTTCCGAGTAGCGCAGCGTGTCGAGAACAATCCCCGCGTCGGATTGCCGGCTTGCCCGTCCCAGCATCGCAAAAGCCTGGATCAGTCCGTCGGCTTCGTCCGTCCCGGATAGGGCGGCAAGCCGGGCCTTTGCCTGGCTCAACGGGTCCCGTATGGGGCCGGTTGGGTCGAAAACCTCGCGGTAAAGCCTGATCGAGGCGTTTTCATAGGCTTCAAGGCGGTTGCGGGCGGATAGGGCGGATAGTCCGGATGCGGCCAGGAAGAGGGTTCCCAGGACCAGTCCTGCAGAAAGAGTGGCTTTCAGGGTCGAGGAAAGGTTCTCGATGCGAAGGGCGGATTCCATCTGTCTCGAGGAAAGGTCCAGGGACGCAAGGGCCGGAAAGGCGGCCCAGGTTCGTCGGGCCTCGGCCTCCAAACGCTCCGCCGCGTCCGGACTGGTTCGGCTGTCCAGGAGGAAAACGCTGAAATCCGATCCCGAAGAAGCCCGCACCCATTCGGCCAGTTCGCTGGGTTCCGCTTCGGCCCGGGAAACGCAGCGGTAAAGGACCGGGATTCCCTCTCGCCAGAGGACGGCTGACACCTGCTCCTCGTCGGCATAGATGCCGAGTCCGGAGCCTTCGAGAGCCCCCCCAAGGGCGAGGGGAGCAGGGAAAAGTCTTATTTTGGGTCCGGCTTCCAGGCCTGTATCCAGGTCTTCCGGGAAAACCAGGGCAACTCCGCGGGCCCGGTCCTTTTCCTTCTGGAGGATCACCGGGCATAGGTGAAATCGTCGCATCCCTTCTCCTGTCAGGGAGGCGAGATGCAGCGAAAGGGCCTGTCGGACGCGGGCCGGATCGCTGAAGGGGAAGGAGAACGGATGGAAAGACATCTCCTTCGGAGCGACGAAACGGTAAATGGGCTTCTCCCCCGGCCATGCGGCTTTCATGCCGAGCTACATCTCCTTCCAGGCGACGATCGTGCACCGGTTCTGTTTTTTGAGAAGCACAGCCTCGAAACGACGGACCAGGTCGCCCTTGCGGACCTCGATCTGTGCAAGGAAATGCGAACTGGTAAAGGATAGAAGACCCGAAAGCCGGGGTTCCAGGTCGCCGGGGAATCCCGGCACCTCGGCCAAGTCGTTCCACCCGGCCAGGGGTTCCCGGCTCCTTTTTTCGACGATCTCCCGGATCACGGCCGGCGTGAGGGCCGGATCGAGAAGCCCGAGGACTTCGGGAGCTGCGACGTTCACGTTGATCCGGCCGTCTGTGTCAACCGTCAGGAAAACGTTCAATCCTTTCGGGGTTTTTTCATTGTTTCCGTTGTAGAGGGTTTCGTCAATGGCCGGGAAAAGGCGCAACTCTCCCAGGGCCGATGGGGCCCTGTTGATGAAGGAGGAATCTTCTCCACCGCCTGGCCTGGGAGTCGTGTCCCGGTCGAGAAAATCCAGCAGGTCTTCGGCCAGTTCCGGTTTCTTGAGTTCTTCCCAAAGTCTTTGCCATGGGATTTCCATCTCCCGTCTCAGGGTGGTTCCGTCCGGCAGGAAGAGCGAGTTGACCGGCAGGGCGTCGTTTTTCGGGACCAGCCGCACGAAAACGGCAAGCCTCCCTTCAACCGGAAGGGGCCAGGCGCCGAACCAGGGTTCCAGGAGCGAATCGTAGCCGTTCGTGTCCAGGACGATTCCTCTCTGGATCTCCCGGACGGCGGTTTCCGCAAGGCTTCGGGCCTCGAGGGAAAAGGCGATGGCTTCCGACTTGCGGACCTCCATCCTTGCAAACCAGGCAAAAGCCAGCGCCCCCGTCACGAGGACCGTTACGGACATCAGGACGGCCACCAGGACGAATCCCGGTTTTTTCCCCCTAGAAAGAAAGGAGGGTGTCCACAAGGGAAACCCGGACTCCTTTCCTTCCGATTTCCAGCGACAACCCGGCAGGAACGGGGCCCGAGTAGTCTTCCACCCAGTCCTTTCCATCAAAAACCCGGACGAGGAACCGGTCAACGCCTTTCAGGACAAGCTGGGCCTTCTCCGGAACCAACAATTCCAGGCGGACATCCGAGGCAAGAACGCCGGGAAGGGTCCAGCGATACAGGCCGGGTTTGACCGCTTCGCGGAAAGGCCCGGAATCGATGATCGAATAGACTTCGGTTGCCGCTGGTCCTTTGCGGGGGAGAGGGGCGCCCGTCCAGACCAGCAGGACGTCTTTCCTGGCTCCCCCGAGAAATTCTCTCCGAATCGCCCGGAAGGGGGCATCGCCTCCCTGCGGGAGGATTTGACGACAATCCGCGGCAATTCCAGTGAGTGCGGAAGAGAGAGCCGCTTCTTCGGCATACTGGTCACGGATCGCTTCCAGCCTTGAGGCCAGGGCGACCAGCGGCCCGAAGGCCAGGGTCGCCACCAGGCCCAACAGGCCTACGGCCACTAGAACTTCCACCAGCGTGAAGGCTTTTCCGGGGACCTTGCGGTTGCTTCCCATCATTTGGACGGCTTTTCCTTCTTCCGTTTGCGGGCAAGAAAAGAGACCGGCAGGAGCAGCAGAATCGGCCCCAATCGGGTGACGGCGCAGCCGCCGCCACCGCCACCCCCGCCGGGCGGCGCGGGCGGGGGCTCGGGGGAAAGCTGGACGGTGATGGTCAGGTCTCCGTCCGGGAAGGCAAAACGGTAGGTGCTGTCGGCCTGGGCCGGGACGGTCCAGGTTGCGGAAGCGATCCCGTCGCCTGCGACCTGGTCGAAGCCGGTCCCGTCGTCTTTCAGCGTGACGGTCCCGTAGGATGTCCCGTTCCTTGTTATGGACACGGGGAGGTTGCCGAGGGAAACGTCCCCCGAAATGTTGAGGGCTGCCAGGTCGACCGTGTCCCCCGGCAGGAGGTCAAGAGTGTCCTTGATGGGACGGAGACGGGACTGAACCTGATGGCCGCTTCCTGTTGCGAGAAGGCGCCGTCCCGTGATGCTTTTCGAGGTGAGGCTGGACACGGGCGTTCCGCTTGAAAGTACCCTGTTCTTCAGAGCGATCCAGCCCAGTTCAGGGTTCGTGGCCTTCAGGAGGGCCAGGACGCCCGTCACGTGGGGTGCGGCCATAGATGTGCCGCTCAGGTTTTTATAACCGGAAATTTCGAGGGAATCCGGATAGGTGCTCCGTACGTCTTTTCCGGGGGCCCCGAGATGGACGGTCCTTCGGCCGTAGTTGGAGGCCTGGCTGCTGCTGAAGACGGCCAGAGAGTCGTTTGAGTCGGTTGCGGCAACGGAAAGGACGTACGGCCTGAACAAACTGGCCGGGTAGAAGGGGGTCACGTCGTTGTCGCCGCCGTTGTTTCCAGCCGCGGCGACGAAAAGGATGCCGGCGTTTCCGGCGCTTTCGATGGCCTGGTTCAGGATGAGGTCTTCGGAGACGGCGGCACCCAGGGACGCGTTGATCGCCACGATATCCAGCCCCTTGGCCGTTTTGAGGGCGGTGACGTAGTCGATCCCCTCCGCGAGGTCCGTCGTGGTGAAGGAATCCTCGCTGCTTGCCTTGACGGCGACGATGCGGACTGCCCAGTTGACGCCGGACACCCCGACCCCGTTGTTGCCGACGGCCCCGATGATGCCCGATACGTGGGTGCCGTGTCCGAAGGTGTCCTGGACATCGGAGGAGTTTTCGTGCGAGTTCCAGCCGTGGACGTCGTCCACGTACCCGTTGCCGTCGTCGTCGATCCCGTTTCCGGGAATCTCGCCGGGATTGGTCCAGAGGTTGCCGGCGAGGTCGGGATGGTTCAGGTCCACCCCCGTATCAAGGACGGCAACGATGACGTCGGCGCTGCCGGTGGTCTGTTCCCAGGCCTCCGGGGCGCGGATTTTTACAAGGGCCCACTGGCTTGCGTACTCCGGGTCGTTCGGCACGAGGGCGGCATGGTAGATATAGTTGGGCTGGGCAAAAAGGACCCCTTCATTTTTCCCCAGCACGGAGAGAGCCTTCTGAACGCTTTCCCCGCTGCGGATTTTCAGGCGGACAACCCGAAACGCCTCTTTTGCCCAGGAGTCCTGGACTTCCAGCCTGACCAGAAGCCCGGGAAGAAGGCTCTCGAGACGATAGCCGGGTTTCATCCTGACAAGGACTTCATCCGGGACGAAAGGCCCCGCTTCCGAGGCGGTTCCCTTATTTGAAAAGCCGAAGAAGACCGTCAAAATGAAGACGGAGAAAAGGGCAGTCATCGAAACGGCTAGGATCTTTTTCGTGGATACGATCTTCAATCCGGCACCTCCCGGCGTGGGGATGTCTTCCTTGGACTCGTTCAGTATAGCCCCCGAAGGGAAAAGGGTACAATAACGGCACCGGCTTGAAGTTTCCTGCACCCCAAACCAGGGAGGGGGAGCCCATGGCTCCAGTCCTTTTCAGGATCGGAACCGCTGTCGTCGATACCTACACCGTGATCTGGGCGCTGGCTTTGGCCCTCGCGCTGGCGTGGACTCGCCGCCGCGCAGGGCGCCTCTATCGCCTTGACGACGAGGACGCGCGCGTGGCCCTCTTCTGGGGGTTCCTGGGCATCCTGGCCGGAGCCCGGATCGGGAACATCCTGGTGGATTGGCAGGCTTACGCGGAAAACCCGGAACGTTTGCTCCGTCCTTGGGAGGGAGGCCTTTCGGCCCTACCCGCCATTCTCGGAGGGGGCGTCACGGCCTGGCTGGTCCTGCGAAAGCGAAGGGTTCCGGCCTGGCCCCTGGCCGAGGCGGCCAGCCTTCCCGCGGCTGCCCTGGTCGCCTTTGGGCGCTGGGGCTGCTTCCTCAACGGGTGCTGTTACGGGAGAACGGCCTTCGTTCCCTGGTCCGTTCACTTCCCGTTCGACCCGGAGGGGGTTTTCAGGCACCCGACGGAACTCTACGAATCGGCGGGTGCCGTTGTCCTCCTTTTCCTGCTGGCATGGATCGAACGCGGATTGAGGAAAGCAGGAAGAAAACGGCCTCCCGTGGCGATCCTGTGGCCCCTCTTCCTTGCAGGTTACGGGGCGGTCCGCCTGGTGGTGGATCGCTTCCGGGGAGACGTTTCCTTCAATTCCCCCCTCGGCTGGTTCTGGAGCCTGGCGGTTTTCCTGCTGGGTGCCGCCTGGCTTTTTGCCTCCCTCTCGGGGCTTGCCCGGGAAAGGGGAGGAGGGAAGGGGGAACGAGGTTGAGCCCTGGAACGCTCGCCCCGCTTTTTGCCGTCGCAGCGATGCTTTACGGTCCCTACCTCTGGGCGTGGGCCCGGAAGGAGCCGATCGGGGCCTACGGTCTTTCCCTGCGTTGTACCCGGAGAGCTCTTCTCGATTCTGCCTGTGCCTCTGTCCTGACGTTGGTCCCCCTAACGGTCGCCGTCCTTGTCGGGTGGCCCTCGGGGACGTGGCCCAGGGATTTGCCGCCCGCCGCGGTGGTGGCGTTTGCTTCGTCGGGCCTGGTTGCGGCCGTGTCGGAGGAAGCCTTTTTCCGGGGCTGGGTGCAGACGATGCTTTCACGGTTTCTCCGTCCGGCCTTGTCCATCGTGACGGCCTCGGCTCTTTTCGCCGCTTCCCACCTGCTCTTTCGTTCCGACCCCTTCTACCTTTTCACGTTTTTCCCAGGGCTCGTCATGGGGTGGCTCCGGCAGAAACACGGGGACATCGCACCGGCCATCCTGTATCACTTTCTCGGCAACCTCTGGGCGATCTGGTTTTTCCCTCACCCCTGATCCAGGCGAAAAGGGAGGCGGCAAAAGCCGCCCCCCTTCACAAGAGCCGTTTTTCTTTCGGCGTGCAGGTCCTATTTCCTTTTCAGCTGCCTGACCACGTCGATGACGGTCCCGTCCCGCCACTCGATGACGCCGATGATCCGGTCCTCCGTTTCGACGGGGTCCGTGGGGCCGCACATCTCGTGGGCCCTGGCGATGAGTTCGTCCATGGAAACGAGGGGGACGTTCCCCGCCGCCTGGCAGGCGTCGATGAGGTCCTTGCGGCGCGGGTTGATGGTCACGCCGTATTCCGTGACCAGGGCGTCCACCACCTCTCCGGGCGTCGTGACGGAGTAGACCTGGTCGACGACGCACGGGATTCGGCCGCGCAGCAGGGGTTGGCTGATGATGGTGAGCTTGGCCCCCGCCGCCGTGTCCTGGTGTCCCCCGATCCCGTGCAGCAGGGCCCCGTCGGCCTCCGTGTTGACGTTGACGTTGAAGTCCCGGTCCATTTCGGTCGCGCCGAGGATGACCACGTCGAGCATGTTGACGGCGGTCCCGGCGTTCCACGGATTGGCGTACCAGTCGGCCGAGATCTCGATGTGGTTGGGGTTCTCGGAGATGGACTTCACGGCCTCCAGGTCGAAGGACTGAACGTCCATGAGTTTTTCGACGTAACCTTCCTTCAGCAGGTCCACGAAGTAGCCGGTGATTCCCCCGAGCCCGAAGCTTCCACGGATCCCCCGTTTCTTCATGGCCTCTTTCATGTACGCCGTGACGGCCAGCGAGATCCCGCCGGCCCCGGTCTGGAAGCTGATGCCGTCCTTGAAGTAGGGACTGGCTTCGATCAGTCGCGAGGCGTACTTGGAAATCAGGAGGCGCAGGGGGTCCCGGGTGATCCGGGTCGTGCCGGAAACGATACCTGCAGGATCGCCGATGCTTTCCATCGTGGTCACGATGTCGACGTAGAATTGCGGGATGGAAACGGGAGCCGCCGGGAAAGGCACGACGTTGTCCGTAACGGCTACGACGACGTCTGCGTACATCGCGTCCGTGAAGGCGTAGCCCAGGGAGCCGCAGGAAGACTTGCCCTGGGAGCCGCAAATGTTGCCGTACGCGTCGGCGGTCGGAGCGGCGATGAATGCCACGTCGATTTTCACGTCCCCGGAAACGACGGCCCTGGGGCGGCCGCCGTGGCTTCGAAGGACCACCGGGACGTCCATGCCGCCTTCCGAGACCATCTGCCCGATGGGTCCGTTGACCGAGCCCATGATCCGCCGGATGACCCCGCTTTTGATGTGTTCGATCAGCTTCTTGTGGACGCCGAAGAGCGCGGTCGGGAACAGGGTCAGGTCCCGGATCCCCATTTCGGCGCATGCGTCGATGACGGCGTTGACCACGTAGTCCCCGTTTCGGAGGTGGTGGTGGAACGATACCGTCATGCCGCTCTTCAGCCCGGAGGCGGCGATTGCGGCCTTGAGGTCCGGGACGAGCTTGCTGGTCCGGTCGCTGAAGGTCGCGCGAAGCTTGGGACCGGCCCTGTTCCCCTCGGGTTTTCGGGCATTCGCTCCCATGAAGGGCTGGGTCTTGCCGTATCCCTCGATGAATTCCGGAATTTCGCGTCCAAGGATGTTCTTAGGCATGCTGGGTTCCCTCCTCCAGGAGACCTGCCCGGGTGAGAGTGAAAAGCGCCCGCTTCACCACGGGGGCATCCACCATACGCCCGTCCACCTGAACGGCACCCAGTCCGCGTTCGGCGGCTTCCTTCGCAGCCGCGACGATTTTCCGGGCCCTCTCGATTTCCTGCTCGGTCGGGGTGAAGACCTCGTGGATGATCGGGATCTGGTTCGGGTGGATCACGCTCTTTCCGTCAAAACCGAGCTGCTTGATGAACTCGGTTTCCCGCTTCAGTCCCTCGTCGTCGGTGATCCGGGGGAAGACCGTGTCCAGCGCGTCGACCCCGGCCGCGCGGGCTGCCACGATCACCGATTTGCGAATCCCTTCCAGCTCGGTCCCCTCGGGGGAGCGGTTGGTCCTCAGGTCGGCCGTCAGGTCCTCGCCGCCCGGGATGACTGCCGCAACCCGCGGGGAGGCGGTGGCGATGTCGTAGGTGTTGAAGATCCCCTTCGCGGTTTCGAGCAGGCAGAAGATCTTCGTCCGACCCACCGGGATTCCCGCTTTCTCCTCGATCTCGGAGAGAGCTTCGTCGAGCCGTTTCACGGTGGCGGCGTCGTCCACCTTCGGTACACGGACGCCGTCCAGCCTGCCCAGGGGGACCAGCGCTTCGAGGTCCTCCCGCCAGTATTCGGTATCCAGCCCGTTGATCCGGACCGTAACCTCGCAGGAACCGAACTCCCCGCGCTTCAGGACGTCCCTCACGAGGATACGGGCCGCGTCCTTTTCGCGGACCGCGACGGCATCTTCCAGGTCCAGGATCAGTCCGTCGGGTGCGAAAAGGTGTCCCCGCATCAGCATGTTGGGATTGTTGCCCGGAAGGTAGAGCATCGTCCTGCGCAGCCTCATGCCTGATCCCCCCCTTCCTTCAGCCTGGCGACGGCAGCTTCGACCCGGGCCTTCAGGACGAGGTCCAGGGCCCCGTTGTCCTGGACGCTGACGGTCAGGTCCCGGATCCCGAGCGTTTCCAGCGTTTCGCGGACGGCCTTTTCCATGGCCCTGGAGAACCTGGCCACGCTCGCCCCGGCCAGGTTCAGGGAAATCCCCTTTCCCGGCTCTGCTTCGGAAACCGTGACAAGGCAGTCCATGGACTCCACGGTTCCGGCCTGTGCGGTTTTCATGGTTGCAACCTCCTTCGCGTTTTCGTTCTTCGATGCGAAAGGGGCCCACCGCGGCGCAGTGGGCCCCCTGCGGGTCCGTGGGGCGGTTCCTAGTTGGGCAGGTGCTCCCAGGCGCACATCTCCTTGGCTTTCGCGGAGATCTCGGCGTCGTACTTGTCGTAGTCCGGGAGGAGCTTGCGGGCGATGGCGCGGGCCATGTCGAGGGTCGAGACGGCCTTCTTCTCCCAGTCAGGATCGCCGTTGTCGCGGAACACGTCGTAGGTCAGGTCCTTGCCTTCGACCAGGACGGCGCTGATGGCGGCCTCGAGCTTCCGGGCGGCCTCTTCGAGGCCGAGGTACTCGAGCATCATGGTGGCTGCGTTCAGCAGGCCGCAGGGGTTGATCTTGTACTGGTGGGCGTACTTCGGCACGGAACCGTGGCTGGGTTCGAACAGCGCGAAGTCCTTCCCGATGTTGCCGCTGGGTGCGAATCCCATGCCGCCCACGAGCTGGCTCGCCTCGTCGGAGAGGATGTCCCCGAACACGTTCGGCGTGACGATCACCTGGTAGTCCTGCGGGTTCTTGATCAGCCACATGGCGGTGGCGTCGGCGTTCTCGTCGATGGCCTGGATGTCGGGGTATTCCTTCGCCATGTTCAGGAAGATCTCCTTGAACATGCCGTCGGTGGCACGGATGACGTTGGCCTTCGTGGCGCAGACGACCTTGGTCCGGCCGGTCGCCTTGGCGTACTCGAAGGCGGCCCGGATGATTCGCTCGCAACCTTCCTTGGAGAAGACCTTCCAGGAGACGGCAACCTCTTCTTTGTCCTTGAACCGGGCCATGCCGGGATGCATGTCGAAGTGTTCCTTCGGGGTAGGCCTGAACTCAACGGCGGCGTAAAGGTCTTCGGTGTTCTCACGGAACATAACGATGTCGATCTTCGGGTCGCCCTTCAGGGGGCAGGAGATGCCCGGCATCGACTTCGCGGGGCGCAGGTTGATGTAAAGGTCGAACAGCTGGCGCATCTGCAGGATGGCGGACTTGAATCCCTTCACGCCGGCCTTGGAGGTGATGGCGGCCATGAGGGCGGCGTCGCTCTCGCGAAGGATCTGCTTCGTTTCTTCCGGCACCGTGTTGCGCCGCGGGTCGCCTTCGGGGTATTCCTGGCAGGATTTGGCCCACATGCACCAGCCCATGTCGGCCCGCACCCAGTCGATCGGCAGACCGAAGGCCTTGTCCATGGCCTGCAGGACGATCATGGCGCCTTCCATGACGTCGAAGCCGGCGTCGTCACCGGGGATGTAGGCGACCTTGTAGCGGGGCTTTGTCTCTTTCACTCTCAGAACGTTGCGGATATCCATACGGGTTTACCCTCCCTTGATTGTGTTTTTCGAGTCGGGTGCGGGAAACTTGCCCCGCGCCCGTTGTTACTTGGAGATTCCGAGGGATTTCTTCACGTGCGGGATCAGCCCGCCGTCCTCGATGAGTCCCCGGACGAATTCGGGGTAGGGCGGGAACTTGAAGACCTTCCCGTCGGCGGTCCGGATTTCGCTCGCATCGAAATCGACCTCTACCGTTTCCCCCGCGTTGATCGCGTCGACGGCCTCGGGGGAAACGATGATCGGAAGCCCCTCGTTCAGGCAGTTGCGGTAGTAGATCCGTGCGAAGCCCTTGGCGATGATGGCGCCGATGCCCCGCTCCTTCAGGCAGGTGACGGCCTGCTCCCGGCTGGAACCGCATCCCCAGTTCTTTCCTGCGACGATGATGTCCCCTGCCTGGGCGTTTTTCGTGAATTCCGGATCCAGGTCTTCCAGGGCGACCTTGGCCATCTCGGCGCGATCCTTGATCGTGTAGGTGTACTTCCCGGCGAAGATGACGTCCGTATTCACGTCATCCCCGTATTTCCAGACCTTTCCCTGGATTTTCATGGTTACAGCACCTCCCGCGGGTCGGCGATCTCGCCCTTCAGGGCGGAGGCGGCGACGGTCATGGGGCTCGCCAGGTAGATGAAGCTGTCCTTGTTCCCCATGCGTCCCTTGAAGTTGCGGTTGGCAGTCGAAATGCAGGCTTCACCCGGGGCGAGGATTCCCTCGTGGTTGCCCATGCAGGGGCCGCAGCCGGGGTTCGTGATGACGCACCCGGCGTCGAGGAAGATTTCGAGCAGGCCCTCGTCGAGCGCCTGGCGGTAGACCCTCCAGGATGCGGGGATCACGATGGTCCGGACGGCCACTTCCTTGCCTTTCAGGATGTCCGCGGCCAGGCGCAGGTCCTCGATCCGGGCGTTGGTGCAGCTGCCCAGGAAAGCCTGGTGGATCTTCGTTCCCTTCACTTCTTCGATGGGAGCGTAGTTATCGACGGTGTGAGGTTTCGCCACGCAGGGAACCAGTTCGCCGAGGTCGTAGGTCAGCTCCTTGGCGTAGACGGCATCCTCGTCTGCCCAGATCGCTTCCCACTCGTTCGTCTTTTCGATGCCCCTGATGGCGTCCAGGACCTTCTGGTCGGGCGGGCACACGGCGTTCTTCGCACCCATCTCGATCCCCATGTTGCAGAGGGTCATCCTCTCCGCCAGGGTCATCTCGGAAATCGCCGGGCCGTGGAACTCGACGGACATGTAGTCCGCGCCGTCGGCCTTGATGTCGCCGATGATCTTCAGGATCAGGTCCTTCGCGGACACGCCCTTGTTGAACTTGCCCTTCACCGTGATCTTCAGGGATTCGGGCACCCTGAACCAGATCTTGCCGGTGGCCCAGGCAGCCGCCATCTCGCTCCGGCCGATTCCCGTCGAGAAGGCCCCGTAGGCCCCGTAGGTGCACGTGTGGCTGTCGCTGCCGATGATGATGAGACCCGGCAAGGCGAAGCCCTCCTCGCACATCTTCTGGTGGCAGACGCCTCCCTTGCTGGTGACGTCGTAGAAGTGGGGGATGCCCTGTTCTTCCACGAATTCCCGGATCTCCTTGTGGTTGACGGCGTGTTCGTCGGTCGGTGCAGGGATCGCGTGGTCCAGGATGAAGACCAGGTGATCCGGCTTCCAGACCTTCGGAACGCCGATCTTCCTGAAGGTCTTTGCGATCGGGGCGGCATTGTCGTGGCTCATGCAGAAATGGGGTTCGACCGTGACCACGTCTCCCGCCTTGACCGCGTAACCCGCTGCCTTGCCGAGAACCTTCTCAGCGAACGTCATGCCCATGAGTCCTTCCCCTCCCTACTTCTTGGCCGCCTGGGCCTTGAGGTACTCGATCAGGCCTCCGCTGGCCATGATGTCTTTCTCGAGGTCCGTGACCGCATCCCCGTGGAAGGTATGGCCGTTGGTCAGGTCCTTGATCTCGCCGGTGGAGATGTTCACTTCCAGTTCATCCCCGTCCTGGATCTTGCCTTCCTTGATCGCGTCGCTCAACCCCTTGACGAAGAGCACGGGGTAACCGTTGTTGATGGCGTTGCGGTAGTAGATCCGGGCGAAGGATTCCGCCAGGACGACGGGGATCCCCAGCTCCTTGAGGCAGTAGACCGCGTGCTCGCGGCTGGAGCCGGTTCCGAAATTTCTGCCGGCTACGACGAAGTCGCCGGGCTTGGCCTCCTTGGCAAACTTTTCCTTGCCGGGGTAGTACTCGAAGGAGTACTGGGCCATCTTCTTCGGGTCGGTTTCGGCCAGGTACTTGTTGTGGTAGATCAGGTCCGTATCGACGTCGTCGGTGAAGACCCAGGCCTTTCCGCGCAGGACGTTCTGTTCCATGGTCTGTCCCTCCTTAAAAAACCAGTCGGCCTATTTCAGGATGTCCCGCGGGTCGGTGAGAACGCCTTTCACCGCGGAGGCCATCGCCGTCATGGGGCTCACGAGGTAGGTGTGGCTTCCCTTGCCCACCTTGCCGATGAAGTTCCTGTTCGTGGTGGAAACGCCCACGTCGCCGCCCGGGAGCACACCGTAGTGCTCCGCCGTGCAGAGGCTGCAGGTCGGGTTCGTGAAGATGATCCCGGCTTCCAGGAATTTCTGGATGAAGCCGGCTTCCGCGCACTGCTTCATGACTTCCCGGGTGCTCGGGGTGATGATCGTCCGGACGCTGTCGCTGACCTGGAAATTCGCGGCTTTCAGGACTTCGAAGGCCGCCGCGATGTCCTCGAACCGGCCGTTGGAGCAGGACCCGATGTGGACCTGGTCGATGTGCGCTCCGGCGGCTTCCCGGACGGTCTTCACGTTGTCCGGCGCGTCGGGGCAGGAGGCCATCGGTTCGAGCTTGGAAACGTCGAAGTGAAGGTCGTCGCTGTAAACGGCGTCCGGGTCGGCCTTCAGCGCCTGCACGCGGTCCAGGACCTCCGTTCCGGCCCGCTTGACCAGCCAGTCAAGGACTTCACCGTTCGGCATGATGAGCCCCACCTTGCCGCTCATCTCCGTGACCATGGAGCACAGGGTGATCCGGTCCGCGAGGGAGCTCTTTTCGATGGTTTCACCGTAGAACTCGACGGCCTTGAAAAACATTCCGTCGGCTCCCAGCTTGCCCACGAGGAACGTGAGGAAGTCCCTCATGCAGACCCCCCGGGCGAAGGACCCGTTGACCGTGATCTTCATCGTTTCCGGAACGCGGAACCACAGTGTCCCGTTGATCCAGGAGGCCACGATGTCGGTGTTGCCGACGCCTGTCGCAAAGGCCCCGACGCCCCCAAGGAGGTTCATGTGGCTGTCCGTGCCCAGGATGACGTCCCCCGGCTTCACGAGACCGTTCTCGAGGAGGACGTGCTGGCCGATTCCCCAGTTGACGTCGAACACTTTCGTGATTCCCTGGCGCTTTGCGAAATCACGGATGATCTTCTGGTTGTTGGCGACTTTTTCCGCGTGGGCCGGGGCCTGTAGGTCGAAGGTGAAGGCGATCTTTTCCGGATCCCAGACCTTCCCCTTGTCGGTCACCTCGTCGAACTGAAGGACGCAGTTGGGGCCCCCGAAATCCCGGGCCGTTGAAAGGTCGATCTTGCACCAGACCCGGTCGCCTACCTGGACCTCCTTGCCGGAAGCCCGCTGGATGATCTTTTGGATCATCGTCTTGCCCATGGAGTTGCACCTCCCGTAAAAATATGGTGAAACAGTTTACTTCATGCCCAGGAACGACTTGATGGTCTCGAAGTTCACGAAATCCGCCTTGTTGACTACCACGCCCTCCGGGCTCCGAAGGGTTCCATCCCCTTCGTGGGCGTGGTTGGCGATGATGTGGGCGATCTTGCTGGAAACGCCGTTGCGCATGGCCAGCACGGTGCCGGAGAAGGGATGGCGGAGGTCCTTGCCGAGCTGGGACTTGACCGTCGAGCCTTCCGGGTTTTTCTCGTATTCCACGAGCTTGCCCACGTCGTGAAGGATCGCCCCGGCGATCAGGTCGTCATGGTTCAGCTGGAAGCCCCCCTCGTCCTTGTAGAGGGCGTTGAATTCCTCGAAGACCCTCTTGCAAACGCGGGTGACCCCCCGGGTGTGAGTGAGGTACGAAGCCGGGCAGTTGGGGATCAGGAGCGTGAAGGGGATCCTGGCCATGTCCTCCGGCTCCCAGCCGCCGGTTTTCAGGGCATCCACGTACGTGTCGATGACCTGCTCACGCAGCGTCGGATCGGTGATCCAGTTGATTTCCGGCAGCAGTTCCACGATTTTCTCTCTCATGTTTCTTCCCTCCCGTGACTTGGTTTGGTTCGACAGATCATCCCTGGTCTTCCAGGGAGATGCTTTCCTGCAAGGTGTGATAAACCCGCTCGATATGGGTTCCCGCGATTTTCGCCGCCAGCTTGGAGTCGTGGTCGACGATGGCGGTGTATAGACCAGAATGTTCCTTGAGGAACGCCTGTTTGTCGGTCAGGCGGCTGTAGATCCTGTCATGGGCGGCCATGATGAGGTTGAAGGTCATCTTGACGATGTTAACGAAGATGAAGTTGTGGGTTGCCTCGGCAAGGGCGAGGTGAAAGTCGAAGTCGTTCTGAGCCCGGTGGCTCGTTGATTCCAGGTTCTGCTCGGTGCGGGAAAGGATGCGGCGGAGTTTCGTCAGGTCGGCAGGGAGAGCTCGCTTGGCGGCCTCTGCCGCGATTGCGGGGTCGATGATCCGCCTGGCCTCCATCAGTTCCAGCACGGCGGCACCCTCCAGGGTGATGTTGCGGGATTCCCCGGTTTCCGTGACGGGCCTCCGGACAAACCGCCCTTTACCGGGTACGCTTTCAATGAGGCCGATCAGCTCCAGGACTCGGAACGCCTCCCGCAGCGAGCTGCGGCTCACTCCGAGGTCCTCCATCATCTGGCGTTCGGGCGGAAGAGGATCGCCGGGCCGGAGCTCGCCCCGGGAGATGAGATCCTTGAGTTCTTCGACGACCTTCTCGTAGATCCGGGTCGCCTTGACCTTCTTGGTTTCCATGGAACCCCTCCTTGCGTGGACCACCCAGTGCACTATATCCCTAGGCAGGGGCGTATGCAAGGGGAAGCAGGGCGTCTGAATATTAAGATATTTTACAGTCAATTCGGGATAAATCGGCCGGTAAAAAGCAAAGGACCAACGAATGGGTCCGACCAAAAAACGCTAGGCAGGGCTACTGTTCAGACCGCCATCCAAATGGAGGGGATTTCGAATTGAACCAGCACTCCCGCATCGGTAAAATGGCCCTTGTTTGAGCTATGCTCAGCACGGTATATGATAAAAAACCTCACGTCGAACCCAATCCGAAGGAGGGTCCCCAATTGAAGTGGAAAACGAAGGCGTTGCCCCTCTTGCTGTCTTTTTCGCTCGTTCTTGCCGCTGGAGGCGTTTCCTTTGCGGCTCCGGTCAAGGCGGTTTCCCCGAAGCCTGCGGCGAGTGCCCCGGCGCCTGCCGCAAAGCTGCCGGGTGGAGCAACGGGGCGCGAGGCCTTTTTCGTCTCCCTGGATTGGCTCAAGGAGAACACGAGAGGCGTCGTGCTTCTCGACGCCCGCCCCGCTTCGCTGTACAGCGGAGGACATATCCCAAGGGCCGTGAACGCGGAGTGGCAGTCATTCAGCTCGATGAAAGGGCTTCCCGGGAGCCGCGGATGGGCGACGCTGCTGGCTCCGAAATCCCTGGCTGCGCGCATCGGGGCGCTGGGGATCGACGGAACCCGGCCGGTCATCGTCTACGGTGAGCCTGGGAGCTGGGGGCAGGAAGGGTTCGTGGCCCTGGCGCTCCGGATGGCCGGGGTGCCGGGGGTCCGCGTCCTGGACGGGGGATGGCCGGCCTGGCGGGCAGCGGGCCTTCCGGTGACAAAAGAAGTTCCTGCACCCCGCCCTGCGAATTTCGTCATGAAATCCTTCCGGAACGACTTGCTGGCTACGGTCGAGTATATCCGCGAAAGGATGGGATCCGCCAAGCTGCTCGATGTCCGGACCCTCGAGGAGTACAAGGGGGCCAGGTACTTCAGCGAGAAGAGGGGCGGGCATCTCCCGGGAGCGATCCTCGTTCCCTACAACCACCTGATCGGACGGGACGGCCTCCTTCTGCCCGACGAGGACCTGAGGGCATTGTTCGGGAAAGCCGGGCTCGCGCCCGAAGACGAAATCATCGTTTACGATACGGCGGGTGTCCGGTCTGCCTATGTGACTTGGGTCCTGCTGATGCTGGGCTACGGAAACGTGAAAAACTACGATGCCTCCTTCCACGAATGGGCGGGCATCCCCGAGCTGTCCGTGGAGACCGGGGATCCCGGCGAGCTGCCGGCTTTGGTCGCGGCTCCCGCCCCGGCGAAAGGAGCTTTGGAAAATCCCCCCTTGTCACACGCCGCGGAGGCCTCGACGGTTTCGGCCGACGCTTCCCAGCCCGCGGGGGGAAACCCGCAGCCCGTGAAGCAGGTGCCGATCGCCATCCCACCGGTCTCTCCGGATGTCGTTCCCCAGTCGGCTGACCTGAAGCCCCAGCCCCTGAAACCGATCCCGATCGTGGAACAGCCGGCACCGGAGGAGGTCAAAGCAGAGGAGGCGAAACCGGTTCCGTCCGCATTGACGCAATCCCCGGTCCCTACGGTGGCTCGAATCACCGCTATCCGCTGGAACAAGGAAGGGAGGAAGATCAGGGCGGTAGTTGACCTGGACCGGGTTTCGGAGCCTCGGATCCTGATGAAACCCGGCTTCGTGGAACTTTCCTTCGAAGCGTTGCCGGCCGCAACGCTTCCGGGCCTGCCTTCCCCCTACGGCAAGGAGGTTTCGGTCGTCCTGGTGGAATCGACAGGAAAATCGGTCCTACGCTTTTCTCACACGGCAAAAAATGTCAGGAATTTCCAACTGGAAAAACCCTACCGGATTGTCCTCGACTTCCAGTTCTGAGGAGGCTGGCAAATGGTCTATACGGTCACGGAGGAAGGAAACGGGTCGTTCGAGAGCGACAGGCCCATGAATGGCATCGACGTCCTGTCAAGGGACGGGAGGAGGGCCGGCAATATCGTGGCCTGGCGGGTCAACCGCTACCTTCGCCCCCTTTGCTGGGAAGTTGCGGAGGACTGCACGGTCTCGTTTGTCGATACATCCTGCTTCGAAGGGAAGGAGGTCTACCGCAGGACGCTCACGTTCCTTCTCGTCCTGGCCTGCAGGAAGGCGTTGGGCAAGGAAGTGCTGGTCCGCCATTCGCTCAGCGATGGCTACTACTGCGAAATTCCCGGAGAGGAGCTGGAGGCAGGGCAGGTGGCGGCGATCCGGCAGGCGATGAACGACCTGGTGAAGGAGGACCGGCCCGTCGAGCGTGAACTCCTTTCCCTCGACCGGGCGAGAACTCTCTTAGAGGCGCAGGGGAACCGGGAAAAGGCGGAGCTGTTGAGGTGGATCGGGATCGATCCCGTCGAAACCTACTGGGTTGGGGACCGGATCGGCTTTTTCTACGGGCCCCTGGCCCCATCGACCGGCGCGGTTGAGGTGTTCGACCTCGTCCTGCACGCGCCCGGAATGGTCCTCCGTTTCCCCACCGTGGCCTCTCCAGCCGGGCTTCCGCCGTTCCAGCCGCCGAAGCAGCTTTCCGACGTCTTCCTCGAATACTCGGGCTGGCTGGATATCCTGGGCATCAGCACCATGGAAAGCCTCCACAGGGCAGTCGCCAAGGGGAAGGGCACCGAACTGATCCTCATTTCAGAGGCCCTCCATTCCCAACGGCTGAACCGGATCGCCGAAACCGTGGCATCCAGGCCGAACTGCCGCATGGTCTGCATCGCCGGTCCTTCCGGCTCGGGCAAGACCACAACCGCCCACCGCCTGGCGATCCAGCTGGCGGTTTGCGGGAAACGAACGAAGATCCTTTGCATGGACGACTACTTCCTGGAAAGGAGCCAAACCCCGCGGGACGGAGAAGGCAATTACGATTTCGAAGCCATCGAGGCGCTGGATCTCAAGTTGCTGAATTGCCACATTACGGAACTCCTGGAAGGCAGGCCCGTCCGGCTTCCGCGTTTCGATTTTCTGAACGGGACGAGAGAAAGCGGTCCGGAGCTGCTTCTGGAGCCCGGGGAAATCCTGATCATCGAAGGAATTCACGGTCTCAACGACCAGGTGGGGCTGGGCGTTCCCGGCTCCGAAAAATTCCTTCTCTACCTGTCCCCGCTCACCGGGGTCAACCTGGACCGCCACAACCGGACCAGCACGACGGACAACCGGCTTTTGAGGCGTCTGGTCAGGGATTACCGCACGCGGGGAAAAAAGCCGGAGGCGACACTTCTCCAGTGGCCGTCAGTGATCCGAGGAGCCGCCCGCCATATTTTCCCCTACCAGGAACGGGCCGATTCAATGTTCAATTCCGCCCTTGTCTATGAGCTCTCTGTCCTAAAGGGATACGCAGAACCGCTCCTACGGCGGATTCGCGAGGAGTCGCCCGTTTTCGGCGAAGCCCAGAGGCTCCTGGACCTCCTTCGGTACGCCCCCTTCATCCCGGCAGATGACGTTCCCAACCATTCGATCCTGAGGGAGTTCATCGGCGGGAGCTGTTTCAGGGTCTGACCGGCCTTCGGGAAACAGCGAAAGGGCCGGGGGGCTTTTCGCCCCCCGGCCCTTTCGCTCGCGGTCTCCTACAGCGCGACCGGATTGCAGAGGTTGCCGGCTTCTTTGGCAACCCGTCCGCAGTTTGCGCAGACGAATTTCCCGTCTTTCACCATTTCCTTGTAGTGTTCCAGGTCGGCTTCCACCATTCCCATGTTCTGGTAGTAGCAAAGGTGATTCTCGTGGTCCGGATGCGGCCAGCCCAGCTTCGGCATACCTTTCCCTCCCTTGTTTGATAGTTGAGATGCCAATTCATTATACTGCAACGGTGAGGAGAGGCCAAGGAGAAAGGATTACCAGCCGCCTCCACCTCCGCCGCCTCCACCTCCGCCGGAACCGCCCCCGCCGCCTCCGCCCCCGCCTCCGAAGCCCGAGCGGCTGCCGGGAGCTACGGAGGCCGAGGAAACTGCGCCGGAGAAGCTGGAGCCGAAATTCGAGGCGAAAGAACCGACATTGAACCCCCGGATGGCGTCCCCCATGTACCAGGACGGGCGGTAACCGCCCTGCCACGATTCGGGAGCCTTGCCTTCCGCAGCCATTCGGGCGAACACGTCCGAGAACTGTTCAGACCACTCCTGTTCCACTCCCAGGGCCAGGGCATAGGGCAGGAACCGCTCGAAAAGCTCCGGAGTCCGGTCGGGAGGGTTCAGCCGGTTGAGCCGGTCTGCTTCCGCGACCGAAAGGTACAGGCGGAAGCCCTCGATTTCGTCCATGGCCTTCCTGCCGGCCGGGGTCCTTGCCTTCAGGAGCCATGCAAAAAGGACATTTGAAAGGACGAGGAGGACGACTGCGGCAAGGAGTGGCCAGGAAACCGCCTGGGCCAGGCCGGTTCCCATGAGTCCCAGGGCGGATGAAAGCGGGAGGGTGAAGACGGCGAGAAAGAGCAGGCGGACCAGGGCAGAACCCCGCCTGGGGCCGTTTTTCAGGGCCTTGACCTGTTTGACGATGGCCGCCCCGAAGGCAAGGGCGATCAGCGTCATGACCGGGAAAACGAAGGCGAAGGCGATGTTTTGAGGCAGGTTCCCGATGTTCGGGTCCAGGATCACTCCCAGGACCAGGGAGAGAACCGTCAGAAGAACACCGATGACGAAGAAACGCGTGTTCCGGACGAAGGCCTTTCCGTAGTGGCGGTTTTTCAGGAGGTCCTTCAGGGCCGTCACGGCCCCGCTGAAAACGGTGTGGTTGGCCTGGTCCACCGCGAGCGTTTCGTGCATCCCGACGAGGGGATAAACGGCTACCCGCTCTTCCGCGTCGAGGAAGGTGAAATCGAATTTCGGCCCACGCCGGAGGAAATACTGCTTCCCCTCCTGTTCGATGGTCAGGAAGCCTTTCACGGCGGCACCGAGCAGGGTGGCCGTAAAGCAGCGTTCGTCGTATCCCATCCGGTAGAGATAGCGGACTCCTGCAGGGGAGTAGCCCTCCGGGGGGGCAAAGCGGGGGATGATCGTTCCGGGGCGCGGATCCCGTCCATACCGCAACCAGACAAGGAGATAGTAGAGCAGCACGACCGCAAGCCCTGCGAAAAGGGCGATCCGCCCTGCGTTGTCCCGGAATTTCCACTTGAGCCGGTCAAGGGACGAGGGCTCGGGAACGATTCCTTTCGGCCATCCTGCGACGATGGAAAACCCCTCGCCCGGAAGCAGGGGGCGGGTCGTCACGAATCGCGGCGTTCCGTCCGCCTCTTTGAGGATGCGGAAATCCCTTCCCCGTTCCCCCATTTTCCCGGTGTAGGCTTCCGTCATCGTGATGCCGGCTTTCCCAGGCAGGGTGACGACGCACCACGCTGAGTCGATCGGAAATCGCCATCCGTTTCCGGTCACGTTCCAGTACAGTTCGTCATGATCCCGGAAAAAGCCAATTTGCCGGGCTGTCCGGTAGACCAGGGTATAGGTATGGATCCCCGGCTGGAGGAACCGCTCCGGGTTCCCGATGAAAACCCGCTTGCCGTTCGAGGCGGGCTTGACTTCGTAGGGTTCTGGACGCCCGTCCCGCAGCACGGCCAGGACCTCGAAGGGAACGACCACGGTGCTCCCGTCCTGTGCCCGGTAGAGGGTCGGGAAGTCCCTGTAGATCCCCCGCCGGATGGCGATTCCCTCGGCGCGGACGCGAAGGCTTTCGGTGACCTGCAGCGAAGCGTCCTTTCCGACGGCGATTTCGCTTCCGAATTCGAGGATCCTTTCCTCCGCATGCGGGCGTCCCGGGAACAGGCCCAGCAGGACTGTGACGAGGAGGAACAGGAAGAGGGCCAGGCGCCGGGCTTGGGTCATCATCTGCAGTTCCGCCTAATTGAAACGCACCTGCGGGGCCTTGCGTTCCGCATCGTCTTCCAGTTCGAAGAAATCCGCCTTCGCGAAGCCGGAAAGCCGAGCGACGAGGTTGCTGGGGAAACTGTCGACGAGGACGTTGTTTTCCCGGACCGTCCCGTTGTAGTAACGGCGTGCCATCTGGACCTGGTCCTCGATCTCCGCCAGGCTCTTCTGGAGTTCCAGGAAGTTCGTGTTTGCCTTCAGTTCGGGATAGGCTTCCGCCACGGCGAAAAGCGTCCGAAGGGAGGCCGTCAGGGCGCTTTCCGCGGCGGCCTGCTCCCGGACCGAACCCGCGCTGACCGACTGGGCACGGCTCGCGGCGATTTTTTCGAAAAGTTCCTTCTCGTGCCCGGCATAGCCCTTGACGGTTTCCACGAGGTTGGGGACCAGGTCCACCCTCCGCTTGAGCTGGACGTCTATCCCGCTCCATGCCTCGGCCATCAGGTTCCGAAGCCGGACAAAACGGTTGTAGACGGAAACGGACCAGGCAAACACCAGGGCGACGACGGCGGCGAAAATTCCGATCATGAGCATGAGGATTCCTCCAATCGGCATAGGGATCGAGTCCATTGTAGCCGATGCGTGCGGGGTGCTTCCCCAGGTGATAGAATTGCAACCGGTTGAACGAAAGGGGCGTGCAGCATGAGGGTCACGATGGTCCAGGTGGCCAGGGAGGCGGGGGTCGACAAGGCCACGGTCAGCCGGGCCCTGAAAGGGGACCCGAGGATTTCCCTCGCCACGCGAGAGAAGGTCTGGGAAGCGGTCAAAAGGCTTGGATACGAACCGGATGCCGTGGCGAAAGGGCTCTCCAGCAGGAAAAGCGGGATGGTCGCGGTGGTTTTCCGGACGCTGGCACCCGGGTGGACGGGCAGTTTCCTGTCCGGTGTCGAACGAGTCCTGGCCAAGGGAAGGACGGACTTCATGGTCCGTTCGACAGGAGGTGTCCCGTGCACCTGGGACAGCCTCCTGAGAACCCTTACGGCCCGCCGCATCGACGGCCTGCTCTGCCTGGATCCCCAGCTTCGGAAAAACCCGGGCATCCCGGTGGTGACGGTGGGGTTCCGCCTTGAAGGGGCATGTTCCGTCCTCATCGACACGGAGGAGGGGATCCGGCAGCTACGGGCCATTTCCCGTGGTGCGCCGGTCGTCTACCGGCGGGGAGCGGAGGCCCTGTTTCCAGAGATGGAGGAGCGGCTCGAAGAAGGAGAAACACAGGCGAGGGAGCAAGATGAATGGGTGTTCTGCGATGGGGTGGATCCAGCCCCGGGGGAACGGGCGGTCGTATCCTGGGGACGAGGGACGGATTGCGGACACGGGGGGCTTTTCAGGCTCGTCTGGCCTGCCTTTGAAACCGGGGTCCTTGCGGCACGTCTTCTCCTGAACGCCCTGAAGGGGCAGGGAGCGCTTCCGGACGTCGTCCTGGTGCAGCCGCGCGTGCAAGGCAAGGATGCCCGCGGAGGATGCGAAGAAATTGTCTGACAGAAAAAGTTTAGTTATACATTATAAATAAACTGATGTTGACAGGATTTTTGACTTCTGGTATAAAGACCCAAAGAAATTGGAACGGAGGATAACGGATGAAATTCACCACGGTCCCCACCAGCCGAATAAGACGATCGAGACGAAGCTTCGCGGGCGTTGGCGTTCTGGACGCCGCAAGTTTTGTCCTGCGGCCTGTCGAATTGGCAAAGGGAGGGTTTGACATGTGGTTGAAAGACAGCAAGGGGAACTGGTATATGGCGGGGCAGGAACCGATCTGCGGGATTTGCGAGGCCGCAGGCAGCTGGGAAAAGGATGCCGAGGGCGGGTGGGTCTACGTGACCGCGACAGTCGGCGGCCTGTCGGGGAATTCCTATATCCCGGTCCACTCTTCGATCGCCCTGTAAACGGATCTCCCTTCAAACGGACCGTCCAGGGGCGGGCGCGCGGAATGCGCGTTCCGCCCCTTTTCTTTTATACTGGCCGAAAGCCCTGGACAGGAGAGTGGGTTTCTTGGCAGCCTTCCGCGACAAATTCCGACTCGCATCCGTATTCCTGTTTCTCGCCTTTGCCTTGGCGGGAGCGTTCGGCTATTCCCTTCTGTCAGGGGATGTCCGCATTCCCTTTCAGGAAGTCTTGGAAATCCTTGCAACGGGTCCCGCCGGACCTGCCGGTTCCCAGGAGAGCCTCGCGAGGGCCGTCATCTGGCATGTCCGCCTGCCGAGGGCGTTGACCGCCCTGGCGACCGGGGCGGGACTCGCCTGCTGCGGGGTCCTTTTCCAGGCCCTCCTGCTGAATCCCCTGGCTGAACCCTATACGCTGGGAGTGGCTTCGGGAGCCGCCTTCGGGGCTGCGGCCGCCATCTCCTTCCAGTTGCCCTTCCTCACCTTCTGGGCGTTCGCGGGAAGCGTCGGCGCGCTGGGGGTGGTATTCGCCCTCGGAGGGCGGGGTGCCCTTCGCGAGCCCACCCGGATGATCCTGGCCGGGGTGGTCGTCGGAAGCATCCTGAGCGCCGCCATCGCCCTGCTGAAGGCCCTGTCGGGGCAGATGATGGCCGCGATCGTCCTTTGGATTATGGGCAGTTTCGCTGGGTCCACCTGGGGAAGCACGGCCTGGTGCCTCCCCGCGGCGATCCTGGTCTCGGTCCTGGGCTTCGGGCTGCACCGTGACCTGGATATCGTGGCGTCCGGAAGCCCGGCGATGGCGCTCGGAGTCAACGAACCGCGCCTGAGGATGGGCTTGCTGTTGATCTCATCCCTTGCGACAGCCGTTTTCGTGTCCTTTTCCGGGGTAGTGGGTTTCGTGGGGCTGGTTGTTCCCCACCTGGTCCGGATCCTCGCCGGCCCGAACCACGTCCGGCTCGTGCCCCTTTCCTTCCTCGGGGGAGGGCTGCTGATGCTGGTTGCGGACCAGGCCGCACGGGGCCTTTCGGAATTGCCCGTCGGCGTGATCACGGCTCTCGTCGGAGGGCCGGTCTTTTGCGTGCTTCTCTGGAGGCGGGCCTGATGCTGAGGGCGATACGGGTCTCCGCCGGCTACGGAAGCCAGCCCGTTCTCCACGGACTCTCCCTGGAGATCCGTCCCGGGGAGGTCCTGGCTCTTCTCGGGCCGAACGGAAGCGGAAAAAGCACGCTGCTTTCCGCGCTTTGCGGGGTAGTGAGAGTTCTCGAGGGGGAGGTCCTCCTGGAGGATCGGCCGGTTCTCGGGATGGACCGGAGGAGCGTTTCAAGGCAGGTCGCCTATGTCCCGCAGCAGTTTGCCTTCACCCAGGGATTCCGCGTGGAGGAGATCGTCCTCATGGGGAGGTCCTGCTGGCTCGGCCCCTTCGAAAATCCGGGCGAAATCGACCGTCGGAAGGTAGAGGAAGCGCTGGAGGCGATGGAACTGGAAAGGGTCCGCGAAAAGCCCGTGACAGAGCTCTCCGGGGGCGAAGCCCAGCGGGCCTGCCTCGCCAGGGCTCTTGCGCAGGACACCCGGTTCTGCCTCTTCGATGAGCCGACCGCTTCCCTGGATCCGCGCCACGCGCTCCTGGTGATGGAACGGCTTGCCGGGCTGGCCCAGGAAGGGAAAGGTGTCGCCGTCGCCCTGCACGACGTGAACCTGGCCTTTCGCCATGCCTCGAGGATCGCCTTCCTCAAGGAAGGTCGCTTGTTTGGAGTTTTTCGTCCGAGCGAGGTGGACGAATCCGTGCTGGAGTCGGTATTCGAGGTTGGATGGCGGTTTGCCGTCGGCCCTGGGCTCTCCCGCCTGGCCTTTCCCGCCTAGCCTAGGGAAAGAGCGAGAACGCAGCGTTCAGGAGCCCCCCGGCGGCAAATGCGGTAACCAGCATGATGCCCAGGCTTTTCAAGGTGTCCTTCCCTCCCAGCTCCTTCCACAGGACGACGAAAGTGGCGATGCAGGGAAAGGTCATGGCGAGTGTGACCGTTGCCACGACCAGTTGGTTTGGGGAAAGCCCGAGGGGAACCAGCATCCCCACCGCCACGTCTTTCCTCAGGATCCCCAGGAGGATGGCCCCGGCGGCTGAAGCGGGAAGCCCCAGGACGACGTTGAAAAGCGGAGCGGCAAGCCTGGAAAGGAAGCCGATGACTCCCGTCGAGGTCAGGAGGTTTGCCAGGAGGATTCCGCCCAGGACGAGGGGAGTCGCTTCGAGGAGGAACTCGCGGACCCTGAACCAGAGCTTCATGGCGAAGGCCTGCAGGGAAGGCATCCGGTAAGGGGGGATCTCGACGATCAGTTCCGGGCTGAACCCCGGGAGCAGCCGGTGAAGGATCCTCCCCAGGGTGATCCAGGAAAGGAAAAGGGCCCCGTAGACCAGGAGGACGAAGCGAAGGCCGATGTTTCCGAGCACGCCGACGACCATGGCCTGAAGCGCGGCGCAGGGAACTGCCACGGAGATGAGCGTGGCCGCGATGAACCGCTCTCTCTTCGACTCCAGGACTCGTGTCGCCAGGATGCCGGGAACGTTGCACCCAAGTCCCAGGAGGGTCGGGATGACGGCATAGCCGTGAATCCCGAGCCGGTGCAGCAAGGCGTCGAACAGAACGGCAAGGCGCGGCAGGTAGCCGGAATCCTCGAGGAAGCTGAGGACGGCATAGAAAGCCACGATATAGGGCAGGACCATGACGAATTCGACGTACAACCCCGTCGAAATCATCCCGAAGCTCAGTTCGAAATCGATCTTTCCATCAAACAGGGTTCCGATCAGAAGGGTATGGAGAAAGGACCCGGGGCCCAGCAGTTCCGAAATCTTCATCAGGACCGGCCGGACGGCTCTTTCGAAGAAGGGGTCCAGGAGCAGGCTGATCAGTCCTTCCCCGATCTCCCTTACCGCTCCGTAGCTCAGGGAGAGAACCCCGACGCCGATGAGGGCCCCCCAGAATTTGTGGACGCTCAAGTCCTCCAGGCGGTCTCTTAACGTGTGGTGCCGGTGGACGACTTTCTGGACCCGGCCGACGATCGATCCGATCCGCTGCCAGCGCTCTTCCCTGGGAACGCTGGAAAGCGGGGAGACACGGGCCTCGTCCAGTTTCGCCACCAGTTCGCGGATGCCCTGCCCGGTCACCGCCACCGTGGGGACGACCGGCACCCCCAATTCTTCCTGCAGGGCCGCGGAATCGACCAGGACGCCGCGGTGCCTTGCCTCGTCCACCATGTTCAGGGCGACGATCGATGGAAGTCCCCGCTCAAGGACCTGGAGAGCCAGGACGAGGTTCCTTTCCAGCGCCGTGGCGTCCAGCACGATGATGGCTTTCTCGGCGCCTTCCTCGATCAGTTTCAGGGCGATTTCCTCCGCTTCGTTGGTCGGCTCGAGGGTGTAGGCTCCGGGCACGTCCACCAGGCGGTAGCAGGTCCCGCCTACCGCGAGTGTCCCTTCCATGAAGCCGACCGTTGTGCCCGGGTAGTTGGAAGAAATCGCGTGAACGCCGGTCAGGCGCGAAAAAAAAGCGCTCTTTCCGACGTTCGGGTTTCCCGTCAAAAGGATGCGCTTCGTGCAGTTTTCCCGGCCTTCACCCGGATCGGGCGTCGAACGGGGAATGCAGCCGCTACAACCGGAGCAACGGCCGTCGCAAAAGGACATCAGGAGCGGCTCCCTTCCGAAGGTTCCACTTCCACGATGAGCCGCGAGGAAATCCCATGGCCGATCGCGATCTGCCTCTGGTCGAGGAGGATCGTCACCGGGCCCTTGAAGGGCATTCCCGAGATCTTCCGGATGGACTTTCCCGGATAGAGGCCGAGGGCTTCAAGGCGCTGGCCGCATTCCCCTTCGGGCATCTGGGCGATGACCGCCTGCGTTCCGTCTTCGAGAGCGTTCAACGTTCTTCTCATGGGGATCTCCATTCATTATTAGGACTGCCTAACTTATAGCCGAGCCGCTTCCGGCTGTCAAGACGGCAGATCAAGGGTTTCCCGTCATGGCTTTCAGGAGCATGGTGGCGTAGGAGCTTTTCGGCAGGAAAAAGCCGAGAGTCGCCCGCCATTTTCCGGGGTAGAGCTCGTCCGGTTCGAAACCGGAAAATGCCAGGTTTTCCGGCTTTACAACGGCTTTCCTGGGGAAGGATTTGAAAAAGGTTCGCCGGAATTCCCTCATGTTGAACTGGGGTCGCCGGATGCCCCGGCCCTGGAGAACCTCGTCCAGGACTTTCCGGACCTGCGGATCGGCATTGCCGATTTTTGCAGCCTCGGTTGGAATCTCCATGCCGGGCAGGGGGTTTTCCTTTTCCGGTTCCAGGTTTTCGAAGTGGAGGGTGGGGGCTGTTTTTCCCGGAACTTCGAAGGTTTCCTTCCCGTGGAGCCGGACCAGCCTTGAAAGGGCGAGGTTCCACAGGAAGGACTGGAAGGCCGCAAATGCCATGGAAAGCTCCTCCCGCGGGATCGCGTTCAGGGCACGGATCAGTCCGCTCCGGGAGGAGTCGCGGGAAAGCATGCCGGCGATTTCCCGTTCTTCCCGGGTGCGGGAAAGCGAAAGGAGGGCAGCCCAGTCTCCCCAGGCCTTTCGGCGCATCGCCTTCAGGGCTTTCACGGGTGCCGGGTCCTCGGGATGGATCGTGCAGAAGAACAGCTGCAGGGCCCCCGTGTATTCTCCACGGATCAGCCGCTCTGCCAGGAAGGCTCCTTCCGAGACGCCGCCGAACCGCTGATCGTCGAAATAATTGGCGAATCCCCACCGCGAGACCTGTTCCATTCCCCTCTCGAGCGAACGGGCTTCGGCCTCCGAGAGATCCCGGACCGTGAGGCGGAAATCGTTTCCCAGCAGGTGGAAAGGGGAGATGTAGTCGTCCACGAACCCCTCCCGTACGACGGAAACGTTCTTCGAGGCGAAATCCAGGCTGTACCGGGAAGGGACCGAGAGGAACTGTTCGGTCAGGGCATGCCGGTCCTTCTTGCCGCCGTACCCGACAGCGGAGATCGGGACGTTGTTTGCCCGGGCGGCCGCGGCAATGGCGTCCAGCGTGTTCCATCCCCTTTTTGTAAGCCGGTAGAAGCCATAGGCGCCCGAAGAAGGGGAGGACACCAGGTCCAGCCTTTCCCGGACCTGGAAGTCTTCCGGCAGAACCTTGATTTTCATGCGCACAGATCCCTTCTCATTCCAGTCGGAAGACCACCGGGACCAACAGGAGGCCCGGCGCATCCGGCCGGAATTTCCAGCTTCGGACCGCGGTCAGGGCGGACCGGTCGAGAGCGGGATACCCCGAAGAGGAGTGGATTGAGATATCTATGGGTTTCCCACTTTCGTCCAGCCTGACGAGCAGGACCACGGTCCCCGATTCCCCCTTCTTCCGGGAGGCCAGGGGGTACAGCGGTTTCGTCCTGGAGAGGACGTCCGGTTCCCGGGCTTCCCGAACGGTTTCGGGAGACACCACCGGTTGGGGGACTGGCGCCCCTGGGGATTCCTCCGGGACCTTCGTACCGGCAGGATCCCTCGAGGCTTGACCCGAGCCGACGGAGGACGCTGCTGTGGCTTGGCCCGACTGTTTTTCCGGGTGCCGCGCGGGTTTCGAGGGCTGGGCGGAAGGGGGCTTCTCCCGGAGGCTCGGCGGCGATTTCGGCTGCATTCCCTGTTCAGGGACGCCGACGGGGGCAATGGGAAGGCTGACGAGCCTGGCTTTCAGCAAAACCGGAGGCGGTGCCGCCGTGCAGCGGTCACCCAGGAGCAGGAAGACGGCCGCCGCGTGGAGGGCCAGGCTGAGGAGAACAGGGATTCCCCAGCGTCTCAAGGGGTCTTGCCTCCCTGCAGCGCAAGGCCGACGTCCTGAATCCCCGCGCTTTGCAGGATTTCCAGTAGGGCGGCGACGTTCCCGTAGGACACGTCCCGGTCGGCCGCCAGGATAAGGTCCCTCCCAGCCTTGCCGGCTTTCAGGGCCAGGGCGGCGGTTTCTTCCCTGGAGACCGGTGTGCCGTCAAAACGGATCCGGCCGTCGGGAAAGACTTCGATGACGGCCGGTCTGCCCCCGATCGGGGCTCCCTGGCCCGCGGGAAGGCGGACCGAGATCTGCCCCTGCAGTAGGGAAGCTGTGATCACGAAAAAGAGGATCAGCATGAACAGGACGTCGATCAGGGGAGTCAGGTCCAGGTCTGGCAGCAGGCGCCTACGGGACACGGGGCTTGCCCCCCTTCTCCAGCGCTTCGGTCAGAAGCCGCGCGGCTTCCAGGACGCGGGGGCCCGGGTGGAAAAGGGCGTCTGAGCGGACGGCGACCACCCTCCCGGTACTGGCCGCCCGAAGCGGAAGTCCGCTGAAGAGGGCCTGGAAAGACTCCTGGGTGATGGCCATTCCCTTTTCCGCCTGGGCCAGGACGACGACGTCCGGGTCCAGGGATAGGACCGTTTCCCGATCGACCTGGGGGAAGGAGAAGACGATCCGGTTTGCCGCGTTGGGGATCCCCAGGCGCGTCAGGATGTCCTGGATGTAGTTGGTTCTCCCGGCTACGGTCAGCGGGTCGTGCCAAACGATCACGAGGACCGATGGAACGCCCCCCGGGTGGGCGGTACGGATCCGCTTGCGGAGGGTTTCCAGCTCGAACCGGATCTTCCGGATGGCACGGTCGGCTTCTTCCTTTCTGCCGAGCTCGCGCCCCAGGATCTTCAGCGCTTCCTCGACCTGGCCGAGAGAGCGATGCAGGGTCAGGGAAATCGTTCGGATCCCCATTTTCGAAAGGCGGGAAAGGGTTTGCCCGTGGAAGGTCGCCTCGCCGACCACGAGGGTGGGGCGGAAGGAGAGGATCCTTTCGATTGAAGGTGTGGAGTATCCGCCGACTTTGGGTAGAGAGCGGGCGGCCTTCGGGTAGTCGTCGTATTCCGAGACGGCCACGACGGATCCCATCAGGCCGAGGGCGTCGAGGGTTTCGGTGATGCTCGGGGCAAGGGAAACGATGCGTTCCGCACGGGCCGCCCGGGCGGTTCCGTTCCAGCCGAAAAGCAGGAGAAAGGCTGCAAGGAACGGAAACACCTTTTTCATGGCCTTGCGGGGTCTCCTGTCCTGGGGCTCTTTTGCAGGAGTTTCTCTCGAACCAGGAAGTCGACCCCTCTGTTGAGGGTTTCTTCCTCGCTGTCGACCCGGGCGGAGAGGTAGGTGTGGCACAGGATGACGGGAACCGCGACCGCCAGGCCTGCGACCGTGGTCAGCAGCGCAACCCAGATCCCGGAAGCCAGCTCGGCCATCCCCGCCCCTCCCGGGACGGACCCGGAAACGGCGGGAAGGCCCCTGAAGGTTGACACCATGCCGAGGACGGTTCCGAGGAGCCCCAGGAGGGGAGCCACCCGTGCGATCGTGGCAAGCGTGCCCAGTCCCTTTTCCCAACGGAACAGCTCCCTTCGCAGCTGCTGCTCCATGAGGGTCTCCAGGGAGTCCGGCTCTGCCTGCCAGTGGGTGATCGCCACTTCGAAGAGGCGGTGGAGGGAGCTTGAGCCGGATTTGACGACGGCTTTCGCGGCAGCTTCGTCTCCCTCGTAGAGCGCTTTCCCGAGAGCCGTTTCCAAGGCCATCGGATCCGTCGAGGCTCGCCGGAAAAACAGCAGGCGCTCGATCACGATGGCGAAAGCAAGGACGGAAACGGCGCCAATGACCCACATCAGGGGTCCGCCCAGCTTGAAGAGGTTCAGGTCCATGGGGTTCCCTCGCTTTCCCGGGTTCCTGTTGCGGGGCCATTATAGACGATCGTCAGGCCGTTCGGGCAATGGGAATGCCGGCGCTCTCGAAAAGCTCGTAAAAGGTTTCGTGCCTTACGGGTTCCGCCTCCAGGGCCTCCAGCGAAAGAACCCAGAAATCCAGAGGGGCGGATGGCCCGATCAGGCTTTCGGAGAACGGGGACAACCACTGGCTGATCCGCTCCGCCTCTTTCCGGGTGCGGGTTGTCCAGGTCCACCACGTTACCGAGGATTGCTCCTGCGTGTCGGTATCGTATCGCCCCGGCAGGAGGCATCGCCTGGCGTATTCAAGGAACGGGCGAAGGGAGGAAAGGTCCCGGACGACCTGTTCGAGGAAGGCTTCCCGCCCGTTTTCCGGGGGTTCCGCCAGGCGGATCATCAGGCGGTCCGTGTTCACCAGCCTGAAGGGATCC
Source organism: Synergistota bacterium (assembly GCA_022839995.1). Taxonomy (GTDB): domain Bacteria; phylum Synergistota; class Synergistia; order Synergistales; family 79-D21; genus 79-D21. The sequence continues at coordinate 59,409 of JALHIN010000009.1, forward strand.
CAGGGAGCGGTCGCGTCCAGGTAATAGGCGTAGTCGTACCGGTGGAGGAAAAGGATGTCAAGAAGAAGTCGCCCTTCCCTGGCTCCGCTTTTGGCAACCCATTCCTTCAGCCTGTCTGCGCGGTGCGTTTCGGAGGCCGCCGGGGTCCTGGGGAATGCCTCGAAAAAGGAAACCGCCAGCGGGTACCTTTCCAGGGACGCCAGGTCGTTCAGGCCGGAGGCCGCCGGAAGGTCCGGGAAATAGGAAAGGACCGCCTCCGTCTTGCCCTCCTTGCTTCCCCAGGGGCTGTGAAACCCCCGGTCCAGGCGGAGCAGGACCTCCAGGGAAAACAGGCTGCGGGCAGGGTCGGACGGGGGGGTCCCGGGCAAGTCCTCCAGGAAGGACTCTTTCGCCAGTTCCCTGAACCGTTCCATCCCGGTTTCGGTCAGGACAAAACCCTCGGCGCCCGTCCTTCGGACAAGTCCCAGTGTTTCCAGGACGGCCAGGCCGGCGGGATCCTCTCCGGCAAGCTCCACCAGCCGGGCGGACCAGCAGGGGCGATTCTGGTCGAAAAGCAGGAGCAGGCTTGCTTCCTTCATCATCGGCCGGTTCACTCCTTCTCCGTGTAAATGATAGACTCTACCCCATGTGGTGCCTTCTCTTCTGGCTTTTTTTATCGGCCGGGTTCCTGGTCGAAACTGCTCTTTTCCTGGGTCAATGGGGATGGCTCAACCGGCTCGAGCGGACCGTTCCGGCAGAACTGGCTCCTCTCCTGCCCGAAGGGTACGGTTGGTGGCGCGGTGTCGCCTACGCCCGAGAACGCCTTAGGGGATCCCTCGGTTTGCTGCTGACCCGCTACGCGGTCCTCGCCGTGATGATAGGGGCGGGAGGGCTGAAAAAGACGGCCTGGCTGGCCGAGGCCGTTTCGGACGCCCCGTTCCCGGCCGGCTTCCTCCTCGGGGGCCTCCTGGCGGCGGTATTCGCCCTTGCTGAACTCCCCTGGGACCTTTACGGGACTTTCGGCGTGGAAGCGCGCTTCGGCTTCAACCGATCCTCCGTCGGGCTTTTTCTCCGGGACGCCGTGGTGAAAACGGCTCTTTCCGCGACCCTCGCAGGGGGCCTGCTGGGCGCCGCTTCCTTTCTCCTCACCCGGCGCGGAGGCTTCATCCTTGCCCTGTCCGGAGCCGCCGCGTTTGACGCCGCGGCCGCTTTCGCCTTCCCCAGCCTCATCCTGCCGCTCTTCTTCCGCCTGCGTCCCCTGGAGGACGGAGAATTGAAGGCGAGGCTTGAATCCCTCTTCCGTCGGGCCGGGTTCCCGGCTTCTTCCCTGCTGGTTGCAGACGGAAGCCGGCGTTCAACCCACGGGAACGCATTTTTCGCAGGCCTGGGTCGCACCCGGCGGGTGATCCTCTTCGATACGCTGGCGGAACGGTTCCCTCCCGACGAAGCGGCGGCCGTTGTCGCCCACGAGATCGGCCACTGGAAAAAGGGGCATGTCCCCTTGGCCCTTTTGCTGCTGTTTGCAGTCCAGTCGACGCTGATCCTCTTTGCCGCATTTGCCTGGGGAAAGGGCGGATTTGCCGAGAGTTTCGGCCTCTCCGGCCGGCCCGAATCCTTCGCGGTCGCGGTGACCTTTTTTTGGGGAGCTTTGGCCGGTCTCTTCCTTCAGCCCGTGCAATCCGCCGCTTCCCGCCGCAGGGAATTTGAGGCCGACCGTTACGCCGCTTCCCTCGAGGGCAAGGAGGCCATGATCGGGGCTCTCGTTCGCCTGGCCACCGACAGCCTTGCCTGGACTCCGCCCGAGCCCCGGTACGCGGCCTGGTACGCGAGCCACCCCTCGGTGGCCGAGCGGGTCCTGGCCCTGAAAGAGCTTGAAGCCCCTCCCCTCAATGGAAAATGACCGTCCGGTCCGCCGGGTAGGTCAGCCGGTATTTCACGGCCAGTTTCTTCGTTTCACCTGGAGCCAGCTTCAGGTCCCAGGAAAGGATCCCGCGTTCGTCCCGTTTTGACGGTTTGGGTTCCAGCGCCAGGACCTCGATCCGGATTTTCTCCTGCGCGCTGACGGGCACACGGTCCACCAGGGTCACGGCCATGGGGACCCCCATCCCGTTGGTCACGGAAAGGGTGAAGGACTTCTCGAGCCGCCCGCGCCCCCAGGTTGTTCCTTCCAGGGGAACCGATTCCTCGAGAGCCGCGGTGACCAGGGGGACTTTCCCGAAGGCCAGCTTCAGGCTTTCCCCCCGGCCCATCGACTCGATGAAGGCTGTTCCGGTAGGAGAACCATCCAGGGACAAGTCCGCCGCCCCTGAAAGGAGAGGACGATCCAGGGACTTGATTTCGGCCGTCAGCCAGGCTTCCCGGTCCAGGGCCGGGATTGCCACCACGCCGGTTTCAGCGGGAAGTGCGAACCGGGCAACGGAGACCCGGGCGGGAGTTCCATCGCCCGGAGCCCGGCCGCTAGCCCTCAGCACCAGGTCCGTCGGCGTTTCTTCCTGGACCGCTTCCCGGGGTTTGTCGGGTGCGGCTGCCTCCTTCATCATCGCGATTCCATCGTTCCTCTCCGGCTGACGCCTGAAGTCGGCGATCAAGGGTGGCAGTTCCGGCGGCACGAGGGTTCGCCTGGGCTGGACCGTGTGGAGAACGAGTTCACCGACCCAATCGAGCCCCGTTTTCTGCTGAACGACGGCTTCCTGGCCGAACGAAACCCGCCCCGTTTTTCCCGCCAGGTCCAGGGAATACCTTGTGGCCCAGGAGGCCTGCTGGGTCCAGGCTCGGATCCGTACCGTCCCGCCACCTGACGTCCGGATCCGGACCCGAGTGGCCGTCTCGGGTTCGGGTGGAAGTTTTTCCGAAAGCTCCTTTTCAAGGCGTGAAAGTTCCGCCCTCGCCTTTGCCAGGGCACGGGCGTTTTCTCGAATTTCCCTTTCCGCCTGCTCCCGCCTCTTCGCCCCGGTTTCCAGGAAGGCCAGAAGCTCCTGGGGCTTCCAGCTCGAGGGCAAGCTGTCCTGGAGGTGTTTGGCGGTCTGTTGCAGGGAGGCTTCGCGGGCCTCCAGGCGGTCGACCTCCGCACGGGTTTTCCTGATCCTGGAATCCAGGTCCGCCAGTGCGGGGAAAACCCAACCCGACCTCTGGACCCGGGTGGTGTCCACCGAGAGGATCCTTGTTCCCTGTCCCGTGATTCGAAGGGAGTTCTCCTCGAAGGACAGCGGCAAGTCGATCGCCATTTCCTGGCGCGCGGGAGCCTCGAGGGTGACCCAGGCCCCCTGTGGATAGACGTCGGCGGTCCTCACGACCGCTTCCTGTCCGAAGACCGGGGCTGTCCACGCCAAGAGGAAGCAGGTGAACAAAAAACGTTTGAACCGTTTCAATCGGGACACCCCCTTCTACTCGTATCATAACGGATAGCCGTCATCCCGCTATAATGATGCGGGGCATCTGTGCCCGTTTTTGTTTTTGAGCCTGACCGAGGAGGAATCGAAATGCTGGGTTGCGGGATTATCGGCCTTCCCCTGAGCGGCAAGACCACCGTTTTCAACGTCATCACCGGATCCGGGGCCGAGGTGAAGCCGTATGCGGGGGGCAAAACGGATCCGAACAGGGCCATCGTCGAGGTGCCGGACGAAAGGATAGAAAGGCTGACGGAAATCTTCAAGCCGAAAAAAAGGACTCCCGCGATGGTCGAATTCGTCGACCTGGCGGGCCTTTCTCGGGATGCCTCGAGGGGAGCCGGGCTAGGGAACGCCTTTTTGTCCTTCGTGGCGGAAGCCGATGCCCTCGTCCATGTGCTTCGGGCTTTCGACAACCCGGAAGTGCCCCATCCGGAGGAAACCCTGGATCCGCTCAGGGACTGGAAGATCGTCGAGACGGAACTGATCCTCAGGGACCTGGGGCTGACGGAGACCCGCCTCAACCGTCTTGCTGCAAAGAAGCGCCTTCTCCCGGAAGAGCAGCTTGAGGCGGACCTGCTGAAAAAATGCCAGGAGCACCTCCTGGAAGAGCGCCCGTTGAGGGATCTCCCGATGGACGAAAATCAGCTTCGGCTCCTGCGTGGTTTTACGTTCGTTTCGTTGAAGCCCGAGCTCGTGGTTCTCAACCTCGACGAAACCCAGGTGACGGACGATCGAATCCCCGGATACGCGGAACTGGCGGCTCTCTGCGAAAGTCGGGGAATGCCTCTCGTGAAAGTGTACGGACGGATGGAGATGGAGATGTCCTCCCTTTCCCCGGAAGAACAGTCCGAGTTCATGGCCGAGCTCAACGTTGCGGAAACCGGTAGGAAGCGGCTGATCTCGGGTGCCTACCGCCTGCTGGGGCTGCTTTCCTTCTTTACCGTGGGGCCCGACGAGGTGAGGGCATGGACCCTGAAGAACCGTGCGACGGCGGTTGACGCCGCGGGGACAATCCATTCGGACCTTGCCCGGGGCTTTATCCGGGCACAGGTGGTCAATTACGAGGAATTCATGAAGCACGGCGGATCCTTCGCGACCTGCCGGGAAGCCGGAGTCCTCCGGCTCGAGGGAAAGGAATACCCCGTCAGGGACGGGGATATCCTTGAAATCCGGTTCAACGTCTAGGAGGGGGAGGGGTTCGTGTCGAAACTTCACGTCCTGGTCCTGGCCGGTGGAAGCGGAACGCGCCTCTGGCCCTTGTCGAGGGAAGAATTGCCGAAACAGTTCCTCCCGCTGGTCGGGGAAAAAACCTTGCTCCAGGAAACGGTCCTTCGCCTCGTACCCGTGGCTTCCGACCGGCTCGTGAGGGTGATCGCGGGCCGGGAATGGCAGGCCCTGGTTCGGCACCAGGTTCGAGGGGTCCTGCCCTGGGCTGGAAACGTGGACCCCGTCCTCGTCGAACCGGTAGGCCGGAACACCTGCCCGGCGATCGCCCTGGGACTGGCCGCCTTGAAGGAAACCGCCTCCGCGTCGGAAGACGACATCGTCCTGGTCTGCCCGAGCGACCACCTCATCCGGGACGGTGAGGCCTTCCGGCGAGCGGTCAACGTGGCGGCGCAGGAAGCGGAAAAGGATACCCTGGTCACCTTTGGCATCAAACCGGACCGCCCGCAGACCGGGTACGGGTACATGGAATGCGGACCGGCCCGGGATCCCGGGGGCGTCCGCCCCGTGGTCCGCTTCGTCGAGAAACCCTCGCCGGAGAAAGCAAGGGAATACGCGGAAAGCGGGCAATACCTCTGGAACGGGGGGATGTTCTGTTTCCGCCTGGGAAGGATGGCCTCAGACCTCAAACGCCACATCCCGGAGGTGGGGGAACTTTGCGAGGCCGGCCTCGGCCCCCTGCTCGAGGCCTTCGAAAGCCTTCCTTCAATCTCCATCGACTATGCCGTGATGGAAAAGACGGACAGGATTGCCGCCGTCCCCCTGGAAGCGGGGTGGTCGGACGTCGGATGCTGGGACTCCGTCTATGAGGCCCTGCCCGCGGACTCGAACGGCAATGCCCTCAAGGGAGACGTGCGCCTCATCGGGGGGAGGGGGAACCTTCTCTACGGGAACCACCGGCTTATCTTCGGCGTGGACCTGCAGGACATGCTGGTGGTCGATACCCCCGACGCCCTCTTCATCGCGCCGAGGGGCAGCTCCCAGAAAGTGCGCGAGGTCGTCCGAACCCTGAAGGAGGAGGGCCGGAAGGAAGCCGTGGAGGCCCCGGTCAACGCCCGACCCTGGGGCATCTACCAGACCCTGGGGCAGGCATCCCGCTACCGGATCAAGCGAATCGTAGTCGAGCCGGGAGCGAGGCTGAGCCTCCAGTACCACCACCATCGCAGCGAGCACTGGGTCGTGGTGCGGGGGACGGCCCTTGTCGGGATTGACGGATCGGAAAAGCTGGTCTACGAGGGTCAAAGCTGCTACGTCCCCAAGGGTACACCCCACCGGCTATCCAACCCCGGCAAGGTTCCCCTCGAGATCATCGAGGTCCAGAACGGGGAATACGTCGGCGAGGACGATATCGTGAGGCTGGACGACGATTACAGGCGGCATGGGTAGCCCCCCCGCCTGTTTTTGACCCTGAGAGAATAAAGCAAAAAAACCTTGTTTTCCTTCCCTTCCCCCCTTAGTCTGGTCACGGAAAGACCGGATTCCGCCTGGATACCGGGCGGGAAGGAGGGGGGAATATCCCGTGAAAAAACTTGTGGCTGGATTCCTCGTGTTGTTCTTGTTCGTTTCAGCTCCAGCGGCGCTCGCAGCCGATGTGGCCCTCACCTCCGTGGGCCAGAGTCCTGACGCGGTCATGGTCAGGGTCGTCATGAAAAAGCTGAAGGTGGAGGTGGACTACGATGCCCTCATGAAGCCGGAAGCCCTCGGAAGCCAGAAGGTGCTGGTCGCCGTGGTCGGCGGAAGCTCCAAGGGCTTGGGCGCGGCGGGCATAAACGCGGACCAGGAAAAGGCAAGGGCCGTGGCCCTGCTTGATGCCGCGAAAAAGAAAGGCATGAAGATCCTTGTCATGCATGTCGGGGGAGAAGGGCGCCGGGGTACCCTCACCGACCTTTTCATCAACGCGGCGGTTCCCTTCGGTGAACGCCTGATCCTGGTCAAGGGCGGCAACAACGACGGCCTGTTCAACAAGCTTGCGAAGAAGGGCGCCCCAATCACCGAGGTCGCGACGGTCGCGGCGGTCCAGGCTCCCCTTGAGCAGGCCCTGAAGGACTGGAAGGTCCTCCCGTAGGCAGCCGGCATGGAATGGTTCTGGCCTGAAGGTTTCCTGACAGTGCTCATGGTCGGCGGTTTCGCCCTGGGGGCCTTTGCCCTGAAACTGCCGATCGCGGTGGCCATGTCAGGGGCAGCCATCCTGGGCGCGGTTGCGGCGGGCTTCAGCCTGCCGGTGCGGCACCTCGTGGAGGGCATGTTCGGCTACCTCGACACGATCCTGATCATCGCGTCCGCGATGATTTTCATGAAATCCGTCGAGCGGATCGGCCTGCTCGAGGGAATGGCAGCCTGGATGATCCGCAAGTTCAGGAACACGCCCCTTTTCCTGGGGTTCGGGATCATGCTGCTCATCATGTTCCCCGGCATGATCACCGGCTCCTCGACCGCGGCGGTCCTTACCTCGGGGGCACTCGTCGCTCCCGTCCTGGTTCGGCTGGGGGTCCCCTCGCTCCAGACAGCGGCCGCTATCGCCATGGGAGCCATCTACGGCATGATCGCCCCGCCCATAAACTTACCGGCCATGATCATCGGGGGAGGCATCGACATGCCCTACGTGGGGTTCGGCCTCCCCCTGCTCATCTGCACCGTGCCCCTGGCCGTCGTGACGGCCCTCATCCTCATCACCCCGCACCTCCGCAAGGGGGCGGGGGACGAAGCATCGCTCGAAGCCGAACTCTCCAGGATGGAGCGCAACCCCATGTCGTTCCGTCTTTTCCTTCCGCTGTTGGTCCTCGTAGTCCTCATGGGGGGAGAGCGGCTCTTTCCAAAAGTCTGGCCCGGCCTTGGAATGCCCCTCGATTTCCTGCTCGCGGCCGCATCGGGCCTTCTTTCCGGCGTCAGGTGGAACCCGCTTGAAACCGCCACGGAGGCGGTTCGGGACGCCCTTCCCGTCATGGGGATCCTGATGGGGGTCGGGATGTTCATCCAGATCATGACCCTGACGGGGGTCCGGGGGTTCGTCGTGGTGAGCGCTCTGGCCATTCCGGCCTGGCTTCTCTACTTTTCGATCGCCACGTCCATGCCCCTTTTTGGGGCCGTTTCCGCCTTCGGGTCGGCGTCCGTCCTCGGGGTCCCCTTTGTCCTTGCCCTGCTGGGCCGCAACGAGATCATCGTCGCCTCGGCCCTGAGCCTCATCGCCGGGCTGGGCGACCTCATGCCGCCCACGGCGCTGGCGGGTATCTTCGCGGCGCAGGTCGTCGGGGAGAAGAACTATTTCAAGGTCCTGAAGCACTGCCTGGTGCCGGGGCTCCTGACGGCGGGCTGGGGCATCGCGGTCATCTACGGTGCCAAGGCGATCGCCGGGATCTTGTACTGAGGAGGATGCCGTGATGATGACACTGGCTTACCGCGGCGTCGCGCTGCTGGTCCTGCTGCTCGTGGTTCGGTGCATGGTCCGCGAGAAGGATTTCTGGAAACAGGTCACGGGGGCGATGGTACTTGTGCCGCTGATCCTCCGGATCCTGATGATCAAGTAGGGGGGTGCGGGAATGTCCATCGGAACAAGCTGGAAAGGAACCCGCACATCCGCCCTGGTCCTGATGGCCCTGGCTTTCGTCGTGGCGGGGCTCGCGGGAAGGTCGTTCATGTCGATGTGGAAGGATGACGTCCTGGTCCCGGCACCCGGGTTCGAAAGGCACATGCTTTCCGAATGGTTCAAGCCCCTGGAGAAAACGGCGGCCGACACGCCGGTCTTCATCCAGCAGGGAGCCAAACCGGGCGGGACCGTCCTCGTCATGGGGGGAACCCACCCCAACGAACCGGCCGGAACGCTGACGGCCGTCATGTTCCTGGAACGGGCAGGGGTGGAACAGGGCCGGCTCATCGTCATCCCGTTCGCCAACCGCATGGCCTTCACTCACAACGACCCGCAGGAAGGGGCGCCCCAGAGGATCCGCATCGCCCTTCCCGACGGAAGCACGCGGGTGTTCAAGTACGGTTCCCGCGCGACGAACCCCATCGACCAGTGGCCGGACCCAGATGTCTACATCCATCCCCAGTCCGGGCAGGAACTGTCGGGGAAGGAGCGCAGCAACCTGAACCGTGCCCATCCCGGTACGGAAAACGGTCCCCTCACCCTAAAGCTTGCCTACGGACTGCGGCAGCTGATCGTTAAAGAGAAAGTGGACCTGGCTTTTGACCTTCACGAGGCATCGCCCGAATACCCGGTCGTCAACGCGATCGTTGCGCACGAGAAAAGCATGGAACTCGCAGCGGTGGTCGCCATGGAACTCGAAGGCAGGGGGATCCAGATGCGGCTTGAACCCTCGCCGAAAAACCTGCGGGGGCTGACCCACCGGGAGTGGGGCGATACGACGGATACGATGCCCATCCTGATGGAAACGGCAAATCCGAGCCAGGGACGGCTTCGCGGCAGGACGGACGAGGCTCTCGTCCTGACCGGGAAGGACAAGGCCTACTCGAAGGCCATGGGCATGGGCAGGCTGTTCATCGACTACGGGGGCGACCAGCCCCTGGATTTGAGGGTGGCGAGGCACGTCACGGCCGTCAAGGCTTTTCTTGACAACTTGGGGATGCTTTACCCGGAGAAGGCCGTGAAAGTCGTCGGCATTCCCGAGTATGACGCGATACGTGAACAAGGCATCGGAGCGTTTCTTACCCCACTTAAAGTGGTAAACTAAATAAACCCAAAAAAGGGAGGGGGAAGTGGAATGAAACAAGTCCTTGCATTTTGCTTGATCGCGGTCCTGGCCTTTTCAATGGCCCATGTGGCGGTCGCGGAGGAAGTCATCGCGAAGAACGGGATGGTTTCCTCAGCTCACGAGCTAGCCTCGAAGGCTGGAGTGGAGATCCTAAAGAAGGGCGGCAACGCCATCGATGCCGCGGTCGCGACTGCCCTGGCCCTCAACGTCGTGGAGCCTAACGCTTCCGGGATCGGCGGCGGCGGATTCATGACCATCCGGTTCGCGAAAACCGGGGAGGTCGTGGTCCTCGACTACCGCGAAACGGCCCCGGCCTCGTCGACGAAGGACATGTTCGCCTCCGAGAAGGCAAAGGCTGAAAAATGGTCCGTCAAGGGAGGCAAGTCGGTCGGGGTTCCCGGCTGGCTTCTGGGCATGTGGACCGCTCTCGAGAAGTACGGCACCATGAGTTTCGGCGAGGTGGCCGCTCCCGCGATCAGGCTTGCCGAGCAGGGTTTCACCGTACACCCGATGCAGACGGGGATCATCCGGGACGAGTTCGAGAAGATGATCACCTATACGGAACCGGATAAGCTACCGTTTCTCGAGAACAGCCTCCCGATTGAGGAGGGAAAGCTCCTGAAACAGCCCGCCCTGGCGAAGACCTTCAGGTTGATTGCGGAGAAGGGCCCCGGCGTCTTCTACGGCGGTCCCGTGGGTGAGGCGGTCGTTGCCGCCGTCAACAAGGCGGGCGGGGCAATGAGCCTCGATGACCTGAAGAACTACCGGGTGGAAATACGCAAGCCGGTGATGGGGACCTACCGCGGCTACCGCATCTATTCGGTTCCCCCGGCCTCCAGCGGCGGGACCCATATCGTCCAGCTCCTGAACATCATGGAGAATTTCCCCGTGAAGGAATTGGGGCACAATTCTCCCAGGACGCTCCACGTCATGTCCGAGGCCATGAAGATGGTCTATGCGGACCGCGGCGCCTACATGGCGGACACGGCCTTCGTTGACGTTCCGATCGAAGGGCTCGCCTCGAAGGCCTACGCAAAGAAACTCGCGGGCAAGATCAACATGTTCGCGTCCATGACCGATGTCCCGGCTGACGATCCAAAACCCTTCCAAAAGGCTTCCGCGTCGAGCTACGTCGGAGGGGAGCCCCAGGAACGCGTTTCCACGAGCCATTTCTCGGTAGTCGATGCCAAGGGCAACATCGTCGCTTCGACGAACACGATCAACTACTTCTTCGGCAGCGGAGTCTTTGTGCCCGACTACGGGATCATGCTGAACGACCAGATGGACGACTTTTCCTCCAACCCGGCCAGCGTCAATGCCCCGGAACCGGGCAAACGGCCGCTTTCCTCCATGTCTCCGACGATTGTCCTGGATCCGAAGGGCCGTCCCTTCATGGCTGTCGGCGCGGCAGGCGCCACTCGCATCATCACCGCGGTGGCCCAGATCATCATGAACACCGTCGATTTCGGAATGAAGATGGACGAAGCCATCGAGCAGCCCCGCATCTTCAACTTCACCTCCGGCGGCAAGGCGGGCAATCTCCTCTATGAGAAGGGCATCACACCCAGCACGATAGCCGTTCTCGAGCTCATCGGGCACAAGACGGAGGTGCGGGACAAGAGCGGCTATTTCGGGACCGCGCAGGGGATTCTCTTTGACGTTGACAGCGGTGTCATGTACGGCGGAGCGGACAGCCGCCGGCTGGGCGTCCCGGTCGGCTACTAGGCCGGAACCGATTGCCCCGGAATTCCGGGGCTTAGAGGACGAGGAGGGGGAGGGGGGAACCCCTCCCCCTTCCCTGCTAGAATGAGAGCATGCTGAAGAATCTTGCATCCATTCCGATCCGGGTCCTCGTGACGGGAAGCCGCGGAAAAAGTTCCCTGGTCCGCCTCCTGCAGGCGGGCCTTTGCGCCCTCGGAATTCCTTCGTGGGGCCGTATCACCGGTGTGTTGCCGCGCGAAATTTCCCCGGCCGGGGAGCGCTTCATCGAGCGGACCTCGGGTGGACACGTCGAAGAGATGCGCTGGTGGCTGGAACAGGTTCCTGAGGAGGCGGGGGCCGTGGTCCTGGAAAACAGTGCTGTGGCACCGGAACTCCAGGGATTGGCGGGAAGGTGGCTATCCCCGTGCCTCGTGGTCTGGACGAATGCCCGGGCCGACCACCAGGAGGCCTGGGGGCCTGGAGCCAGCGATGCGGAAAGGGTTCTGCTGCAAGGGATTCCCGACCGGGTGCCCGTGGCCGCCGCCCCGGAACTCCTGGAATCGGGTTTTGTCCGTGAAGAACTGGCCCGCAAGCGATGTTCCCTTGAAGGATCCTTCGAAGGCGGGCTTTGCACCCGCGATTACACCTCCGGGAACCTTTCTCTCGCCTGCCTCGCTCTTTCCATGCTAGGGCTGGATCCCGCCTTTGCCCGGAAGGCAATGGAATCCCTTCCCCCGGACATCGCCGATTTCCGCCTTGTCGAAGTCGACGGAGGGCTGCTGGCCTCAGCTTTTTCGGCCAACGACCCGGAAAGCGCGGCCCTTCTCTGGGGTTCCCTGGGCTGGAAGGCGGAAGAAACGGTGCTTCTTTACAACCATAGGCGCGATCGCCCGATGAGGCTCATGGCTTTCCTCCCATGGATCCGGTCGTGGGCGTGGAAAGAGAGGCTGCTTGCGGGGGATTTCGCGCTTCGCGGGACCAGCGGGTTCCGGCGAGTGAAGCTTAACGCGGAAGGCCTGGCTGCCCTCGTAAGGTCAGGGCGAAGAGTTTTCGGTTGTGGCAACGTGGCGGGTTTCCCGTTGCCATTTCTCCTGGAAAGGCGTGTTGGCTGAGATGCAGCCTGAATGGACGATCGGACTCGGGATAGCCTTTTCCATCTTTTTCACCCGGAAGACGGGCTTCACCTGCGGCGGGATCATTACGCCTGGCCTTCTGGCCCTTCACATGAATGATCCCCTGAATGTTGCCGTGGTTCTGGCTTTGGGCATCCTGATCTCCATCGCCCTGGAGGCGTGCGTGCGGCTGTGCGGGACCTACGGGCGGGAACGGGTGGCCTTGGCCCTGCTCATGGCCCTGGCGGCGAGACTCCTCCTGGGGACTGTCCTCCCGGCTCCCTCGCCGTGGCTGGGCTGGGTCGTCCCAGGGTTGGTCGGGGCGGACATCCAGCGCCAGGGGCCTATCGGCACCCTGGCGGGGGCCATGGCCGTCGCGATCTCGGCGGCTTTTGCGTCCGAGCTCCTCGCGGGGGTGCTGTCCTGATGTTTCCCTCCAGGGGTCCCGCGGCGGCGAAAGCGAGGCTGGTTTTTTTGGCTTTGGGCTTGCTCCTCCTTTGGTTTTGGCAACCGGGAAATAGCCTCGATCCGGCCGAAAGGGCCCTTTACGCGAAGGTCCGCGCCGCTCAGGATCACCTCTATTCATGGAGGTTTTCGGGGAAACCGATTCCCGCCGAGGACCCCTGGAAGACGGGCCTCATCGGTCTGGAGTGGAGTCCCCTCACGACGACGCTCGGGGACCTTCCCGCGAAAAGGACGGCCTGCGATCCTCTTTGGGCCGTGCGTTTCAGGCGCTGGTATGCCCAATTGGGACTCAAGGCCGGCGACCGAGTTGCGATCCTGGCCTCTTCCTCTTTTCCAGGGCTGGTTCTGTCCGCGATCGCCGCTGCCGAAAACCTCGATCTCGACCTATTCCTCGGGGTTTCCCTGGGGGCTTCCACTTGGGGGGCCAACGACCCCGGCCATCCCTGGCCGGACATCGAGGCGGAGCTTCGTAAGGCCGGCTTCATCAGGGCAAAATCCGCTTTCTATACGCTGGGTGGGGATGGGGAAGCCGGCGGGGGGATCCCTCCCGAGGGGATAACGCTCCTCACATCGGCCGCAGCCAGGGCGGGTGTCCCCCTGAGGTTCCCGCGAAGCCTCGAAGAGGCCGTGAGGGTGAAGTGGGAATCCGTGGCGGGATTCCGTCCGCTGCTTTTGGTGAGTATTGGGGGCAGCCACGGCAACCTCGGCTCGGATCCAGCGGTACTCGATCTTCCCCCCGGGCTCCTGCTTCCCGGAAAGGCTCCGGGAGGAGGGAACGGGGTACTGGGTAAGTGGCTCGATTCGGGCCGGCCGGCAGTCCACGCGCTGAACATTCGCGAGATGGCCCGCAGGGAGGGAGTCCCCTTCGACTCCCCGCCGCACGCCCGCTTTTCGTCCCCCGCCAGGGGGGGTGAGGCTCTTCTTGGGCTTGCTCTTTTCTTCGGGGTTCTTTTGACCCACAAACGCTGGAAATGGAAGGATGACCATGGCTAGGAACCCGTTTTCCCCGCGGGCTGAAAGACCCGTGGACAGGCTCGTGGCGGGGGCCTTCTTCCTGCTCCTCTGGGGAGTTGCCCTTTCCGTCCCGCAGGACGCGGTCTTCCGGTTCCTCGCCCAGGCCGTCGATTCGGACGACAGTGGACTGCTTCTCGCCGCGGCGGGCAACCTCGTCCTCATCAACACGACGCGGGCTGTTCCCCTGTACATCGGGTGGTTCATGACGGGTGAAGGTCTCGCTTCGCTCCTGGCCCCGAGGGGGAAGGCCCTTTCCTGGCTCGTTCCCCTCACCGCCATCCCCCTGAGCTACCTCCTTCCCCACCTGCTGTCCGGGCTCGCGGCGATCCATTTTGGGACCCCGGCGATCCTCGGGATCCTGACCATCCTTGCCCTGCACACCCTGACCAGGGAAGTTCCCGGGTGGGGAAACAGGGCCCTGACCCTCGGCCTTCTCATCTTTTCGTTCCAGTGGCTGGATATCGTGCCATTCCTCACGCCCTACGGTTTCGGGTGGGGTGAGCTCTCCAGGGCGGTCAAGGAGATCGCTGGCCTGCTTGGAGAAAGTGCGGTCTGGATCCTGAACGGCGCGGGCCTCGTGCTTTTCTTCAGCGTTTTCGCGAGCGGGCTTGTCACGGCCGAGCTGCTCGTCAACCTCGGCCTTAGGCTGGGCGCCGTCATGCGGCTCAGGGACCAGGAACGGCAGATCGCGGCTCTCCGCGAGGAGGCCCTTCATTCCAGGAGTCTCAGCGAACTCCAGCAGCTGGTTCACGATCTCAAGCGGCCGCTCACCGCGGTGACTGGACTTGCCGATGTTCTTGCGGCTGACCCCAGGCTTTTAGCGGCAACCCCGCACCTCGAGCAGATCGCCGCAGCCGCAGCGACCATGAACACGATGATCTCGGAAATCCTTTATGCAAACGTCCGGCGGAAGGCATGGGCGAGGGAGGTGCTAGAATACACCTTGAGCCAGCTAAGCGCCCTGCCATGGAAGGAAAAGGTGACCGTCAGGAGTCAGCTGGAAGGAAACGGCCCCCTCCTCCAGGTCAACCTTGTCCGTCTATCCCGCGCCCTGATGAATCTCCTTGACAACGCGAACAGGGCTACGGCGGGAATCCCGATCCCGAAAATCCTTTTCGAAGCAAGGGCCGGAGGCGGGATGGTCGAGTTCGAAATCTCGGATAACGGTCCCGGTTTCGGGGTGTGGAAAACCGATGGGAAATCGGGATGGGGGAGCACGGGAATCGGTCTTGCCTTCGTGCGGGAGGTTGCAGAGGCCCACGGCGGAAAGGTGGCCTTCCGCGACGTTGAGGGTGCGGGGGCCCTGGTTTGCCTGTCCCTCCCCTTCGGAGAGAAGGCCGAAAACGTGGAGGACGAAGCATGACTCTTTGCATAGGGGCCCTGGACGACGACCGGAGCGTTCTGTATACCCTGGAGGCGATGGCCGTCTCACAGGGATGGAAGATCCTGACGACAACCGAGCCTGAAACCTGCCTGGGCTGGGTCCGGGCCGATGAGGTGGACTTGCTGCTCCTGGACTATCACATGCCCGGAGCCAGCGGGCTCGACGTCCTCGTGAAGGTCCGCTCGATTTCGGTCAACATCCCCGTGCTGATGCTCACCGTGGAGGAACGGCTGGAAGTCGCCCGTGAACTGCTCCTGAACGGTGCGGATGACTTCATCAACAAGCCCGTCAGGCTGGCGGATTTCGCTTCGAGGATCAACCTGCACAAGAAACTGGCCCGGACAAGACGGGACCTGAACTGGGAACAAAGCAGGAAAGGCATCAGCGTCGAAACCCTTCGCCGGGTCATGGACGGGCTTAGGAGCACGGGGGGGCCTGCCACGACGGAGGTGGTTGCCGAGAGTTGCGGCCTGGCCTACGTCACAGTTCACCGTTACCTGGAACACCTTGTGGAGCGAGGGCTGGCAGCCAGGCAAAGCCAGTTCCAGGACGGACGCCCGGGGCGCCCGCGAACGCTTTACGCTCCAGCCTGGGAGGAGGAAAGCAAACCATGAAGACGGCAAGCTTACTGGATCCTCTTGAAATTAGGGGGATCCGGCTCGAAGGACGGATCGCAGCGGCTCCTATCGCGACGGCATCGGCCGATCCGGAGGGAGGGCCGACCCAGAGAAGTCTTGAGATCTACCGTCGCCTGGCTCGTTGCGGAGTGGCCCTGGTGGTGGTCGAGCACCACGCCGTCAGCAGAAAGGGCAGGGCTCGGGTGGCCCAGTTCCGGTTGGACTCGGAAGCGTGCGAAGAGGCCAACCGCCCCATGGCGGCTCTTTTCCGGGAGGCCGGCTGCCCGGCCTTTGTCCAGATCAACCACGCGGGTAGCCAGATCCGCGATGAAGCGCTCCTTTCCGAGAAATACCCTGTTCTGGCGCCTTCGGAGGTGAAAAACCCGGCCTGTCCCTATGCCGTAAAGCCGAAAGAGATGGACGGAGCGGAAATCCACGCGGTGGTCGAAGCCTTCGCGGCCGCGGCAAAAAGGGCGATTTCCGCCGGGTACCCGGGGATCCAGGTCCATGCCTGTCACGCGTATCTTCTGGGGCAGTTCCTCAGTCCCGTAACGAACCACCGGAGGGACGCCTACGGAGGGAAGATCGCGAACCGGGCCCGCCTTCTTTTCGAGATCGTGGAAGCCGTTCGCCCGGCAATCGGCAACGACGGCGTCCTTTCAGTCCGGCTTGGGCTTTCGGATACCTTCCCGCAAGATCCTCCCGAGGGGCTGACGCTGGAGGAAGGGCTCTGGGTTGCAAGGGAGCTCTCCAGGCTTGAAATCGATCACTTGGATATCTCCGGGAACCTTTGCGGATACGACGCGCCTGGAGAAGCCTATTTCGCAGATTGGTCCCGGGCTGCCCGGGAGGCGGCTTCGAAGGTCCCGGTCACCTGCACGGGAGGGATCCGCAAACTGGAAACGGCCCGTCGCCTGGTCGAAAGCGGTGCTTGCGACCTGGTCGGTATCGGAAGGGGGCTCCAGAAGGACCCGGACCTGGTCCGGAAATGGAAGGAGAGCCTGGGATGAAAATTTACGTCAGCCTCGACATGGAAGGCGCAACCGGTATCGTTTCACCGGAACAGGTCACGCCAAAAGCCCCGGAATACGCTTTCGGCAGGGCGATGCAGGCCCACGACCTGCGGGCAGTCCTGGAAGGCCTTGAAGAGGAAGGGATCAGGGATGTCCTGGTGAACGACAGTCACTGGAACATGACCAACCTGGACCTGAGGGATCTGCCTTCCGGTGTCCGGCTCATCAGCGGGTACCCGAAACCTCTAAGCATGGTGGAGGGAGTACAGGGATTCGATGCGGCTTTCTTCCTCTGTACCCATGCCATGGCGGGAACGGAAAAAGCGGTGCTGGACCATACCCTTTCCGGGAGCACCGTGTATGAAGTCCGGCTGAACGGGTTGAGAGTCGGGGAAACGGGGATCAATGCCGCTTTGTGCGGGTTTCTCGGAGTGCCGGTGGCACTGGTCACGGGCGACCTTGCCGCCTGCTGGGAGGCCGAAAGTCTCCTGGGTGAAGGGCTTGTAACCTGCGGGGTCAAGGAAGGTCACGGACGTCATTCCGCGGAACTGCTTTCGCCGGCGGAAACGGCCGCCCTCCTCCGGGAAGCGGCTCGATCAGCGGTCAGGAAGGCTTCGGCAGGGCTTTCCCCGAAGCTCGTTCTTCAGGCCCCCTTCGTGATGGAACTCACCTTCCAGAGGACGATCCAGGCGGATGCCGCCGCATTCGCCCCTGGATCCTACCGCCTGAGTGGTCGGACACTCCGGTACGAATCCCAGGACCTGCTGGACGTTCGGCGTTGGCTCTGCGCCGCCCTGGACCTTGCGGCTCACGAAGGGGTGTAGGCCGTGATCCTGGGAGTGGATCTGGGGGGACATTCCTTCGCCCTCGGTTTTGTCAGGGACGAGTCGGTCCTGTCGCTGCGGGAATACGAGACCCCACGCTCGAGGACCGCAGAGGCGGTTTCCGCCGCGCTACGGGAACGCATCGACGAGATGGCCTCGGGAATTCGGGTGGATGGCATTGGGATCGGGGTTCCTGGCATGTTGGACCGGGAAAGGGAAAAAGTGCTTCGATCCCCCAATTTCGCGGGGTGGGAAGGGTTGCCCCTGCGCATTTTGCTGGAAAAATCGATCGGGATTCCGGTCCGGATGGAAAACGATGCGAATTGCACCGCAATCGGGGAGGGACTCCTGGGAGCCGCCCGAGGCTTGGAACATTACGTGGTCCTGACTTTGGGGACCGGGATCGGTGGAGGCGTCGTCGTCGGCGGCAAGCTTCTCCGGGGCGGGCACGGCATGGCAGGGGAACCCGGGCACCTGGTCATCGGCGGTTCGAAGCCCTGCGGGTGCGGAGGTCTTGGGCACCTGGAGACGGTCGCAGGCGCAGACGGAATCGAAAGGCGGGCGAAGGAAGCTGGATTCGAACCGGATTTGAAAGCGCTCTGGGAACAGCGCGAGGATCCGAGGCTCGAACCCGTCTGGAAGGATGTCCTGGAAGCTCTTGGAGCTTCCGTCGCTTCCCTGGTGCATGTCCTGGACCCTGAAGCGGTCGTTCTGGGAGGGGGACTCGGTCCCGCGAGAGGATTTCTGGAGACCCTGGAACCCATCGTGAAACGGTACCTCGGGGAACCCTACCGGTCATCCCTGGATCTGCGGGTCGCCAAACTAGGAAAGGCCGCAGCGGTGATCGGGGCGGCTAGCCTGTTCGTCCGGGATGCCGGGGAACGGTTGTGCTAGAATGAATCGATTCTCCATTTCCCCTTTTGAGGAGGCAAACTGAAAATGGCGATGCCGATGCAGATCAACCTCGAGGAACTGCTTTCCATGCTCATTGCGAGGGTGGATAGCCTGTCTTTTTCGGATGAAAACCAGAAGACGAAGTTCAACATCCTGGCTCGGGTGCTCTACCGGAAAGGGATTTTGAGTGATCAGGACGTGGTCGATTCCGTCAGGGAAGAGCACCGTATCCTGAAGGAGCTTGGCTTGATTCCTGAGGTCCCTTCCGAGGAAAACCTGAAAACGATGGCAGAAAGCATCCTGCTCTGGATCCGCGGAGACGTGGACGCGATCAAAAAGAGCATGGAAGAATACGACAAGAAAATGCGTGAGTTGGCCATGCAGGAGGCCCAGGCACAGAAATCCCGTATCGAGGTGGCTCCTTCCTCCGTCCTCCAGCAGATCGACCGGATGAGCGGGAAAAAGCCCGGGAGCAAGCTTATCATCTAGCACCCCCCGGAAAAACAAGGGCGGCGGAGCTGGATTCCAGCTCCGCCGCTGCCGTTTTCAGGCAGGGAAGTCTCAGAACGGCTCGAAGCCCGGCCTGTAGATCAGAACGGAACAGGGGGCGTAGCGGGCCACCTTGGCCGCGGTGCTTCCGACGACCAGATACTCCAGGGTGCTGTGCCCCCGGTAGCCGACGACGATCAGGTTATATCCTCCCTCCCGGGCGACGCGGATCACCGAATCGGCAGGGTCGCCTTCCTCGATCACGATTTTGTGATCATGGCTTTCCAGGCCTAGTCCTTTCTCCGCTTTCCGGATGAAATACTGGATCTTTTTTTCCGCGATTTCGCGGACTTCAGAGTCGAGATCCGGCGGAACCCAGGGTTCGTAGCCTCTCCAGAGGTACGGTTGAGGAAGGATATGGATGAACGTGGCCTCGACCCCTAGCCTGTGAGCCAGGGAATGGCCGTATGAAACGACCCTTTCCCCCAATTCGCTCAGGTCAACCGCAACCAGAATCTTCTTGGGCATTTCCGGCGCCCCCTTTCGGTCGGGTATCTTCTTTTGGTCCATTCCAGCGCATTCTTGTATCAGTATAGTGAAGAGGAAGATGCTTATCAAGGTGTTTCTTCGAGCAAAAAGGGGGGTATGGTAAGATGACGAAAAAAACAAGGGGAAGTTGATTTTGCGGGAAATTCTTCCGATCGTGTTTTCGGTCCTGTTCGGAGCTTGCCTGGGGTCGTTCCTGAACGTCGTCGCACAGAGGACGGTGGAGGAAAGACCCTGGTGGGGGAAAGAGCGTTCCCGCTGTTTCTCCTGCGGTCGAGTGCTGGATTCCTCGGAATTGATCCCTCTCGTGTCCTGGATTCTCCTTCGGGGAAGGTGCCGGACCTGCGGAAAGAGAATCCCGGTCCGCTACCTCCTGGCGGAATGTACAGGGGCGGCGACTGCGGGATTTCTGTGCTGGCGATGGGGAGTGACCTTCACCGGTTTGTTCGCTGTCGTCACCGGGTTCCTCCTGCTCTTGAACGCGATGACCGACCTTTACAGCGGTTTTATTTACGATGCCTTCGCCCTTGTTCTGGGGGGAACCGGGATGCTCTTTCGCCTCGGAGGGGGGCTCGATGCCCTGGCCGACGGTTGCCTGGGCGCCCTGGTGGGGGCGGGGGTGATCGTCCTCATCATCCTGGTTTCCAGGGGAGGAATGGGCTGGGGGGACGCCTGGCTCATGGCGGGCACGGGAGCGGCTCTCGGCTGGCAACTGACGCTGGTGGCTCTTTACCTGGGATTCGTTTCCGGTGGGATCGTAGCCCTGGGGCTTCTCCTTTCCGGGGTCGTCAAAAGGAAGGATCCGATTCCCCTTGGGCCGTTCCTCGCTTTAGGAGCCTTTCTCTCCCTTCTTTTCGGCCCTTCCCTTTGGGGATGGTTCGGGGTTTTCGTAAGGTGGCCGTGGTCCTAGGAAAAGCCGGGGGGCAAAAAAGGTTGGTTCCTTCTTTTGCCCCCCGGTTGCCTTCACCGGTTAAAAATCCCCCATCTGGGCGAGAATTTCCGCAGCCAGGTCGTCGATCCTGTCGGGATCCTGTTCGGTATCCTGCTGGAGAAGAGCGTCCAGTTGCCCCTGGGCAATCTTAAGCATGTCACCCATTCCGGCTTCGTCCAACTGCGGTTCGAGCGACTGGGCCATTTCTTCCGGCAGCCGTTCCGTCAGGAAGCCGAAGATCAAAATCGGCGTATTGAACCAGGCCGCCGTCTGTTCGTCCTGCTCCAGCAGGGGGCCGAACACGAGCGCCATGGCATGGGCCCTGTCGCTTTCTTCAGAAGACTCGTCGTCCATCTCCCAGATTCCAGTCATCAGGAAGGGGAGATCGGGGTCGGTTCGGATTGCCGAACAAACCGCCTTGTAGGCTTCCGCGCAGGGGCCCGAAAGGCGGAAACTTGCCAACGCCCTGGTGTAAGCCCTTTCGGGTGAATCCGCAGGGTCCGCCATCGTTTCCTTCAGGGCTTCCCTGTAACGCCCCAGGCGCAGCAGGGCCCCGTAGTGGAGAAGGCGTCCGAGGGTCTGTCCTTCCGGGTCGATTTCCATGAGTTCCCCGGAAAGAGAAAGGGCTTCGGACAATTCCTCCTCAGTGCTGTTTTCGTTCCCCAGCAGCGAAAAAGCCAGTCGCTGCAGGGATGCGGCCTTCAGCCATTCCGGCAGGCAGCCTTCCGAGAGCAGGCCGAGCCAATCCGGATCGGGGTCGCGTAGAACGCGAAGGACGTGCCGCAGGCGCTCCTGGTACTCCTGCTCGTTCCCCTGGAAGACTTCCGCCAGAAGCAGCAGCGCTTCAGGGTTGTCCGGCGAGACGGAAAGGACGTTTTGGGCCAGGGTTTCGCAGGTCCTGTCGTCATCCGTCTCGTAGGCCTCCTCCAGCCATTGTGAGACCTTCTCCCGCAGTTTTTGATCCTTCTTCACACAGAGCCTCCCCTGTTTCGGTTCCAGCAGCATCGCTAGGACAGACCGTAAAGCCGCTGGGGTTCCGAGCGTAGCCTCACCTCGGGCATCGGCACGATGGTGATGCCTGATTCGGCGTCGAGGAAATACCTCTCGGCGTCGACATCGCGATTGTAACCGATGACGGTGTTTGGCGGAATCACGTTGTTTGCGTCGATGATGGCCTGTCGGATCTTGCATCCCTCGCCGATGACCACCCCATGCCCGATCAGGCTTTCTTCGATGACCGACCCGGCCTGGATCTCGCAGTTGCGGAAGAGGACGCAGCGGTGCACCACGGCACCGAGGATCCGGCTACCCTCCGCCCTCAGCGTCCCTTCGGCGGAGCAACCCATTCCTTTGTCCGGGTAGGTGAAGGAGGGGGGATCCGCATAGGAAGAGGTACGGACCGGCCACTGGGGATTGTAGAAGGTCAGGTCCGAAGGGTGCTGAAGAAGGTCCATGTGGGTTTGCCAGTAGGCCTTGATGGTCCCCACATCGCGCCAATAGGGCTTGTCCTTGCCGGGAAGCTTGTTGGAAGAGAAATCGTAGGCCATGACGCGGACTTTCCGGAAAAGGGAGGGCAGGATGTCGCGGCCGAAGTCGTGACTGCTGGCCGGGTTCCTGGAATCTTCGATCAGGGCCTGTTCGAGGAGCTCTCGCTCGAAGATGTAGTTCCCCATCGAAATGTAGCTCCAGCCTGGCTTGTCCGGAATTTCCGGAGGGTTGGCGGGCTTTTCGAGGAAACCGGTCACAACTCCGTCCTTGTCCGTGTCGATACAGCCGAATTGCCAGGCTTCCGTCTTCGGAACGACATTGGCAGCGACCGTGAGGTCTGCCTTGTTGTCGAGATGGTAGGCCAGCATCTGCTCGATGTCCATCTTGTAGATGTGATCCGCGGCAAAGATGCAGACCCGGTCCGCATCGAAGAGGGTGATCAGGTGGAGGTTCTGGAAAACGGCGTCCGCCGTGCCCGCATACCAGTGGTCTCCTGTCCACATCTGGGCCGGGACGTTGGTCACGAAGAAATCCCGACCCCGAAGGGCTCCGCCGAACTGCCAGCCCCGGTCGATGTGCTCGTTCAGGGACTGGCTTTTGAACTGGACCAGGACGTAGATGGAGAACAGTCCGCTGTTGACCATGTTTGACAGGGCAAAGTCGACGATCCGGTACTTCGCTCCGAAGGGAACAGCGGGCTTGGCCCGGTACTTGGTGAGGGGCATGAGGCGTTCGCCTTTTCCTCCCGCCAGGACGATGCCCAGGACGCGACCGTACTTCCCGTAGATCATGATGCTCCCCCCCTTAGGATTCCTTCAGATCGGAAACTTCCACACCCAGAAGTTCCAGGTAGAGCTTCGCATAGGCCATCGCAGAGGTTTTCCAGGAAAAATCCAGGGCCATTCCCCGGGCAACAAGGGTTTCCCATCGCTTTCTATCGGAGTAGGCCGCCATCGCTCTTCCCACCGCGTGAACCAGTTCTTCTGCCGTGTAGTCCGTAAACAGGAAACCGTACCCCCGTTCAGAACCGTCCGCGTCGATGATCGTATCTGCCAGGCCTCCCACGGCCCGCGCGACGGGGATCGTCCCGTACCGCAGGGCGATGAGCTGAGAAAGTCCGCACGGTTCGAAAAGGGAGGGCATGATCAGCATGTCCGACCCCGCATAGGCCAGTCGAGCCATTTCATCGCTATAGCCCACATAGGACCAGACCCGTCCTTCGAAACTTTCCGCGGCCTTTCTCAGTCCTTCCTCGTACAGCGCGTGTCCGCTCCCCACGGCGAGAACCCTGCAGCCCCGGTTGACCAGTCTCTCTATGGAGGCGAGCAGCAGGTCGATTCCCTTCTGCTCCACGAGGCGGCCCACCCAGAGGAGCAGCGGGGAGCCGTCATCCTCCCAGCCCAACCTCCGAAGAAGCGCCATTCGGCAACGTTCTTTCCCCTTCATGCTGCCGATTCGGTAATGGGCCGGAAGGGCAGGGTCCGTGGCAGGATCCCAAATTTCAGTATCGATCCCGTTCAGAATTCCCTTCAGCTTCCTTTTCTGAGATGCCAGGACTCCGTCGAGTCCCATGCCGCCGTCCGGTGTCTGGATTTCCCAGGAGTAGCGCGGGCTTACCGTTGTCAGGGCATCCGCCGCGAGGATTCCCCCTTTCAGGAGGTTCAACTGGCCGTAGAACTCCAGGCCGTCCATTCCGAAAGAGGATGCCTCCAGGCCGTACCCCTGCAGCGCATCCTGCGGCAGGATCCCGTGGTGGGCGAGGTTGTGCAGGGTGAGAACGGTGTCCACATCCGGCCCCATCTTTCGGTAGTGGCGGTGCCAGCGCAGGGCGACCGGGAGAAGGGCGGTCGGCCAATCATGGACGTGGAAGATCTGCGGGTGCCACCTGGAAGCGTTTGCCAACTCCAGGGCCGCCAAGCTGAGGAAGGCGAAAGGCAGCGCAGAGGATTCGGTCAGGTCCATCGGGTAGATTGAGGGGTTGGAGAAAAGTTCCGGTTGTTCCAGCAGGTAGATCGGGACACCGTCCAGTTCTGTCCTCAGGATCCGGGCGGAAAAGACGCGCCATTCCAGGGCAACGTGGACGGAGGCCCGGAGGCGGTTCAGGGGCAGTCGGTTCTTTTCGATGTTCCCAAGCACGCAAGGGTAGGCCGGCAAGAGGACGCGGCAATCCGCGCCGAGCTGCCGAAGCGCTTTCGGCAAAGCCTGTACCACGTCCCCCAGGCCGCCCATTTTTGCCAGGGGGGCCATTTCCGGTGCCACGTGAAGGATCCTGGGCTTGATCGGCATGAAAATCGGTTTTTCCGTCAGGGCGAACCCCTCCTCGAATGGTTTCAGAGACCTCTGAAGGCGATGCCGTAGGCTTTCTGGCAGTATTCCCGGACGAGCCTGTGAGTGTTGAACACGCTTGCGTTCAGGGCGATGGCGTTTTTCATCATCCAGACCCAGCGGCTGCGATCCTTCTCGTAGGTAGGAAGGATACGGCCTTCGAGTTTGAGGTAAAAATCGTGGACGTCTTCCTCGAAGCGGTTGTCTTCCGTCCCCGGTAGGGGAATGGGGCCGATCGACCAGCCGGTCACGTCTTCCAGGCATCCTTCGATCCACCAGCCGTCCAGCACCGAAAAGTTCAGGACCCCGTTATGGGCGCATTTCATTCCGCTGGTCCCGGAGGCCTCTCTCGGGCGAACCGGGGTGTTGAGCCAGAGGTCGACCCCGCTTGTCATGAGGGAAGCGATGTCCATATTGTAGTTGGGAAGGAAAACGACCTTCAGGGCCGGGGCCAGTTTCCTCGCGGCCCGGATGACCCTCTGGAGAACCTGTTTTCCTTCATTGTCCTGGGGGTGTGCCTTGCCGGAAAAAACGAACTGGGCCCGACCCGAGCAGATGCTCCTTAGTTTCTCCAGGTCCTGGAAGATCAAATCCGCGCGCTTGTAGGCTGCCGCCCTCCGGCCGAATCCGATGGTGAGCATGTCCGGGTCAAGTTCGACCCCGGTTTCTTCCAGGACTCTAGCCAGTAGCCTCATCTTGGCGGCCTGGTGGGTTTTCCAGACCTCTTCCTCGGGCAGGTGCAGAGCCTGGATCAGCCTTGAAGGGTCTGTATCCCAGCCGGGGATGGCCTGGTCGAAAAGTTTCCGGAACCCGGGGCAGGTCCAGGTCCTGGAGTGGACTCCGTTGGTGATGGATTCGATTCCTGGATTGTGGAAGATCTCCCGGCTGACCTGGGCGTGCTTCCTGGAAACTCCGTTGACAAAGCGGCTTAAGCGGAAGCCGAGGTCCGTCATCGAAACCCCCCCGGATCCCATCATTTTCTGGAGCTGATCGGCGAAAACAGGGGAGAGGACCTCTCGGACGAGTTCCATGGAAAAGTGGTCGTGACCGGCCGAAACCGGCGTGTGGGTGGTGAAGACCACCTGGTTCCTGATTTTCTCGAGATCATCGTAGCCCTGTTCGCGAAGGAGCTCGAGGGTTAGAAACCCGGCGTGCCCCTCGTTTAGGTGGAAGGTCTCCAGGCGGCGGTATCCCAGGTCCCTAAGCATTCGCAGGCCACCGATGCCGAGGATGACTTCTTGCGCAAGTCGGTACCGTTGATCGCCCCCATAGAGGAATGCGGTGAGGGGGCGGTCATCGGGGTGGTTCTCCTCGAAATCCGTGTCGAGGAAATAGACCGGCACGGGAAAACCCGAAGCTCCGACCAGCTCGGTCATCCAGGCCCTGATTTTGACCGTCCTGCTTGAAATCTGGACGCTCACTTCGTTCGGCAGCAGGTGAAGGGCCTGTTCCGGTTTCCATTCCTCCGGCGATTCGTGTTGCCAGCCTTCTTCGTCGATCGTCTGCCGGAAGTAGCCTTTCCGGTATAGCAAGGTGATGCCGGCCATGGGAACCCCGAGGTCGGCCGCGCCCTTCAGGATGTCCCCGGCGAGGATTCCGAGACCCCCGGAATAGGTCGGAAGTTCGGGGCGAAGGCCGATCTCCATTGAAAAATAGGCCACCGTCCGAAACGAAGGATCGGTTTCCATCATCTTCCTCAGCGAATGTCCGATCGATTTGCCATAATTCATCAAAGACATGATCCATCCTCCTTGAAACAGGTCAGCGGCGGGCGGAAAAACCCAGCCGGGTGGCCAACGCGTCCAGAACGGGCGAGGGGAAATGTTCTTTTCGGATAAGGACTTCCCAGAAACTCTCCTGCAGGGCGGGCAGGGGAAGCTCGACCGCCAGGCTGTCGGCCCTCTCGATTGCTTGCAGGGCCTTGTTCAGCGGGTCGTTTGAACCCAACGTTGCGGCTTCCCGGAAAAGCCGTTCGATTTCCTGGCAAACCCGAGGGGAGAGGAGAGACAGTTCGGGCTTGAGCCCCATGGAATGGGCGTCCTCGAGGATGGTCTCCAGAAGGGAGTCAACCTGAAGAAGCTCCAGGGCATCGGGGGCGTTCCGTACGGCCTCGTCCAGCGTTTCCTGCACGGAAAAAGAGGCGGAGCTGGCCAAAAATGGCGGCAATGGGGCTCCGATGGCGTGGAGCTGGACGATCAGCCTGCGGTGGTCGTCCAGGATTTCCATCGCTTTTCGAAGACATTCCAGCTCGGCTTTCCTGGACCGGGCCCGTGCCAGCTCGTCCCGCTGCTCGGGAGGCAGAGAATCGATTCCCCAGGGACCGAGGGGGAACGCCTGCTCGAGAAGCCCCGTGAGCTGTTCGAGGGACCCGCGGAAGAACTTCTGCCTAAGGGCCTCCCTTTCGTTGTTGCCTTGAGGGGAAAGGCGGCAGGTGTCGTCGAGCCCCCCCGCGGAAAGGACGGCATGGGATCCCCTCCAGGAACGCCTGGTGCGCCTGTCCGTCACCGAGGTCTCGCCGAGGCGAAGGGAGAGCTCCCCTCCCTTCAGTAATTGTTCGGTCCTGGAAACCTCGTAGGCGAAAAAGGTCCCCTTCACCCCGAGTATGGCCGAGGATGCCGCAATGTCTTCCAGGCGCCTGCTTTTGGGCAGGACCGTCTTTTCAAGGACAGCCTTCCCGTCCGGGAGTTCGTGACGGTTGCCCTTTGCAGCGGCTAGGTCCTGAAGGAAGCGCTTGCCCACGGGGCTTTCCAGGCCGCCGCCTCCCAGTTCAAGGGCTCGAAGTGCAAAACCGAGGGCAAGGCGGGTTTCGAGCCCTGCCACGTCATTGAAAAACCAGGCGCACGAAGTGTACATAGCCATGCGGAGACGTTGGCTTTCCAGGAGGCTGAGTACGGCTGACCGGTCCGCGTCGCCCAGATTTTTCAGGTTTTCCTGCACCCACTGTTCCGCTGGCCCTGCACCCAGGGAAAGCGCCACGGAGCCGTTCCGGAGGTCCCAAGGATCAAGGGCGAAGCGGAGACACTCCTTTTCGTAGATTTCGTCCAATGCGTCCCTGAGCCGGTCAAGCGCTTTTCGAAGCGGTTCTCTCCACCGCTGGTTCCACCCGGGTTCGCCCCCGGTCCTGCAGCCGCAGTCGAAGCGCCATCGCTCCACGCCGTGGAGACACGACCATGAAGTGTTTTCATGGATGCGGGCTTCCCACGCGGGCGGGTTGCTCTTGAGGAAAGCACCCGGACTTGGAAGGGTAACACCCGGAATCTTTGACAGGACTTCGAAGGCTCGTGCCAAAGCCATTTCGCCAAACCGGTGATGATGTCCGAATGTTTCTCCGTCTGTCGCAACCACCAGGATCCGGTTTTCACCGTCATCCGGGAGGTTCTTCAGCAGGGTTTCGGCAAGCCGGTCTCCATTGTCCAGGAGAGTCCCGAAAGCCATGTCGCGAGACAGGGCATCCTGGTGGAAAAACACCGCGATCTCCTTCCCGGAGGGCAATTCAACCCGGTAGGGCCTCGTACCGTCGAGCCGGGCACCTTTCGGGGTGTCCCTCCAGGGGCCTTGAACGGCCCGGACGGCTGAGCACTGGTGCGGGCAAAGCAGAACGAACCGGATTCCAGCCTTGGCCATTTCGTCGAGCACGCGAAGGTCCACGGCCATTTCAGGGAGCCACATTCCTTCGGGATCTCTCCCGAAGCGGAAGCGGAAATCCTCGATTCCCCACAGGACTTGGGTCCGGATATCCCGATCCGGGGCGAGGGGAAGGATGATGTGGTGGTAAGCCTGGGCAATGGCATTCCCAGTGTCGGATTCGCGGATCCTGCTTTCGACCTCCGGCCGATGGGCGGCCAGCCAGGCATGCAGGGTGGGTCCCACATTGAAGCTCAGGCTACGGTAGTTGTTCACGATGCGCCAGATCCGCCCGTCTTCCCCGAGAAGGCGGGCCGATGCGTTCGGTGCGTAGCATTCGGCGGCGATCCGGTGGTTCCAGTCCCTCCAGGGCGAAGCGGAGGGTTCCGGCGGAACGGCGCCGAGCCAGGGATCTTCGCGGGCGGGTTGGTAAAAATGCGCGTGGATCACAACAGCCCTCAAGATCGATCCCCCCCCGTCGTCAGGGATAGGCGTTTCAGCGCATCTTACCTTATTATAGGGGAGCTTTAGACAAATCCCAATATTGACCAGAAATGAAACAAAAAGTGTTATGCATTACGTTAATAATAACACCCTAAAATGGATTGCGCAGTTAGGTAGCTTTTGTTACGCTATTAACGTTGTTCGAAAAAGGGCGGAATTTTGGGGTCGTTTTTTTGCCTAAAACGGGTTCAATCATCGAGCGGGAAGGGGGAGATTTTTTTGGTCACAGCGGCGGTCAGCGAGGTTTCAGAGAAAACGATGCAGATCCTGGAACCGTGGAGAGGGCGGAAAGGGTTTCTGATTCCGGTTCTTCAGGCTGTGCAGCATGCGTTTGGCTACGTTCCGAAGGAGGCCATCGAAGTCATTTCGCGAGAGATGAAGATGCCGACGGCGGAGATCTACGGCGTGGTGACGTTTTACGCCCAGTTTCACCTGAAGCCGCGGGGGCGTCACGTCATCCGGGTCTGCCGCGGGACGGCCTGTCACGTGAGGGGTAGCCTGCAGCTTTTG
>JALHIN010000057.1:0-3065 GCA_022839995.1 Synergistota bacterium
TCCTGGTTGGCGCCGTTTTGTTCCTGCTCCGTCATCTTTACCCTCTCCCTTCTTCTGCACAATACCATGTGCAGTTCTGGAGGGGGTCAATACAGTCGACCTGGATGACCCGCGATGTGATCGCATCATAGTCCAGCACGACGTATAGACCGGGCAGCATCGCCAGGACGCCAAGAACCCAATCGTATATCGGAACACGGTCCCTTGGAGAATTTTTGGTCATAGGATAAAGAAAAAAGGCCAGGGGAAGAACAAGCCCCAGATGTATATTCCTCTGAAGATAGGCTTCAAAAGATCCGAATATCGATGTGTAAAGATGGAAAAGCCCTATCCCTACAATGTAGGCGTACATGAATTTGCCAGGTATTCCTTCCAATTTCCTCATTCAGCGGAACTCTCCTTTGCTATGAATCCAGGCTGGTTACAACTTGCCAAGTCGAGCTAACAATACTGACAGGAGCTCGTCGAGCTCCTGTCAGTATTGGCCTTAATTGTATTGGTGGATTACTTCGCCTGTTTCCAGAACTTAATTGCTCCCGGATGGGCCGGGACACCAGCTGGAACGGCCGTTTTCGGGTCCAGTTCGCCGATGTCCTTGACGGCCTTGGCAAGGGACGCCTTGCTTTTCCAGAGCGAGTTGCACAGATCGTAAACCAGGTCCTCGGGAAGATCTTTCCTGATAACGATGCAAGTGTAATCCCCAACCGTCTTGACCGGCTTTTTCACGCTCTTGTAAATACCGGGCTCGACCGTGAGCGTAACCGTTCCATAAGCGTCTGAAAGCGCCTTAAGGGCACTGTCGTCGACGGGAAGGATAACGATTTCGGTATTGCTTTCGATGTTCATGACGATAGAGGCAACCTTACCGACCGAGAAGACAAACATGTCGAGATGGTTGTCCGCGAGGAGGTCGGCTCCGCCGTCATAGGAGGCAAATTCCACCGAACCACCCATTTTTTTGATGTCCTTGTAGGTTACGCCGTACCCCTTCATGAAGAGCGATTTGACCACGAATTCGGATGCTGTGCCGGGCTTGAGCGTGGCCATACGGACCGGAATCTTCTTGTCAAAAATATCGCTCACCTTGGTGATGTTGTGCTTCTTTGCGAAGTCCTTGCGCATGATGAAATAGGTGTACTGGGTGTAAAGGTTGGCCATAACCACGGAATTCTTGGCAGGTCGACCCAGGAAGTCCTGCTCTCCCTTGATTGCGGCTCCAAGGAGCGAAGTGACGGAGAAGCCCAAATCTCCCTTTTTCACGTCGGCGTTGATGATGTTGGACACGCCGCCCCCTGTGCTGCTGGTCGTCTGGAGAACTTCCCTGCTCCAAAGGTCGGCAAAGGCGTTTCCAAGCGCGAACCAGTTGCCGCCCGGAGGCCCGGACATGAACTTAAGCTGTGAAGGCCACCCCGCCTTCGGTGTCGGCGCTGCGAATGCCGGTGCTGCAGCGCTAGCCAATAGTGCGACGAAGACAACGAAGAATGCCAGTTTCTTCATCAAAACGACCGCCCCTTCTTGATTGGATTCCCCTGCTCAACTTATTTGGTTGAGCCTCGGAATAAGATGGTAAAAATGATACCACTTCTCTTATATGCTGTATATTTAGTTAACATTAATGCGCTTATTGTATTGAGCTGACCTAGCCCCGGAAAACTGGTCCAGAAATTAAGTTTGACTGGACCGGTCAACCTGAGCGAGGCGGCAAGTGGAGATGCCACGAAAAGGTTTCACCTCGGAACAGATCATCAGGCTGCTGAAGGAAGCGGAGATTCTCGCAGCGTCGGGCATGCGGAGTTCTTGCGCAGCTTCGGTCGACACAACGATACCGGGGAAAAACTCGGGATGGGGAAAGCATACTGGTGAAACGGATGGTGGAACTGGCCTGCCAGTATGGACGGTACGGGTACCGTAGGATCACCGCCCTGCTCAAGAGTGAGGGCTGGAAGGTGAACCACAAGCGGGTCGAAAGGCTCTGGAGGCGGTTACGACCGGACCCATGACGGGCGGGCATTTCGGATGCTCACCGTCCTGGACGAGGACACGAGGGAATGCCTGGCGATCAAGGTTGCCAGGCGGCTGAACAGCAACGATGTGCTGGATACCCTGGCAGAGCTGTTTTTCAGGAAAGGGATTCCCTGCCACATCCGCAGCGACAACGGGAGCGAGTTTGCCTCAAGGTTCGTTCGAAACTGGCTGAAAAGGCTTGGCGTGAAGACACTCTTCATCGAGCCGGGAAGCCCGTGGGAGAATGGGTACATCGAGTCGTTCAACAGAAAGCTGAGGGACGAGGTCCTGAACCGGGAGAGTTTCGACACCCTGGCCGAGGCAAAGGCGATTATCGAGAGTTGGCGGAGGGAGTACAACCAGGTACGGCCCCATAGTTCCCTGGGCTATCGGCCCCCCGCACCGGAAGCGATCCTGCCGGCGCTACCGTCATGGGAGTCGGAAGTGGAACCAGCGGTAAGCTGAAGGACTCACTTTATTTCTGGTACAAACAATGGGGGCAGGTCAGGATCCTCAAGGTACTCCTTAGCGAAACTTAAAACACCCTTGCCTTTTGCAATCCTAAACAGCGCAAAAAGAGGCCCCCCATCCAGGGAGGCCCTCTTCATCTGTCAGTTCGAAGCCGGTCGTTCCGGCTTCTCTCCATTGCGTTCCGCGTCCTATCGAACGACTTTGCCGTTGACGATTTCGCGAAAGCCCAGTTCCGTGCGAAGCAGCACTCGTTCTACGAACAGCCCGTTGCTCTGCTCCGCCGCTTCGAAACGGCCTTCCGGCGTGAACCAGAAGGGCGCTCCGCTGACGAACACCAGCTTGTTTCCCATGCGTTTTTTTTCCTTGCCTTTCCTTGCAGATTCCGAACAGCGACGGCGCGCAATGCAGGATGTTTCGGTTCCATCGTGATTGTGTGGAAGGGATACGCCGCCAAAACAAAAAAGGCCTTCCGGAGTTTTCCCAGAAGACCTTGACGTTTTTCTGGATTGCCTGAACTTATTATAGCATATGGTTTAGATAGTTGGAGGCGGCACCCGGATTCGAACCGGGGGTGAAGGATTTGCAGTCCT
>JALHIN010000034.1:0-18872 GCA_022839995.1 Synergistota bacterium
ATCGCCGCCGTCAGCGTCGTCTTCCCGTGGTCGATGTGACCGATCGTGCCGATGTTCAGGTGCGGCTTCGTCCTCTCAAAATGCTCCTTCGCCATCTTTGGATACCCTCCCTGCTGAAGTAATCATGATTCAACAATTTTGTTCCATAGGGTCTGATTTTATCACAAGGCCCCTCATGCTAAAAGAGACCCGGAACGTCAGCCCCGGATCTCCCATTTCAAAGCCTGGAGCCGACTTCCGGACTTGAACCGGAGACCCCATCCTTACCATGGATGTGCTCTACCTGCTGAGCTAAGTCGGCCCACCCTCTATAAATCAGTGGTGGTAGGGGTAGGATTTGAACCTACGTAGGCGCTAGCCGGCAGATTTACAGTCTGCTGCCTTTGACCACTCGGCCACCCTACCACGCTTCACTGCAACCTCTCATTTTGGAGCCGGCGATCCGGATCGAACGGACGACCTGCTGATTACAAGTCAGCTGCTCTACCAGCTGAGCTACGCCGGCGAGGTGCGCTAGCTATTATAACTGGAGGAACGGGCTTGTCAACCGGAGAAAAGGACCCATTTTTCAAAGAGTTTCCTGGACTTCCTGGACGAACACTTTGAGTCCTGCCCTCCTAACGTGATCTTCGCCCTTCAGTTCCTTGAGCAGCCCGATCAGGCGGCCGGTGCGTTCCTCCTCGTCCACGGCCATGAAGGCCCAATTTTTCCCCGGCCAGACCGCGTCTCCCCAGTGGGCTTCCCTGGGGGAGACCCCAAGGACGTTCTGCCAGACGGTGTAGCCGTTGACGGGCGTTTCATCCAGAACCGCCCGGACCTCCTCCGCGATGCTCTCGTTGCACAGGATCCAGACCAGCTTCACCTCATTCGCCTCCCTTTGCCTCGGCATACCGCGGCTTCCTTCTCAACTTCGTTTCCAGGACCAGGTAGACGGTCGGGACCAGGACCAGCGTGATTAGGGTCGAAAGGGCAAGGCCCCCCATCACCGAAACCGCAAGGGGTCTCCACAACTCCGCCCCCTGCCCCCGGCTGACGGCCATGGGCAGCATCCCGAAAAAGGCCGCCAGCATCGTCATCAGGATCGGCCTGAGGCGCCGTTCTCCGGCTTCGAGAAGGGCCTCGCGAAGCCTCATGCCCCTGGCCCGGAGAAGTCCCACGTAGTCGAGAAGGACGATGGCGTTGTTTACGACGATCCCTACCAGCATGATGACTCCCAGGAACGCCTGCATCGAAATGTAAAGCCCCGAGAGGAGAAAGGCCATGACCACACCCGTCAGCGCAAAGGGAACGCTGAACAGGATGATGAAGGGATCGAGGAGCGCCTCGTACTGGGCGGCAATCACCATGTACACGAGGGTGATCCCCAGCAGCACCAGGAGGCCGAGCTGGCGGAAGGCATCGGCCTGCTCCTGGACCTGCCCTCCGAAGGCGATCCTCGTGCCGGGGGGCAAGTGCATGGAGGCAATCTCTTTCCTGGCTGCCTCGGTGACCTGCCCCAGGGACCTTCCCTGGACGTTGCTTTCGACGACCACGTACCTCTGGCGGTTCTTCCGGTTCACTTCTGACGGCCCGCTGTCCTGCACGACCCTTGCCACCGTAGCAAGCCTTACGGCCTTCCCTGTCGCAGAGGGGACTACCAGCCTTTCCAGGACGTCCATGGTATCGCGCTGCCGGTTGTCCAATCGTATCCGGATGGGGTAGTCGTCCTCCCCCTGCCAGAAACTTTCCCCCGTTTCGACCCCGTAGAAGTACATTCGGAGCGTGGAAGCGATGGATGCCGTGCTGACCCCCAGCAGGGCCGCCTTTTCCCGGTCGATCAGGATCTGGATTTCCGGGCGTTCGGGCTTCTGGCTCAGCGTCACGTCCACCGCCCCGGGAATCCGCGCCAGCCGGTTTTTGATTTCCTCCGCCACCTGGACCGTCGACTTCAGGTCGTCCCCGTACACCTCGATGTTGACCGGCTTGGAACCCAGGAACATCGCCTGGATCGGCGAGGTGACGAGAACGGTCATCTTCTGGATTCCAGGCTTCTTTTCAAGCCATTTGCGGATCTGCTCGGCGACCTCGAATGCCGAACGGTCCCGTTCCTTCTTTTGAACCAGTTTCATCCCCACCGTTCCGACATTGCTGCCCTCGTCGCTTCCCGTGGCGATTCCGTATCCTTCTTCCGTCTGTCCGTCCCAGCCGAAGACGTACTTCTGCTCGGGGACGTTCTTCCTGGCGTAATCCACGACTTCCCTGACCAGGGCATCCGTCGTTTCCAATCGAGTGCCCTCGGGAAGCCGGAATGTGATCGAGATCTCGCCCGTATCCGCTTCCGGCGTGAG
Source organism: Synergistota bacterium (assembly GCA_022839995.1). Classification (GTDB taxonomy): domain Bacteria; phylum Synergistota; class Synergistia; order Synergistales; family 79-D21; genus 79-D21. Next base: position 2,328 of record JALHIN010000034.1, read on the forward strand.
TTCCGTCCCGATGAACCTGAAGCCGATGATTGTCAGGACCATGAACAGGGCGGCGATCCCGAAGATTTCCAGGGGCCTGTCCAGGCCCCAGGAAAGAAGTTCCCTGTAGCCGGTTTCAAGTTTCCGCAGGAATCTTTCCGTGTAGCCGTGCAGCCTGAAGTTCTCGGTTTTGGTAGTGAAGGCCTTGCTGCCGGCCATCGGGATGAAGCTGACGGAAACGAACAGGGAGATCGCTACCGCCACGATCATGACAACACACAGGGATGTGAAGAAAACCCCCACGAGCCCCTGGACGAAAATCAGGGGCATCAGGACGACCACGGTGGTCGTGGTCGAACCCAGGAGGGCTCCTCCCACTTCGCTTGCTCCCAGGATGGCCGCGATGCCCCGGCGCTCTCCCTTTTCCATGTGGTAAATGATCTGGTCGGTGGAAACGATCGCATTGTCCACCACCATGCCCACGGCCATCGAGAGGGCCATCAGCGTCATGATGTTGAGGGTGTAGCCGAGAAGCTTCATGACGGTAAACGTGATCAAAAGCGAAAACGGGATCGCGGCGCAGACGATGACGGACGCCGTGAACCGTTTCAGGAATGCCCAAGTCACGAGGAAAACCAGGACGATGCCCCAGTAAAGGGAGTGCGACAGATCGCGGATCGAGTTCCCGATGTACTCCGAGGTGTCCATCAGGATCGTGGTTTCGATATCCGAGGGAAGTTCTGCCTTCAGCTCCTGGAGCCTCTTCTTGACGTTGCCCGTCACTTCCATCGTGTTGGCGTCGCTGTTCTTGAGGACGATCAGGATCACGGAGGGCTTCTCGTTCACCCAGCCGTTCATCTCGAGTTCCTTGTAGGTGTCTTCGACCTTTGCCACGTCTTCGAGGTGGATCGGCTTTCCCTGCCACGCCCCTACGACCAGCCCGCGAATCTCGCCAATATCCCTGAACCTTCCCGGAATCCGCACGTTGAAGGCAATCCGCCCTTCCTTGAGCGGACCGGCCGGGGCATTCAGGTTTTCCCGCTCCAGGGCCGCCGCGATCGCCTGGGGAGCAATCCCGTAGGCCTCGAGCTTAGCCAGGTCCATCGCCACCCGGATTTCCCGGCGGAGCCCCCCGTAGACGAGAACCTGCCCCACGCCGGGAACTCTTTTTAGGTCTTCCACGAGGACGCTGTCGGCATAGTGGTAGAGACCGGGGTATGAAGCCCCGGCCGTCAGGGCGATTTCAAGCACGGGGACGGTCCCTGAAGACATCCGGAAAACGATCGGCTCCTCGATGTCGGACGGCATCCTGCGTTTCGCGAAATTGACGGCGTCACGCACATCCCCGACCTTGACGTCCAGATCGGTCCCCCACTTGAATTTCGCCGAAACCACCGAAAGGTTGTCCACCGATTTCGAATAGAGATCGCTCACGCCTTCGATCATCCCGAGCTGGTCCTCCAATTTCTTGGAAACACGCTGCTCGACTTCGATCGCGGAAGCGCCGGGCCAGGTCGTCAGGACCGTGATGACAGGGGGATCGATCTTCGGGAGCAGGTCCACCTTCATGGAAACCAGCGTCACGACGCCTAGAAGAACGATGGCGGCATAGACCATGGAGGTGAATATGGGCTTCTTTACCGAAAACTCAGGCAATCTCAAGGCCGGGCCACCTCCACGGCAGTTCCTTCGCCAATCCTGGCGGATTGGGTTACGATGACCGCCTCACCGGAGGCGAGCCCTTCGATCACTTCAACCCGGTCGCCTTCTTCCGCTCCGATCCGGATCGTCCTGCTTTCGGCCTTACCTTCCCTTTCAAGAAAAACCCGTTTCTCTCCGGTACCCGGCAGCGTTCCGACCGCCTCCCGCGGGATCGAAAGCCCCTGGTGCTCCCCCACCTCCAGTTCGACTCGAGCGTACATTCCGGGCTTCATACCATCTTCCGATTTCAGGAGCAGTTGGGCCTGCCCCGTCCGCGTCACGGGATCGATTGCCGGGGATAGCCGAACGACCTTCCCCCGGAACGTTTTCCCCCCTAGCGCATCCAGGTTGACGGTCCCTTCCTGCCCCACTCTCAACTTGGCGAAGGCGGCTTCGGGAACCGCACCCTGCACCTTCAAAAAGTCCTGGCGATTGATCAAAAAAGCCGCCTTTTCCGCGGAACTGGTGTCGCCCGGATCGATGAAGCGGGCGGCGATGACCCCGGAAATGGGAGCTCTCAAGACGTGGTATCCCATGAGGACGGAAAGCTGGTTCAAACCGGCCGCGGCTTCCGCCAGCTGTTTCCTGGCGAGCCTTTCCCCGGCTTCCGCGACCTCTGCCTGCCCCTTGGCATGGTCGTACTGTTGCCCGCTGATGACCTTCTCGCTGTATAGCTTCTCGTAGCGCGAAAAGTCTTTCCGGGCCGTTGCAAGCTGGGTCGAAGCCTGGGAGAGAGCCGCTCGGGCCTTTTCGACGGTCGCTTCCGCCTGTGCAAGCTGCGGGCGGAGAAGGCTGTCGTCAAGGACCGCCAGCACCTGCCCCGCCTTGACAGGAGTCCCGATGTCCACGAGCACACGGAGAACCGTTTTCCCGCCGAGCTTCGGGACCACCGCCGCCTGTTCCTCCGGTTCAAGGTTCGCGACAAAGGAAACTTTTTCCTTGAAAACCCGGACCTGCGGGGTCACTAGCTCGACAGGGATTTTTTCCACCTCGGCCGGCCTGGAGTTCAGCTGGTGCTGTTGGTACGCGCGGAAAAAAATGAGCAGGAGGAAGAAAAGCGCGACTCCGCCGACGATGCCGAAACGGCGTGCCTTGAGGTTTTCTGGTACCTGGAGTTTCATCGGGCTGCCTCCTTCTGTCCTACGCTGTTTCCTTCTCCCATGGCGAACAGCAAATCCCCGTAAGCCGTCCTGGCTTCCGCCACGGCGTCGATCTTCGAGTTTCTCGCGTCGACCAGGGAGAGCCTTGCATCCAGGACGTCGATATTGGTGCCCACCTGCGCCTGGTAGCGCTTCAGGGCCATCCGGTAGTCCTCTTCCGCCTGGGCCACCGCATCCGAGGCGACTTTCACCCTTTGCAGCGCACCCTCTAGGTTGACCGTTGCCGAGGAGACTTCAAGCGCGATTTGGCGTTTCAGGTCTTCCAAACGGTACAGGAGTTCCTCTGCCGCGCCCCGGGCCTCCACGACCTGCCCGTGGACTTTCCCCGAGTCGAAGAGCCTGAAACGGGCGAATAGCGAAACGCTCCAATCGTCCTTTTCGGAAGGGAAAAAGTCTTCATCCGCCACCGAGGCGCTGGCGGAAAGGCCGACCTGGGGCAACAGCTGTCCCCTGGCAGCCCGAACGGTCATGAGCGCCGCTTGCCTTGCCGATTCAAGGCCTTGCATCTCGGGCCTCCGCTTCATGGCTCTCGAAAGCGGATCCGGGAAAGCCGGGAATGCATCGACGTCCGAATCCCCGGAGGGGATCGCATACTGTCCTTCGAGGGATTTCCCTACCACCCTCTCCAGTTGCCTCCAGGCAACCTTCACCGCACTTTCCGCGCGGATCAGGTTCAACCTCGAGGTGGACACCGCCACCTGGACCCTCAGGACCTCGTTCTGCGCCACCACGCCGGCCCGATAGAAGGCTTCGGCCTGTTTCAGGTGCTCGTTTGCGAGCGAAAGCGCGTCTTTCGCCACTTCGAGCCTGGCCAGGCTCCGCTGTAACCCGTAAAAGGCCTTTCGAACCCCGTTTTCCACAGTCTGGACGGTCCTTTCCCTCTCGCTTTCCCGTGCCGAAACCGTCAGCCGCTCCGCTTCCGTCCTAGCTGAAAGGGATCCCCCGCTATAAAGGACCTGGCTCAGGTTCAAGGCCGCCTGCCAGGTTTCCTCGTATCCCAGCGGAACGATTCCGACGGGGCCGCCCGGGCCAAGGGCCACCGTTTCAGGGCGTTCGCCCAGCTTCTGGTATCCGAGGGTGGCATAAGCCTGCGGTAAGCCTTCGGCCTGGGCCTGGATCAACTTCCCGCGCGCCTGGTCCACCCTCGCCCTGGAGGCAAGAATTAGGGGATTGGCTTCCCGCGCGATTTCCAGGGCTTTTTCCAGCGTGAGCGTTTCGGCCGGTTCCGCCCCCCAGGCCAGGTGTCCAAGGATCAGCACCAGGACACAAACGAGAGCGAATACCAGGAAAAAAATCCATTTACGGTTTTTCATCTCAACACCCCTCTTCAAGCAACACCCTCACCAGGGTTTCCCAAAACCGCCTGGCCTCATCAGCCTTTAACCGAAGCCCCAGGTTCATGACGAGCCCGCTGAACGCGTGCGTCAGGCAAGTCAGCCTTTCCCTGGGATCCAGGGAAGGCCCTCCCGCGGTCTTTCCGCGAAAGGACCGATCCAGTTCGGGAAGTACCGCATCAAGGACACGGTCGATCATCTCTCCCGCAAGGTGCTTCGATTGGGGATCTCCCCGCTGAGCAATGAGGGTCAGGTCGACCCAAAGAAGGCGCCGTTCGGTGTCTTCGGAAAACTCGTCGATGAGCGTCCCTCCCTTTTCGATCAGGAATTCCACCGGGTCGAAATCCCCGTCCGTTTCCGTGGAAATTTCGAAATGCCTTAGGATCAGTCTCGTTTCTTCCCCCATGATTTCCCGGTAAAGTTCCAGCTTTCCCGGGAAATGCCAATACAGAGCCCCCTTGCTGATACCGGAAGCCTTGACGATGGAATCGACGCTAGCACCTTCGAAACCGTGGAGTGCGAAGATCTTCCGCGCCACCTCCAGGATTTTCCTTCGCGTCAGATCCTTCGGTTCGGTTTCTTCGCCCTTCCTCACGCCCTCACCCTCCCGTTTTGGAGCTTCGGTGCGTAGGATAATACAGACCGAACGGTCAGTCAAGAATTGCCCCAAAAAAAATGGGACCCTGATAAGGGCCCCCTTCGTGGGAATCGAGAATCTTAACGCTTGGAGTACTGGTTCCGGGCGCGGGCACCCTTCTGGCCGAATTTCTGCCTCTCGACCATCCTCGGGTCCCGAGTCAGCAGGCCCGCCCGCTTCAGGGCGGGTCTCAGGTCCGGGTTCAACTTGAGCAGGGCCCGGGCGATCCCCAGGGAAGTGGCACCGGACTGTCCGGTGAGTCCCCCTCCGTGGGCCCTGACGAACACGTCGACCTTGCCTTCCACTCCTCCGACCTTGAGGGGCTTGTAAACCACGATCTGCCAGGTCGAGCGCGGGAAGTAGTCACTGACTTCACGATTGTTGATGAGGAATTTCCCTTCACCGGGACGGAGCCGGACACGGGCGACAGCTTCCTTCCGCCTTCCAGTGCCCCAGTTGTAAGCCATGGATTGCACCTGCGTTCCCTCCTCTTTTCGAAAACGACGGATCAGTCTTCGAGTTTCTCGGGCATTTGGGCCTCATGCGGATGATTCGGCCCTGCATAAACCTTGAGCTTGCGGATGTAATCCAGCCGGGTTTTCGGGAGCATCCCCTTGACGACCCGCTCGAAAAGCCGTTCCGGCTTCTTGGCGAGCATCTCCCCCATCTTGACGGACTTGATTCCCCCTGGGTATCCGGTGTGCCAGTATATCCGTTCCCGATCCGCCTTCTTGCCCGTCAGGATGACCTTGTCGGCATTGATCACGATGACGAAATCGCCGGTGTCGACATGAGGCGTGTAGATCGGCTTGTTCTTCCCGGAAAGGATCCTGGCCACCTTCACGGCAACCCGTCCGATCGGCTTGTCGGCCGCATCCACAACATACCACTTGTGCTGAACGGTCTCTTTTCTCGCAAGGTAACTCCGCTTGCCAATCATTTCACCACTCACTCCTTCATGGGTTCCAACTGCAGATACCCTTTCGAAAAAGCTAATGAATCATACCGGAGGCGTCCGGCACTGTCAAGAAAGGTTCTCTCCCGCGGGAGTGTGGTAGGGCGCCCGCTTTGAAAACCTGATTGTTTTCGCTTGTTCGTCTACGATTTTGCCTGAAGCGGGTCAGTTGTAAAAACTCTTTTCAACTTGGGGTTCTCGATGAGCCCCGGCAATCTTCCCCGCTTCGCGATCGGAGTCCCGTCGACCATCTTGATATCCATCGTCATGTCCCTCGGTGTGGCATGGGCAATGTAGCTTCCCACTCCAAACGCGTCCGCACCGGCTTGTGCAAGAACACGGATTCTGTCCGGGTTCAGCCCTCCCGAAACGATGATCTGTACTTTTTCGTACCCGGCCTGATCAAGACGCCACCGGACTTCCCGGACAAGATCGGCGGTGACTCCACCGCGCTCCCCAGGGGTATCCAACCGAATGCCGGAAAGCCGGCCTTTCAGGCTTTCCGCGACTCTCAGGCTCTCCTCGGCTTCGTCCTTGAAGGTATCGACAAGAATGATTCTCGGTTCTCCTTCCGGCAGGAACCGATCGTAGGTTTCCGCAACTTTTACCGTATCGCCGACGATCAGGATCGCGGCATGGGGGATCGTTCCTCTCGGCTCGATGCCCGCAAGCTTCGCCCCAAGGATGCAGCTGGCCCCCTGGCAGCCTCCCGCAACGACCGCCGTCCTTTCCATGACCGGCGCAACGGCAGGATGAACGTGGCGGGCCCCGAAACTCAGCACCGGCTTGCCTCCCGCGGCTTCCACGCACTCCCTCGCGGCCGTGGCCCACCCGCTTGCGCTCGCCAGCATTCCCAGGAGGACCGTTTCATACATGCCGAAACTGGAATACGGGCCGCGGATCCTCAGGAGCGTTTCCTTCGTGGAAAACGGATCCCCCTCGGCGACGGATTCCACTTCGAGTCCAGGTTTTTCCCGAAAGAGTTCAAGCACTTCCGGCAACCCCGCAAAGATCCCGGACCCCCTGGCAAAGACCTCCGCCACCACCGGCTTATCGGCTTGCCCGCAGGCCCGAAGCAGGTCGAGCGTCTTCACGAAGTAGACATCCGTAGTCTCTCCCCGGAGGATCTCCTCGTGAGTTGCGCTGAAAAGCCGCGATTTCGCCACCGCGAGATCGTGGACTTCCTTCATCGATTCGAGCTGGCGGGATCCAGCCATCGGGAGGAATCCTTTCCGCCTAGCGGTAGGAAAGAAGGACCAGGACGAGGGACATGGCCATGAAAAGCCCCATCAACCCAACCGTGACCTTGGTCATGGCGCTCAGGCGCTGCCACTGGCCGCCCCCCATGTCAGCCTGGGTGCCTCCCCCGAAAATCCCCTGGAAGCCCCCGCTTTTTCGGTGCTGCAGCATAATGACCCCGATCAGGGCAACACAAAGCACGATGTGAATCAAACCGAAAACGACCTTCAAGCAAAGCACCCCCTAATCCGTTTCTCCAGAGCGGACAGAAAGAGATTTTACCATATCCGGTTGCTCAAGCATATCACGCAAGGCGCGGCTCGCAATCGCACGGTGGGAAATGCGCGATTTGACTTCATCTCCGAGTTCGGCGAAGGTCCGCGTGTAACCGTCCGGGATGAAAACGGGGTCGTAGCCGAATCCGTTAGAACCTGCCGCCTCTTCCGCGATCCTTCCCCAGCAGATCCCCTCCGCCAGGAGAACGCGGGTCCGGCCTTTTTCCGGCCAGACCAGGGCAATACAGGCCACGAACCGCGCACTCCGGCAATCCTTTCCCCGCAGGCGTTCGAAGAGCCAACGGATTCGCCCGGAATCGGAAGAAGCCACCCGGGCTGAAAAAAGCCCCGGCTCCCAATCCAGCGCACGGACCTCCAAACCGCTGTCGTCTGCGACAGCCGGCATTCCGAGGGCCTTCGACCATGCGGCTGCCTTCAGGAGGGCATTTTCCGCATACGTCTTTCCTTTCTCCTCGACCCTCAGGTCAAGCTTCTCCGGCCCGAACACGAGGGAAGCGCCGATCGGGGCAAGCAGTGCGCTCAACTCCCTGTACTTGTGGGCGTTCCCGCTGGCCAGGACGACTTCAGAGAGAAAGGGCATTCCGCTCTTCCTCGGTCAGCCCGAGGCAATCGGCTTGGATTTCGACCAGGCGGCGGATCCCGGATTCAGCCAGGGCGAGCATTTCCAGCAGGCTTTCCCGGTCAAAGGGACCGCTTTCACCCGTTCCCTGGACCTCGACGAATTCTCCCTTGTGGGTCATGACCACGTTGAAATCCACTTCCGCACGGCTATCTTCGTAGTAGTCCAGGTCCAGGAGGAGCGAACCCTCCACGCGTCCGGCGCTCGCGGCCGCAACGAACCCGCTGGCGGGGAATTCCCGGATGACCTCTCGCTCCTTCAACCCGCGCAACGCATCAAAAACGGCGACAAAGGCCCCGGTAATGGCCGCCGTTCGCGTTCCCCCGTCCGCCTGCAAAACGTCGCAATCCACCCAGATCGTCCTTTCGCCAAGAACCGCAAGGTCAATGACGGACCGCATGGAACGGCCGATCAGCCGCTGGATCTCGTGACTCCTTCCCCCGATTCCACGGACCGAATCCCTGGGGGTGCGGGTAAGGGTAGAACGGGGAAGCATGGCGTACTCCGCGGTCACCCATCCACGGCCGCTCCCCTTCAGAAACGGGGGAACCTTTTCTTCCACGGAGGCGGTACAAAGGACTTTCGTGTTTCCCCATTCGATCAGGGAGGACCCCTCCGCATAGAGGTTGACCTCCCGTCGAATCGAAACAGGTCGCAACTGGTCAGGCCTGCGTCCGTCGTGGCGCAGCAAATCGGATTTTTCCAAGGGGATCCTCCTGTTCGGCTCCGTTCATGGCTTGCGGGCCAATTGCCAGGCAACCGCAAGGTTGACCGGCGTCGTTTCGGTGCTTTCCCTCCCGTTTACCAGGAAGCGCACCCGCGTGACCGGGCGGAAATTTTCGATAACTGTCCTCACGACTCCGGTCATGACCAGGTTTGCCTTTTCCCTCGGGAGAGATCCAATCGATCGGACGCACGCGTCGTTCACATCGAGGTAGAGAAGGTCTCCGGCCCTGAAGACGTGGAGAACCGCCGATTGGGGATCCAGGACCCCCTCTGCCTGAAGAAGGGAAAAAAGGCCTTGCAGAACTTCCCGCAGGTCCGCTTCCATGAGGCCTCCGGCTGTCTCGATCCGGCTCTCGCTCAACCGGTCTCCTTTGAGGGAATAGACCCGGTAAACGCTTCGCGCCACCTTCGGAGTTTCTCCGGGAACCGGTTCTTTCCCGGAAACGATCGTCGTTTCCTGCGGCCCTCCCTTGCTGTCCACCCATTTCAGAACCAGGCCGGTACCGTAATATCCCAGCGTAAAAAGGAGAAGCATCACGGCCGACCAACTGACGATCCGTAAAAGCCAGGGGGCCTTCGACTCCGGGGGCTGCCTTCGGCTTGTTCTTTCCCGAAGGCGGTCTTCCGTCTCGTCCTTCATTCGAGTTCTCAACTCCTTACCGAGATAGGGTTTTCAGGTACTCGGCCATTCCCGAAACCAGGGCTCTCAAAAGGCGGCCCATGAAGGACGGGTCGTTGAGCAGCCGCCTGTCCTCCGGTTCGGTGAGATATCCCATTTCAACAAGAACCGCCGGCATCGCCGCACCGCGAAGGACGAAAAAAGGAGCCTGGGCGACCCGGGACATCGGGAGGCCCGAGCGCCGTCCCGTGTTGAAGAGACTTTCCGCCAGGCGCGTGCTCTGGTCGATTTTTGCGTTCTGTTCCATTTCTCCCAATATCCTCAGAAGCAGGTTCGTCTTGGCGTCCGATTCTTCGATCCTGTTGTTCTTGCCAAGCTCGCGGTTTTCGTAGAGCGCGAGCCTCATGGCATCCTTGTCGGTCGGAAGAGCCATGAGGTAAATCTCCACTCCCCTTGCGTGCCTCCCCCTGGGTAGCGCATTGCAATGCAGGCTGACAAACAGATCGGCGTTCCACCGGTTGGCAAGGTCGGTACGTTCGTTCAGGCGGAGGTAGGTATCGTCCTTCCGCGTGAGGCGAGCCTCGATCCCGGCTTCCTTGAGTAGAGCCGCCAGGCGTGTCGCCGCCCGCAGGTTAATGTCCTTTTCGTTGATTCCACCCGCCACGGCGCCGGGGTCATGCCCTCCGTGTCCCGCGTCCACAACCACGAGGAACGGCTTCCCGTCGGTTTTCCTGCCGGGAATGACGGGAGCCGCAATGGGAACCTGCGGTTCGGCCGGTTGCACCACCGGAGCCGGTTCGGCCGATACCGGAGTTTCGAGAGATGTCGCGCCTGAGGCCGAGGCAAAGAAATCCAGCACGATCCGCTCCGGTTTGTGAAGGGAAAAGGTCTTGACCGATTTCGCACGATGCTGGAAACGGAAGACCGCTTTGTCCCCGAATTGGGTGAAGGCCACCATGACTTCCCCGGGGTAGGGGGAAGTCATCCCCCCGATCGAGTGGTTGACGGCAGCCGCCAGGGTGATTTCGACCACCCCTGGCAGGTCCTTCACGGACGGTTCAAGCGGCGCGGAGAGATCGAGCACGGCCCGGATTTTCTCGGGCGTCCTGCTCCAGCGGATTGTATCGATCCTGGGCAAGGGGCCGTAAACCGTCTTTTCCTTTTCGGGGGATTGCACTTCGGGAGGAGCTGCCGCCGGAGCCGGGGTGGCCTCCTTCTCCGGGACCGGCGCAGTTCCGGCGAAGCGAAGCCGGACAGTGCCGTTCCCTCCGGAAAGGAGAGTCTCGTAAAGCCGCAACGCCGCCCGGTTCTCGCCCCACCACTCGCCCTCTTCTGCAGTCACGGAGGCAGCCATCGGGAGGATCTGTCCCCCATCCATCCTGGCAGCTGCGGCTCCAAGGACGAACTCCAGCTTCCGGTTGCCGAACGCAACGATCAGTCGGTCGCCCTTGACCACCGCACTGCACCCGAGAAGGGATGCCATGTTCTTGAGGCCGACCTTGACCGTCGCCCCTTCGTTTTTGACTCTCACCACACCGGCGATCCCGTTGTTCTTCCAGAGAGTCCAGCCGGTCTCGGCTGCCCAGGCCTGAAAAGACGAAGCAAAAAGCAAAACCAGGCAGAGGAAAAACTTACGAGCCTGCAACCGCAACGTCGTTCACCACCATCGTGCAGCCCCCCGTGCTCCCAAAAAAGCGCAGGTCGTTTGCCAGTTCCCCGATTTGAAGAAGCCAATCGGCGAGGTTCCCGGCGACTGTCGCTTCTGCAACCGGCCGAACGGCCTCTCCCCCTTCCATCAAAACCCCCTTGATCCCGAGAGAAAAATCACCGCTGACCGGATTTATCGTATGCAGTCCCATGATCTCTGTGACCAAGAGTCCACGTCCCGCTTCCTGGAAAAGGACCTCGGGATTTTTCTTCCCCGGGATCGGGAAGAGGTTGGAGCAGCCCGCATCTGGCGCCGTCCCGCTTCCCCTGACGGCGTTCCCCGTCGATGCGACGCCGGCCTCGCGGGCCGAACGCAGGTCATAGAGGTAATTTTCGAGAATGCCCCCGGTAATCAGGGGTGTCCGGCGGGTTCGAACCCCTTCTCCGTCAAAGGGGCTCGAGGCCATTCCACCGAAAAGCCGACCGTCGTCGACGAGGGAAAAGGACTGCGAAGCCACGGCCGCTCCCAGTTTTCCCCGGAGAAGGGACTTGTTTCTCAGGACATTCGGAGCGAGGAAAAGGTCCCCGATGGCATCGATGAAATCCGCGCAGCTTTCCGGGTCGAGAAAAACCGTCATCCTTGCGGTTTCAACCGGCTTTCCGCCAAGGATCATGCCCGTCTTGCGCACCGCCTCCCGGGCAACGGCTTCTGGATCGAGCTTCCTCCAAAAGCGGGAATCTTCTCCGAAACCGCCCATCTCGAAGGAACCGTTTTCCTGGAGCACGACGGCGACCCCGCACGAAACCGTCGTGCCGAACTGCCAGGCTCCAAAGCCACGGCTGTTCGCCAGGTAAATCCTTCCCCTGGCATCGCTCCAGCTCGCGCTTCGCACGGACACCACTCTCGGATCGGCAGCCCTGGCGACCTCGGTCATTTCGATGCAGGCCTGGACTCTCTTCTCGTGGGTCAGGGTCTCCAGGTCGGGATCCTCGATTCCCAGGTCTTCTCCGTTGAACTCCGTTGCCCCTTCCCCGATTTCCAAAAAAGGATCCGGCTCGGACAAGGCTGCATTCGAAAGGCTCCATTCGACCAGTTCCACAAGATCCCCACGCTCGAAACGGTTCATCGATGCGAGGCCCTGGCGCCTGTCCGGCAGGATGGAGCGCAGGGTCACGGACCTGCCAATCCCCAGGACGTCTTCTTCCGGCTGACCCTCACGGAGACTGATGTGCCGGCTTTGACCCTCGGTGTAGAACACGTCCGCCTCGGCAGCTCCTCCCTTCAGGGCCTTTTCGATGAGCCAGCCGCAAAGATCCTCGATTTTTCCGTTTTTCTTCGCTTCGCTCACCGGTTGGCCGCCTCCTCCAGGATAATCCTTGCGGCTTCACGGACATCGCTTCTCGAGACGTCCAGGTGCGTAACCAGGCGGACTCGTTTGGGGCCCACGGGGTTGAAAAGGACTCCCTTCAGCCGGCAGCGCAAGGCAAGTTCCTCGGCGGTCAAGCCCTCCTTTCGAATCCCGAAATAAACCATGTTTGTCCGGCGCGGGCAGGGCTCCACCGACAGGTGATCGCCTTCCTCCAGCCGCTCGGCCAAAACCGCGGCGTTCTCATGGTCTTCCGCCAACCGGGCGAGATTGTCCCTCAAGGCCACGAGTCCTGCCGCAGCCAGCACCCCGGCTTGGCGCATCCCGCCCCCCACTACTTTCCTCCAATGCCGGGCCTTTTCGATGAAATCCTTCCTGCCGCAAACCACGGAACCGACCGGGGCTCCGAGCCCTTTCGAAAGGCAGAACTGGACCGAATCGACCAACCCCGTGTAGATTTTCACATCCACGTCCCAGGCGACGGCAGCGTTGAAAATCCGCGCTCCATCCAGGTGTACGGACAACCCGTGATCTTTTGCAGTACTCACGAGCTTTCGAAAGGCCATGGGGGCCGCGGCGTTCCCGCCTTCACGGTTGTGGGTGTTCTCCAGGCACAGCAGCCTTGCAGGGGCGAAGTGAACGTTTGCCGGGCGAACCCACCGTAGAACGGCACCTGTCTCGGGCAGCCCGCCGGCATCCTCGACGGGTAGCGGCAGGATCCCCCCAAGAGCGGCCATCCCGCCGCCTTCGTAGTTGAAGATGTGCGATTGATTCCCGAGGATTGCCGCCTCTCCCCCCCTGCAATGGCAAAGCAGGCAGACCAGGTTCCCCTGGGTCCCGGACGTGACGAAAAGCCCGGCTTCGTGGCCCGTCATCTCGGCTGCCGTTTCTTCGAGCCTCCGAACCGTTGGATCTTCCCCGTACACGTCATCGCCTACGGCAGCCTCCGCCATCGCCCTTCTCATGGCAACGCTGGGGCGTGTTACGGTATCGCTTCTCAAGTCGATCGTTTTCAAGGGAGCACTTCCTCCTTTATTTTTCTTCCTTTTCTCCTTTCGCATTCCCCGCATCCGTGACAACCTCGGATGCAGCGCCTGGGAAAGTTCTTTCCGTAAAGGAACAGGAAAAGGCCCAATGTCGAAAACCCGACCAGCACGAGACCCGCCACCGGGAACACCCTCACAGGGCCACCTGCAGCCGGGCCCAGGGAAGCAAATCCTCCCCGACGGGGATCCCTAGCTGAACGCCGGGTCGGTTCCAGCCGTGGAAATCGGTACCCGCCGTGGCGAAAAGCCCCATCGAATCGGCGAGCCTCAGGTATTGGTAAATTTCTTCAAAACGATGATGGCTGGAAAGGCATTCCAGGCCCCAGAGGCCCATTTCCCTGAGTTCCTCGAGTACCGCTTTCAGGGTTGGCTCCGGCAGCCCCATCTGCCCGGGATGAGCCAGTACCGGGACCCCCCCGCTCTGCCGGATCAGTTCGATACACTCTTTCGGTGAAAGGCGAACCCGGGGAATGTAGGCCGCAGCCCCGTCGGCCAGGTAGACGCGGAAAGCTCCGGCCATATCCTGCACGTACCCCTTCCGGATCAGGACCCTTGCGATATGGGGGCGTGCGACCACGTCTCCCTTCGCCTCTTCCTGGACCTCTTCCAGGGTCACGTCAATCCCCAGTTCCCTCAGGCGCGTGCAAATCGCCGCGTTGCGGTCCTTGCGGTGCTCGCGCAGCCGGGCAAGTCTCTCCTCCAGCGGCCCATTGCCGGGAGTGATATTGTATCCCAGGATATGAAGCGTGTACGGGGCTTCGGCCGAAAGTTCGATCCCGGGAAGCCCGCGGATCCCCGAATGGCTGCACGCCGAAAGGAACCTCGAAACTCCTTCCGTCGTGTCGTGGTCGGTCAGGCTGAGCACGGAAACTTTCCTGGCCTTCGCCGCACGGACGAGGGCTTCAGGGCTCAGGGTTCCATCGGAGCAAGTGCTATGGGTATGCAGGTCAATCAGGATCATGGAAGGATTATACCCTTGCTTCACCAGGGTTCGAAATGAAGGAGCACATTCCCGAGGGTAAGGATGCGGATTCCGTCTTCTTCCAGGACGGCCGCGCTGGCCGGATCACGACCCATCGGCAGGCTGGCGGACCCCGGATTCAGGAATCGTGTCTTTCCCTCGCGGATGAGAGACGCGACGTGGGTATGTCCCGTGATGACGACGTCGGCCCCGCAGGCCAGCCCTTTGCTCCGGATTTCGGAAAAATCGGTCCCGTGCCCCACCAGCAGAAGGCGGCCTTCCCACCAAAGGTAGAAAAACGGCTCGACCATCGGCCATTTCAGCAGTTCCTCGTCATCTTCCCCGTCACAGTTGCCCCGGGCGATAAGCACCGGCACCCGGGATGCGTTCATCGCCTCGGCCAGTGCCTTTTTCCCGCCCACCTGGCGAAGGGGCCGACTTCTCCAGGGCTTCAGGACGTCCCCGGCATGCACCACGAGATCGATCGGCCCCCAAACCCTCTTTGCCGATTCCCAACCTGCGAGGTCCCCGTGGGTATCCGCGATGATCCCCAAACGGCCCGTCATCGCCGGGTCTCCCTTCGAGCGATTCTCCTGATATCCTGCCAAAGGGCAAACGCCGCCTGCGCCGGGGAACTGCCCGTTCCCGAAAGGCAAATCTCCCCCAGGTTTTCCGTCAGGATCACGGCCCCGTTTGTCGGGCCGAAAAGGAGGGAGAGCGGATGGGACGGAGGCAGGAGTTCAGGCCCCACGGACAGGTCGATCCCTCCCGCCGTTTTCGTGATCCGGGCCAGAAGGCGGATTTTCCCTCCCGACCGCCGGGCTTCAGAAAGCATTGCCCGGGTCACTCCCCGGATCCCCTTGACGGGGAACGCCCCCAGTTCGGGGCAAGGCCGGTCCATGAGCGCCTTCGCGACGATCATCAGCTTTGCGGCCGTGTCCCAGCCATCGATATCGAGCGTGGGATCGGATTCGGCCATTCCCGAACGTTGTGCGTCCATTAGCGCCTGATCCAGGGAGGCTCCCTCCATGAGACAGTCAAGGACATAATTGCACGTCGCGCTCAGCGTCCCCTCGAACCCCAGGATCCGCGCGTCGACGAGAGAGCGGCGGGCGTAATCCAGGAACGGCGCACCGACGACGACCGTGCCATCGAACTGCCACGGGACGTTTGCTTGCCTTGAAAGCGTTTCGATCTCTTCGAACCGAAGGGCGACGACGGCCTTGTTCGTGGTCGCAACAGGCTTCTTTCTTTCAAGCGCAGCCCTGATGTGGGAAAAGCCCGGTTCCGATTCCATCGCTTTCAGGTTCCCGGAGGTACACTCTGCAAGAATATCGAATTCGCCTTTCCGGATCATCTCCATCGCGGACAATCCTTTTTTGCAGCCGGGAAGGGATAGGGCATCGACCCGGCAGGTCAGTTTTTCCGCTTCCAGGAGCCCGGAGACCGGGATCCCGTCGTCCGCCCAAATCGATCCCCTGCCTCGGGTAGCGACACCGACCAACAGGATCCGTTCGTTCGGATCCGAAAGTGTGTCGTACTTTTCGAGCAACTTGCAAAAATTCCTGCCGACATTTCCAAACCCTGGAAGGATCACCCGAACCGACATGAGAGCCGTCCTCCGTTTTCTTGAATCATTCACGGAATGATGCTACCGTGGATGATAGCATGAAAAAAAGCGGACCGGCCCCATTCCGCCGGGCCATTCCATCTTATGCAAGGGGGTTTCACCGCAATGGAGAAGGAACGAACCGACCATTCCGAGGAGGTCGCAGATCTTTGCGCACGGGTCGCGGCGCGCCTGATCGATTCGATCACGCGGACCGCCCAGATCGCTTCCAGTGCCACCCCGGAAATGAGGGAACTGACGCGCCAGTGGATCGACTTGATCGGAAAGGAAATCCTGAACCGGGTCAACACCGGGGAAGAGATCGCAGTGGAAGAGATCGCGCGGTCGATCGGGATCACCCCTTCTTCCCTTTTATCGATCCTTCTCGCCCTGCAAAGGGGGGGGCAGACCTCCATCACGCACGTTCGATGCGTTCCCGGGAACGGGCATAATGAAGATCTCTGTCATTGCATGATCGAAGATTGAGGAAAGGAAAACGGGAAGAAACGAAGGAAGGGGAGTCTCGTAGGAGACTCCCCTTTTCGAAACGGGAAGAAGGTTTCCGGCGGCGATCTACTCTCCCACGGTTAGGACCGCAGTACCATCGACGCTGGAGGGCTTAACGGCCGGGTTCGGCATGGGACCGGGTG
>JALHIN010000035.1:0-19704 GCA_022839995.1 Synergistota bacterium
CCTTACGGCCAGATGCCGCGGAACCGCATGGCGGCGATGATCCGGCCCATCGCCCTCACGTAGGTGGCCTGGCGCATCCGGATGTTCTGCTGCTTCTTGATCCTCCAGATCTCGTGGAACGCGTGGGTCAGGCGCTCGTCCAGCTTCTCGTGCACCGTCTTCTCCGTCCAGAAGTCCCCCGTCCGACCCTGGATCCACTCGAAGCAGCTCACCGTCACTCCTCCGGCGTTCGCCAGCACATCGGGGATCACCAGCGCTCCCGCTTCTTCCAGGATCGCGTCCGCCTCCGGCGTCGTCGGACCGTTCGCCAGCTCCAGCACCACCTTCGCGTTCACACGCCCCGCGTTCGACTCGTTGATGACTCCCTCCAGCGCCGCCGGGATCAGAACGTCCGCCCGAAGCTCCAGGATCTCCTCCGTCGTCAGCCGGTCCCCTCCGGGGAAGTCCGCCACTGTCCCGCTGACCTTCTTGTGCTTCATCAGCTCCTCGTACTTCAAACCCTTCGGGTTGTACGTGCCTCCCTTGCTGTCCGACGCCCCCACCACCGTGAGCCCGATCTCCTCGTACAGCGCGTGGGCGTAGCTCCCCGCGTTCCCGTATCCCTGCACGATCGCCGTCAGCGGCTTCCCGTACAGCCCAAGCTCCTTCAGCGCTTCTCGCAGCACGTACATCCCGCCCCTCGCCGTCGCGTCTCCGCGACCCAGCGAACCGCCGATCTCCAGCGGCTTCCCCGTGTAGCACGAGGGCTCGCTCCAACCCTTCACCTTCTCGTACGTGTCCACGAACCACGACATCACCTGCGGGTTCGTGTACACGTCCGGCGCCGGAATGTCGATGTCCGTCCCCATGAATCGCGCGATCCCCAGCGCGTAACCCCGGCTCAGCCTCTCCAGCTCCGCCTTCGAAAGCTCACGCGGCGTGATCCGGACTCCTCCCTTTCCACCCCCGTACGGCAGCATCGCCGTCGCGCACTTGATCGACATCCACGCCGACAGCGCCATTACCTCGTCCTTCGAAACGTTCGGATGGTACCTCACCCCACCCTTGTACGGGCCCAGCGCGTTGTTGTGGTGAGGATATCGATGAATTCCTGCTCCACGTTCAGGTACGGTACCGCTTCGTCCACCTGCTTCAGGAACATCTCGTACGGATTCATCTTCGACATGCCTGTCTCCCCCTCCTTTTTTCCGGTTGTGGGACTTCGGTTCCATCCTGGATCGATCGTGCGGCTCCCGGCGGACCTCCCCTCCTTTCAAGGCTTCGATTTCGATTCATTCTGCATTCGCCATGAACCGGCGCCATTATACATCTCTCTTGTTTTAGCAAAATAAATTAAAAATTAAGTCTGTACGTATGCATTATAAAAAGCGAACTTCAATCTTTGAGAAAAAGACTTCTCCGGTTCAGGTCGAGCCTGGAAGAAGTCAGGTGAATCCCCGTTTCTTCCAGCGCTGCCAGGGCACAGACCACAAAAGCGGGAAGGATGACATGGGCCGGCCTGAAGACCAGCAAAAGGAGGGGGCTGAAGTAGACGACCACGCCGGTCAGCTTGTTGCCCCAGGTGTGGAGGCCGAATACTACCAGGCGGTATTTCCGAAGGGCGATGGCCATGTTGACCAGTCGGATGAAGAGCACGATCAAAAGACAGGGGAGAAAGGGTTTCAATTCGTTCCAGGCCTTCAGGACCAGGATTGCCAGGATCGCCCCGAAAAGAAAAAGGTCCGCGATCGAGTCAAGCCTGGCCCCCAAAAGGCTCTGGGATTTCGTCCGGCGCGCGACGAAACCATCCAGCAGGTCGCTCAAGCCGCTTGCGAGGTATAGCGTGACGAAAAGAACCGTTTGGTCCCTCACGTGGACCATCAGCAGCGAGAGCACGATGCGGCTTAAGGAGATCAGGTTCGCGAGGGACTTCACCGGCACCCTCCCCCGGCCGTCTTATGCAAATCCCCTGCCCGGTCAGTTCGTGGCGAGCCTTTTCAACTCGGCAACGACGTCGCTTGTAATGTCGACCCCGCCCATCAGGGCCTGGGCGACATCGATGACGATCGTCAACCCCTTGGCTTTCGCGACGTTTCGGATCGCTTGATCCATGTCCTTCAGGAGAGGAGCCATCAGCTTCTGCTCCTCCTGTGACGCCTCGTTCTGTTTTGTCTGGTAGATTTCAGCCTTTTTCCCATTGTCCTTCTCTTTAGCGATCGCTTCCCTGGCTTCCTGCTGCTTCTTCTCGAGAACGGCCTGGATCTGCTTCTTCACTTGCGGCATCTTGGGATGCTGGGAAAGCACTGTCTGGGGTTCCAGGACCCCGATCTTTTCTTCCGCCGGGGCGACCCCCGCCCCGAATGTTACGAGGAACGCCGCTAAAACCGAGAATAGAAGGATTTTCTTCCATGCACCCATCTTGAAACCTCCTTTTCCAAAATCCCGAAAATCGAAGACGGAACCCCCAGGTCTTCGGCCCCTGCAACGCCCGTTCAAGTCCAAAGGGAACCCAGGCTCACGATTCCAAAGCTGGCGATGATACAGCCCGAAACACGGTTGACCCACTTCAGCCGCTCCGGATCGAACCGGGATCGGAACAGGCTGACCGTGCTGCTCAGCGTAAGCCACCAGAGAGCTGATCCTGTCACGACCCCCAGAACCATCCATCCGGCCAGGCTCGAATTGCCCCGGGCCGCATCGACACCCAACCCCGCAAAAACTGCACCGAAGGAAAGGATTGTCATCGGGTTCGTGATCGTGAGGAAAAAAACGGAAACGTAGGCCCACAACAGGCCTCTCCTGCTTTCCCTCTCCCCCGGGCCCGCCGGGACGGCCCTCAGCGTGGAAAAGCCCAGGTATAGGAGGAAAAGTCCCCCGATTCCCCTTATGATCGCTTCCTGCTCCAGCAAAAGGCTCGAGATGGCGGTCACCCCAAACGCAGCCAGGCATCCGTAAAACCCATCCGCGGTCGCCGCCCCCATCCCGGATAGGAACCCCTGCAACAGCCCTCCATCCAGGGTGCGCCGGATGCACAGGATCCCGATCGGACAAACCGGAGCCGCGATGGAAAAGCCAAGGATGGCCCCCTTAATGAAAAAAGCCAGCCCTCCCATCATCCCCTATCATCCCTTTCCTGCAGGTAGGGCGGCTCTTTTCCGCCTGCTTCGGAAGGAAAAACCGGTCACCTGACCTCGTACATCCATCCTTCCGGGGCCTTTAGGTCTCCAAACTGGATTCCGGTTAGAGTCTCGTAGAGTTTTCTCGTTACGGGGCCCACTTCCGTTTCGCTATAAAAAACGTGAAGTTTGCCCTTGTATTCGATCCCCCCGATCGGGGTAATCACAGCGGCAGTGCCACAGGCTCCAGCCTCGGCAAACTCGTCCAGGCGGTCGATGAAAACGTCCCTCTCCTCGGTTTCCATGCCCAGGACGTCCTTCGCCAGCTGGAGCAGGGAAATTTTCGTGACGCTGGGAAGGATCGAAGGGGATTTGGGTGTTACGAACTTTCCATCCTTGGTGATCCCGAAGAAGTTCGCCGCCCCGACCTCCTCGATCTTCGTGTGGGTCGCGGGATCGAGATAGATGCAATCCGCAAACCCCTTCTCTACGGCCAGCTTGTGAGGCAAGAGGCTACCGGCGTAATTGCCGCCGACCTTTGCAGCCCCGGTCCCGAAAGGAGCCGCCCGGTCATAGTCCGAAACGGTGAAGTTGACCGGGCTGAGTCCGCCTTTGAAATAGGCTCCAACGGGCAGGCAGAAAACGCTGAAGATGTATTCCGGGGCGGGGGCAACGCCGATGGTGTCCCCCGTACCGAACAGGAACGGCCGCAGGTACAGGGTCGCCCCCGTTCCGTATGGGGGGACATAGGCTTCGTTCGCCTTGACCACCTGCACACAGGCATCGATGAACCGGTCGACCGGCACCTCCGGCATCAGGATCCTCCGGCAGCTTTCCTGCATCCGTTTCGCGTTCATGTCGGGCCTGAAAAGCTGGATTTTCCCCTGCTTCGTCCGGTAGGCCTTGAGCCCCTCGAAACAGGCCTGCCCGTAATGAAGCACGGTCGAAGCCTCGCTGATGCACAGCCGGTTGTCTTCCACCAGTTTCCCCTCGTCCCACTTGCCGTCCTTCCAACAGGAAACGTATCGAAAGTCGGTCTTCATGTACCTGAACCCCAGGTTGGCCCAGTCCAGATTCAGTTCCTTCCCCATTTTGTCCCCTCCTTGGCTTCCTGGAAAATCTCCAGGCGTGTTTCCTATTTTACCTTCGTTCCGACAAAGACAAAGAAAATGGTCTATCCTTTGAACCGAGGGATTCGAGAGGAGGTTCCAACGTGAATGCCGGACGAGTCGAAAAGGGGCGAAAAACAACCGGAACGTTTCCTTCGTCTCTCGAATGCGTCTTCGACCTCTCACAAGAACTTCCCGAAGCCGATGCCTGGCTGGTCATCGACCTTCTCCGAGCCACCACGACTCTGGCCGCCTTTTTCGAGTACGGCGGGAAGCGCTGCAGGCTGGCGGAAAAAGTCGAAGACGCCATCTCGCTCAGGAAGATCCTCGGTCGGGGCTGGATCCTGGCGGGAGAGAGGAACGCCCTGCCGCCCGAGGGATTCGACCTGGGCAATTCCCCCACGGCCTTTCTTTCAATCGATGCCGGGAGCTGGGACGGATTGATCCTGACGACATCCAACGGAACCCGTGGGCTGTTGAAAGCTTCCAGGAGGGGCGGAACCGTATTCGCCGCCTGTGCCCGGAACGCAAGCGCAGCAGTAAGGCGCGCGATCGCTTCCGGGAGAAGGATCGCGATTCTTTGCTGCGGAGAGAAGGGGAAACCCTCACTGGAAGACAGCCTTTGCGCGGGCCTGCTCGTGGAACGCCTCCTGTCGGAATCGAAAGAATTCCGGCTGGGAGGAGGAGCCGAAAGGGCGCTGGCCGCCTGGCAGGAATCCGGCAGGAGCATGGAAGCAGCGAAAAATTCGGTTCATGCCAGGCGGCTCATGGATCTGGGATTCTCCGAAGACGTGGAGTTCTGCTGCCAGGTCGACGGATTCACTTCTGTTCCAAGGCTAGCCCCCTTCCAGGACCTGATTCTTCCCTGAGATACCGCCTCTAGTAGTTTTCGACGAAAACCTCGAAATGCCCTTTCGGGTGGGCACATGCCGGGCACATGTCCGGAGCGGAATCTCCTTTGTGGATATACCCGCAGTTGTTGCACTTCCATTCCACGACTTCCGCTTTCCTGAAAACCTGGCCGGAAACCAGGTTCGCGTGGAGTTTCCTATACCGTGCCTCGTGCCGTTTCTCAACTTCCGCGATTTTTCTGAAAACCGCCGCGATTTCCGGAAAACCTTCGTTTTCCGCGGTTTCGGCAAAAGACGGGTACATTTCTCCCCATTCCTCTTTTTCACCGTCGGCCGCAGCAAGGAGGTTTTGTGCCGTGTCCCCCAGGGCAACCGGGTAAGCCGCGTCCACGACAACCTTTTCCCCGTTCATTCCTTCTACCAGGAACTTGAAGAACCTCTTCGCGTGCTCTTTTTCGTTTTCGGCCGTTTCCGTGAAGATATTGGAAATCTGCACCAGGTTTTCCTTTCTCGCGGTCGACGCATAATACGTGTAGCGGGTCCGAGCTTGAGCCTCGCCTGCAAAGGCCTTCATCAGGTTTTCTGCCGTTCGGGTTCCTTTCAATTCCTTCACGTAAATCACGCTCCGCTTCCCTTGATTTTTCCCAACTCTAGCATTTTCTGAAAGAACCTGCCATACTAAACACCCGGGCTTTCGGACTCCATGAACGTGACGCCAGGAACTGCATTCTTTACACACTTACTTTTCTGCTTGCATTGTTAGCCCTATGCCGATATAATACAACTTGCGAGGTAGGACTTGTGTGACAAGGCGGTGCTAAGCGAAGCGAGACCTGCCAAAAACCCCGAGGCTTGGCCCGCAAGGGAAAGGCCAAGGAGGAGATGCAGGGTACAGCAAAGCAAAGCCAACCATGGTCCGGCTTGTCATATCAAATTGGGGGGCTTTCTTCCCGTTGCGGCGGTTGCCCTCGAGAAGAAATCCAGCTTGATCGGGTGAGGTGCGGCTCGTATGGGTGCGGTACAGCCTATCAAGCAGGAACCGATCCAATAAAGGGTGCGGTTCTCTATCTCGCAAAGGGTCCTGGGTGGAAATCTGGGACCCTTGTTTTTTTGCCCTTCAGAAAAACGAGGGTCAACTGCATCAAACATCTTCACCGCCGAGGCGCAATTCCACTCTCTCAGGCTTTTTTCTCTTCCAGGGAGTACACGTCAGTCCGGCGATGCTTGAGCAAGGGCAATTGTTCCCGCACTTCCTCGACCCTGGACATGTCCAGTTCGGTAACGCACACTCCAGCCTTTTCATCCATCTGGCTGACAACTTCTCCCCAGGGGTCGGTAATGATGCTATGCCCCCAAGAAACGTAAAAGGCGCCTTCTTCCCTCGCTGGGGCGGTCCCCACGGCAAACACCTGGTTGTTCAGGGCCTGTGAACGGAACATGATTTCCCAATGGGCCGGACCGGTGGTCATGTTGAACGCAGCCGGCACCAGGATCAGCCTGGCTCCCCGCAGGGCCATGAGACGCCCCAGCTCCGGGAAACGGAAATCGTAGCAAATGCACAGTCCGAACGTGCCAAATTCCGTTTCGAAAGTGGTCACCGAATTCCCCGCAGAAAGCGTTTCAGATTCCCTGAATCTTTGCCCTCCCTTCACGTCGATATCGAAGAGGTGCATCTTGCGGTGCTTGGCAATTTGCCTCCCTGCCCGGTCGAACACGTAGGCGGTGTTGTACGTCTTCCCCGACCCGTCCCGTTCAGGCATGGAACCCGCGGAAAGATAAACGCGGAACTTTCTGGCGAGTGCGGAGCAGGCTTCCCAGATTCGTCCGCCCTCTTCCTCTGCGTATAGCGGGAAATTTTCCGTCTTGTATGGACAGCAAAACATTTCGGGAAGCGCGACAAGATCCGCATTTCGAGAAACCCCTTCAGAAACCGCCCGCTCCACCTGAACCAACGTTTCCTCTTTTCCCGCGGGGACGGGCAACTGGCACTGGGCGATTCTAAGCTTTTCCATCTCGACTTCTCCTTTAAGCTCCGGCAGACACCTGTCCTGCCGGGCGAATGGAACTATTTGCCGTAAAGCCCGGTTAGACTTGCCTCAGAAAGGACATGTCCCTGGATCGCTTTCAGCAGGGTTGATTTTGAACATCCCGGATCCAGATCGATTTTTGCATCCAGAGCGAAGAGTCGAAAAACATACCGATGAGTCCCGCTTGGCGGGGAAGGGCCCCCGTATCCGATCTTTCCAAAATCGTTCCTGCCCTGGCGAGTTCCGTCGGGCAGCTCTTCTGCGTTTGGGAACCCTCCTTCCAGGTCCGTAACGGAGGCCGGGATGTTGAAGACCAGCCAATGAGTCCAACCCCTGGCATCCGGATCATCCATGACGAGGGCAAACGAAGCGGTCTTTTGAGGAAAACCGGACCATGCCAAAGCCGGGGAAACGTTCCCGTGCCGATACCCCGAATTTGCCGGCATTCTTTGTCCGTCCGAGAAGGCCGGGCTCGTCAACGTGAATGCCCCGGCTTCGGCGGCCAGGAGCAGGAAACAACCCACGCCCAGAAGAAGCAAGGCTTTTCTTTTGTTCATGCACTCTCCTCCTTCCCGGGTTTCATCGAACCTGAACGGTCTTATCCTCTTATCGGCGGCCCTTTGGATCCCCGCGGGGGCAAGGGAACTCCACTGACTACCGGTTCCTGCGTATTTCCCTTTAACTCCAGGCAGCCTCCCGGTTCCAGCCTCGAGTCTTATTTTGAAATCCTGGGCAGACGTTCTTTTCATTATCCTCTAGGAATGTCTCCATCATCCCTTTCTCCCCAGCCTGACATAACTCCAGGGCCCTCTCCCCCAAAATTCCTCTCCATTAATCTTTAGATTCAGCCTCGTGCAATTTTTATCTATATGGTCCTACCTTACAGAATAGTCCCATTATTCACATAAGGTAACCTTGCCTATTACGGCCTTTCATAACTTCCGCTTATAGTCTGTCACAAGTCGGGCGAAAATTTCCATAAAAATAGGGGAATCCCTGATTGTTAAATCGAGAGATTCCCCTGAAAATAGTCCTATGGTGCCGGAGGGGGGACTCGAACCCCCACAGACCCGAGGCCCGGCGGATTTTGAGTCCGCTGCGTCTACCATTCCGCCACTCCGGCAGCGGCATTTGTATAACATACCACGGGTCGGTTGTCCAGAACACGGGACGTGGTGGCGAGACGCGAAATTCGAAAGGATGAAGGCCGAATGGAAGAACTGCCGGGATCCGATGGCTGCTTTGTCTGCGACAGGGAGGGAACCAACCCGAGATCCTTGGGCGTTCGGATTTTATGGGACGAAGACGCCCATCAGGCCGTGATCCCGTTTGTTCCGAACCCATCCTGGTGCGGATTTAGAGGAATCGTCCACGGAGGCATCTTGACCGCTCTCTGCGATGATGCCATGGCGTGGTCCGCGCGAAGGGAAACGGGAACCTGGAGCGTGACGGCAAACATTTCAGTCCGCTTCTTGAAGGGCGTCTTTTCGGGGGGTCGTTATGAGGTCCGAGGGGAGCTGACGAGGCGGGACGGAAGGAAGTTCCATACCCAGTCTACAATCAGGGACGAAAACGGAGAAACCTGCGTTGAGGCAAAAGCGGTGTTCATAGAAGTTTCCGAAGAGCGGCTCTTCGGAAACCCAGTCTAAATTTTCCTTAGGAGGGTTCTTTTTTGAAGGACATCATTATCCGTCATTATTTGTTTGAGGAAATCCACTGCGAACCGACCCATCAAACCGGATCGACTCTGCGGAAACTTTGTTCCCAGATGGCTCCGAAACTGGCCAAGCTGGACATCCGGCTTGTTCTCCAGGAAGCCGTCATCGAGAACCCAAACCCGGAAAACATCCGGATGATGAACCGGGTGACGTTCAGTTGCCCGGAAGAAGATCTCCCGGAACGCGACCTGGATGAGATCCTCGGCCTCCAGGTGACCTATGAACCCTGCAGAACCTGCAGCGACGAGGCAGGGTTCCCTGTCAGCTGCCGAACCGTGATGGTCGAGGACCAGGGCTACCAAGCTCTGCCTTCGGGCCTCATCGCGGATGCAATGCTGCGTTTTTCGTTCTCCGTGCTGAGCGGCGTCCAGGCCTGCGATCCCCACGGCTGCGGGGGCTGCTGCGAGGGGTGCCACGGATCCCACTAGGAGGATCAACCAGGAATCGCAGGAGGAGGCGGTGTGCTTGGAGGACGTCTGGATCACGACAAAGGGCGGAGACAAAGGGATGACAAGTTTGGGCAACAACGAAAGGGTTCCAAAAGACCATCCCCGCGTGGAAACGTACGGCACCCTGGACGAGTGCCAGGCCCACCTGGGAATGGCTAGGGCTACCGCCTGCAACGAAGAGATCCGGAAGGCGCTTTTCGATCTTGAAGCAAACCTCGGACTGGTGATGGGATACCTGGCCCTTTACCCAGGCCTCCCTGAACCGGATCCTTCGTTCTTGGAGGGCATCGTTTCAAGGGCGAGGGAAGTCGTGGGAACTACGTTCCAATTTGTCCGCCCCGGGGATTCCGTGCCTGGAGCCGCCTTGCACCAGGCACGGACCGTAGCCCGCAGGGCCGAACGGGCAGCCGTGAAACTGTTCCGGGAAGGACAATTGGCTGAAAACGCTTACGCGTACATCAACCGGCTCTCGGACGCAATCTATGCTTTAGCCCTCTGGACCGACAAGGTGAACCGGGAGTGCGAGAAAGACTGACGGAAAGAAACGTTCGGGCCTCCTTTTGGGGGCCTTTTTTGTTGCAGAAAAACCGGAATTTACCGAGGTTTTTCTTGACGCGGCCTGTATTTTGAGGATAGTATACTAGAATGTGGATGGGTCAATCTTCCGTGAGAGGGGAAAAAAAGATGTTCAATGACCCGCTTTCTCCTGCTAGAAACGTTGATCTTCGTCAGATCGTCTATGAAAAAATCAAGGAAGCCATCGTGGACGGGATCATCCCTCCCGGAGAAAGGCTTTCCGAGGTCGAACTCGCGGATCGGATCGCCGTCTCACGGACTCCTGTCCGGGAAGCAATTCGGCAGCTGGCGCAAACCGGCCTGATCACCCTGGTCCCCCGGCGCGGTGCCTTTGTCACGTTGCCGACCGCCAAGGACGCTTCGGATCTTTACGATCTCCGCACCGCCCTCGAGGTGATGGCCATCGAACACGCCTGCAAGAATCCCCCTGTCGAGGAACTGGAAAAATTCCTCGAGAAATTCAGCCATTTTTCCGACGAGGGAGATCCGAGCCTTTTCCTCGCAGAAGATCGACGCTTTCACGCGCTCCTGCGGGATTCTACCGGCAACCGCTTCCTGAACCTCACGCTGGACAACGTCGCTGACCTGATCCACCTGTGCCGCCATTATTCCATCGAAAATGTCCGGCTGAGCGCAACCTGCCAGGAACACGTCGAAGTGATCGAAGCCCTGCTGGCCCGAGACTGCCCGAGGGCCAAGGAGGCCATGCGCAGGCACCTGGAAAACTCCAAGGCAGCCCTCCTGAACTACATCAGCAAACATCCGGAGCACGCCGCCCGGTTGGAAGCACAGGAAGAGGATTAACGAACTCCCTTGCAGGCGAATTCCCTGGCGGGGTTCGGTCTCGCCCTTCTATCCGCAGTCGTTTGGGCCTTCGCGCCGGTTCTCTACCGAAGGGGAATCGACCAGCTCTCATATACGGCCCTCGGAGCGATAAGAACACTGGGCTCCACCTTGACGGCTGGAGCCTTTCTTTTTTTCACCCTTGGAAAAGGCGCCTTCGCCCTGCCGCCCCTTCCCCTGCTGGCTGCGGTTTTCGGGGGGAGCGTGATTTGGCTCGTGGCAGGGGACCTGTTCTATTTCGCCTCGCTTCACCGGCTGGGAGTCGCGTTGGGAGTGCCGATCTCTTCAGCCTACCCGCTCCTTGCGGTGCCGGCCGCCTGGATTTTCCTTGGCGAACCCGCTTCACCCGTGGTTTTCGGAGCAGCGGTCCTGATCGTGGCGGGGCTGGTCCTCCTTTCACCGAAGCCCGAAGGGGAAAACCGGTCGACGCTTTCCCGCAAGGATTTTCGGGTAGGGGTGACCTACGCTTTTCTCTGCATGTCCTGCTGGACGTTCGGGATCATTTCCAATCGGCTTTTCATGGACCGCCTTCCGATCCCTCAACTGGAGTGGTGGAGATCGGTCTCCGTGCTCTGCGGTTCCTGGCTTCTTTTCTGGATCCGCGACAGGAAAGGATTTCCGAAGGTTTCCTCGGGAGGGGTCCTTTTCGAAGCCATGCTTGCCGGCGCCCTTGGCCTGACGCTAGGAAACCTGCTTTTTACCTACAGCCAGAAGTTCATCGCGGTCGACTTGGCCACCTGCGCGGCTTCTGCCCGCCCTTTCTTTTCCGCCGCGTTCGCAGCTCTCTTCCTGGGAGAAAGACTGACGCCGCGCCTGGTTTCCGGCATCGCGCTCGTTGCGGCAGGCGTCACCCTCATGTCCCTCTAGTTCCCTTCGTTCAGAAAGCGCTTCCAGAAACGCTTCATCCGCTCGGCAAGCTGGGTTTCAAAGCCAATTGAACCGGGATGGTAGAAACGCCTTGGCTCATTCAGGTATTTCTGGGGAACCCAGTGCCTTGGGTCATCGTGGGGATAGAGATACCCGCTACCACCGGGTTTGAGGTGCGATGGGACTTCCTGCAAGTCCCCCGAGTTGAGGGCTTTCAGGGCTTCCCCTATGGCGACCGTGGCGCTGTTGCTTTTCGGGGCGGTCGCCATGTAAAGGACGGCTTCGGAGAGAATCAGCTGGGCCTCGGGAAGGCCGACAAAATCACAGGCGTAGGCTGCTGCTGCGGCTACTGCCAGGGCCTGGGGATCGGCCAACCCAACGTCCTCCGAGGCGAAGATGAGGATTCGCCGTGCGACGAACCGGACATCCTCGCCTCCCGCCAGGAGCCTGGCCAACCAGTAAACGGCCGCATCTGGATCCGATCCCCTCATGCTCTTGATGAGGGCCGAGATCACGGCATAATGGTCATCTCCGGCACGGTCGTACCTCTGGATCGCCGATCCGAGAGCCTTTTCGACCGCCCCCTCGTCCAGGAGCGTTCCTCCCCCTGCGGCAACGGAAACCGCGGCGGTTTCCAGCCTGATGAGAGCCTGCCGAACATCTCCCCCGCTTTTTTCCGCGATCGCCGCGATAGCCCCATCGGTCGCTTTCAGTTCGAGCCCCGCGAGCCCACGCTGCCCGTCTTCCAATGCCCTCCTGAGCAGAGTTTCGATCGCTTCTTTCTCCAGTGGTTTCATTTCATAGACCACCATCCGCGAAAGCAGGGTCTTGTTGATCTCGAAGTAGGGGTTTTCGGTCGTGGTTCCAACCAGGATGAGGTCACCTTTCTCGACGGCAGGAAGGAGGACGTTTTGCTGCTGGCGGTTAAAGTGGTAGATTTCGTCCACGAAAGCTAGGGCGGTCTTCCCGCCTGCTGCAGTTTTGGCCCGGCGGGCTTCAGCGGTAAGATCCCTCAATTCTGCGACCTTGGCCGTCACGGCGTTGATCTCCAGCAGGCGGCGACCTGTCACGGCGGCCATCAGGCGAACGAGCGTCGTTTTCCCCACTCCAGGGGGGCCGTATAGGATACAGCTGGGAACGGCGCCTTTTTCGAGCATTCGCCTCAAGGGGGCCTCGGGACCCAAGAGGTGGTCTTGCCCGGCAAATTCTTCCAGGTTTCGGGGCCGCATCCGTTCGGGGAGCGGAACCTCCCAGGCCTTCGGCTTCGCTTCCCCTCCGGGTGGCTCGTCCTTCCAGAGAAGGTTTTCTTCCATTACCGAAGAACCTCCGCGATGGAGGATTCCAGTTCTGCCTCGGGAAGCTCGAGTCCCCCGACTCCTTCGCAAACCACCGTCATCGGGTACCGTTCGGAGAGGAAGCCTCCGAGGGCTAACCACAGCGGCTCTCCGAGCCAATGCCTTCCTAGCGGGAGGGATGCTTTCCAGCAAGGCACGGAGAGGTTCAATCCCGGTTCCACCAGGAAGTGACCGACTCCCAGAGAAGCGGCCTCATGGACGAACCAGGCGGAATCGGGGCAGTGGGATGGAACCTGAACTTTCAGTTCCCAAGCCTTTTCCAGCCAGGAGATCCCCTTCCTCTCGGCAAGGGAGCGGTATTCCCATGGAACCCAGGGAGAAGGAGACTTTAGTTCCTCCAACAGGGCCTTGACGGTCGAACAGGCTCCGTCCAGCCATTCCTGCCAGCCGGGCTCCTCCCGCTGGACCAGCACCGCCCTCATGCCGGCCCGCCTGGCTCCGACAAAATCGTAGATGAAATCGCCCACCATGACGCACCGGGAATTCTCGACCCCCAGGATTCGAGCGGCCTTCCACAGCGCTTCGGGATGCGGTTTTACCGGTTCTTCGTCCCGGCTCAGCACCACCGCGGGGAGGCGGATCCCGGTTCGCCTTGCGGCCAACTCGATGGATTCCCTGCAATTCCTCGAGACGACCGCCCAGGGGATCCCCCTTTCGTCCAGCCAGTCCAAAAGCTCTGCTGCCCCTGGGACGGGTTCGGCCTTTTCCGCGCCCTCCATTTCCAAGTCATAAATGTCCTTTTCCAGCTGAACCCGTATCGATTCGGGGAGGAGACGTCCGGCCTCCAGGAGGGGAACTCGTTTCCCGCCAAAGTAGCGGTTTCGGATATCGGAAAAATCGAGAGAGGTTTCGGCAAGGACTCCGTCCCAATCGAGGATGAAAGCCCGGGCGAAAGCCGGGTGCCAAAAGGGAGGAAGAATGGGCTTCAAGAGGATCCCTCCAGGGCAATACAAAAAAACAACCCCGCAGTGTCGTGTTTCGAGAGCCTTGACCCTCTCCTCGAGAGGGGGGGAACCTGCCGAACCTTTGATTCGATGACACCTCGAGAGTGCCTTCTCCTCCGGAGCGGACGCGGCTCCCTGATGTCTTTCTGTTGGCTCAAGACTCACCCAGCAAACACGGGCACCGCAGGGGGCTTTCCGGTATGATTATAGCGCAAATCCCGCAGAATAGACCAGGAGAGAAGGTGGAGGTTTAAATGGAAGAAGAATCAGTGCGTCGTGTCGATATCATCCGGGCCTTCTCCGATGGCTCTTTCGAACGGATGCAGGACGAGATGTTGGAAGAACGGAACCTGACCCTGGAGCTGGACGGCCTGGAAGAGGCTTCGGCCATCCTGACGCCGGGTCACGAGAAGGAATGGGCCCTCGGGCACCTGGCCTGCCGCAGGATGATCCTGTCCATGGAGGACGTAGCCGGCGTTGCCGTCGAGCCGGGGAGGGTCCGAGTCGTCCGGAGGGTCGCCCGCGAGGGAATTCCCCTGAAAACGAGGGTGATCCACACTGCTTCAACTCGCATGGTCGAAGGAACCCAGGTCAGGGAGAACTGGCCGGAAGCCCTGCCCGTCGAATGGAGCCTGCCGTTCGAAACCCTCCGGGCGGCGATCGCGGAGCTGGCAGAGGCCCCTCTTTTCCGGAGGACCGGAAGCGTCCACGTGGCCGTTCTGGGTTCCGTTTCGGGGCATACCCGTTTCCGGGTCGAGGACGTGG
The DNA here is from genome assembly GCA_022839995.1 of Synergistota bacterium. Taxonomy (GTDB): domain Bacteria; phylum Synergistota; class Synergistia; order Synergistales; family 79-D21; genus 79-D21. The sequence continues at coordinate 14,600 of JALHIN010000035.1, forward strand.
GAAGGCACAACGCCGTGGACAAGGCCGTGGGGTGGGCACTCCTTGAGGGACTCGACCTCGCCGGCTGCTACCTGGCCGTTTCGGGCAGATTGCCGGCGGACATGGTTTACAAGGCGATCGGAGCACGCATCCCCCTCCTGGCCAGCGTTTCTGCTGCCACGGCTGGTGGAGTGGATGCGGCGCTCGCCGGAGGGATCACCCTCATCGGTTTCGCTCGCGAAGGGCGGATGAACGTTTACGCCTACCCCGAGCGAATCCTCGGATACCCGAAGTCCTAGGAAAGCCGGGGGTTTAAAAGGAGGTCGAGATCTTCCGGCGTGTTCACTCCAACGAAGGAGCGCCGATATCCCGGCAGGAACCGGAAATTTTCCTCCTCCAGGACGGTGACGTTCACCTCGTCGTAAAAACTCTTGACCTTCCTCTCCCCTCTCGATAAAGCCCGCCTGATCGCCGGGAGACAGGAAGCCGCGTAAAAAGCATGCAGGGGTTCGAGAAAACCGTCAAGCCGCGCGCAAACGACCTGGCTTTGCCGGGTGGCTGCGTTCCAAAGAACACGCATCACGGCTTCCTGGACAAACGGCATGTCGCAGCCGATGACAAAGGCCCAGTCCGTCCGAAGGGAACCCAGGGCCGCGGAAAGGCCCTCGAGCGGACCTTGCCTTGGTGTCTCGTCCAGGACGACCCGGAGCGGCCACCGGTCGCGGATCGGTGCCAGGAGGATGCCGAGAGGCGCCTCGTCTTCGGGCCCCACGGCGATCAGCACCTCCGAAAACCAGGGCGTGACCCGTGAAAGGACTCGTTCGACCAGTAGAATCTCTCCAGTCGCCAGGAAAAGCTTGTTGCCTCCCATCCGGCGTCCACGGCCGCCCCCCAGGATAACGGCGGAAGCGGGAAGAATTCCGCTTCCGCCGATCGATTCGGTTTTTCCTCTCGGGTCCACCCTAGTCCATCTTTTCCAGATTCTGCTTGAAGACCAGGTAGTAGAAGATCGCGACGAACAGGATGCCGCCCACCATGTTGCCGATTGTGACAGGAACCAGGTTATGAAGGTACCCGCCCCAGTTGATCGCGGCAAGCTTTGCGGGATCCAGCTCGGCGGCCGTCACGACGGCCTCGTTGCCCCTGACGAAGATCCCGATAGCCATGAAATACATGTTGGCGATGCTGTGCTCGAAGCCGGAGGCGACGAAAGCCATGATCGGGAAGAAGATCGCGAAAATCTTGCCGATGATGTCGGTGGCAGCCATGCTCATCCACACGGCCAGGACGACGAGCCAGTTGCAGAGAATCCCCCGGAAGAAGGCCTGGTCCATGGGAAGGCTCATCTTTGCCGCGGCGATCTTGAGGGCATTGGCACCGACAGGACCTGTGGCGAGTCCGGAAAGATAGATGATGACGGCGACGAGGATCGACCCGGCGAAGTTGGCAAGGTAAACCCAGAACCAGTTGCGCAGGATGCCGCTCATCGGGGCACAGCCGGAAAGGGCGCCGAGGGGCATCATGCAGTTGCCGGTGAAAAGCTCACCGCCGGCGATGACGACGAGCATGAGGCCAACGGAGAAGACCGCGCCGCCCAGGAATTTCGTCACGCCGACGCCGGCGAACTTGGCCAGGTCCTGCGTAACCACGGTGTTGAGGAAACCGCCGAACGCGATGTAGGCCCCGGCCAGGATTCCCATGATGAGCATCTGCGGAACAGTCCATGCGCTCTTGGCCTTGGCGGCGGCGCAGGCGGCCTTTGCCAGTTCCACGGGTGTCTTGAAGTTCATGTCCTTTCACTCCTCCTTGTGTTTTTTTGTTACAAGGGGCGGGACCGGGGGTGTTTCTATCCCCCCGGTCCCGCCAGTTCTGTTTGACGGCTCGGTTTTTAGGCCTTTTCGACCTTCACGGCGCTGATCTTGAAGCCCGGCGTCTCGGAATCCGGGTCGACGACGGCCGCCGTTAGGATGTTCGCGGAAGCTTCAGCAAAATGGAAGGGCAGGAACACCATTTCGGGCGGAACGCGATCGGTGATCTTCGCCTTGCCCTCGACCGAGCCCCGGCGGGAGGTCACCCGGACCATGTCGCCCTCGGACAGGTTCATCCGTGCCGCATCCTTCGGATGGACTTCCACGTAGAGTTCCTTCACGAACTCACCGGGAGCGCTCCTCCGGGTCATGCTGCCGGAATGGTAGTGGTAAAGCAACCGGCCGGTGGTGGCCAGGAAGGGGTATTCCTCGTCAGGCCACTCGTGGGGCGCCTTCCACTCGCACGGGGAGAAGGACGCCTTGCCGTTGGGGCGCGAGAACTTCGTCGTATGGAGAATCGGGGTCCCCGGGTGATCCGGCGTGGGGCACGGCCAGGCAAGAGGACCTTCTTCCAGGCGGGCGTAACTCATTCCCGCGTAGCTCGGGGTCACCTGGGTGATGGCATCGAACACTTCCGAAGCGCTCCTGAAGGTCCACGGGGCACCCATCCGCTGGGCGATCGAAGTGAGGATCTCCCAGTCGGCGCGGGCTTCACCCGGCGCAGATACGGCCTTGCGAACCCTCTGGACCGCCCGGCAGGTGTTCGTGAACGTGCCGTCCTTCTCGCCCCAGCAGGCGGCAGGAAGGACCACGTCGGCCAGCTGGGCCGTTTCGGTGAGGAAGATGTCCTGGACGACCAGCAGGTCCAATTTCTCCAGGGAGTGACGCACGTGGTGGGAGTCGGGATCCGTCACCATGGGGTTCTCGCCCATGATGAACAGGGCCTTGATGTCCCCGTTCCCGGCGGCTTCCATCATCTTCACGACGGTCATGCCGGCCCCGGCGGGCATCTCGACGCCGTTCCAGGCAGCCTTCATCTTCTCCCGGACTTCGGGATTGGCCACCTTCTGGTACCCGGTGAACACGTCGGGCAGGCAACCCATGTCGCAGGCACCCTGGACGTTGTTCTGTCCCCTCAATGGGTTGACACCGGTGCCGGGGCGGCCGTACATGCCGCAGAGGAGGGCAAGGTTGGCCATGGTCCGGACGTTGTTCGTTCCCGTGACGTGCTGCGTGATTCCCATGGTGTAGAAGATGGCCGAGTTCGGGCCGGTCGCGTAAATCCGTGCGGCCTGCTCGATCAACTCAGCCGGGACGCCCGTGATTTCGCTGGTCCTCGCGGGCGTGTAGGAGGCAACCGTTGCCTTCAGTGCCTCGAAGTTCTCGACCCGCTCGGCGATGAAGGCTTCGTTGTGCAGGTTGTCCCTGAGGATGACGTGCATCATCCCGTTGACGAGGGCCACGTCCGAGCCGCTCTTCTGCCGAATGTAGATGTCGGCATACTTCGCCAGCTCGATCTTCCGCGGATCGCAGACGATGAGTTTCGCTCCGTTCTTCTTGCGTTCCTTGATCATCGCACCGAGGACCGGGTGGGCTTCCGTCGTGTTGGAACCGATGACGAGCATCACGTCGGCCTGCTTGATGGATTTGAAATCGTTGGTCATGGCGCCGCTTCCCAAGGTCTCACCGAGACCTTTCACTGTGGCGCTGTGTCAGAGATGGGCACAGTGGTCGACGTTGTTTGTGCCGATCACCTCCCTCGCCAGGCGCTGCAGCAGAAAGTTCTCTTCGTTGGTGCAGCGGGCCGAGGAGAAGAAACCGATCGTGTCCGGTCCGTACTCTTCCCGGATGTGGCCGAGGCGCCCTACAACCGTGTTCAGGGCCTCGTCCCAGCTCGCTTCGCGGAACGTGCCGTTCTCCTTGATGAGGGGTTTCGTGAGGCGGTCGTCGCTGTGCACGAACTGCCAGGCGAAGCGTCCCTTCACGCAGCACCGGCCCTCGTTCAGCGAGGTTGTGGAGGCGTAATCCGTCTTCACGTTGGCGATACGGCCGGTCGTTTTGTTCACGTGGATTTCCAGTTCGCAACCCACCCCGCAGTAGGAGCAAACCGTCTTCACCTTTTCCATTTCCCACGGGCGCCCCTGGCCAATCGACGTCTTCTCGGCCAGGGCCCCTACCGGGCACATCTGGACACACTGGCCGCAGAAGGTGCAGTCGGAGTGCTCCAGGTCCTTCCCGACTGGAGGCTGGACCATCGTCTTGATCCCGCGGTTCTGGAAGTCGATGGCATGGTACTGGGCCAGGCTGTCGCAGGTCCGGATGCAGCGGCCGCAGAGGATGCACTTGTTCATGTCACGGACGTAGAAGGGGTTGGCATCTTCCAGCGCATACTTCCTGCAGGTGTCGCCCTCGTCCGCGAAGCGGGATTCCTTGATGCCGAGCTCGTAAGCCACGTCCTGCAGCTCGCACTTCCCGTTGCTCGGGCAGGAAAAGCAATCGAGCGGATGACGGACGAGCAGCAGCTCGACCACGGCGCGCCGGGCTTCCAGCACGCGGGGCGAGTGAGTGTGGATGACCATCCCGGGGTTCAGGGGGGTCGAGCAGGAAGTCAAAAGCTTGGGGTTCTTTTCCACTTCCACCAGGCAGACCCGGCAAGCTCCAACAGGCTTCAGGACCGGGTGGTCGCAAAGCGTGGGAATGTGGATCCCGTTGGCGCGTGCGGCCTGGAGGATCGTCATCCCGGGTTCGGCGACGATCTTCTTGCCGTTGATAATCGCTTCGATGCCTTGCATCTCTTCCCTACCTCCTCGTCAGCGCCGGGCGATGGCCTTCACGGGGCAGGCCTCCGCGCAGGCGCCGCACTTGACGCACTTTTCCGTATCGATGACATGGGCCTTCTTGATCTCGCCCGTGATAGCCCCCACTGGGCAGATCCGGGCGCACTTGGTGCAGCCGATGCACTTGCCGGGATCGATGACGTAATTAGTCAGCGCTGAACAGGCTCCGGCCGGGCACTTCTTCTCGTTGATGTGGGCCTCGTACTCGTGGCGGAAATAGCGGATCGTCGTGAGGACGGGATTCGGAGCCGTCTGCCCCAGCCCGCAGAGGGAAGCTTCCTTGACCTGTGTGCCCAGGTACTCGAGCTTCTCGATGTCACCCGGCTTTCCTTTGCCTTCTGTAATTCGTGTCAGGATGTCCAGCATCTTCTTGGTTCCCTCTCGGCAGGGAACGCACTTGCCGCAGGACTCCCGCTGGGTGAACTCGAGGAAGAACTTGGCCACGTCCACCATGCAGGTGTCCTCGTCCATGATGACGAGC
>JALHIN010000058.1:0-4811 GCA_022839995.1 Synergistota bacterium
ATTTAAGAAATTTATGGAGAGTTTGATCCTGGCTCAGGACGAACGCTGGCGGCGTGCTTAACACATGCAAGTTGAACGGGACGGATATTGAAGCGACTTTTCGGAGTGGTGGATATATTTGTTTAGTAGCGGACGGGTGAGTAATGCATGAGAACCTGCCCTTCAGAGGGGGACAACAGTTGGAAACGGCTGCTAATACCCCATATGCCGAGAGGTGAAAGGAGCGATCCGCTGAAGGAGTGGCTCATGTCCTATCAGCTAGTTGGTGAGGTAAGTGCTCACCAAGGCGATGACGGGTAGCCGGCCTGAGAGGGCGACCGGCCACACTGGAACTGAGATACGGTCCAGACTCCTACGGGAGGCAGCAGTGGGGAATATTGGGCAATGGGCGGAAGCCTGACCCAGCGACGCCGCGTGGAAGAAGGAAGTGACGGTACCATACGAGGAAGTCCCGGCTAACTACGTGCCAGCAGCCGCGGTAATACGTAGGGGACGAGCGTTGTCCGGAATTACTGGGCGTAAAGGGCGCGCAGGCGGATATTTAAGTCAGCTGTTAAAGTCATGGGCTCAACTCATGGATGCGGTTGAAACTGGGTATCTAGAGTGCTGGAGAGGTAGGCGGAATTCCCGGTGTAGCGGTGAAATGCGTAGATATCGGGAAGAACACCAGTGGCGAAGGCGGCTTACTGGCCAGCAACTGACGCTGAGGCGCGAAAGCCAGGGGAGCGAACGGGATTAGATACCCCGGTAGTCCTGGCCGTAAACGATGAATGCTAGGTGTGGGTGTCGAGAGGCATCCGTGCCGGAGTTAACGCGATAAGCATTCCGCCTGGGGAGTACGGTCGCAAGATTGAAACTCAAAGGAATTGACGGGGGCCCGCACAAGCGGTGGAGCACTGGTACGGATCTGAAAGGAGAAGGACCTAGCCTTCGGGCAAGGAGCGTACACAGGTGCTGCATGGCTGTCGTCAGCTCGTGTCGTGAGATGTTGGGTTAAGTCCCGCAACGAGCGCAACCCCTGCATCCAGTTACCATCGAGTGAAGTCGGGGACTCTGGATGGACTGCCAGCGACAAGCTGGAGGAAGGTGGGGATGACGTCAAGTCATCATGGCCCTTATGCCTAGGGCGACACACGTGCTACAATGGCCGATACAGCGGGAAGCTAGCCTGCGAAGGTATGCGGATCCCACAAAGTCGGTCTCAGTTCGGATTGCAGTCTGCAACTCGACTGCATGAAGGAGGAATCGCTAGTAATCGCGGATCAGCCAAGCCGCGGTGAATACGTTCCCGGGCCTTGTACACACCGCCCGTCACACCACCCGAGTTGGGTGCACCCGAAGCCGGAGGCTTAACCTTTCGAGGAAGGATCCGTCTAAGGTGTGTCTGGTGAGGGGGGTGAAGTCGTAACAAGGTAGCCGTACCGGAAGGTGCGGCTGGATCACCTCCTTTCTAAGGAGAAATAATAGCTTTTTAGATAAAGCTATGCTATGCTTTAGTTTGCGCACTGTTTTTCCATCTTGTGATGGGCCGATAGCTCAGTTGGTTAGAGCACACGGCTGATAACCGTGAGGTCAGAGGTTCGACTCCTCTTCGGCCCACCATTTTTATGGGGATGTAGCTCAGTGGGAGAGCGCCTGCCTTGCACGCAGGAAGTCGTCGGTTCAAATCCGATCATCTCCACCATTTGTAGTCACTTATATGTGCATGTTATATAGTTTCGCTTTTGCACCTTGACATAGGAATAGAGGGAAGTAATCGAGGGAAAGTAAGTAGAATAAGGTATAAAGGGCATACGGTGAATGCCTTGGCACCAGCAGCCGACGAAGGACGTGGCAAGCTGCGAAAAGCTGCGGATAGGCGCAAGCGGCCTTTGACCCGCGGATGTCCGAATGGGGCAACCTGCCTGGAGGAATCCAGGCGTCCATAAGTGGATGGAACCCGGCGAAGTGAAACATCTCAGTAGCCGGAGGAAGAGAAATCGAAGAGATTCCCTGAGTAGTGGTGAGCGAAAGGGGAATAGCCTAAACCGATGGCATGTAAGGCTGCGGTCGTTGTGTTGTCGGGGTTGTGGGAATCCTCATGTCAGCCCGCAGGCTGACGTTGGAGTTACAAAGTTGTTATCTAGCCGAACTGTGTTGGGAAAGCAGGCCATAGAAGGTGATAGCCCAGTAGGCGACAGGTAACGACCTCTGAGAGGATCTCCCGAGTAGGCCGGAGCACGTGGAATTCCGGTTGAATCAGGGTGGACCATCATCCAAGGCTAAATACTGCTGGTGACCGATAGAGAATCAGTACCGAGAGGGAAAGGTGAAAAGCACCCCTGGCGGGGAGTGAAATAGACCTGAACCCGTGTGCCTACAAGCAATCGGAGCGCGAGTGGCAGCGATGTTATGAGCGTGACGGTGTGCCTTTTGTAAAATGAGCCGACGAGTTATTAGACGTAGCGAGGTTAAGGTGCGTTAGCACTGTAGCCGTAGGGAAACCGAGTCTTAATAGGGCGTTAGTTTCGTTTAATAGACCCGAAGCCGTACGATCTATCCATGGCCAGGTTGAAGTCCGGGTGAAGCCGGATGGAGGACCGAACCAGTATCTGTTGAAAAAGATTTGGATGAGCTGTGGATCGGAGTGAAAAGCTAATCGAGTGCGGTGATAGCTGGTTCTCCCCGATATGCATTGAGGTGCAGCCTTGCGAGTTCAGATATGGGGGTAGAGCTCTGGATGGATGCGGGGGACTGGGGTCCTACCAAATTCAACCAAACTTCGAATACCATATCTGTATTGCGGGAGTGAGACTACGGGTGAGAAGGTCCGTGGTCGTGAGGGAAACAGCCCAGACCGTCAGCTAAGGTCCCTAAGTGTATGCTAAGTGTGGCAAGGATGTGAGAGTGCCTGGACAGCCAGGAGGTTGGCTTAGAAGCAGCCACCCTTTAAAGAGTGCGTAACAGCTCACTGGTCGAGGACTTTTGCGCCGAAAATGTAGGGGGCTAAGCATACTGCCGAAGCTGCGGGATATGTGCTAGTGAGTATATATCGGTAGGGGAGCGTTCCATACGGGGTGAAGCCGAACCGCGAGGTCGCGTGGACTGTATGGAAGTGAGAATGTCGGCATGAGTAACGCGAAGTGCGTGAGAAACGTACTCACCGAAAGCCCAAGGTTTCCTGGGGAAGGTTCATCCTCCCAGGGTTAGGCGGGACCTAAGACGAGGCTGAAGAGCGTAGTCGATGGACAGCAGGTAGACATTCCTGCCCCGGCCTATGCCGTTATAACTGAAGGGGTGACACAGAAAGCTAGGTGCTCCGGGTGATGGAATACCCGGTCCAAGGATGTAGGAAGGCGCTTCAGGCAAATCCGAGGCGCTATTTCTGAGGTCTGATGGGGAGATCCCACGGGATCGAAGTCATTGAAGCTCGGCTGTCGAGAAAAGCCTCTAGGGAGGTATAGGCTGCCCGTACCCGAAACCGACGCAGGTGGGCTAGCTGAGAAGGCTCAGGTGAGCGGGAAAACCCTCGTTAAGGAACTCTGCAAGTTGACCCCGTAACCTAGGGAGAAGGGGTGCCACTCTGGTGAAGTGTAAATCATATGGAGCTAAGGGTGGTCGCAGAAACCAGGCTCAGGCGACTGTTTACTAAAAACACAGGTCTCTGCATAAGGCGTAAGCCGAAGTATAGGGACTGACACCTGCCCGGTGCTGGAAGGTTAAATGGAGAGGTTAGCGCAAGCGACGCTTTGAAATGAAGCCCCAGTAAACGGCGGCCGTAACTATAACGGTCCTAAGGTAGCGAAATTCCTTGTCGGGTAAGTTCCGACCTGCACGAATGGTGTACCTGTGGTGGGACGGGAAGACCCCGTGGAGCTTTACTGTAGCCTGATATTGGATTTTGGTCTGTCATGTACAGGATAGGTGGGAGGCATAGAACGCAGGGCGTCAGCTTTGCGGGAGCCGCTGTTGGGATACCACCCTTGACATGCTGAAGTTCTAACTGTTTAGTCTGAATCGGCTGGCAGGACAGTGTCAGGTGGGCAGTTTGACTGGGGCGGTCGCCTCCTAAAGAGTAACGGAGGCGCGCAAAGGTCACCTCAGGGCGTATGGAAACCGCCCATAGAGAGCGCAAAGGTATAAGGTGGCTTGACTGTGAGAGAGACGTTTCGAACAGGAACGAAAGTTGGTCTTAGTGATCCGGCGGTACCGAGTGGAAGGGCCGTCGCTCAACGGATAAAAGCTACCCCGGGGATAACAGGCTGATCCTGCCCGAGAGTTCCTATCGACGGCAGGGTTTGGCACCTCGATGTCGGCTCGTCGCATCCTGGGGCTGAAGCAGGTCCCAAGGGTTGGTCTGTTCGCCCATTAAAGCGGTACGTGAGCTGGGTTTAGAGGACCGAAGTGGACGAACCTCTGGTGTACCGGTTGTAGCGCCCGCTGCATAAGCCGGGTAGCTATGTTCGGGTCGGATAACCGCTGAAGGCATCTAAGCGGGAAGCCGCCTCCAAGATGAGATACCCCATTCCGATAGGGAAGTAAGGCGTCCTGAAGATGACAGGATTGATAGGCCGGAAGTGTACGAGCTGAGAGGCTTTGAGCTGACCGGTACTAATACGCCGAGGCCTTATTCTCATTTTCCCTTGAATTTCTTCCCTCATTTCTGTGTTGTTGTGCGAAAGAGTAGATTTGAGATCTCTGGTGGTCACAGCGGAGGGGCCACACCCGGTTCCATGCCGAACCCGGACGTTAAGCCCTCCAGCGCCCATGGTACTGCAGAGGCTATCTGTGGGAGAGTAGGTCGCCGCCAGGGATCTTTTTTTATGCCTTCA
>JALHIN010000010.1:0-80374 GCA_022839995.1 Synergistota bacterium
GGTATTTTCTCGCTGCGGACTCGCTACGAATTAAGTATTCATAGGCTTTGAGCTCCATGGCACCATCCTAATACAGGTGCCAGATAGGGAGCAATCACCAAACTGTAAGAATCCGGATGAAAGTCGCAAGAGAGACCCTTTAACGATGGGGCGCCGAAGGGGCAAAAGCGGGCAAGTTGCCGCTTGAAACTCTCAGGCTTAAGGATTGCGGCTGGACGGGGCTCTGGAGTGGGCGAGCGCCTGCCGACAGGGAAGAGGTCATGCTTGACTGATCCCATATTCGATCCTTCAACGAAAGGAAGGAAGGAGCAGGCGTGCCTTATATCGTGCTTACGAATAACCCCCTCATTTCAACCAAGCTTCACAACCTCTGAGCTCCCCTTTCCAGCGCCTGGGAGGTGCTGGTTGCCGCTCGCGATTTGATTCACCAGGGTTCTCGCCTCCTGACACATCCACTTTACGGCAACTTCCTTCCCAACCAGCAGCCCTTTCGAACACTTGTCCTGTCTGTCCCTCAGAAAGGTTCTGGAGTCGACCTGGATTCCGTTACCCTGATCGAAGACGCCATTTCGGTTTTTAGAAAATATGAAGGTCGTTGGGCACTACCCGGTCAACTTCGCGAAACCGTCGAGAAGGACTATGCGATGATCGACTTCGACCTGATGCAGGAAAGCCTTCGGCAATACGGCTTCAGGTTCCCGGTTGAAAGTCAATAGCGGCCTCAATGAATCGTTTTGGAAATCAGCTGTAGAGGGGAGGTGAATTCGGATGGTGGAACTTGACAAGGATAATTTCGATACACAGGTGCTTCAAAGCGAACTGCCGGTGGTGGTGGACCTGTGGGGCCCCAAGTGCGGTCCTTGCCTGGCGCTTTTGCCGCAGGTCGAGGAACTGGCCCGGGAGTTCGAAGGAAAAGTGCGCTTCTGCAAATTGAACGTTGCGGAAAACAGGCGGCTGGTGATCTCCTTGAAGGTCATGGGTGTCCCGACGTTCCTTTTTTACAAGGGCGGTGAGCTGAAAGACCGTCTAAGCGGAGGGGATGTGACGATCGAGGGGATTCGCCAGAAAACCGAGGCGCTGCTCGCCTAAAGGTCGAGATGGGGAAGGGGGTAAGAGAAGTGAAGCTTGAACTTCACAAGCTGTGCATCAAAGGCCTGGCCTGGGGAGAAAAGACGGGGGTAAAGGATGGAATCCTTACCGTCTGCCGGGACGAAGTCCTTGGGCTGGTCCGTTCGGACCCGAATTTCCTGAAGGTTGATGCCGATCTTGCCCTTCCGGGGGAGAAGACGAGGATCATCCCCGTGAAGGACGTCATCGAACCTCGCTGCAAGCTGGAAGGAAAGAACGGGATCTTCCCCGGCATGATTAACGACGTGGAAACGGTCGGTTACGGGAAGACGCTGGTCCTGGAGGGAGCTGCGGTCGTCACCTGCGGAAAGGTGGTCGGGTTCCAGGAAGGGATCATCGACATGTCCGGGCCGGCGGCCGAGTATACGCCTTTTGCCCACACGTGCAACCTGGTCCTTGTCGTGGATCCGGTCGAAGGGTTGGAAAGGCACGATTACGAGGCTTCCCTGCGGATTGCCGGCCTCAAGGTCGCAGAATATCTTGCCAAATCCGCCGTCGGAGCGACTCCCGATACGGTCGAATCCTACGAGGCGAAGCCCTTGAACGAGGCGATGACCGAATATCCCGGATTGCCGAAGGTGGCTTACCTGTACATGCTCCAGTCGCAGGGACTTCTCCACGACACCTATGTCTACGGGGTCGATGCGAAGAGGATTCTGCCGACGCTGATCAACTACACGGAAGTGTTCGACGGAGCCATCGTTTCCGGGAACTGCGTTTCCGCCTGCGACAAAAACAGCACCTACTACCACCTCAACAACCCGATCATCAAGGCAATGGCTGCAAGGCATGGGAAGGACTACAACTTCGTCGGGGTGATCATCACCAACGAGAACGTCACCCTGGCGGATAAGAAACGGAGTTCCTCCTATGCGGTGAAATTGGCCCAGACTTTGGGTGTGGAGGGCCTTCTCATTTCCGAAGAGGGATTCGGAAATCCAGATGCCGATCTCATCATGAACTGCAGGAAGGCAGAAAACGCCGGGATCAAAACGGTCCTGGTCACGGACGAGTATGCGGGCAGGGACGGGGCAAGCCAGTCCCTCGCGGATGCCGCGAAGGAAGCGGATACGGTCGTAACGGCAGGGAACGCAAACGAGATCATCGTCCTTCCGGCCATGGAAAAAGTCATCGGGTACCCGAACTACGCGGATGTGATCGCGGGGGGCTTCCAGGGATCCCTTCGCCCGGATGGTTCCATCGAAGTCGAACTCCAGGCGATCACCGGATCTACGAGCGAACTCGGCTTTACGCGAATCAGCGCAATCACGATCTAGCTAGGCTGATCAAAAAAAAGAGGAGGTGAAATCCATGGGAAAGCTGGCTGGAAAGAAAGTCGTCCTGCTTGGCGAACGGGACGGGGTTCCTGGACCGGCGATGGAAGCCTGCCTGAAAAATTCGGGGGCCGATATCGTTTTTTCGGTGACGGAATGCTTCGTCTGAACCGCCGCCGGTGCCATGGACCTGCAGAACCAGCAGCGTGTCAAGGACGCTGCTGAAAAGTTTGGAGCGGAGAATGTCGTCGTGATCCTCGGTTCCTCTGATGCAGAAGGGGCTGAGATCTACGCTGAGACGGTCACGAACGGCGATCCGACCTACGCAGGTCCCCTGGCTGGAGTCCCGTTGGGACTCGCTGTTTACCATGTTTTCGAAGACACGATCCGGCAAGAGGCCGATCCGGCTCTCTGGGAAGAACAGATCGGCATGATGGAAATGGTCCTGGATACCGAGGCTCTGGGGAAAGCAGTTGCAGGGATGCGGGAACAGTACAGCAAGTATGCGCTCTAGACCGTCCGGAGAAGGGAGGGGAAAAGGTTGTCCTACCGAATCGTGCATTACATCAACCAGTTTTTTGCCGGGATCGGCGGCGAGGAAAAGGCGGACTACAAACCGGAAGCAAGGGACGGTGTCGTGGGTCCGGGGCAGGCGCTCAACGCGGCCCTGAAGGGGCGTGCGGAGATCGTCGGAACGGTCATCTGCGGGGACAGTTACTTCGCGGAAAACATGGCCAAGGCCTCCGCCGAGATCCTGGAAATGATCAGGAAATTCTCTCCTGATGCCGTGGTCGCAGGGCCCGCTTTCAACGCGGGACGGTACGGAACCGCCAGCGGAGCGGTCCTGGACCTGGTTGCAAAGGAGCTCCAGATCCCCGTCGTCGGCGGGATGTACCCGGAAAACCCGGGAGTGGAGCTTTACCGGAAGAGTGCCTATATCGTCCGGACGTCCGACAGCGCGCGAGGAATGGGAGCAGCGGTACAGGGGATGGCTTCACTCGTCCTGAAGTTGCTGGACGGCGAGAAGATCGGTACCCCGGAAGAGGAAGGATACATCGAGCGCGGGCTCAGGAAGAACGTTTTCCTGGACAAGGTCGGAGGGGAACGTGCCGCAGAGATGCTCGCGAAGAAGCTCCGCGGAGAACCGTTCAAGACCGAATACCCGATGCCCGTCTTTGACCGTGTGGCTCCGAACCCGCCCGTGCGCGACATGAAAAACGCGGTCGTTGCCCTCGTGACGTCCGGTGGGATCGTTCCCAAGGGGAACCCGGACCATATCGAGGCCTCCAGTGCAACGCATTACGGGGAATATTCCCTTGTCGGCGTGATGACCGCCGACGCAGACCACTATGAAACCGCCCATGGAGGATATGACCCGACGTACGCGAACAAGGACCCGAACCGGGTCCTTCCTGTCGACGTCATGCGCGAGCTGGAAAAAGAGGGCGTTTTCAGGAAGCTTCACGAAAAGTACTACTCGACGGTCGGAAATGGGACCTCCGTCGGAAACACGAAACGCTTCGGCGAAGAGATCGTCGGAAAACTGAAGAAGGACGGCGTTGACGCGGTCATCGTCACCTCCACCTGAGGAACCTGCACGCGTTGCGGTGCAACGCTCGTGAAGGAAATCGAAAGGGGAGGGATTCCTGTCGTTCACGTCTGCACGATCGTGCCGATTTCCCAGACGGTCGGGGCCAACAGGATCGTGCCGGCCGTTGCGATCCCTCACCCGCTGGGTGATCCAACGCGTACGCACGAGGAAGAGCTGCAGATCCGCCGGAACCTCGTCCTAAAAGCTTTGAAGGCCCTGGGCACCGAGGTCCACGAACAGACGGTATTTACCGATTGAAGGTGATTCGGAGGCCCAGCGGAACCGTTCCGCTGGGCCTTTTTTGAAGGAGGACTCTGCATTCATGAAAGTTGCGGTCAAAGGCACATCCTACTGTCTCAACCACGTTCCGGAAATGAGCTTCCACTATGGGAACACACCCTACGTGGAGAGGAAAACGAAGGGAAATTCAGAATTTCTCCAGGAACTTCTTGGCCATTTGCAGTCGTACGACAAGGCAGCCGCCTATGCCCCGAACCTTGCCTACATCGGGGCGATGGACCTGGACGAGCTGGAACGGCATCCGCAACCCTGGATTGAGAATCCCGCAGCCCAGCCGACCCGGTACGGGCGTTTCGGGGAAATTATGCCGGAAGACGAGTTCCTTGGTCTGATGGACATCAGCGACGTGTTCGATATCATCTGGCTCGAGGAAAAATTCTCGGCCGTGGTGGCGGAAAAATTGCGAAACAACCCGGTTATCCCCGAATCTCTTCTCGGGCGCCTGGAAAAGGGACACCCTCTTTCGGAAATCGAGAGTGAAGTGACGGAGAAAGAGGCTTTGCCTCTGTATTTTGAGGGCAAGGTCGTGGGGTGTTCAAGAAAGGGACACGAGATCGACGAGTGCCTTGAAGCCTACGTTCTGCTCGAGAACGTAGCCTGCAAGGCAGGTGGGGTCCTTGCCCTCCTTCACCTTTTCCGGAATACGGGAATGAAGCCGGAGGAAGTCGATTTCGTAATCGAGTGTTCCGAAGAAGCAGCCGGCGACATGAACCAGCGGGGAGGGGGCAACTTCGCCAAAGCGGTCGCGGAAATCGCGGGTTGCGTGAATGCCAGCGGATGCGATGTCCGGGGATTCTGTGCCGGCCCGGTCAACGCCGTCATCGCGGCTGCAAGCCAGGTCGCCGCCAAAGCGAGGAAGAACTGCGTCGTCCTTGCCGGCGGGGCGGTTCCGAAACTGTTCATGAACAGCCGAGACCACGTCAAGAAAGGTCTTCCTGCATTGGAGGATTGCCTTGGGAATTTTGCGATCCTTCTCGGAGAAGAAGATGGGGTTTCCCCGGTTATCCGCCTTGACGCCCTCGGCAAACACACCGTCGGTGCCGGTGCGTCTCCCCAGGCGATCACGAGTGCCCTTGTCTGGGAACCATTGCAAAAGCTCGGATTGAGTTTCAACGACGTGGACAAGTACGCGGCGGAACTGCAGAATCCCGAGATTACCCTGCCGGCGGGTGCCGGGGATGTGCCGAACGCCAATTTCAAGATGATCGGTGCGCTTGCGGTGATGAAGGGGCAGCTTGAAAAAAGCCAGATCCCGGAATTTGTAAAGCAGAAGGGAATTCCGGGGTTCGTCCACACCCAGGGGCACATTCCCTCGGGAGTCCCCTTTGTCGGCCACTCCTGCGAGTGGATCAAGTCGGGAACGATCCGGCGTGCCCTGGTGATCGGAAAAGGGAGCCTTTTTTTGGCCAGAATGACGAACCTTTCTGACGGGGCATCCTTTTTCATCGAACCGCCAGAACCGGTCAAACCGATGCAGGTCGTATCGAAGGACGACATCAAGCAACTCCTGCTTGAAGCCCTGTCCGAAATCGCTTCGTCCCTGAAGGCGGAATAGGGGGGATCCCCTTGACGGAATTGAAACGCACCGTTGGCGAAATCCTTTCCGAGATCGTCGAGGCGGCGAAGTCCGGGGGACCGCGCAGGCGAGTCGGTCTCATGGCTAGGGGGAGCGAGCTGGGACCCGAAGAAATGGCTTCCGGCGCCCGGCTTGCCCAACGGGAGACCCCTGGCCTTTCGGTCGTCATGATCGGCCCCAGAACTCCTGGATATGAAGACCTGGAGTGGATCGAGACCGAAGAAACCGATTGCGAGGCCAGGATCTCCGAGGCCATGGAAAAGGCCCTGAAGGAGAAGCGGATCGATGGAGCGGTAGCCCTGCACTATCCCTTTCCCCTGGGGGTTACGACAATCGGCCGTGTTGTCACGCCGGGCAGGGGGAAAGACATGCTGATCGCTTCAACGACAGGATCGAGTTCACCGCAGAGAACGGAAGCGATGGTGTTGAACGCGGTCTTCGGCATCGCAGTCGCGAAAGCTCTCGGCAAGGAAAATCCGACAGTCGGCATCCTGAACGTTGAAGGAGCCCAGACGGTCTTCCGTGCCCTGTCCCAGCTTCGGGACAAGGGATACAAGGTGACCTACGGCGAGAGCGTCCGCAAGGACGGAGGCGCGATCCTGAGAGGGAACGACCTCCTGGCGGGTGCAGTCGATGTCTGTGTAACGGACACCCTGACCGGGAACGTCCTGATGAAACTCTTTTCCTCCTTCACCACCGGAGGAGGGTACGAGTCCACCGGTTGGGGATACGGTCCCTCCGTTGGGCAAGGATGGCCGCACGTCATCTCCATCATTTCCCGTGCATCCGGCGCCCCCGTGATCGCGAAGGCCCTGGCTTACACTGCGGCAGTTGCCGCTGCAGCCCTGCCGTCCGTGGTCCAGGAAGAATTGAGGATGGCAAAAGAAGCAGGCCTTGAATCCGTCCTTCTTGGAATGCGAAAGAAGCCCGTTGCCGGTGAGGAAGACGTCCTATGCCCCGCCGCCGAACCAACCGACGAAGAAATTCACGGAATCGACGTGCTCAACATTGAGGAAGCGGTCCGGGAACTCTGGAAAGCGGCGATCTACGCGGAGTCCGCGATGGGATGCACGGGGCCGGTGATCAAGATTTCTTCGAAAAATCTGGAAAAGGCGGAACAATGCCTGAAAAAGTCAGGATACCTTTAACGTCTGGGTCGGTGTTTGCCGAGAACTTCTCGGCGGGCACCGACCATGTTATAATCGTGAAAATATTAAATATACGATATCCGATTTTTTCGAAGGGGGGGATTTTTTTCAGGCCTGAAATAGGGGCACGGTTTGCGGAGTCCTTGTTCCAAGGCAACGATCGAAGGGAATTAGCCTGAGAAGGAGGAGGATTGAGGTTATGGAAGCAATTATGAAAATCAACGGCGTAATCAATGGTATCGTATGGGGTCCCTGGATGCTCACATTGCTCGTCGGTACGGGGGTTTACCTGACTCTTATCCTGGGACTCCCGCAGCTTCGGTATTTCTTCCTGATGTTCAAGGAAGTGTTCGGGAACCTGGGCAAAAAGAAAGAAGGCGAAGGAACGATTTCTTCCTTTGCCGCCCTCTCCACGGCCTTGGCCTCGACCGTCGGCACCGGGAACATCGCGGGGGTTGCGACGGCCCTGCACCTCGGCGGTCCCGGTGCTTTGTTCTGGATGCTGGTCTCTGCGGTGTTCGGTATGACCACCAAGATGTGCGAGGTCGCCCTGGCCGTCCACTACAGGGAAAAAGACCCCACCGGCAACTGGCGCGGCGGCACCATGTACATTCTGGAGAAGGGGACCGGGCAGAAATGGCTGGCGTGGCTCTTCGCCCTATTTGCTTTCCTTGCATCCTTCGGCATCGGCTGCGCCGTCCAGGCGAACTCCACGGCTGAGGGCTTCAACCTCGGTTTCGGCATCCCCAACATGTATACCGGTATCATCGTCGCCGTCCTGACGGGTCTCGTCATCGTCGGTGGACTGAAGAGGATCTCCGAGGTCACCACCTACCTCGTTCCGTTCATGGCAATCTTCTACATCGTCGGCGGGATCATCGTCGTCTTCACCCACGCCAGCGCCATTCCGATGGCGCTCGGCAATGCGGTGAAATACGCTTTCTCGGACCCGATGGCGCTACCCGGGGCGTTGGCAGGCTGGTCGGTCAAGATCGCACTGACGAAGGGAATTGCACGGGGTGTCTTCTCCAACGAGGCCGGTCTTGGTTCCGCCCCGATGGTTCATGCGACGGCCGTTGTCGACCACCCGATGCGCCAGGGGATGTATGGGCTTTTCGAGGTTTTCACCGACACGATCGTGATCTGCTCTCTGACTGCACTGGCCATCCTGACGAGCGGTGTCCTGACCGGGCAGCCTGAACTGACCGGAGCGAAACTTTCCCTGTCGGCCTTCCAGACCGTCCTGGGGGGCACGGGGACGATGATCCTCTCTGTCGGCCTGGCGCTTTTTGCCTTCTCGACGATCCTGGGCTGGTACTGGTACGGAGAGACGGCTGCGGTCTACGTTTTCGGCGTGAAATTCATCCCGGTCATGAAGGTCCTTTGGATCCTCTTTGTCATACTCGGCGCCTCCGGGGAAGCTCTCGGCGGCGGGGCGGCCTTCCTGACGAACCTTTGGGATCTTGCCGATACCCTGAACGGTCTGATGGCGATTCCCAACCTCATCGCGCTGCTGCTTCTGTCGGGAACCCTGAAAAAACTCGTCAAGGATTTCGACGAAAAGCGGCGTTCCGGGGCCTTGAAAATCTAGTTCGAGAAATTTCCGGGCCGATCAAGGCCCGGTTCCGGCGGGGCGGGCGTGACCTGCCCCGCCTTCCTCATGAGGAGGCGAATGTTTGTGCAATTTCGTCCGACACGAATGGAAGTTTCGCTCGAAAACCTGAAATCGAATTTTGCGGCGGTCCGGGAGTGGGTTGGCCCCAGAGTCCAGCCGATTGCTGTCGTGAAGGCGAATGGATACGGGACAGGGATGATCCAGGCTGCAAGGGCCTTTCGGGATGGGGGCGCACAGCGCTTTGCCGTGGCAATCCCGGAAGAGGCGATTGAGCTTCGGGAAAACGGTTTTGGTGAACCGATCCTCGTGCTTGGGGCCTCCGCTCCCTGTGCCGCCTTTGAGATGGTCCGGCAGGATATCGCTGCAGCCTGCACGGATTTGGACTTTGCACGGGCCATGAGCGAGGCTGCAGTCCGGCAGGGGAAACCTGCCCGCGTCCACCTGAAGATCGACACCGGGATGGGAAGGATCGGCTTCCTCCCTGACCAGCTTCCCTCCGTCCTGAACGAAATCCTTGCCCTGCCCGGACTGGAGGTCGAAGGGGTTTTTACTCATTTCGCAACTGCGGACGAAATTAACCTTGACTATACGCGGTGGCAATTCCGCCGCTTTGGAGATGTCCTGGAACTCCTGCGATCGCGAAACGTGGGGGTTCGGATCCGCCATGCCTGCAATAGCGCAGCGACGCTGTCCCTTCCGGAGATGCACCTTGACGCGGTTCGCCCGGGAGTGATCCTTTACGGGATGTGGCCTTCCGCCGCCGTCCGAAGAAGTGTCGAGCTGAAACCGGTCTTCGAGGTGAAGACGGCGATCGCGTGCTTGAGGACTCTCCCCGCAGGCAGCGGGATCAGTTATGGACTTCGGTACATGACCCGGGGAGAGGAGAGAATCGCTGCCCTTCCGCTGGGGTACAATGACGGGTGGACACGGCTGCTGAACTTCAAGGCGGAGGTCCTCGTTCGGGGTCGCAGGGCTCCCGTTGTTGGAAGCATCTGCATGGACCAGTGCATGATCAACGTCAACCATATCCCGGAAGCGCAGGTGGGGGATGAAGTCGTCCTGATCGGTTCCCAGGGGGGGGAAACGATCACCGTCGACGAAGTCGCGGCAAGGCTGGGTACGATCAACTACGAGATCCCCGGGATGTTCTCGAGAAGGGTACCAAGGGTCTATGTCTGAAATGGTTTACAAGATGAAGCCGAAAAAGAAGGAGCGTGTTGAAGAATGAAGTTTTCAAAACGGATCACGGGTATGCAAGCATCCCCGATCAGGAAACTTGTCCCCTATGCGAACGAAGCCAAAGCGAAAGGGAAAAAGGTCTACCACCTGAACATAGGCCAACCCGACATCGTCACGCCGGCGGGTTTCTTCGAGGCCATCCGCAACTTTAGGGAAGACGTTTTGGCCTATTCCACCTCGGCAGGGAGCAACGAACTGATCGACGCGATCCGAAAGTATTACGAGGGTTACGGGATCGAATACGGGCGCGAGCACATCATCATCACGAACGGCGGCAGCGAAGCGTTGATGTTTGCCATGATTGCCCTCTGTGATCCCGGAGACGAAATCCTGGTTCCTGAACCGTTCTATACGAACTACAATGGGTTCGGCCAGGCCGTCAACGTTTCCATCAAGCCCATCACGACCAAGGCGGAATGCGGGTTCCATCTTCCGGCCGCGGCAGAGATCGAAAAGTTGGTCGGCCCGAACACGAAGGCGATCCTCATCTCGAACCCCGGAAATCCGACGGGGGTTGTCTACACCGACCAGGAGATCCAGATGCTCGCGGAGATCGCCAGGAAACGAGACCTCTTCATCATCTCCGATGAGGTTTACAGGGAGTTCGTGTACGATGGGCTGAAGTACACGAGTTTCGGGACGATCAAGGAAATCGAAGACCGGGTGATCCTGGTCGATTCCGTTTCGAAGCGGTACAGCGCCTGCGGAGCCAGGATCGGCTGCATTTCCTCGAAGAACGCGGAGCTCATGTCGCAGGTCATGAAGCTTGCCCAGGGGAGGCTTTGTGTCCCAACCCTCGAACAGGTCGGGGCTGCGGAACTGTACAAGACTCCTATGTCCTACCTAAAGGAGGTCAACGAGGAATACACGCGCCGGAGGAACATCCTATACAAGGCACTGAAGGAAATGCCCGGTGTCATCTGCGAAGAACCGAAGGGAGCTTTCTATGTGGTGGTTAAGCTTCCGGTCGACAACGCGGAAAAATTCGTCATCTGGATGCTGAAGGATTTCGATGTGGACGGGGAAACGGTCATGATGGCCCCGGCGGAAGGCTTTTACGCGACTCCGGGACTTGGACGGGATGAAGTGCGGCTGGCCTACGTCCTGAAGGAGAAGGACCTCGCCCGCGCGATGGACATCCTGAAGGCGGGCCTTGAAGCGTATCCCGGGCGCGTGGAAGCCGTTTCCGTCTCCGCCTGAAAACGGGAATCGAGCTTCTGGAGGGCTCCCCGGCGCCATTGAAGGGCGGCAGGGAGCCCTTTGCAATTTCACGGGAAGGCAGGTTGAACCCATCATGCTGATCGTCAGGGAAGCTCACGCGGGTGATGTAGATCGGGGGATTGCCAGGATCGATCCGAAGGACATGGCATTTTACGGGTTTTCCGAAGGCGACCTGGTGCTGATCGAAGGGAAACGTTCGTATCCGGTACGGGTCTTGCCCTGCGAAGTGGATGATCGAGGCAAATCCTTGATCCTTGTTGATCGAGTGACGAGGGATAACCTGGGTGTCGCCCTTGGTGAAAAAGTTGACCTGATACGGGCAAAATGCGAAAGGGCGCTCGACGTGACGCTGGTGCAGCTATCTGGAGAACCCGTGTCGGATTTTCCGGGCGGAATAGTCCTCCTCGCTTCCTTCCTGCAGGGAAAGGGCCTTCTTCGGGGAGGAAGGATTCGCGGAACGATTCTGGGCAACAGCCGGTGCGAATTCCTCGTTAAAAAGACAACTCCTGGCGGAGTCGTTCTCGTCGTTGAAGAAACCGAAATCAGGCTGGAAGGCGAAACTGCAGGGGCGAGACGGGAACCGAACACCAGGCAACGGGTCTCCTACGAGGACATCGGAGGATTGGGGCCTCAGATCCGGCGAATCCGGGAGATGGTCGAAGTGCCCCTGAGGTTCCCCGAGGTCTTCAGGAAACTCGGGATCGAACCGCCAAAAGGAATCCTTTTATTCGGCCCCCCGGGATCCGGAAAAACCGCGCTGGCCCGAGCGGTGGCAAACGAATCGAACATTTTCTTTACCTCGATCTCAGGTCCGGAGATCATCGGCAAGTATTACGGGGAAAGCGAAGCGAGACTCAGGGCAGTGTTTGAAGAAGCGAACCGGAACGCTCCCGCCGTCCTTTTTATCGACGAAATCGACGCGATCGCGCCGAAGCGCGAAGAAATGGGAAGCGAAAAACAGGTAGAAAGAAGAGTTGTCGCCCAGCTTTTGGCCCTGATGGACGGACTCGAATCGCGCGGGAAGGTCATCGTCATGGCTGCGACCAACATCCCCAACGCTTTGGATCCTGCTTTGAGAAGGCCCGGCAGGTTCGACCGGGAGATTGCCATTCCTGTCCCGAACCGACAGGGACGCCTGGAGATCCTGCAAATTCACACCCGCGGGATGCCCCTTTCGGAAGATGTGGATTTGCATGGGCTGGCGAACCGTACGCACGGCTTCGTAGGGGCCGATCTCGAGGCTCTTGCCAAAGAAGCGGCGATGAGCGCGCTTCGTCGGTTTCTGACTTCTCTCGAGCTTCAGAAAGGAGATTCCCGGAATGACCTCCTGGAAAGGCTTCAAGTGACCTCCGGGGATTTCGAGGAAGCTCTCAAAGAAGTTGAGCCTTCTGCGCTGAGAGAAGTTTTCCTCGATGTTCCCGAAGTGGGATGGGAGGATATCGGCGGGTTCCAAAGCGTCAAGGAAGCTCTGCGGCAGGCGGTAGAATGGCCGCTTCTCAACGAAGAACTTTTCCGGCAGCTTGATGCACGCCCTCCCCGGGGCATCCTGATTCACGGCCGCGGAGGTTCCGGAAAAAGCCTGCTTGTCAAAGCGCTGGCCCGGGAAACGGGCCTGAATTTCATCTATGTCCAGGGACCGGCATTGCTGTCGCGCTATATCGGAGAAGGAGAAAAGGCCCTCCGTCACGCGTTCCACGTGGCGAGGCAGTCATCCCCTTCCATTCTATGCCTGGATGGGATCGATTCCCTCTTCCCCTCGCAGGATGGCTTGGAGCGAAATCCCGTCTCGGAAAGGCTGATTGCGCAGTTTTGTGCCGAAATGAACGGAATCGCAGACATGCGGGGAGTTTCAGTCATCGGAACGGCTATCGATCCGAAGGGGCTGGATACGAGGGTGAGGGGTGCCGGGCGTTTTGAAATTGAAATCGGGCTTTCGGATCCCAATGAAGCGGAACGGTTGGAGATCCTTTCCGTTCTGACCAGGCGAAAACCTCTTTCTTCAGAGGTCAGCCTTGCGCGGCTTGCCTGCGAAACGGAAGGGATGAACGGAGCGGAACTGGAGAACCTCTGCCGCTCAGCCGCGGAAGAAGCGATGAGGGAACATCTCGGGAAGGCTTTCACGAATGGCCTGGTGGAGATCGGCCCGCAGCATTTTGAGACGGCGCTCCGGAAGCTCCGGAGGATTCTGTATAATGAATCCGAATCCCAGTCGGGGGAAAAGAATCGGAAGGGGAGCTAGCGATGGAAAAACTTTGGGACCTGAACCTCAAGTCGTTCCCGGTGAAACGGCTTTCGCCGGACCAAGCCGCCAGGATTACTGAAATCGCCAGGCACTGCAGGGCCTGGGCCGTAACGATGACGACGGTGGCAAACAGCGGACATCCGGCAGGTTCTCTTTCAAGCATGGAGATGTTCCTTCTGACCTACGCCGTAGCGAACCTGACCCCGGAAAACTGGGAAACCCAAAATCGCGATTTCGTGGTCGTCAGCCATGGGCACACGTCTCCAGGAGTCTACGCGGCGCTTGCTGCACACGGCTTCATTCGCTCCGAGGAGGCCATGGCGCATTTTCGGCAGGCAGGGAGCCCTTTTTCGGGTCATGTCGAGAAAAAGGTACCGGGCATTGACTGGGGCACGGGGAACCTTGGCCAGGGGCTTTCAGCCGGAGTCGGCTACGCGTTGGCCTGCCGGGCCAGGGCCTGGGAAGGGAAAGTCTTTGTCCTCATGAGCGACGGCGAGCAGGTCAAGGGGCAGGTTGCCGAAGCCCGGAGAATGGCGGTCAAGGAAAAGCTGGACAATCTTTTGGTCCTGGTGGATTACAACCACATCCAGATCTCGGGAAGGATCGAAGAGGTCATGCCTGCAAATCTTCCAGCTCTCTGGGAAGCGGATGGCTGGAAAGTGCACCATTGTGACGGACAGGACCCGGCAGATCTCTACCAGGCGATGGTGGCTGCCGGCAACTGCGGAGGCCCTGCGGTTGTCTTCTGTCGAAACAGGATGGGTCGAGGGGTCTCCTTCATGGAGGACGTACCGGATTACCACGGAAAAGCAGCGGTCGGGAAAGAGTACGAAAAGGCGATGGCGGAACTCGGATTTTCCCCCGCCCTGGCGGAAGAGGCGACACGCCGCCGACGTTCGGAAAATCCATCCGTCCCGGAAAAACGGGGATATGACCCGGTTTGCATTGAAACGGGTGAGCCCGTCACGTATGGGGCGGAGGTCAGGACCGACAATCGCTCGGCCTTCGGGAAGGCGCTCGAGGATATCGGCAGGATCAATTACGGGAAAAGCGGCAGGACTCCCTTGCTGGTGTTTGACTGTGACCTTGCAGGTTCGGTGAAAACCGACGGGTTCGCGAAAAACTGCCCGGGTTGGTTCAAGGAGATGGGGATACAGGAGCATTCGACGGCGACTGTCGCTGGAGCTGCCTCGTGCGGGGGAGTCATCAGCCTTTGGGCCGATTTCGGCGTGTTCGGGCTAGACGAAGTCTACAACCAGCAGAGACTCAACGACATCAACGGAACGAATCTCAAACTCGCCCTTACCCACGTGGGACTTGACGTGGGTGAAGACGGGATGACCCACCAATGCATCGATTATGTCGGCCTTCTGAGGAACACCTTCGGGTGGAAACTGGTTGTCCCAGCGGACCCGAACCAGGCGGACCGGGCGACGCGATGGGCCGTTCGGACGATGGGCAACGTGTGCCTGGCGATGGGAAGAAGCAAGTTGCCGGTCCTGACCGACGAAACCGGGAACCCGCTGTTCGGAGGAAACTACTCTTTTTCGTACGGAAAAACGGACGTGCTCCGGGAAGGCCGGGACGGGAGCATCTTCTGCATGGGCCAGATGGCCCACAGGGCTCTCGCAGCTTGGGAAAAGCTTGTCGCGGTGGGCATCCGGCCGTTGCTTCTCCATGTTTCCTGTCCCCTGGAAATCGATGAGGAGGCGTTGGGCCTGGCATTGTCGACCGGTGCAATCCTCACGCTCGAGGACCATCACTGGAGAACGGGCCTGGGAAGCGGAATCGCGATGCGCCTGGCCGAAGGCGGGGAACGGGTTCGTTTTCGTGCGATGGGTGTCCACCGGTACGGGGATTCCGGATCGTCGGATGAAGTGGTTGAGAAAATGGGATTATCCCCCGACGCTCTTGTAAAGGCGTTCCTTTCTTTGACCCGGCAATAGCGCGAAGCAGATCCCTTCCGCCCGAATGCTGGAGACGTAATGCGGCCGAAACCGTCGCAGGACAACCTCCCCCGGGAGAAAAACCCGGTCGGGAAGGGGAATTACCGCGGCATTGCCGCTGCCGAAACAACCGGTGGGGTGAATGGTGAACAAAGAACGCGTGCTTTTGCATTGCTGCTGTGCTCCGGATACGACTGTTCCCCTACACCGTCTGCAGTCGGAGGGGAAGGAAGTTGTTTGTGCATTTTACGGATCCAACATCCATCCCGAAGACGAATACCAGTGGCGGCTCGAGGAGATGGAAAAAGTGGCCGCCGCTTTCAGGGCTGATTTGAAAATTCTCCCCTATGAGCCGAGGGAGTGGCTGAGGTTTTGCGGTTTGCTGGCCGGTGCAGGAGAAGGAGGTTCCCGGTGTGGCCTCTGTTTCTCGCTTCAGCTGATGGCAGCCGCCCGTTGCGCGGTGGAAGAACACTGCGATGGACTTTGCACGACCCTCACGATAAGCCCGCATAAGAACCCTCTCCTGATCCACCGGATCGGGCGAGCGGTTGCGGTAAAAAACGGTTTGCTATGGATCGAACGAACCTGGAGAAAAAACGGCGGGTTTCTCGAATCCGTCCGGGAAAGCCGGAGACTGGGGATTCGCCGGCAAAACTATTGTGGTTGCGTGTTTAGCCGAAAAGGAGATGGATCGCCATGAGCAAGGAAGAACCGGCCTCTCTCGGTCTCGGAAAACTCCCGCCCAAGCAGCTGCAGATGAAAATCCTGCGTTTCATCGGTTCCGAGAGACCCGAAGTGAAAATCGGACCAAAAATCGGAGAAGATGCGGCTGTTATCGATTGGCCCGAGGGGAAGTTCCTGGTCGTTTCATCGGACCCGATTGTGGGGGCGAAACGCGGGGCAGGCAAGCTGCTGGTTCTCGTCAACTCGAACGACATTTTTTCCAAGGGCGGAGAACCGGCTTACCTTGTGGTGACGATGATCCTTCCCGTCAAAGAAGGGGCCGAGCAGGCCTCACGCCTTATGGCTGAAATCGATGAAGCCTGCAGGGAGGCTGGAATTGCGATCGTCGGCGGCCACACCGAATTCACCGACCGGTACGATGCGCCGGTCCTCGCCGGAACCATCTTCGGAACGGCGCCGAAGGTCCTGAAATCGGAAGATGTCCGGCCTGGGGACGTCCTTCTCATGACGAAACATGCAGGCCTGGAAGGAATGACCATCCTGGCACAGGATCGGCCGGATTTGCTAGCAACCTGCCTTGAAGCCGGCGAAGTCGGGGAGGTCCGAAGTTGGACAACTTCCCTTTCGATTGGCCCGGAGGCCCGTTGCCTGGGCCCTATGGCGCGCTTCATGCACGACCCGACCGAAGGCGGGGTCCTTGGCGGTCTCTCGGAAATCGCCTGCCAGGTCCCATGGGGATTGGAACTGGATGCCGGTTCGATCCAGGTGCACCCGCTTACCTTAAAGGCCTCGCACAAGCTTGGATTTGACCCGCTTCGACTGATTTCCTCAGGGGTCCTTTTGGCGGTCCTTCCCAAGGAAACCGTCGAAGCGGCGAGGATGGAACTGGCAAGAAAGGGGATCCTCTCTTCCGTCATCGGGAAAGTGGTGGAAGGGAAAGGAAATTGCCCCGAGAGTTTCACGGAGGAGTTATGGGGGCTTTTGGCACGGAAATGAGCGGACCAGGAAATGGCGCCGACTCCCCTTACCGGCTTCGGCATTCGCACCTGCGAAGGGGCTTGGAACGCATCGGGGCCGAAGCGCTGGTAGTCTTCTGCCTGGAGGCTCGGAACTGGGAGAACGTGTTTTACCTGACCGGATTCAGGGGAAGTCATTCGGCTCTGATCGCCGGGTTTGATTATTGCATTCTCGTGACGGACGGACGGTACCTGAAACAGGCGGCAGAACAGGCTTCGGTCGATATCGCCGAGCAAAAGAACGGCGGGCTGATCTCCACCGTCCTCGAGATCCTTCAAAAAAGGAAGATCCGGAAAACTGCCCTGGAATACCGAAAAATCCCGCATTCCGTTGCCCTTTCCCTCTTCGGCCAGACGACGATGGAATGGGCGGACGGATCTATCCTGCTGGAAGAGTTGCGTAGGAAGAAGAGCCTTGCGGAGGCCAACTCCGTTGCCGCGGCAGGGGAGATTTGCGGCGTTGCCCTGAAGGAACTCCTTGTGACCCTGGCACCGGGAGTGACTGAACGGCAGATCGCCGCGAAGCTGGAATTTTCCTTAAGAATGAACGGGGCGGAAAGCACTTGGGGAGAACACGAATTCATCGTAGCCTCCGGCCTTCGGTCCGTCTTGCCGCACGGGACTCCCACGAACAAGAGGGTTAACAAGGGAGAATGGCTTACCCTGGACTTCGGAGCGCGGGTGGGCGGATATCTCTGTGATGTCACCAGGAACATCGCATTCGGACCGGTGCCGCAGGAGGCCCTGAATCTCCACTCGCTGCTGGAGAAAGCCCAGGAGGAAGCTTTTCGGCACATTCGCCCCGGAATCACGGGGAGCGAGGTGGATGCCGCTGCCCGAGAGGTCATCTGCGATGCAGGCTATGGAGGAGCCTTCACACACGGTCTCGGGCACGGCCTGGGTCTTGAACTGCATGAAGCTCCGAGGCTTTCACGTTCTTCCGAGGATGTCCTCCAGGAAGGAGATATCGTTACGATCGAACCCGGGGTTTACCTGGACGGTTTTGGAGGAATGCGCCTGGAAGACGATTGCCTGGTGACGGAATCCGGAGGGGTTTGGCTGACAAAGGGTGTTCCTGGCGGGCTTCTTCAGATCCTGTGACGCTCTGGAAGGTTGCAGGGGAAGAAAGCCCAAAGTATAATCGAAAACGTAAGAAGAATTTCACGGGAGGGGATTGGTCTTGAAAAAGTACATCTGCACGGTATGCGGTTATGTCTACGATCCCGCCAACGGTGACCCCGATTCAGGAATTGCCCCCGGCACTCCCTTTGAACAGATCCCGGATGATTGGGTTTGCCCGGTCTGCGGCGTAAGCAAGGATATGTTCGAAGCCGCGGAGTAACCGGACCCCACCCACGACGTGAAGGGGGCTGGGACCTTTATGGGTACCTAGCCCCCTTCAATCATTCATGGAAGGGACGCAGCGTTCTCGGTACCGCCGTTTTCCGAGCCGGCAAGAAAGAGGCAAAGTTCCAGAAGCGATTCCGGTTTTAGAGTCTTGCTTTCCAGGACCAGCGTGTTTCCTCCGGGGAGGGGGGCCGTGGCGGTCGTTCCAAGGTAGGGGTGAATTTCGAGGACCGCCCGGAACGATCCTTCATCTACGACCGTATAGGTGGCTCCCATCCCGAGAAGCCCGTCTGTACGAAGATCGGACACGGGAGGGATGAAGAGGGGGCCGGCTTCCTCGAGAGGAAGGATTTGCAGGAATACCGGGTCTCCGGAAGGTGACCGCAGGTAACGGGCGATCCAGTTTCCTCCGCTTCCGGCACTACGGCTGAGAGACTTGTCGAACCCGTCCTGGACGGTCCAGCCTTCCGGCAGCACGATATTTGCCGAGTTAGCCGCCTGGGCTTTTCCGCTTGCCTGGACGATGAAAACGGAAAAAAGCAGAACCAGCCAAAACGAGAGACCCCTCCGCAGACACCCTTTTCCCATGACTCCCATCCCTTTTCGAGTCCATCTGTACCGACAGGAATACTCTAGCATTCTCCAAGGGAAAAATCACCGAAGGGCGGGTTTTGGCTCGTGGTGGGTGTTATGATAGCGCTGTTTTATGGAAAGCTCGAGAAGGAAGAGGGGAATCCCGGTTGTTGCGCTTCTGCGTGAAAGTTTACGGCTGTCAAATGAATGCGGTGGACGGCGACCGCCTGAAAACCGTTTTCGTGTCGAATGGGTGGGAATTCGCGGGAGAAGAGGAAGCGGATCTCGTCTTCCTGGTGACTTGCAGCATAAGAGAAAAGGCTGAACAAAAGATCTTGAGCGAGATCGGGCGTTTTGGAAAGCGGTGGCGGAAAACCGGGCGGCCGATTGTCGCAGTGGTCGGATGCATGGCACAAAGGATCGGCACGGGCCTCTTCTCGAGGTATCCGTGGGTTCGGCTGCTAGCCGGACCGAGGAGTCTCGGGCGCGTTCCGGAAGTCGCCGACCAGCTTTTTTCCGAGACGGGACGTTTTGCCCTGCTAGATGAAGATCCGATTAGCGTAACTGATCTGGAAACCCCAGGTCTCGTCCGGGCAAACAAGTGGCGAGCCTATGTAACGATTACGCACGGATGCGACAATTTCTGCACCTACTGCATCGTTCCCTTCGTTCGGGGAAGATTCCAGTCCAGGCCCGCCGAGGCGATCCTAAGGGACGTCAAGGCTCTCGTGAGCGACGGAGCCCTCGATGTGACACTGCTGGGGCAGAACGTCAACAGCTACGGGCAGGACCTGCCGGGCGGGCCTTCCTTTTCGAAGCTCCTGGCCCAGGTGGCAGAGGTGGAGGGGTTGGCTAGGCTTCGTTTCGTCACTTCTCACCCGAAGGATTTTTCAAGGGACATCGTTATGGAAATGATTCGCAACCCGGTCATTTGCCCCTCGGTGAACCTACCCCTCCAGTCGGGTAGTGACCGGATCCTTGCCCGAATGAACCGAGGCTACACATTGGCAGAGTATGCAGAAAAGGTCGAATGGATTCGGCAAGCGTTTCCCGAGGCCGGACTTACTAGCGACCTTATCGTCGGATTTCCCGGAGAAAGCGAAAAGGATTTCGAAGAATCCCTTTCCGCCCTCCGATTCTTCCGGTACGACCTGGTTCACACCGCGGCTTATTCGAGAAGACCCCCAAGCAAGGCGGCCGAAATGGAGGACCAGGTTGATCCCCTTGTCAAGTCGCTTCGCCTGAATGCCGCGAATGCCCTGCAAAGAGAAATCGCGCTCTCGATCAACCGGTCTCTCGAAGGGAAGACGGTGGAAGTCCTGTTTGAGGGCCCGGCCGACAAGGGCGAAGGGCTGATTGCGGGAAGAACCGTATCGGACAAGGTGGTGCTCGCGCGCGGAACCGCAAGGGAGTTCGGAAGAATCCGAAAGGTTCGTATCGAGAGAGGGGACGCCTGGTCGCTGTTTGGCGTAATCCTGTAAGGTCAAGGCGGAGGGGGAGGGACGTTTCCCTTGGATGACAGGAAGAAAGCGGTTCTGTTCATTTCAGCGGGCCTTCTTTGTTTCGCCGTAGCCTGGGGGCTGGTCCGCGGTTTTTCGGGAAAGTGGCCCTGGGGAGCCCCAACCGGTGTGGCGGGACCTTCCTGGAGCGTCCGCCAGGCGATGAGGGCAACCGAGGAGACTGAGGCGGGACCCCCGGTTTCTGCGGGGAAAACCGATCCGGCTGTCCCTGCGGAAAATTGGATCGTCTACCTGACAGGAGAGGTCCAAAGACCGGGAATCATTGAAATTCCGCCAAATTCCCGGTTGTTCCAGGCGGTGGAAAAGGCCGGGGGGCTCACCGCGAGAGCAGACCGGGACAACGTCAACCTCGCGGCGAAGCTCGAAGACGGCGGCCATATCCATATCCCGGCAGTGGGACAAACCCCGGAAGATGGGAAGAACCTGCTAAATACCGTCTCGGAGAGAATGTCTACAAACCCTTCGGCCGGGCGGATTGACGTCAATCGTGCCACGAGGGCGGAACTCGAATCCCTGCCCGGGGTAGGTCCGAAACTGGCGCAGGCGATCATCGATGACCGGACGGCGAACGGTCCCTTCGCGAGGCCCGAGGACTTGCTTCGTGTGAAGGGGATCGGCCCGGCAAAACTGGAGAAGATAAAGGAGATGATCCTCGTCCGGCCATGAGCCCCTTGGCAAGTGCCCCGTTTTTGG
This sequence comes from Synergistota bacterium, assembly GCA_022839995.1. Classification (GTDB taxonomy): domain Bacteria; phylum Synergistota; class Synergistia; order Synergistales; family 79-D21; genus 79-D21. The sequence goes on from JALHIN010000010.1 coordinate 21,114, forward strand.
TCATCCTTTCGGGATGGTGCGCGGGCATTGCTCTTTCGACAAAGCTTTCTCCGCCTGCTGCCTCTTTGGCTGCTAGCCTCTTTGGAGCAGGCTTTCTCCTGATTTCGACGAAACGGTGGCCCCCGGGGTGGAAAAGAGTCCTTCCCGTGCTTCTCCTGACGGTCTCTTTGCCCGTGTTCTTCATGAACCTTCGTCTCCATCCCAAAACCGTCCACGAAGAGTCCTGGATGGGACAGGCATGGATCAGAACGGAGCGGGCCTGGGGCTCAAAGAGGGCGGTGACCCTGGCAAGCCCGAAAGGGCGCCTGTTATGTCTTCTCGAACCGGAGGCGCGGCCCCTTGAAGGAGAGCGGGTTCAGGTTTCGGGCACGGTCGTTCCCTTGGAAAGCCTGTTCTCCGTTACCTCCGAGGGGGAGTTCGACCCGGCACGATACTGGAGGGCAAAGGGTGTCGAATTCGGTTTTCGCTGTTCCTCGGTAGCGGCGGTGGATCCGCCCGGAAACAGGAAGACCGGATGGAGAACCCGGCTTCGGAAAAAGCTCCTACTTTCCTTGTCGCCTCTTGTAAGGGGACACCTCCTGGCGGCCTGGACGGGCGAAAAGGATCCGGAAGTCGCTTCGATGCACCGGCGATGGGGAACGGCCCACCTGCTTGCGGTTTCGGGCTTTCACGTTGGAGTCCTAGGTGCAATTCTTTTGTGGTGCCTCCGACGGTTTCGGTTTAAACTTCTCGTGTGTTCCTCCCTGTTATGGGGATATGTTTTCCTGACGGGTTGTGCTTCTTCGGCCTGCAGGGCCATGGGCATGATCCAACTTGGCTTCCTCGGGCCGGTTCTGGCGGGCCGGCCGTCCTCGCCGCTAAATAGCGTTTCCGTGGCCGGGGGGATACTGCTTTTGATCAACCCCTGGCTGTTTTGGGACATTGGCTGGAGGCTGTCCGTTATTTCTGCCCTGATCCTTTGCTCGGTCGTGAGAGGCGGCGTCACCCCGATGCGGGGCTTGGCTGCGAGCCTTGCCATCTGGATGGGAACTTCCGGAGAAGCGTCGGCGGCCTTCGAGACCGTTCCGTTGGCAGGGCTCGTTCTCAACCTGTTCGCCCTGCCGGCATTTTCCTTCCTGCTGCCGGTTGCTTCGGTCGCAGCCATCCCTGTCCTTGCCGGATTCCCGGGCGGCTGGGTTCCACTGTGGGGAATGGAAGGCCTGTTCGAAGCCTGGGCCCGTTTCGCGGATTGCACCTGCATGGTCGTCCAATGGCAGATTGCCTCCAGCCCCTGGCTCTGGAACTTTTCCGCGGCGATCGTCGGCGGAGCGGTGGCCTACGGGTTGGAAACCGGGGTCTCAAACGGATTGATTTTGTCCCTGTGCGCGTTTTTCTGTGGAGGTGTTTTTCGATGAAACGACTTTCAGGGAGGTTTGCCTGATGTTGCTGGTGGTGGATGTAGGGAACACGAATACCGTTCTGGGGATTTATCGGGGAAAGACTCTTGCGCATCATTGGAGGTTGACTTCCGGAAGCCGTACCTCTGACGAACTAGGACTGGCGTTGCTCAACCTGTTGGCTGCGGCCGGCCTGGCCCGAGAGGAAATTTCCGGAGCCATCGTTTCCAGCGTGGTGCCGCCGATGGACCTTCCCCTGAAAGAAGCAATGGGACTTTACCTGGGACGCGAAGCCCTTTTTGTTTCCTCGGCCCTGGATCTCGGCATGGAGATCCGGTACAAGGCTCCCCACGAAGTTGGGGCGGATCGGCTGGTCAATGCGGTTGCCGGTGTGGAAGTGTACGGAGCCCCGCTAATCCTGGTGGATTTCGGAACGGCAATTACCCTCGATGTCGTTTCGCCGGATAGGGCCTATCTCGGAGGAACGATTTCGCCAGGGATGACCCTGAGCATGGAAGCCCTTTTCGGCAAGACGTCCAAGTTGCCGAAAGTGGCGCTCGAGGCCCCCGGTTCGGTCATAGGGAGGACCACGATGGAATCGATCCAGGCAGGAATCATGTTTGGAACTGCAGGCATGATCGATAGCCTTGTCCGGAGGATCTGGAGAGAGATGGGCCAGAAGACGAAAGTTGTCGCCACGGGAGGCCAGGCCCAAAGCGTGGCTCCCCATTCCGAGACCATCGATGCCGTCGATCCCTGGCTGACCCTGGAAGGATTAAGGCTGATCCACGAGCGGAACTGCGGGAAGTTGGCCGGATGACAGGGCAGGAGATCAAACAATCCGTGATCGGCAGGGTTCAGGTCGAAGGGAAAGTTTGGCTGGCTCCGCTTGCCGGAATCACGGTTCCTGCAGTCAGGAGGTTTTTTCGAGAGCTTGGAGCTGCACTGACCCACACGGAAATGGTTTCGAGCTCCGGCTTGCTGATGAAAAACCGGAAAACGGTCGAGATGCTGAAAGGGGCTGAAAAGGAAAGTCCCTTGGTCCTGCAGCTTTTTGCCGGGGACGTGCAAAGCCTTGTCGAAAGCGCCGGGATCGCGTTGTCCGCCGCGGATTTTGCGGCTTTTAGCATCAACATGGCATGCCCGGTTCCGAAAGTCAGGAAAAAGGGAGCAGGCGCCCAGCTTCTTTCCAGCAGGGGGCTAGCGGTAGAGATGGTTCGTGAACTGGCTAAAACCGGACTTCCGGTCTGGCCGAAAATCCGGAAACATCCCTCCGGCAGCAATGCGGAAACCCTGGCATTCTGCGGGGCGCTTCTGGACGCAGGAGCCAGCCTTATATGCCTGCACGGGCGAACACCACAACAGCTGTATACGGGGACGGCCGACCGGCAGGTCGTGCAGGAAGCCTGTGCTGCGTTTCCCGGGAGAGTGGCTGCCTCCGGGGATGTTTTCGATAAGGACGATATCGCGGATTATTTGCAGAGGGGGGCAGCTGCGGTCCTGGTCGCGCGTGGAGCCCTGAGGGATCCATTCCTTTTCCGGGATGGGATCCCGCCGGCGGAACCCCTGGAAAGGGCGCTTTTCCTGGTCAGGCTGGGCGACTCGATCAAGGAAGAGAATGGGCCGAAGGCCGCCTCTTCCTTGATAAAGAGGTTTGTCTCCGGTATGTTTAAGGGGATTCGCGGGAATTCCTCCTACCGGCGCGAAGTGGCTTCTTCCACGGATTGGCTGGAAATGCGGGAGAAATTGTGTTCCTGCATTCATTATTTTGATGAAAGGGGTAACGATGATGCCTGAAGTTCATAACGGAATGAATCCGAACCTCGAGCTGCCCGAGGAAGAAATTCTGAAGCAGCGAATCGACAAACTCATGAGGCTTCGCGGCGAAGAAGGGTATGACCCCTTTCGGAACGACCGATGGGACCGGAAGCAGACCCTTGAGGAAATCAACAGGGTTTACGGCAGCCTGGAAGCGGATTGCCACGCGGAGGGCGTCGAAGTCGTAACGGCAGGGAGGCTGATGACGATTCGGCGGCACGGGAAAGCCTCTTTTGCGACGATGGAGGATGAAACGTCGAGGATTCAGCTTTACTTCCAGCTGGATGCTACGGGGGAAAAAGCCTACAACTTCTTCAGGAAGTGGGTGGACACCGGGGACATTCTGGGAGTAGTCGGTACCCCCTTCCGGACCCGCAGGGGAGAGCTCACACTGCAGGTAAAGAACTACACCCTCCTGTCTAAGGCACTGCGGCCCCTACCGGAAAAGTGGCACGGGCTGAAGGATACTGAAATTCGGTATCGCCAAAGATACGTCGACTTGATCGCGAATCCGGAGGTCCGGGAAACCTTCCGGAAGCGGGCCATCATCGTGAAAACCTTCCGGGAGGTTCTCGAAAGGCACGGGACGATGGAAGTGGAAACGCCGATCCTCAGCCCTCTCGCCGGCGGTGCAAACGCGAGGCCGTTCATCACCTTTCACAATGCCCTGGGTGTCAACCTGTACCTTCGAATCGCAACGGAACTCTACCTCAAGCGCCTGATCGTGGGGATGCTGGGACGGGTTTACGAAATCGGGAAGAATTTCCGCAACGAAGGGATCGACATCATGCATAACCCCGAGTTCACTGCCATGGAAGTGTATTGGGCCTATGCGAATTACCAGGACATGATGGACCTGACCGAGGAGATCCTGGTCGCCTGCGCGGACGCTTTGGGCTCAAGAAAGGTGACTTACCAGGGGACGGAGATCTCGTTCGAACCGCCGTTCAAAAGAGCCACGATGGTGGATCTCGTGAAGGAATATTGCGGGGTCGACATCGAAGCCGTCCAGTCGGACGAGGAAGCGAGAAGGATCGGCAAAGCCAGGGGCCTGGAGATCACCGGAAAGGAAACCCGTTTCGGCATCCTGACCGAGCTTTTCGAAAACTTCGTCGAAGAGAAGCTGATTCAGCCCACGTTCGTTCTCGGACATCCCGTGGAAGTCTCGCCTCTTGCCAAGAGGAACTACGACTCACCGGACTACACGAACCGATTCGAGCTCTTCGTCTACGGCAAGGAAGTGGCCAACGCTTTCAGCGAGCTGAACGATCCTCTCGACCAGAGGGAAAGGTTCACCGAGCAGCTCAGGAAGAAAACCGAAGGGGACGAGGAGGCGCACGTTTTCGACGAAGACTTCGTACAGGCACTGGAGTACGGGCTCCCCCCGACCGGAGGCTTGGGAATTGGGATCGACCGGGTCACGATGTTTTTGACCGATTCCCGTTCTATCCGGGATGTCATCCTTTTCCCAACCATGAAACCCAAGAGCTGAGGGCAGGTTTCGATGGACATTGAAGAAGCCCGGCGCGAGGTGGAAGAACTTAGAAAGGAAATCGCCCGGCACAATGTTCTCTACTACGTGAAGGATTCCCCCGAAATCGAGGACGACGCTTACGATGCCCTGATGCGCAGGCTGATCGAGCTTGAAAACATGTTCCCTTCCCTCGTCACGGAAAACTCTCCGACCCGAAAAGTTGGAGGACCCCCGAGGGAAGAGATGGTGCGGGTCGCGCACGACGTGCCGATGCTCAGCCTGGAGAACGCGTTTTCCAGGGAGGATGTCCTGGCTTTTTTGGAACGCGTTGCGAAGGGGCTCGACGGCGTTTTTCCGGAAATCGTCTGCGAGCTCAAGATCGACGGCCTAGCGGTTTCTCTCCTTTACGAGGATGGGGAATTTGTCCAGGGCAAAACGCGTGGAGACGGCTGGGTAGGTGAGGATGTCACGGAAAACCTCCGCACGATCCGGTCTCTCCCGTGCAGCCTCCAGGGGGAGGTTAAAGGCTCCCTGGAGGTGCGCGGCGAGGTCTTGATGAAGAAGGCCGATTTCGAGGCGCTGAACCGAGAGAGGGAAGAGTCGGAGGAACCTCTTTTCGCCAATCCGCGCAACGCTGCCGCAGGATCCTTGCGCCAACTTGATCCGAGAATCACGCGCTCCAGGCGGCTCGGGATTTTTCTCTACCAGGTGGTTCATCCCGAGGCCCGAGGGCTGAAGACCCAGTGGGACGTGCTTCGATGGCTCGAGCAATGCGGTTTCCCTGTCCAGAAGACGGAAAGGGTCTGCCGCGATGCCTCGGAAATTTTCGACTACATCGAGGAATATCGCGAAAAACGTCACCAGCTCCCCTACGGCACGGATGGAGTCGTCCTCAAGGTCAATCGGCTCAGTGACTGGCAAAGGCTCGGAGAGACCTCGAAATCCCCCCGTTGGGCGATTGCTTTCAAATATCCGCCCGAAGAGAAAACGACCCGAGTGGTTGACATCGCCGTTTCCGTGGGCAGAACGGGAGCCTTGACCCCAGTGGCGGTCCTGGAGCCAATCGAACTGGCTGGAACGGTCGTCCAGCGAGCCAGCCTCCACAACGCCGACGAAGTTGCCCGAAAAGACGTTCGAATCGGGGATCGGGTGGTCGTCCGAAAAGCGGGTGAGATCATCCCCGAGATTGTTCGGGTGGAAACCCGATTACGGGACGGAAAAGAAAGGATTTTCAGGATGCCGCAGAAGTGCCCGGACTGCGGGTCAGACGTCGTACGCCTTCCCGAAGAAGTTGCAGTCCGGTGTCCCAACAGGAACTGCCCGGCCCAGATCAAGGAAGGATTGCGGCATTTTGGTTCTAGAAGCGGGATGGATATTCGGGGTCTCGGTGAAAAAGTGGTCAATGCCCTTGTGGATCAAGGCCTTGTCAAGGACCTGGCGGACCTGTACTTTCTGCCGTTGGAGTCGCTGGTTTCGATTGAAAGGATGGGGGAGAAATCTGCGTCGAACCTCCTGGAGGCCATCCAGTCGAGTCGATCGAAACCCCTTTCAAAGCTCCTGGCCGCTCTCGGGATTCGATACGTTGGGACCAGGGCGGCGCAGGTGCTCGCCGAAGCCTACGGATCGATGGACCTGCTTGCCGAGGCCTCGATCGAGGAATTGTCGGCCCTGGAAGGTATCGGGCCAAGGATCGCCGCTTCGGTCGCTTCCTTCTTCAGGGACCCCCAGAACCGGTCGATGCTTGAGAAATTCCGTAAAGCCGGGTTGAAAATGGAGGAACCCCGAAGGGCCCCGGTTGAACTTTCCGATACCCCTCTTCGGGGCAAAAAGGTTGTCTTTACGGGGGAACTGTCAACCATGACACGAACGCAGGCTCAGGCCCTGGCCAGGGAACGGGGGGCTTTGCCGGTCGACCATGTCGGAACCTCCGTAGACTATGTCGTGGTCGGAGAAAAGCCGGGAAGCAAGGCGGAAAAGGCTCTCCGGCTCGGTTTGACCATTCTGGATGAAAAAGGATTCCTGCAGCTGTTGCAAGGCAGCCCTGGATCGGACAAGGAGGAAACCTAATGCCCATCGGGAAGGATGAGATCCTGCGAATCGCGGACCTGGCCCGTCTTTTCGTCAGCGAAGAGGAAATCGGGCCGCTACAAAGGCATCTCAACGGGATACTCGAACACTTTGAACGGTTGAAGGAACTGGACCTCGAAGGGATCGACCCATTTGCCGTCGAGTGCGACACCGCGGGCTCAAGCCGGCAAGATGCAGTATCGTTCTGGCCGGGGAGGGAAGATGTCCTGGCGCAGGCCCCAAACCGAGAAGGGGATTTTTTCCGTGTTCCGCGGATCCTCGATGAAAGCGACGAGGTGCATCTCGATGAATGCCGCTGAAATGGCCAAGGCGGTTAGGGAAGCCAAAATCTCCGCCGTTGAAATCGCTGAGGGTGCGATTGGAAGGATACGCTTGATCGATTCCGACGTCCGGGCGCTCTTGACCCCTCTTTTCGAACGGGCACTGGAAAAAGCGGAGGAAATTGACAGGAAAATCGAGCTGAAACAGGATCCGGGACCCTTGGCCGGAGTTCCCGTCATCGTTAAGGACAACCTCTGTATGCGCGGCCAGGTGACGACTTGTGGGAGCCGAATGCTCGAAAACTGGCGGCCCCCTTACGATGCCAGTGTGGTTCGTTTCCTTGAGGAAGCTGGTGCGGTCATTCTTGGAAAGGCGAACATGGATGAGTTCGCCATGGGCAGTTCCACCGAGAACTCGGCATTTTTCCCAACGGCGAACCCTTGGGACCTTGAACGGGTTCCTGGGGGAAGCTCGGGAGGGAGCGCGGCTGCTGTCGCATGCGGTTATGTTCCCCTTGCCCTGGGAAGCGATACGGGCGGTTCCATTCGACAACCTGCCGCCTTCTGCGGCGTTTACGGTCTAAAACCCACCTATGGCCTGGTCAGTCGGTTCGGCCTGGTCGCTTTTGCCTCTTCCCTCGACCAAGTGGGGCCTTTTGCGAGGTCCGTCGAAGACTTGGCCCTGGCGATGAATGTCCTCTCGAAACCGGATCCCGCCGATGCAACTTCGAGCTGGAGAACCAGGCCTGACTATGCCGCTTTCCTCGGAAGGGAGCACCTGAAGGGAATGAAAGTCGGGCTGGTCTCCGAATTCGAAGATTACCCGGTCCAATCGGAAATCACGGAAGCGCTTGCAAGGGTGGAATCCATCCTGCGGGAAGCCGGGGCGGAATTTGTACCCGTAAGCCTACCAACGACGATCGAAGCCGGGCTTCCCTGTTATTACATCCTTGCTCCCGCCGAGGCGAGCTCGAACCTGGCCCGCTATGACGGAGTCCGGTACGGGCTTTCAGCGGAAGCCGAAAGCCTGATGGACCTGTACATGAAGACGCGCGGGCTAGGTTTCGGCCCGGAAGTGAAAAGGAGGATCCTCACGGGGACCTATGTCCTGAGTTCGGGATATTACGATGCCTATTACCTGGTGGCGCAAAAAGCCCGGATTCGGATTTCCAGGGAGTTCCGCTCGGCCTTTGAAGGCGCTGACATGATCCTCATGCCCACGACGCCGACGTTGCCCTTCAGGAAAGGTGAGCACCAGGACGATCCCATTCAAATGTATTTGAGCGATGTGTTCACGCTCCCCGTGAACCTGGCGGGTTTGCCTGGATTGTCTCTGAACGCCGGGTACAGCAAATCCGGTCTGCCCGTTGGGGTCCAGTTCGTGGGTCCCAAGTGGGGGGAGGGGACGCTATTGGCAGCCGCCGAGGCGGTCGAGCGCGTGCTGGGAAAACCGACCTGCGCGTTTGGAGGTGAAAAGGCTTGAGAAAGCCCAGAACCCCGGTCATAGGGCTGGAAATCCATGTTCAGATGAAAACGGAGAGCAAGCTTTTTTGCGCTTGTTCGACGGATTATATCGGGGCGGTCCCGAACACGAACGTCTGTCCCGTCTGTCTCGGCCTGCCTGGGGCATTGCCCGTCGTCAACCGGAAGGCGATCGAATACGCGGTAAGGACCGCGCTTGCGCTTGGCGCGCGGATTGGGCTTTCCACCAGGTTTCACAGGAAGAACTACTTTTACCCGGACTTGCCGAAGGCGTACCAGATTAGCCAGTATGACGTTCCCCTGGCGGAAGGTGGTCGACTCCCCGTCGGGGAAGAGGAAAAGAGGAAGTGGATACCGATCACGCGCCTTCACCTGGAGGAAGACGCGGGAAAGCTCGTTCACTCAGCACGGGACGGGAGGCTGGGTAATTCCGAATACTCGCTGGTAGATTACAACCGCGGCGGAGTTCCTTTGACGGAGATCGTTACGGAACCGGAACTCTCAACTCCTTCGGAAGCTCGGGATTTTGTGTCAAGGCTTCGGCAGTTGGTGCGTTTCCTTGGGGTTTCAGACGGAGACATGGAAAAAGGTTCTCTCCGGGTGGACGCAAACGTCTCCCTGACCGACCCCCAGGGAGGACTTGGGACCAAGGTGGAAATCAAGAACATGAACTCGCTGCGATCGCTGGAGAGGGCCTTGGAGTTCGAAATCGCAAGACAGGAAGAATGCCTCGAGCGAGGAGAACCGATACGCCAGGAAACGAGGCACTGGGATGATGGAAAGGGCCTGACCCGCGGGATCCGGGGAAAGGAGGAGGCCCATGACTATCGGTATTTCCCCGATCCGGACCTTCCGCCCCTTGTCCTTTCCGAGGCGTTTGTCGAGGAGCAGCGAAGGCTTTTACCGGAATTGCCTTGGGACCTGAAGGAGAGGTTCGTCCTGCAACTGGGACTCTCTTCCGAAGATGCATCGACCCTAACGGAACTGCCGGGAATCGCGCGGTATTTCGAAGGGTGTGTGCGAGAAGGGGCGAGCCCCAATCGGGCAGCGAACTGGATCCGGACCGAAGTGATGAGGTTTTTGAACGAGAAGAAAACGTCGATCGAAAATTTCCCCCTTTCACCGGAGAAACTATCACGGTTGCTGGCACGGATCGACAAGGGGCAGCTTTCGACGACATTGGCGAAAACGGTCTTCGAGCGGATGGTGGCCGAAAACCTGGATGAGGACGAAGCACTCGAAAAGGCCGGGGCCATAGCCGGGAAAGTCTCCGGGGACAATTTGCGGGAGATGGTGAAGAAGGTCCTCGAAAAGGAAGGTCCCACGGTCGAGGAAATCAAATCCGGGAGGGATTCGAAGGGGAAAAAGAGATCCTTCCTATGCGGCCTGGTCATGAGGGAATCCAAGGGGCAGGCCGATCCGGCAGAAGTGGCAAAAGTCCTCGAGGATATCCTGGATCGTTGAAATCAAGGGACGGAAAAACACGGATTTTTGCTAGAATAGCATGAGTGCGATTCGAAACGCGGCGCCACCGCGGAAAGAAACGAGGAGGTCGTTTGGAGATGGGGATGAGGAATCCGGCTGATGTGAGAACCTTTGCAATCGTGGCCCACGGCGGGGCGGGGAAGACATCCCTGGCCGAGGCCATGCTTTTCGATACGGGAGCCATCAACCGAATGGGGAAAGTGGAAGACGGAACGACGACCACGGACTTCACGCCTGAAGAACAAAAGCGCCAGATTTCGATCAACACGGCCGTTGCGACGCTCCGCCACAAGGGAAAAATCCTTTTTGCACTCGATACCCCGGGATTTGCCGATTTCATCGGTGATGTGCGCTCGTCCATGCGGGTTTCCGACTCGGCCGTGGTGGTGGTCAGCGGGGTGCATGGGGTTGAGGTCCAGACGGAAAAGGACTGGGAGTTCGCGGAAGACTTCCAGATTCCTGTCCTTTTCTTCGTCAGCAAGATGGACCGGGAGAACGCCGACTTTGACCGATGCGTCGGCGAACTCCGGAAATACATGAGCGAAAAGGCAGTCCCGCTCTTTTTGCCGATCGGGAAGGAAGCCTCCTTCAAGGGAGTCGTGGACGTCCTAAGGGGGAAAGCCTACCTTTACAAGGGAGACGGAAGCAAGGAGTTCTCGGAAACGGATGTCCCCGCAGAGATGGCAGATGAAGTCCAGTCTGCACGCGAAGCTCTCGTCGAACGCATCGTGGAAGCCGACGACGAACTGATGATGCGGTATCTCGACGGGGAACAGATCTCAACCGAAGAACTGTTGAACGCGTTGAGAACGGCCGTTTCGAAAAGAAGCCTGTTCCCAGTGGTACCGGGGGCCAGTACCGCGAATGTCGGGATTTTCCAACTGTTGGACGTCCTGGTGGACGTGATGCCCTCTCCCCTGGACATGCCGGCAAGAGAAGCACGGAAGAACGGAGAAACCGTCCATGTAAAGCCTGGCCTGGATGAACCCTTTTCGGCTCTCTGCTTCAAGGTGATGGTGGATCCTTACGTCGGCAAGCTTTCCTTTCTGCGTGTCTTTTCCGGAAGCCTGACCAGCGACCAGACCCTCTACAACGTGAACAAGGGCGAGGAAGAACGGATCAGTGCCTTTAAGTTCATGAAGGGCAAGGACGGGGAAGATCAGAAGGATGTCGTCTGCGGAGACATCGTTGTCATCCCGAAACTTCATTCGACGACGGTCGGAGATACCCTGGGGACGAAGGGAACGTCGTTCCAATTCCCGCCGATCCAATTCCCGCAGCCGATTTACAGCGTGGCGGTTACCCCGAAAAGCCGTGCGGACGAGGACAAGCTGAGCAATGCAATTCACAGGATGAGGGAAGAAGATGCGACCCTCCACTTCGAAAAGAACCCGGAAACGGGGGACAATGTCCTGTCGGGCATGGGGGACGTTCATCTCGACATCATCCTTTCGAAGATCAAGGACCGGTATGGGGTAGAACTGGAAACCGGAACTCCGAAAGTTCCTTACAGGGAAACCATCAAAAAAACTTCGAAGGCCCAGGGGAAATACAAGAAACAGACCGGCGGGCGCGGACAATACGGGGATGCGGTCATCGAGTTTTCTCCAAGGGAACGGGGTTCGGGATTCGAATTCCAGGACAAGATTGTTGGAGGCGTGGTTCCTAAGTCCTTCATCCCAGCGGTCGAAAAGGGATTGAGGGAGGCGATGACGAAAGGCGTGCTCGCCGGGTTTCCGACGGTCGACTTTACGGCCGCCCTGGTTTTCGGATCCTACCACGATGTCGATTCCTCGGAAATGGCGTTCAAGATCGCAGCTTCCATGGCTTTCAAGAAGGGAATTGCCGAAGCCTCGCCGGTTCTCCTGGAGCCGATCATGAATGTCGAAGTCGTCGTGCCCGAAGAATACCTCGGAGATGTCATGGGGGATTTCAATAGCCGCCGGGGCAGGATCATGGGAATCGACAGCAGGGGCCGCCTCCAGGTGGTGAAGGCCCAGGTACCCCTCGCCGAGATGTTCCGGTATGCCATTGTCCTTCGATCGATGACTTCCGGACGGGGATCCTTCACGATGAGCTATTCTCATTACGAAGAAGTCCCTGCGGAAATCGCGAAAAAGGTGATTGCCGCCCATAAGGTCGAGGAAGAAGAGGAAAACTGATCGGGAAAGAAAAAAAGAGGAGGGGGCCCCCTCCTCTTTTTTTACCCCTTTTCTCGAAATCTCGAGGTTCAGCTTCTGAGGGCAGATTCAACCGCGGGGAGATTCGCACCCATCTTCCGTGACAGATGGGAAAGGATTCGCACGAGGCTCCTTGAATTCCCGTAAGGCTTTGCACCGAGAGGCTGAACGTGCAGCTGACCGGTCAGGCCGTTGAAAGAGCCTTCCCTTTCGGTCCAGGCGGCGACGGGGAGAAGCACCTCTGCTTCTTCGGCCTCCAGCTCGGTCGGTTTCGTCGTGAAAGAAGCGAAAAGATCCAACGTCCTCAAATCTGCAGCGGTGAGCCCAAAAGCTTCGGGCGAAGTCCCCGCAAGGACAAGGGCCTTGACCTTCCCCGAACGGACGGATTGCTGGATTTGAGACACACCGGCGCTCGAGAACCCAAGGGAGATCAGGCCCACCGCGTTTGCGGCTTCGTGCAGGATGAGCCCCTTCCTTTGCTTCAACTGGTCGAGCAGTGCGGTGGTTTCCGAAGCCAGCCGCGGGTCGGCCGCAAAGACGCCTCCCCATAGGGTCGAAAGGGACTTTGCATTCGTAAGGACGCGGGCCGCTTTTTCTATGGTTTCCGCTGGAATGCCCGTCAGGGCTTCGACCTTTGCCGCCGTGTAGTCGGTCAGTGCTTCCGGCAGAGCAGCTCCCTTCTGGTTCAGCGAGGCTGCTAAAAGCCCCCTCACGAGGTGTTCCTCTGTTCCTGCGATCGGCGATAGGATCAACGCCTCTCCTCTTTCCAGCTTCTTCGGGATCCGGCCGATTGCCACGACCTGGGCATGGCGCTGACGCATCGCCTTTCTGATGAAGGACGTCAGGACGGGTTGCCGATTGTCGGTGTCCGCGTCCAGGAGGAGAAGCGCATCGGAGGCATTGAGGTCGCCGTAGTCTTCCGGCTTCCATTCGGTTCCCCATTTTGTTTTCAACGTGTTCCAGGCTGCGGCGCCGCAGTCCAGCCCGGCAAAATGGATCGGGGCACCGCCGAGGCCATCCGCAGAGAGTTTCCCTAGGGCCGTTGCCTCTTCGTTGCTCAAGTTGCCTCCTGCCAGCAGAAGAACCGATTCAACCCCCTGCGATTCGACCGCGGCCTTCAATTTTGAGGACAGGTGTTCAAGGGCTTGGTCCCAATCGGTTTCAAACAGCCGACCGTTGACCCGGAGCATGGGGCTGCCAAGTCGATTCTCCGTCGTGGAGAGGGGCAGCGCCCGAGCCAGCCTGCAACTGTTCCCCATCGTTGGAGAAGCCGCGTTGTCGAGGTCCGTCGTGACTCTCACCAGCCTGGAAGACCCCTTGTCGAGGTTCAGCACGATATCGCAACCGACCGGGCATTCCGAGCAGGCTGTGGGGACGAGGACGGGCTTTTCGCTATGGGGCCACCTGGGAGCCTTCTTTTCGGTCAAGGCCCCTACCGGGCACATCTGGACGCAGAGCCCGCAGGAGGTGCACTCCGATTCATCGATCGGTTTCCAGAACTCCGTGTCGATGAGTCCTTCGAACCCGCGCTTGGTGAAGTCGATCGCGTGGAACCCCGCGATCTCGTCACAGGTACGCACGCACCGCCCGCAAAGGATGCACTTGTCCATGTTCCGATCGTAGAACGCATTTGCTTCGACCACTCTCGGGATGTGTTCGCCCGCAACCCTTTCGGGCTGAACCTCGTAATCCTGGCCGTATCGGCGGAGTCGGCATTCGTGAAGGTCCTGGCATCCGCATTCCATGCAGCGCTTCGCGTCACGGAGCGTCTGTTCCTCCGTCAATCCGCTGCTGTACTCCTTGAAACCCATCTGGACTCGAAGCTGGGGGTCGACATGGGCGACCTCTTCCTGCGGCTGTTTCTCGATGTGGGTGAAGTCGGCCGGTCCCAAATCGGTTCGGACAACATCGTATTCAAATGGCTTTTTCGGTTTTCCGGTCGTAATGTACGAATGGATGGACATCGCTGCGTAATGGCCGTTGCCGATGGCCCTGACTGCGATGTCCGGTCCGGTCTGCTGGTCGCCGCATACAAAGACTCCCGGTAAGGGGGTCGCGTAGTTTTCGTCGACAATCATTTGCTTCCCGTCGTGAAGGGCCTTGGGAATTCCGTCAAAACGGATCTGTTGGCCGATGGCAGCGATCACGGTGTCGACTTCAATCCGAACGATTTCCCCCGTGGGCAGGGGTTTTCGGCGACCGGAGGCATCCGGTTCCCCCAAAACCATTCTCTCGCATTCGAGGGCCTCGACGCGGCCGTTCCCGATGACCGCCTTGGGTGCCATGAGGAAGTGGAATTCGACACCTTCTTCCATCGCTTCATGGATCTCGATATCCTGCGCGGGCATTTCCTCCCGTGTTCGGCGGTAAACCACCATGACTTGCTCCGCACCGAGGCGTTTTGCACAGCGGCAGGCGTCCATCGCGGTGTTGCCTCCGCCGACCACTGCGACCCTTGAGCCGATCCCGGTGGGAAGCGAGTTGTTCACCTTGTAAAGGAAATCGATCCCGCCGAAAACCCCCGGCAAATCCTCCCCTGGGACTCTCATGGGTGAGGATTTCCAGCACCCCATCGCCAAAAGGACAGCGTCGTATTCGTCGCGAAGCTGGTCCAGGGAAATGTCCCTCCCCAGGGCCGTTTCGGTCCTCACTTCAATTCCGTGGTCGGTGATCCATTGGATTTCCCGGGTAAGGATTTCCCTCGGAAGGCGGTAATCGGGGATTCCGTACCGCATCATGCCCCCGAGGTCGGACTCCTTGTCGAAAAGAGTGACTCCGTAGCCCATCTTCCTGAGGAAATAGGCGGCAGAAACACCAGCAGGTCCGCCTCCGACGATCGCCACCCGGCGATGGTTTTCCACGATTTCGGGAATGCGGGAAAGGGCATCGTTCTTCAGGCACCAGTCTCCGACAAAACGCTTGATTTCACGGATAGAAACCGGCTGCTCATCGACAAAGTTCCTGCGGCATTTTTCTTCGCAGGGAGCAGGGCAGACTCTCCCGATCGAAGCCGGGAGGGTGATGTTCTTGTGCAGTGCTTCGAGGGATTCTTCGTATTTCCCCTGGGCTGCCAGGTTGATGTATCCCTGGACGTCTCCATGTGCAGGGCAGGCTAGGGTGCAGGGGGGGCGGCAATCTCCGACGTGGTCCGAAAACAGAAGCTCCAGGGCCAGTTTCCGTGCCTTCCTGACCCTTTCCGTATTCGTCTGGATGATCATCCCCGGGGCGATGGTCGAAGCGCAGGCCCGAACCAGGGCTTTCGCCCCCTTGACGTCCACTAGGCAGACCGAACATCCTCCATGTACGGAAAGGTGGGGGTCGTAGCAGAGAGTCGGGATTTCGACCCCGCATTCCCCGCAAAGGTCCAGGATCTTCTGGCCGCCGTAACCGTAAACTTCCTTGCCGTCAAGGATGACCTTCACATTCCGATCCATGGTCATCGTTCCTCCTTATTCCACGCTGATGGCGCCGACCGGGCAGACTTTGATGCATTGCCCGCAGCGGACGCAGGTCTCGTCATCGATGAGGTGCGGTTTTTTCACTTCGCCCGTAATGGCACCGACCGGGCAGGCCCGGGCGCATTTCGTGCATCCGATGCACTTCTCCGGGTTGACCGTGTAGTGGATCAGGGCCGAACATACTTTCGCCGGGCACTTCTTGTCCTGGATGTGTGCGAGGTATTCGTGCTCGAAATATTTCAGTGTGGTCAGCACGGGGTTGGGTGCGGTCTGGCCCAATCCGCAAAGCGACCCGTCCCGGATTTGGGGAGCAAGTTCCTTCAAAGTTTCGAGGTCTTCCATTTTTCCCTTGCCCTCGCAGATCCTCGTCAGGATTTCGAGCATCCGTTTCGTCCCGATCCGGCAGAATGGGCATTTGCCGCAGGATTCCTTCTGGGTGAAGGAAAGGAAGAAGCGAGCCACGTCGACCATGCAGGTCCCTTCGTCCATGACGACCATGCCGCCGGAGCCCATGATCGCCCCGGTTGCCGTAATCGATTCGTAGTCGACCGGCGTGTCGATCAAGGAAGCAGGGATGCACCCGCCGGACGGGCCGCCCATCTGAACGGCCTTGAAAGCCTTCCCGCCCTGGATTCCACCTCCGATATCGTAGATGACCTCCCTGAGGGACATCCCCATCGGAACTTCGACCAGTCCCCCCTTACGGATCTTTCCGGCAAGGGCAAAAACCTTTGTTCCCTTGCTCTTCTCGGTTCCGTACCGGGAAAAGGCTTCATGCCCGTTGGCCAGGATCCAGGGGATGTTGGCCAGCGTTTCGACATTGTTGATGTTCGTCGGTTTGCCGAAAACTCCCTTGTGGGCGGGGAACGGAGGCCTTGGCCGGGGCATCCCTCGTTTGCCTTCGATCGAGGCAATCAGCGCGGTTTCCTCCCCGCACACGAACGCTCCCGCCCCTTCCTTGATGTAGATGTCGAAGGAGAAACTGCTTCCGAGGATGTCCTTCCCCAGGTAGCCTTTCTGGCGCGCCTGTTCGAGAGCCTTGTTCAGGTGCTTGATTGCCAGCGGGTATTCCGCGCGGCAGTAGATGATGCCCTGGGACGCGCCGATCGCGTATCCGCAGATGGCCATTCCCTCGATCACGCTGTGGGGATCGCCCTCGAGCACCGAGCGGTCCATGAATGCCCCGGGATCCCCTTCGTCCGCGTTGCAGACCACGTACTTGGAATCTCCCTTGGCATCATGGGCGAAACGCCACTTCATCCCAGTCGGGAAACCAGCGCCACCGCGGCCGCGTAGGCCGCTCTTGAGGACTTCATCGATGACCTGGTCCTGCGACATTTCGAAGAGGGCCTTCCTCAACGAGGCGTACCCGCCGCGTTCTTCGTATTCTTCGATTTTCTGCGGATCGATCAGTCCGCAGTTCCGGAGGACGATACGAACCTGCTTTTCCATCATCCGGTTTTCAGGAGCTTCCTCTACGGTCTTGCTCAGGATGGGAGAAACCGTGGAAGAACCATCCAGGAGTGCGGCGACGGTACTCGGGGTGACTTCGCCGTAGAGCTCGCTCTTGCCGTCCCGCTCAATTTCGACCAGCGGTTCATGGAAGCAGAGGCCGATGCACCCGACCTTCTTGAGCTCCACATCCGTGCGGTCCTTGAGCAGGGATTCCAGTTTTTCATAAACCGGTCCGGCACCCGCTGCGATTCCGCAGCTTGACATGCCGACCTTGACGATCACCTTTGCCAATCCGGACACCTCCATTCAGTTCAGTCGGCTTTACGGTAGGATTCGAGGATCTCGACGGCCTTTTCCGGGGTCAGGCGGCCATGGACCTCGTCATCGACCATCATGACGGGTGCCAGACTGCAGCAGCCCAGGCATGCGACAAATTGCAGGGTAAAAAGCCCGTCCCCGGTCGTTTCGCCTTCTTTGACATTGAGGTGCCGCTGGAGCATTTCGCCAACGCGAAGAGATCCCTGGACATGGCATGCCGTTCCCCTGCAAAGGCGAATGACATGTTTCCCCTGCGGCTGGAGCCGGAACATCGCATAAAAGGTCGCGACACCAAACATCTCCGCAGCGGGAATGTCCAATTCCCTCGATAGGAAGTCCAGCGCTTCCGGCGAGAGATACCCCAGTTTTTCCTGAACGGCTGCCAAAAGCGGGATGGTGATGCCCTTTCCACCCTTGAAACGCTCGATAATCGGCTTCAAGGCCTCCTCGAGCTCGGGCTTGCCCGTTACCAACGTAGGCATTTCTTTCCCTCCTTGCCGACTCCACACAAATTTGGGGAGGAGCTTTCGGGCTCCCTCCCCTTTTCCTGACTCCTTGCCCTGACATTATACCCTGTTGGTTGTTCTTTTCGAAAAAAGAACCGATGTGAAAAAAAGAATAAAGGGAACGTACATGAGAGTCGAGCATTTAATGCTAAACTTTTGAAGATTGACATTCATTTACACTATGATAATATCCCCATAGTGGTATATATGCCAGGTGGCAGACTTTGATCACGGGAGGAGATACTGCATGAACGTTAAAGTCTACTCGACACCGACATGTCCGTGGTGCACGAAAGTAAAGGATTTCCTGAAGCAGCTAAACGTGGACTATGAAGAGGTCGACGTCAGCTCGAACCGGGAAGCCGCTATGGAAATGGTCAAGAAGACGCGGCAGATGGGTGTTCCTGTAACCCAGATCAACGGGCGGTTCATCGTGGGCTTCAATGCTTCCGAGATCGAAAGCGCCTTGAAGGAAGCCGGGATTCTCAAAGGGTAACGAGAGCGAATCGAAGAGGGACAGAAGGGGCTGGCTTGTCCAGCCCCTTCTGAATTGTGACTTCAGGAGGTTTGCCGATGACGGAGAAACTTCTGACGATCGGTGTAGGTGGGGCGATCGGTGTAGGATCGAAAATGGGACGCGTGGAAGAGAAAGAGATGGAACTTCTGGAGGCTTCCTTGAGGAAAGCCGAGGCTCAGCTAAGAATTGCTTCGGGCAGCGGCCTGGGCGGCGCAGGATGGATCCGGCTACCCTATTCGGACCTCGAGCCTGTCCGCTGCGTTGCCGAAAAAATCGCAGTCTTTGATTCGATTGTACAGGTAGGAATCGGGGGATCCGCCCTCGGAAACCTCATGCTGAACAATGCGTTTCAGCACCCGCATCATAACGAACTGAGCAGGAAAGAGAGAAAGGCCCCGCGTTTTTACATGGCCGACAACCCTGATCCACAAAGCCTGGCAGGAATCTGGGACTGCATTGACCCAGCAAGAACGGCTTTCATCGTTGCAAGCAAATCCGGCTCGACTGCCGAGACGATGGCGGTCTTCCTTTGGTTTTTCGAAGCTCTAAGGGAAGCGCTGGGGGAAGAAAAGGCTTTTGGCCATTTCGTCTTCGTTACGGATCCGGACCAAGGGCTCCTGAGAGGGCTTGCATCGAAGGGCGTACTGGGAATCCTGCCCGTTCCGAAAGACGTGGGGGGACGTTTTTCAGTTCTTTCTCCTGTCGGCCTTCTGTCTTCAATGGCCATGGGCCTTCCGGTGAACGAGGTGCTGGAGGGAGCCCGGAGCCTGGATGGAATTTTGAAGAGGGGGAAAGGGATCTGGGAAAATCCTGCCTGGATCCTTGCAGCACTGCATACGCTGCATTTTCGAAAGGGGAGGCCCATGGCCGTCCTGATGCCGTATGCGGATGCGCTGGAGCGGTTTGCGGAATGGCATGCCCAGCTTTGGGGCGAAAGCCTCGGGAAACAAGGGGAAGGCAGTACGCCCGTCAGGGCGCTTGGTGCGATCGACCAGCATTCCCAGGTGCAATTGTACGTCGAGGGTCCGGATGACAAGCTCTTCACCTTCCTGAACGTTGAAAAGAGAGGCCCCGATTGGTACATACCGGAGTCCCCCCTCATGGAACTTTCCGGGGCAAATTACCTAGGCAAACATTCTTTCGACGAACTCCTTTCTGCAGAAGCCCGATCAACGGCTGCAGCGCTGAAAAAAGCGGGAAAGCCAGTCATCTGGATGGAAATTCCCAGAATCGACGGGCTGCGCGTCGGAACTCTCATCTTCCTGTATGAGTGGGTTACGGCCTTGTCGGGTCTTTTGATGGAGATTAATCCCTTTGACCAGCCTGGCGTCGAGCAGGGGAAGCGGTATACTTATGGGCTGATGGGGAGGGCTGGATATGAATCCGATGCGGCCGAGGTTTCGAAGGAATTTAAGGAGATCGTTTCAAAAGCCCTCACGGTTTAAAAGGGGGAATCCTTTTGCTTCGAATTGACGGGAATGTCGAAAAACTGAGAAGAGCGGTGCGGGGCCTCAGGCAGGAAGGCGGGACGGTCGGTTTCGTCCCGACGATGGGGTACCTCCACGAGGGACATCTTTCTCTTGTGAGAAAGTCGGTTTCCGAGAACCAAACTACGGTCGTATCGATCTTCGTCAATCCGCTGCAGTTCGGACCAAACGAGGACTATGAAGCCTATCCCAGAGACCTGGAAAAGGATTGCATGCTGCTGGAAAAGGAAGGGGTGGACCTCGTTTACTGCCCGAAACCGGAGGACCTTTACCACCCGGACCACTCGACGTACGTCGTGGAGGAAGGCGTGAGCCGGGATCTATGCGGTGCCAGCCGGCCCGGGCATTTTCGCGGAGTCTGCACCGTAGTGCTCAAACTCTTCCATCTCGTCGAGCCGGACAGGGCATACTTCGGAGAGAAGGATTACCAACAGCTCCAGGTCATTCGGCGAATGGTCCGCGACCTGAACGTCCCGGTGGAGATCAGGGGGTGCCCTATCGTCAGGGAGCAGGACGGACTGGCCCTGAGCAGCCGAAACGTGTACCTTTCTCCTCCCGAAAGGGCTTCGGCCTTGGCTTTGAGTCGATCCTTGAAAAAGGCGAAAGCCCTGTACGATTCCGGGGAGAGGGACGCGGCGAGGATTGTAGGGTGCGTCAGGGAAGAGTTGAAGGGCGACCCGAGCCTGTATGTCGAGTACGTGGAAGTGAGGGACGCGTCTGAACTGTCGGCCTTGAAAACGATCGAGAGGCCGGCGGTCCTAGCGCTTGCGGTAAGGGTCGGGAAGACGCGCCTGATCGACAACGTAATCCTGGGAGAGGGTAATCCATGAAAAACAGGCTTGGTTTAAGTCTCTTCCGGGAGATGAAATCGCGGAAGGAAAAAATCACGATGCTCACTGCGTACAACGCCTGGCAGGCGCGACTGGCGGAAAAGGCAGGAGCAGAGATGCTGCTGGTGGGGGATTCCGTCGGGATGGTCGAGCATGGATTTCCCGACACCCTCGAAGTGACGCTGGAAATGATGATCCATCATTGTGCCGCGGTTTCTCGCGGTTCTGAAAGAGCATTCCTGGTCGGCGATTTGCCTTTCCTCACCTATGAAGTGGATGAGCGGGAGGCCGTCAGAAACGCCGGGCGGCTGATCCGTGAAGGAAAAGTCCAGGCGGTCAAGCTTGAGGGAGGAGCGAACCGGTTCGAAACGATTCGGGCGATCGTCAGGGCAGGCATCCCCGTGATGGGGCACGTTGGGTTGACTCCGCAGACCTCGACCGCCCTGGGAGGGTACAAGGTACAGGGAAAAGACCGGGAGAGTGCAAGGCGCGTTTTCGAAGACGCCCTGTCTGTCGAAAGGGCCGGGGCTTTTGCAGTCGTCCTGGAATGCGTTCCTTCACCTCTGGCGGAAAGGATCACTGAGAAACTGACGATCCCGACCATCGGCATCGGTGCAGGACCTGCCTGCGATGGGCAGGTCCTGGTGCTTCACGATGTGCTGGACCTTTACGGGACGTTTCGCCCGAAGTTCGTGAAGGTTTACGCGGAAGGGGGGCGAGTCCTACTGGAAGGGCTTGAGAAGTATGTCATGGAAGTGAAGAAGGGGGAGTTCCCCGACCTGGAACACGGCTTCACGATGGATCCGGCCCTTCTAGAGGAAATTGAATGAAGGTCGTTGTCGTAGGCTGCGGGGCCTTGGGCAGCCTTTTGGCTTTCAAGATGATTAAAGCCGGCATTGCACTCACGGTGCTCCAGAGAGACGGAGTCCAATACGAGGCTTTGAAAGCCGGCGGGATCCTGTTTGTTGACAGAGAAGGGAAAAAAGAACGGGTTCCTTGTGAAGTGGTCAAGACGCTGGATGGCCTTGAAATGGCGGAATTGGCGATCGTCACGGTGAAAGCCTACCAGACCGAAGCCGCGGCATGGGCCCTGCGGGGACACCTCGCGGAAGACGGGGTTGCCTTGACGCTACAGAACGGACTGGGAAACGCGGAAATCCTTGCAGGAACGTTCGGTGCCGAGAGGGTCGCAGCAGGAACCTGCACCTACGGGGTTCATCGAAGGGGTCCAGGCGAAATTGCCTGGGGCGGCGACGGAATGGTCCGGCTCGGCCCCTGGAAAGCGGGCAGGGACCTTTCCCCCGTGGAAGCGTTATTGAAAAAGGCGGGGATCGACGTTCGCCTGGAAAGCGATCCGAGGAGGGCCCTCTGGGAAAAAGTCATCCTCAACGCAGCGGTCAACCCTGTATCTGCCCTGACTCGGCTTAAAAATGGGATTCTGCTTGAATCCCCGGTTGCGCGGGCCCTGGTTTTCCAGCTGGTGGAAGAGGGAGTGCAGGCAGCCCGGTCAGCAGGAGAAACGGTCGAAACGGAGTCGATGCAGGGACTTGTAAGGTCCGTGCTCGAAAAGACCGCGGAGAATCGGACTTCGATGCTCCAGGATATCGAAAACGGACGAAAGACAGAGGCAGACGCGATTTTGGGAAAACTGGTGGAAATCGCCAGGGAAAAGGGGAAAGAACTGGTCAGGACGCAGACGGTTCACGCCTTGATCAAGGCAATTGAAAACGCATCGGAGAGAGTTCGAGAATGAGGGGAGGAATGAGAGTTTGCTGGAACCCCGGATGCTTTTTGTGAAAGACGTTGAAGTCGAGAGAGAGGGGAACCGGATCCTTCGAGGGATATCCATGCAGGTGCATCCTGGGGAAATCTGCGGAGTCCTCGGAAGAAACGGGGCGGGTAAATCGAGCCTCGCCTATGCCATCATGGGGCTTCCCCAGTATGCGCCGAAAAAGGGCAGGATTTGGTTTGACGGGGAGGACATCACGGAATGGGGAGTGACGCAACGGGCCCGTGCAGGGATCACCCTGGCTTGGCAGCACCCGGCGCGTTACGAAGGGATCCCGGTTCGCGACTACCTGAAGCTTTCCAACCCGTCGGCCCGTGAAGAAGACCTCGCAGAAGCCCTGAACCTTGTCCAGATGGAACCGTTCTACCTGGACAGGATGGTCGACAAGGGACTTTCGGGAGGAGAGAGAAAACGCATCGAACTCTCCTCGATCTACCTGATGAAACCTCGACTTGCGATCCTTGACGAGCCGGATTCCGGGGTCGACCTTCTTGCGCTCGGTGAAGTCATGGGGCTTTTCAAGGTGCTCGCCTCCGGAGGGAGCAGCGTGCTGATCATCACTCACCGGGAGGATGTCGCGGCGGCCTGTGACCGATCCTACCTGATGTGTGCGGGAAAAATGATCCTGGAGGGAAGCGCAGAGGCCGTGAAGAGATACTTCCTTTCTCAATGCGAACCTTGCGTCGAGCAAAAGCCGGAGAATACGGGAGAGGCGGCTTCCAACCATGCATAGCGTCACCGAAGAGTACAAGACACTCGTTTCCATCGCCGAGAGAACGGGGGGCCAGCCAGGTTCCTTCGGGGCAGAAGACGCGATTTACGTCGTGGTCCATGCAAACCGGATCCTCGCTTCTCACGCGCTGCCCGGTGTCCGGATCGAAGCGGCAGAAACGGCGGACGGGATCGACGCCAGAATCACCGTCCAGGCAGGTACCGAAGTGTCCAGGCCCGTGCACCTCTGCTTCGGCCACCTGGCTGCTTCGGGTCGCCAGGTGATCCGGAGCCGGATCTTCCTGGAAGAAAGGGCAAAAGCGGTCTTCCAGGCGCATTGTATTTTTCCGAATGCGATCGAATTTCTCCACGCCATGGAAGGAGAAATTCATTTGGCCCCGCAGTCGGCCTTCAGCTACAGGGAAGTGCACGTTCACGGCCCCGAGGGCCGAATCGAAGTCAGGCCGGTCTCCCGCGTGCGGATCGACGAGAACGCTGTGTATCGCGGCGATTTCACCCTGGTGGAAGGGCGGGTCGGAAACCTAGCCATCGACATCGATGTCGAAGCTCATGGAAGGCGGAGCAGGGTCGAAGTCACCTCGAAAGTCTACGGCAAGTACGATGATTTCTGCCAAGTCAGGGATATCGTCCGCCTGACAGGAGCAGAGAGCTCTGCCTTGATCAAGGCGCGTGTCGTTCTGAAGGATCGAAGCGAGGGGAAGTTTCTCGGTCTGGTGGATGGTGCGGCGCCTGGAGCGAGGGGGCACGTCGATTGCACGGAAGTGGTCCAGGGTGAAGCCAGGGCCGTAGCTTCACCGGTAGTTCAGGCCTCCCACCCGGAAGCGGAAGTGACCCACGAAGCGGCGATCGGAAGGATCGCGGACGATAAGATCCAGGGACTCATGGCCAAGGGGCTGTCTGCGGACGACGCGATCGATTTCGTGGTATCGGGGCTGTTGCGTTAAGGGGTCAAGCAGGGGGGGGCGCCCTTCGGCACCCCCCTGCAGGCTTTCAGATGTGAGGGTATAGCGCGTCCTGAACAACCACCCCTATGTTTTCATCGCCGTTCGTGTAAACGGAAAAACACCCGCGGTAGATCCGGATCGCGGGGTGGGGACCCAATTCGTAGGGGCTGTCGTCGAGAGTCGGTTCGTCAAAGATGTTGTTCTTTTCCCCGTCGTAGACAGGCATGTAAAGGACGTCGTCAACCTCCAGGTCGGAGAAGAAATGGGTTCCGTAGGACAGTTCCGGCATGAAACCCATCTTGGGAATCCCGATCTCGACGATGCAGCGGCAATTCGTGAGTTCGTTGTATTTCACCGGAACCCCCAATTGCGGATTGCTGGAACCGACACGGCCGGGAGCGGCAAGGATGAACTGCTTCCCTTCCAGTTTCGAGTTGATGGACCCCAGTGCGCGGGCGATTTCGTAGAACTGGTCCGTCAGGGCGTAAACCCGGTGGTCGACGTAGACCAGGTAAGGGATCCCTTCCGCATAACCGTTCGTTACCATACGGTCAGCCTTGAACAGGATCTTTCTCCCTTCAAGATCGGGCTTTTGACCTGTCCCCGAGGATTCTCCTTTCCAAAGGGGGCGGCATTGAAGCAATTGAAGCTTCTGGTCCGTCGGCTCGTAAGCGAACTCGATGTCTGCGGGAACCCCCATCGCTCCTTCAAGGAACGGCAGCAGCTTTCGTAAAAGTTCGAAGAAGATTTTGTGCCGGCAGGGAAAGTCCTCGAATGTGAAACAGATCTTTGATGTTGGCGATTGGAAAGAGGGGAAAGCGCCGATATCGGTGAAGTATCCGCCGAAACTGTCGGGGTTGTAGATTTGTGCAAAAAGACGGAAATTCGGGATATGCGGAATGATTTCCTTCCAGGTCTTTGTGATGTTCAACGTCAGCAACTGGCGTTTCTTTCGGCCAACGACCTGGAACCCCTCCTGCGAGTGGCGCATGATGTTGAAGGGGTTCAACCCCTCGGGTCTCAGCATCGGGTTCGATAGAGAAAAAGTTCGGGCATATCCACGTTTCGTACTTAGGGTTCCCAGACCGAAGACGATTCTCAGGACACCGTCTTCGGGCCTGATTCGGGTTGTCCACCTACGGTAGTTCCTGGAAAACCCCACTCCGGCCATGGTTGGATAAAAATACTCACCGCGCCAGCTGCCAGCCATCCGCATCAGGATCAGTCCCATTTCGTCATCGGGGAGGCCGTGCTTCTTTCGATAGCTTGTTGCAGTCGGGAAATAGGTGCGCGCGTAAATTCGCTTCATCTGTTCCACCACGGCATCGACCCGTTGCTGCAGGGGTTGTTCCGCTTCGTTGAGCAAGAAGGTGGAGAGGTATTTCCCGGCGAAGGAGTGCTTGAGGGAGTCTTCCAGCCTTGAACTGCTCCTGACGACAACAGGGTCGGTCATGGTCGAGAGGTACCTGGCCACCGCCTTGACGGCATAATCAGGCAGCGGTGTGGCCAAAAAGGCGCTTTCCAGCCGGTCCGGGTCCTTCTCCCTCAGAAGGGTGTCAAGGTGCGGTACGCATGAGAGAAAGTCATGGAAAACGCCCACCCCGAAGAAGGTGCTGGGGGTGATTTCGATTTTTTCGAAAAGAGGCTCGCCGCTTTCCTTTAGCTTGCGCATCGCAAAAAGAAGGGACCGCCCCTTCCCGCCGATCGTTCCCGTTCCGGTAATATTCCCCTTGTATTCCTCGTCTTCCTGCGGATCCCACGCGAAATAGCGCTCGATCGTCCCGGAATCAAAGGTCATGCACTCTCTCCTCTCAGTCGGGTTCAGTTTGCCCCGGGTGTCCAGCCTTCCTCCGCTAAGATTCTAGTTGAAAAGGAGAACTGCCGAAAGGGGGTATCAGGACGCCCAACCGGCCGAACCGCCGTTTTCTCCCCGTAAAGCTCGAAGCAGGTTTTGCCTCAAATTCGGAGCCGTTTCCGACATCGCCGCGATCTGGGCCTTTACCCAGGCTCTCATGCTGTTGCGGGAAAAGGGGCATTTCAGGTCTACGACCGGGAGGCAAAGCCGCTCTGCCTCGCTGGAAATCCGGGATTCCTCCAGGAAGACGAGAGGGCGGATCACTCGAAGCTCCGTTCGGTCCTGCCAGGTCAAGGGGGAAAATGAGGAAAAACGCCCTGAAAAGAGCAGGTTCAGCAGGGCCGTCTCGACGACGTCGTCCAGGTGATGCCCCAGGGAGAGCGTCGTGCAGCCCTTCTGCCTGGAAAAGGAGCTCAGGACCCCCCGCCGAAGGTTTGCACAAAAGCTGCAGGGGGAAGGCTCGGCTCTTTCCTCGATCAACCGGAAGATCGGCACGCTGACGAAATGATGTGGAATTCCCAGCGAGGTACAGAAATCGCGAAGGGATTCGAAGCTGCAGGCCCCTTCCGTTGGGTCAAGGGTGAGGGCTTCCAGCGTGAAGCGAACCGGACTCCGCTGCTGCAGGGCCTTCAGGGAGACGAGCAGGACAAGGCTGTCCTTCCCCCCGGAAAGTCCGACCATGAGTCGATCTCCCTCCCGGATCAAGCCAAATTCATGGATCGCTTCTCCGATTTTTTTCCTGCTGTTTCTCGTGAGTTCCGGGAGCTTCATAAAACTCGGCCTCCATCGTCTATAATAGGACCAAAGACCCATGCCGGAGGTGCCCCTGCTTGCAGAAGATCACTCTCCTTGTGGCGGAACGCCACCGCCTCGTAAGGGATAGCCTGCGCCATTCGCTGGAACATGAGTCGGATCTCAAGATTATCGGGGATGCAGGGGACGGTCCCGAACTTCTTCGACTCGCCCGCCAAAAACCAGCGGATCTCCTCCTGTTCAACGCAACAATGCCGAATTTCGACCTGAAGGGGGTCATCGCGGAGCTTTCTGCCCTCTGCAAATCGATGCGGTATCTTGCAATCACAGGTGAAGAGAGCGAGGAAAGGATTTCCAACCTTGTCTCTCTGGGAATTCAAGGGCTACTCCTGCCTGATTCTAACTTTTTCGAGCTCCTTTGCGCCATCCGCACGGTTGCCCGGGGGGACCGCTACGTTGACCCGAAGTTGAAAAGCCATTGCAGTAGCGGGTTCAACCCACGCCGGGACGAAATTTCACTGCTCTTGGAGCTGACTCCTAAGGAAAAAGAGGTCCTTTACTGGGTATCGCAGGGGTTCTGTAACGCAGAAATTGCCCAGATGATGGTCCTTTCCGAGAAAACGGTCAAGAACCATATCAGCCACCTTTTGAAAAAGCTGGATGTCAAGGACCGGACACAGGCTGCGGTTCTAGCCTGGAAACTCGGGCTTCCACAACAGGGCCCGGACCGGGTTGGCCTCTCCTAAAAACCGTTCCTTCCGCCCGAAGGTCCAGCGGAAAGGATGCGCATTCCGACAGGACTTCGATCTCCCCTGGAAAACGCGGAGGTGCGAACTTGCGTAAAGGGATCGCCCTTTTTCTCGGCATCACGTTTCTTTCCGTCGGATTGGTCTTATTCCTGACGGTTGACAGGGAAACCCTGCGTTTCCTGCTTTCGGCACGGAAAGCACAGCTTCTCCAGGCTCTTGGCCTGGTCATTCTCTCCTGGGTTTTCGATGCCTTCCGGTTCATGGCTTTTGCGAAAGCCGCGGGGGAAAGGGTCGGCTTTCGGCTGTCGATTTGCCTCACCTGGCTGAATTATTTCGGCTCGGCCATTACCCCGATGCAGGGTGGAGGCGGGCCCTTCCAGGTCTACGTCCTGTACCGGAACGGGGTCCCCGTGGGCAAGGGGATTGCCATCACCCTGACCCGAACGATGGCCACGCTTTTTATCGTGGGCTGCGTGGTGGCGATGACCTTGATCTTCGCGCCGGACATCCTGTCGGGGAGCTCCTTTATGACTGGAGTTTTTTACTATGTTGCGGCGTTTGTCCTGATGGCCTGGATTGTGATCGGCCTGAGTCTCGTCTACCCGGGAGCAGTCAAAAAGACGGGCAAAATAGTCACCCTTCTTTTGAAAAGGGTGGGAATCGTGAAGCCGATGAAAGTCCTCAGGGTGGTTCGGCTCCTGAACAGGGAGATCGATAACTACACGGAAAACTTCAGGCTGTTTTTTACAACCGGATTCAGTTGGTTCGTTTCAGGATTTGTTCTTTCCTTCTGCCAGCTGTTTTGCATTTGGGGCATCCTGCCGACTCTCGTCAAGGCAGTCGGCCTTCCCATCCATTTCGGCCAGGCGATACTGATCCAGGCCCTCTTCAATTTCGTGATGTATTTTGTCCCCACACCTGGCGGGAGCGGTTTTGCCGAAGCGGGCGGGGCGACGATTTTCCGCTACCTGATCCCTTGGAATCTTGCGGGAGTGATGGCGATCGGTTGGAGGTTCTTTACAGAATACCTTGCGATCGGGCTGGGAGCTCTTGTAGCCTTGCGGTTCCTAGGATGGGGAATGGCAGAAAAGATCCTGAATGAAGCAAAACGAGACGAAAATGAATCTTAGAACCATCCAGGACTGGACGTTCCGCATGAGGGGCGGGATTTGGACCGGCCTGGTCCTATTGATTTTGTTTCTGGGAAAGGGCGGAGAGGGCTGGATCCTTCCCGGGCTTCTCCTGGTTTTCCTCGGGCAGGGGATCCGTTTCTGGGCAGCAGGGATCATCGAGGGATACCGAAGCGAAAAGGTCAACGCGAAGACCCTCGTTACCTGGGGACCTTACGGGATTGTCCGCAATCCCCTCTATCTCGGGAACGGTTTGATCGGACTCGGTTGGAGCCTGCTGGCAGGTTCCGTGGCCGTTGCGTTTTTTCTGGTCTCCTTCCTCTTTCTCTACTGCCTTCTCATCATCCCTTACGAAGAGGGGTTCCTAGAGGAGAACTTCGGCCGGGATTACCTGGAATACAAGGCTTCCACGCCTAGGTTGTTCCCTTTCCGTGGGATCCGGCGCAAGAGATTGCAGGGCCCGTTTGTCGTTTCCCGCTTGTGGAAAAGCGAGCGGCATTCCCTTTATGTAACGGTCCTCGGTACGATCCTTTTCCTTCTGAAGGCCCTGGGGGTGTTTTAAAGGATGCTATGGATACACTGCGTTTATCCCGAAGAAAAGAGGGAAGCGATTCTGGAGGCACCGAAGGGGTTTTGGCTTGCGACTTGGGGGGATTCGGGACTTTACCGGCTGAAGTGGATCGGCAACTTGCAGGGCTGCCCAGGCTGCAGCGAATGCCCGGCCTGGCTGGAGCGAGCCTGGAACGACTTCTGGGAAGGTCGGCCGGTCAACGTGCCTCTTTGCACCGAAAGAAAACCTTCCCCGATAACCGCTGCAGTTTGGAGGGTCGTTTCGGGAATTCCATACGGAACCACACTCTCCTACGGCGAGGTGGCTCGTGCTGCGGGATTCACCCGTGGAGCGCGGGCCGTTGGAGCCATCATGCGAGCGAACCCATGGCCCCTCTTTCTTCCCTGTCACCGTGTGGTCGGGAAAAACGGAGAACTTCGCGGTTACGGAGGGAAAGCGGGGGTAGTGTTGAAAGCCTGGCTAATCGAATACGAAAGAAAACGAATGAAGGAAGGTTGAAGGGGTCGGACCCTTCAACCTTCCTTCATTGCGTTATAAACGCGCAGCCCTTCCCCCGAAAAGTCGTTCCCAGGTATCGTTGTAGACCTGTCCTCTAGGAAGAGGGTGTGCGGCAAGACCCTCGGATATCGCAGCTTGGGCGACAGCTTCTGCCACGTTGGGAACAACTTCATCGCAGAAAAGGTCCGGCATGATATGCCGGGGGCCGAGCCTCCGCCGGTCCACCGTGGCGGAAAGCGCTCTCGCAGCCGAAAGGAAAATCGCATCGCTTAGAGAAGCGGCCCTGACATCGAGAGCCCCCCTCATGATCCCGGGGGTGGAATGAAGATTTGAGATGACGTTGGGGTAATCGTAAAGGCCGGAAGCGACAATCGCGGCGCCTGCTGCTAGGGCAACCTCCGGCATGATTTCCGGTTCAGGCAGTGCCTGAGCGAAAATGACCGGGTCCTTCGCCATCGTACGGATCCATTCCGGGTTAAGCAGGTTGCCCCTGGAAAGCCCGATAAAAACATCGGCCCCCTTAATTGCCTCTTCCAGGCCGCCTTCCCGTCCCTCCGGGTTCGTACGGCTGGAGAAATCCAGTTGAAGGTGGTTCATTTTCGGATTCGACGGGCAAAGGATCCCGGCACTATTCAGGATCGTAATGCCCGTAGCCCCGGCTTTCAGAAAAAGGTCTGCAACTGCGAGTCCCGCGGCCCCGGCTCCGCAGATGACGATCGAGGATTTTTCCAGGGACTTTCCGACGACTTCCAGGGCGTTCCAGAGAGCCGCCAGGATGACCACCGCTGTGCCGTGCTGGTCGTCGCAAAGGACGGGGATGGAGACTTTTTTCTGCAACTCATGCACGACAGTGAAGGTGTTGGGGCTGGAAATATCCTCGATGTTGAAGCCGCCGAGACAAGGGGCCAGCAATTCGGCGGTGTGAATGACATCAGCCGGGTTCCGGCTGTCGAGACAGATGGGCAGGGCATTCACATCTCCAAAAAGCTTGAAAAGCAGGCACTTGCCTTCCATGACAGGCAAGGCGGCCTCCGGGCCCACATCGCCGAGACCAAGAACGGCACTCCCATCCGTGATGACGGCTATCCGGTTTGCGCGTCCGGTAAGATCGAAACTTGC
The DNA here is from genome assembly GCA_022839995.1 of Synergistota bacterium. Taxonomy (GTDB): domain Bacteria; phylum Synergistota; class Synergistia; order Synergistales; family 79-D21; genus 79-D21. The sequence goes on from JALHIN010000010.1 coordinate 51,988, forward strand.
TTCGGGATCCTCGCGGATGGCCTGGCATGGTCCTACGCTCCCTGGAATATAGGCCATCGAGAGGTCTTCTTCGTTGGAAATATTGATCGTCGGGTAGATCCTGATCTTCCCCTTTGCGCGCCGATGGAGCTCCATGGCTCGAATTCGGTCGATGGGCATCGGGCTTCCTCCCTACCGGATTGCGGCTAGGATTTCCTTAAAGGCCGGTGTCCCGGCCTTTTCCAGCATCTGGTAAACGATCGACTCGGCCGGAAGAACGGACGCTCCGGCGTGGAGCAGTGTTTCGAGGCTCGCCTTGCGGTGTTCCGGGTTTCGACTCCCTACGGCGTCCGCGGCAACGACGACTTCGTAGCCGACGTCCAAAAGATGCATCGCCGTTGAGAAAACGCAAATGTGGGCTTCGATTCCCGCCACGATGACCTGGCGCCTGCCCTCCTTGTGAAAGAAGGAGTTGAATCCGGGTTCAGCCCAGCAGGAGAAATGGATCTTTTCGAATCTCGGTGAGCCTTCGGGAACGCATTCGAGGATTTCTTGGACCGTCGCGCCGAGTCCCTTCGGATAGTGTTCGGTGTACTTGACGGGGACCCCCAGGATTTTGCAGGACGACAGAAGAAAGCAGGCCTGTTTCAGGAGGTTGTCCCGGTCGTGGATCGCGGGGAAAAGTTTCTGCTGCATGTCGATTAGCAGCAGCTGTGCCTGATCGGCTTTAAGGAGAAACGGTTTCAATATGGAACCCCTCCCTTACGGGGAATCTCGTTTCCAGAGAATTATACCGGATTTGAAGGGCAAAAAACCTGCCGGTTTGTGGTATTCTCTCCCGGTAAGGATTTCGTGGCAACGAAAGGGGGGGTCCCCGTTGGACGGTGCAAAAATGGATGAGGGTTCGATGACGGTCGGAGAAATCCTGAAGGCCATGTCCGGTGAGGATTTGCCGCCGGCGATTCTGCAACTGGTGGATGAAATCAGATCCTGGATGGTTTCGGCGCTCAAGGGGGAGGGGCCCCTTTTTTCTGACGAAGAATTCCTCTATGGATACGATGAGAGACGGTTTTCGGGAGATCCCGACTCGATTCTGTCCAGGCTTTCTTGGATCGAACCTTTCGCCGATCTCCTGCCGAACCTGGGAAAAGTACCGAAAAACCGGGATGCCGTTGTTCTTTGTCTCGGCCCCATGGACTTCGACGAGGGAATGCGGATGGCGATCGATCACGCGATTCTGTTCGCAAGGGGACTTTGCCGAAGAGTGTGGCTGCTCTGCGACAGTTGGCTGGCTGAAGATGTCCTTCGCTATTTGCCGCATGTCCGTGCGCTCCAGGAACAGGGGGTCGTTCTTAGAGTCCTTCTCCTCAGCCCCTGGGGATGGGTTGAAATCCCGATCGGCAGGGATCCGGGGAGGGTTTCGGGCCTGAACTGGAAGAACGAGGCTAGGGGGTTCAACTTCGGGCAGATGAACAGGGGAGAAGACAGGAAGGAAAACTGATCTTGGGCTTCGGGACCGTGAATCAGGAGGGGGGCGCTTGAAAGCGCCCCCCTCCTCGTTCAGCGATGATTCACTACCCGCCGCTGACCATGTGGATCGCCTGGACGACGGCTCCGTCAGGGACCGTAGTTGTACGAAACTCGTTCTTCGGAACGGGCTTGTCGTTGATCCATACCCCGATCATCCGGAACGTGTACCGTTTCGCGTCCAGGACATCCTGAACCGTCATGCCGGGTTTCCAGTCAAGCGGCTCTCCGTTTACGGTGATCATCTACTCGAACATGTCCTCCGGCTTGCTGTATTTTTCGACGACCGCCACGACTTCGGGGTAGTCGATGCCGAGCCTCTTGAGGGTTTCCACGGTCGGGATTCCCTTCTTGTTCCAGCCCCGGCGCTTGTAAACCGCCATCTTCAATCCTTCCCACATTCCAAGGCGGTATTCCTGCAGTTTTTTGATCTTTTCCTCGGTCGAGAGGGCTGCGGGATCGATCCCGATTTCCTTCAGCTTGCCATCGTAGTAGTCCTTTCGGGCATCCCATTCATCCGGGAAAACCGGGCCGAGGGCTCGAAGCGGGATGTTGTGAGACGCATCGCCCTGTTTCATTCGGACCTGGAAAACCCGCTGGAAGTTGTAGACCTTTTCGGACATGGTGATGATGTCTTCCTTCCGAATGTTTTTCCCGGTCACGGCATTGAAGATGTCGACGTAGTTCTGTACGTGCTCCGGCACCTTCGCGGCCTCCTTGGGCTCGTTGACGATGCGGTTGTTGGCCGGTTCAACGTCGTTCCAGGGGAGCTTGCACAGGCCAACGAGGGAGAACCAGGTCCGGAAGTTCGGGAAGTAGTGGAGCGCTTCTGCCTTGTCCTCGAACGTGGGGAGCTGCTTGTTGACCATGTCCATGAAAATGAGCCAGGCCTCGTCATGCTGCGGGCCCTTCAATGTCAGGTAGTAGCCGCCCCACTGCGCGATCGACTCTTTCGGAACATATTCGGAGGTTTCAACACCCTGTCCTTCCATTCCGATCGCTTCCATGGTCTTGGCATCCGCCTTGTATTTTTCCGCAAAGGCCTTCTTCATGTAGCGGATCCCCTTGGCCACGATGGACGCAAATTCGTCCGTCCCAGCAGCCATCCGGTGGATCAGTTCCATGATGTCGTCCTTGTTCCCGAACTTCAGGTCAAGGCCGTTCGTTTGTTCCTTGTTGATCAGGCCCAGCTCGTAGCATTCGCAGACGAAAGCCAGGGAGGTCCCGAGAGAAATGGTGTCAAGTCCGTAATGGTCGGCGTAGAAATTCGCCTCGATCGTCCAGAGGGGATCGTAGACTCCGATGTTGGATCCCAGCGAAGCGACCGTTTCGTATTCCGGGCCGTCCACGGTAACCTTTTCACCTTTGCAAGGCCCGGTTTGGACGGTGAAACCGTCTACGGCCTTTGCACAGGACATCGAGCATCCATACCAGCAACCGTCGGGCATTCCCTGGGTAAAGAGACGTTCATAGACGGCAGAGTGGATTTTTGAGATCTCGGCCGGGTTTTGTCCGAACTTGTAATTGTGGGTCGGCAGGAGGTGATATTCGTCCATGATCTCGTTCAGGTGGGCGGTGCCGACCTTCCGCATCTTGCACTGGACGTCGTCGAGGTCGTGGATTTCCTTGTGAAGCTTGACGCCGACCTTCTGCAGCGTGTCCAGATCGACAACGTTGTTGAGGTTCCCCCCCATTTTCGAGAACTTGACAACCAGCGCGGCGATTTTCTTGTCCCGCATGATGGATCCGCCGCCACCGCGCCCGGCCTGCTTCAGGCGAGCCACCTTTCGCCGGGGATCGTAGAAACTCATGTTCATGCAGCCGTAATACGAGGTTTCTGCAGCTTTCCCTGCAGACACGACGGAAATATTCCGCTTGTCGGCCTCGTCAACGGCGAAATATTCGTGGAGCGCCTCGGTGACTGCGTAGGCATTCAGGTCCTGCAGGTTGGACTCGAGGATCTGGATTTTCCCCTCATCGCCATTGATGAAGAGAATGATGTCCTTTTCAGCTTTTCCCTGGATCTCGACGGCATCGAATCCGCTGAACTTGGAAAGGGGCCCCCAATAGCCTCCGGAGTTGCTGTCATAGGTCTGGCCCGAAAGCGGAGAGATGAAGGCCGCATAGCACTTCCCGGCGCCTGGATACTGGGTGATCCCGCAGAGCGGTCCCCCGGAAAGGACGATCTCGTTTTCGGGATCGTTCCATTTCGTCGTGTCCTTGACTGCATCCCAGAGCAGCTTGAGGTCGAATCCACGGCCGCCCGTGAAAGTGTCGATCATATCCTGGGAAACATCCTTGATCTCCATGCGCGGTTCGCCGACATGGACGTAAAGGGTCTTGCGCGTGTAGCCCTTGTCAATCGGGGCGGGAGTATAGGTCCATTCCGCCAGCACTTTCATCTTTTCCATAAGTTGCCCAGCCCTCCTTTTAAAAATCCCTAATCGTTGACGAGCACCAGGGCCTGGGTGGGACAAGCCCTGGCACAGAGGCCGCAAGCCACGCACTTGAAGGGCTCGGTCTGCTTTGAAGCGGCGTAGAGCATGTTCCCCGTGGGGCAGAAACCAACGCACATCAGGCAGGACGTACATTTCGACTTGTCCAGCTGGACGACCCCATTTTTATCCCGGTACAAAGCTTCGGTCGGGCAGACAGCCATGCAGTCCCCACACTGGTTACAGACACTGATGTTTTGCCCGGCACCCGGATTGGTTACCACGACCCGGGAAAGAGCAGGGTTCTCCTCCTTGAAATACGTCTTGGAGCAGGTTTCCATGCACTTGCCGCAGTTGATGCATTTTTCCACGTACGTCTTGAGCCACCTCAAAATGATCCCCCCTTGTTCGGTCTGGACACTTGTCCTCATCTCGACGGCAAGATTAAGTATACTGAAGGGGGGGAGCAAGCGCAAGATTGCACAAACCCCTTCGATTGACGGTGCCCCGCAAGGGTGCTAAAATTCGCTGGCAACCGGGGCGTAGCGCAGTCTGGTTAGCGCGCATGGTTCGGGACCATGAGGTCGGAGGTTCAAATCCTCTCGCCCCGACCAGGCCAAGATCGGGATCCGGGAAACCGGATCCCGTTTTTTTGGCGACCCTTACTGACCTTTATTGACGTTTCTGCCAAGAACGAGTAAAATACAAGCATGGGCGATCAGGGGCCGAGAGAAGAAGAAAAAACCGTAGCACAAAACCGGAAAGCAAGACATGAGTATTTCATCCTGGAAACCTACGAAGCCGGGATCGTCCTGACAGGAACCGAGATCAAATCGGTCCGGGAGTCGCGGGTGAACCTGAAGGATGGTTATGCCCGCATCGAAAATGGAGAGCTATGGCTATACAAGGTCCATATTTCCCCTTACGAAAAAGGGTCATACTACAACCCAGACCCGGACCGGAACCGAAAGCTCCTGATGAAAAGACACGAGATCATCCGCCTGGGGTCAAAACTCCATGAAAGAGGATTGACGCTGGTCCCCTTGAGGATTTACATAAAAAACCGGCGGTGGGCCAAGGTGGAGTTGGCCCTGGTGAAGCACAAGACAAAAGGAGATCAGCGCGATTCGATTGCTGAGCGCGATGCTGAGAGGGAAATGGCCCGAGCAGTGAGGCGCCGGCGGGAGGAAAGCGATTGAGATTGGGGGCGACTGGTTTCGACGGCAGTCGGAGGGCCGAGAGGAGCGAGCCAAGATTCCCGAGACCTTGTAAAACGCGGGGCAAAAAAGAAGTGCCAACGAAAACTACGCACTGGCTGCCTAAAGAGTAGCCACGTCGATAAGAGCCTTTGCCCTTCGGGTTCTTAAAGACGTCAGACAGGAGGGCCGCTCCGGAGGAACTGCACCCGCACTCCGGCTAAGACAAGGGAGCTGGGGAGGAGAGATCCGGTCACCGGGAGCTCGAATCCGACACGAAATCGGTGACTACGCTCGTAGAGCCTGTCTGGTTGGCCACTGTCGGACCGGAGTTCGATGCTCCGCGCCTCCACCAGCTTGAAAGAAGGCCGTTCCCGCCCAAGGCGGGAACGGCCTTCTTGTTTTTTATCAAAGGAAGCCAGTCAGAACCTTGACAGGACCCATTTTCTGCAGGCTTGCAGGAAGATCCCGTAAGGCCTTCCGGCCAGCGCAAAGAAAACGGTCATACTTCCCGCAGAAAGGATCATTTGTCGTAAAGACGCCCCGGCAATCATCAGGACGATGCCGTAGAGCGGAACCTGAAAGGTGAGGAAGGAAACGGAGTCGGCAACCGCCGCCTGAAACCAGGAGTCCTGCCTGAGCCGCAGGATCTTGAGCAGCCCGTCCCTGTAAATTCCGTATGCCCGCCCGGTGAGGAGGTTGGTCGGAACCGCCGCGAGGCGCGCCGTTAAAGATTGGCCGAAGGTCAATCCAGCCAGGCCGATCTCGATGCTCATGCAAAGGATGGCCGAGAAGACGGTCATTGAAAGCGTGTCTGCTAAAAAAAGCCCCCAGCGGAGGTTTTTCCCCATGACCCTAGAAGAGGGTTCTCAGGAAACGAACGGCGTCCTCGTAATCAGGCTCGTTTGACTGCTCCGGTACGATCTGCACGTACCGGACGGTGTTTTCTGAATCGACGATGAAAATCGACCTGGCCAGGAGACGCAATTCCTTGATCAGGACACCCCAGGCGGAGCCGAATGAGGCATCACGGTGATCCGAAAGGGCAATTGCCCTGTCGATACCGGATGCCGCGCAAAAACGGCGAATGGCGAACGGCAGGTCCATCGACATGTTGATTACGACCGTATTTTCGGATAGATTCGTCACGTTTTCGTTGAACCAATGGATCTGGAGATCGCAGATTGGTGTGTCGAGCGAAGGAGTAACGGAAAAGACCTTGGTCTTTCCCTCAAAATCCCCAAGCTTCCTGGGCGCAAGGTTCTGGTCCACAACGGAAAAGTCCGGTGCCTTGTCGTTGGGCTTGAGTTCGGGTCCCACCAAAGTGAGAGGATTTCCCTTCATGGTGATGACTCCGGTTCTTTCCATTCTTTTCACCCCCAGGCGGAATATGGAGTAAAGTCTAGCATGATCCGATCCCTTAAAAGTGAACAACCGTTCCGATTCCCTTTTTTTCTGCCCGGTTCAAAGCCATGGCTGCGACCATCAGGTCCTGGATGGCCATCCCGGTAGCGTCGAAAAGGGTTATTTCCTCCGCTGAGAGACGTCCCGGTTTCATCCCCTCCAGGACGGTCCCGATCTCCGTGATCCTTTCCGCGGGCACAAGTCCAAGTTTGGCCGCGTGCTGGCACTCACCCTTTGCGACTACCTGGGTTGCGGAATCCGCGAAAACTTTGGCGGAAGCGACGAGTGCCGGTTCGAGTTCCTGTTTCCCGGGCATATCGGCTCCAATGGCGTTGATATGAGTTCCGGGGGAGACCCACTCCTTTTTCAGGAAGAATTCACGCGATCTCGTGCAGGTGATGATCAGGTCAGACTCTTCCGTTGCACGGGATAGCCCGGAAAATGGGACCGCCTGCAGCTTGAAACGGGGATAGAGGGCCTGCTGTTCCTCAACGAACCTTGCGGACTGGCTTTCGAGGATATCGGCGACCAGTATGGTTTCAAGTTGCGGCATGGCAAAGGACAAACCCAGAAGCTGGGCTCTACCCTGGTTTCCTGCCCCAACGATGAGAGCCGTTCGGCTATCCTTTCGCGCGAAGGTCCTGGCTCCTATCGCCCCTGCCGCTCCGGTGCGCAAAAAAGTTACCGGAGTCCCGTCAAGGATGCCTAGGGGCTGCTGTCGATCCACGTCCATGACGATGATGAGCCCTGCAAGCGGGGGCAAGTTCCGAGCCGGGTTTTCAGCGCACCACCCGAGCATTTTCATGCCGAATACCCCGGCTCCTGCGAGGTGACCGGCTTTCAAGTCCATTTCCCGTTTTCCGGGCTCGAACTGGTGAACGATGACGGGAAAGACTCCGGCTTCACCCCGGGAAAAAAGGCGGTAGGCCTGTTCGACTCCCTCGATGGCTTCTGGAATGCCCACCAGTTTTTCAAAATGGGAGCGATCCAGCAGTCTCAACGGATACATGACCGTCAGGAATGATACCGGGCCAGGGTTCTGTCGATTCGCTCGAGCCCCCTGGCGAGGAAGTTTTTCTCCACTCCGAAGTTCATCCGCAAGTGCCCTTCGATGCCGAAACAACTTCCGGGAATGACGAAGACGCTTTCGTTTTTCACCATGTCCATGACAAGGTCCCAGGAGGGAACCGAAAGATCGAATTTCACGAAGGCGAAACAACCGGCCTGGGGCGGCGTAAAGGAGAGGATACCCTTGTGCGAGTTCACCCAGTCCGTGAAGGTTGCGAGGTTCTGTCGGACGATCTCGCGGTTGCGCCTGAAGATGCGGGCACGCATTTCCGGTTTTAGGGCACGGGTGGCGAGCATGTCGCTGAATGTGGTTACGGTAGTCGAAAGGTAGTCGTGGTAAAACCAGGCTTTTTCAACGATTTCCCTCGGTCCGGCGATCCAGCCGACCCTCAGTCCGGGAAGTCCGAAGGATTTGGAAAGGCCGCTGATGACGATGACCTTTTCGTAAAGTCCCCAGAAGCTTGGAGTCATCTCCTCTCCCTGCTCGGCCCCGCGGTAAACCTCGTCGGAAAGGAGATAGGCCCCGACGCTTTCCGCGACCTTGACCACTTCCAGCATCTGCTCTCTCGAAAGCACGGTCCCTGTCGGGTTGTTCGGGTTGCACACGCAGATCAGCCTGGTTTTCGGCGTAACGGCCGCCTTCAGGCTGTCCACGTCAAGGGACCAATTCCTGGCAGGGTCAAGGTTGAAGTTGCGGACGACCGCTCCGTTTGCTTCCACTACGTGGGACAGAAGCATGAAGTTCGGAAGCATGAAGGCGACTTCGTCCCCGGGGTCGATCAGGCTCCAGGCCAGCAGGTAGAGGGCCTCCGCAGACCCGTTGGTGATAAAGACGCTTTTCGGGTCCATCCCTTCGTAAAAGCTTGCCACGGCCTCACGGAGATGCGCCGTCCCGGCGGTGTGGACATACTTGAGATGGAGGTTGTTGTAGACGTCCTCCATCTCTTCAGGCGTCAGGATTTCACGAATGAACATTGGGTAGATCCCCGAGGCGCTCAAGTCGTATTCAACTTCGTTTTGGAAACGAGCAAGCGTTCTTTCAAGCTTGAATTCTGCGATCTTCAAACGGATCCCCTCCGTAAGAGCGAAAAGTGACTGTCTTTCCATCCTAGGGGCCGATTCTAGGGAAGTCAAACCCATCTTTCTCAGGCGCACCCCTGTTGTCCGTTCCTACCTTGAAAGAGCAAGGTTTTCGTGGGTGACATCAAGAATGTTTTCAACGGCGAAAGACCTTTCGCTTCAGCCAGACTCGGAAAGCGTTGGAGAGGTAGCCTGGAACGAGGTCGAAAAAGAGGTCCGCACGGTTCGAACTTCGTGACGGGGGAGGATTCGCTTCCGTGAGATGGAGCGCCTGGAAGGAGCAGGAAAGCACGCAGAGACCGCAACCGATGCAACGGGCCCGGTCCAGGACAATTTTCTTACCCACCTGGGAAATAGCCCCCATCGGGCAGGTTTTGGAACATTTGCCGCAGGAAACGCACCTGGAATCGTCCGCCTCGGGATAAAAACGGGGTGGAGAAATCAGGCCGGGAGAGTTGAACTGCGTGATGCTCCTCATTGCGTGACAGCAGCATCCGCAGCAGGAACAGCTCGAATTTCCGGTCGGTTCGGAACCGATTTGCCGGTTGATCCAGCTGACGCAACCGGCTGCTTCCGCTTCCTTTTTTATTGCAAGAACTTCCCGGGCATCTGAAAGTCGCATCAGGCCCCGTTCGATGAACGTTTTCGCATTCCGTCCCATGACCACGCAGTTTTCGAGAGGACGCCCGCACCCCTTCCCGGCAAGTTCCATCGCGAGCCTGCATTGGCAGTTCCCCACCGCGAATTCGGTATAGCTCGAGAGGATCTCCTCGAGACGTTCCGATGGCCAGGCAAGCGAAAGAGACACCGTCGACCCGTGTACCGGCAGGTAGCGGATCCCGGGGATCACTTTTTTCGTGTATTCCGCAATGTAGCCTTCCTCCCAGATCTGCTCGAAAAGAACGGCGAATTGCCGGTGCCATTCGTTCCGGGTTCCCACGTCCGGTGTCATGAGGACCATTTCGAAGGTTCCTGGAACGATCGGCATGAGCGTGTATTTTCTCGGTGTTCCGTAAGAAAGTACGACTCGTTTGCCAAGGGAAAGAAAATCCATCGTCCTTTCCGCTTCTTCCGTGCTCCTTCCGCTCAACCGGGCGATTTGAACCGCTGAGCGGGGCCTGAGAGGAGGGAGGTGCTGGACAAGTTCCGCTTCCTCCTCAGTGAAAAGGTGAAGGATGAGGGCAAGCAGTTTTTCGGAAGGCGCAGGGCCCAAAAGAAGTGGAGAGGAAAAATGCTTCATGACCTTGAAATGGGAAGGAGTGGGGGCGCGGGCGCTTCGGAAACCTGAAGCGGATGCGCCGCCCAGAAGGGATCGATTTAAAGAAACGGATTTGCTCACCATCGCATCACTTCCCCAAAGAGCGATAAAAGATTATTCTATCAGTAATTTCCGATCGGGATCACGAGGAGGTCCGACGTGCAGGACTTGAACCTTTCGATTGCGCAACTGTTGCCGACCCTCTTTGATATCCGGGGAAACGCCGCCAAGATCCTGCAGTACATGGAGGATGCCTCGCGGAAAGGGAGCGATTTGCTCGTATTGCCGGAAATGTCGTTGACGGGTTACGGAGTCGGCGAGGCGATGCAGGGTCCAGGAATACGAAAGAGGCTGGAAAGCGAAACGAGGCTGGCACTCGCGGAAATCAGGAAAGCCTCAAAGAGGCTGGACCTGGATGTTCTTTTAAGTTACCCGCTTTTTTCGAAGAAGAGGGCCTATATCGCGGCCGAGTACCTCCGGTCCGGAAAAAGGGCGGCGCTGCACAGAAAGCTCAACCTCTGCAACTATGCCCACTACACGGAACACCTACATTTTTCGGAAGGCCTTTCCCCGACGGTCGCCACGGGAAGCAAGGGAGTGTTCGGAATTCTCCTCTGCGAAGACTCCTGGCACGCGCTGAACGGGATCGTTGAAACCCTTCTCGGTGCGGAAATCCTTCTCGTTCCGTCCGCTCCCTGCGTTACGGAGGAAAACGATGGGAAAGTCAGCATCGCCAGGTGGGAGACGATTACGCGGGCAACCGCTTTTCTCCAGACTTCCTTTGTCGTCATGGGGGCGATGGCAGGGCAGGAAAAGGACCGATTCTTCCTGGGAGGCTCTCATGTCGTCTCACCTGAAGGGGAAATCCTCTGTCGACTTCCGCTTTTCGAAGAGGCGGTCGTCCAGGTGAGACTGGAATCGGAACTTTTGAAATGCACGAGGGAAAGAAGACCCCTCCTCCGCAACGAAAGGATCTCCATATATCAGAAGGCTTTCGGGAAGAACGGCCCCTTGACCGAAAAGAACCGTCGGAAAAGATAAAAAGAGAACCCCTTCACAAGAAGAAGAGGTGTAGAATAGCCGGTGTTTTCTCTTGGATAAAGTATATTTCCCTCAGGGAGGTGAGTTGATTGGTGATTTTCGTTGCTTCGGCCCTTACCTACCTGTTGCTTGTCTGGGCCGGGGGGTCCATCGAATGGCTGGAAGTCGTGATCGCCCTCGTCTTCGGGGGGCTGATCGCGGTCATGGCCAGGCGCTGGAATCCCAACATCACCCTTCGTCATTCCTGGCTCAACCCGATTCGGCTCGGCCGGTTCGTCCTCTACCTTTTCGGGCCCTTCCTAGTGGCCCTGGTTCAGGCAAACCTTGACGTCGCCATGCGAGTCATCACCGGGAAGATCAATCCAGGAATCGTCCGGATCCCGACCGGGCTGGCCAGCGATGGGGCACTGACCCTTCTTGCGAATTCCATCACCTTGACACCAGGGACGTTAACCGTCGATGCCAATGACGAATCACGGGAGCTCTACGTCCACTGGATCAACGTCACGACGGATGAACCGAAGGCTTCGGACATCTGCGGGACTTTCCCGGAATGGGCGAGGAGGATTGCAGAATGACCACGGGTGCGCTTTTTTCCTATGCGGCTGCGGTTTTGGGGCTGGCTGCCGTTGCCATGCTTGGCCGGCTACTCGCAGGACCGACTCTTGCGGACCGGGCAGTTGCCCTGGATGCGATGAACACGCTCGTTGTCGCGTTGATGATCATCCTGTCGGTGGTTTTCGACTCCGTCGTGATGGTAGACGTGGCGATCGTCTACGCGGGACTTTCCTTCGTGGGGACCATGTTCATCGCCCGGTACCTGGAAGGGAGCATGTAGCATGAATACCGTCATCGGGATTTTTCTGGGGATTGGCCTTCTGTTCAACGTACTCGGGACCGTTGCCCTTTACCGCTTTCCCGACGTCTACACCCGACTTCACGGGACGACCAAATGCACGACGTTTGGGAGCCTTTTCACTTCAGCCGCTGTCGTTGTCTATGCCCTGTCCAGGTTTTTCGAGGGCTACGAGGGGCGCTTCGTGACTCTATCCCTGCATGTCGCCATTGCCATTCTTGCCCTTCTGATCAGCAATGCCACCGGTGCCAACGCAATCGCCCGGGCGGCCCATCGAAGCGGAATCATGCCGGTACGGGCGGTTTTTGACCGTCTTGCCGAGGATGAAAAAACAATGGGGAGGCGAGTCAGTTGATCGAGGTCCTCCATTTATCGATCCTCATCACGATCGTCGTGTCCGGCTTCCTGGCCATCTGGTTCAGAAACCTGCTGTCGTCGGTCATCTCTCTAGCCGTCCTCAGCCTTTTCATTTCGCTGGAATTCTTCTACATGCAGGCCCCGGACGTCGCGATTGCCGAAGCGGGCATCGGAGCTGGGCTTAGCACGGCCATCTACATCATCGCACTCCGGGCATGCGGACGGAAACAGTACCGGAAGGAGGGGGAGCACCGATGAAGGCACGCATCCTTTTTCTCGTGTCCATCCTTGTCGTCGGAGGGCTCCTCTGGTCGGGCCTCCAGGCCGTTCATCCCTTCGGGGAACCGAATGCGACACCGATGGACGACTACTTCATTGCGAACGCCCAGGGTGAAGCTGCCGCCAACAACGTCGTTACCTCGATCGTCTTCGACTACCGCGGTTTCGACACTCTCGGAGAAGGGGCGGTTCTCTTCACGGCGGTCATTTCCGTAGCGGCAATCTTCCGGAAAAGGGGGCAGCACTGATGAACCCGCTTTCTGTCGTCGCCCGCACGGTTTGCAACCTGTTCGCGTGGTTTCTCGCCGTTTTCGGAATCTATGTCATCGTGCACGGTCACCTAACACCCGGCGGCGGTTTCCAGGGGGGAGCGGTGGTTGCAACCTTCATGGCTTTTCTCCTTGTTGCCCACGGCGGGAGCAAGATGCAGTCCTGGGTCCGAAAGGACATTTTCACGCTCATGGAATGCCTTGGCCTGACGGTCTTCATTGCTGCCGCCCTCCTGGGAATGTCCCACACCTTTTTCTTCAATTTCCTGGCCAATGCGGGCGGCCTCTTTGGAAGTTCCGTTCCCATCGGCCCGAACTCGGGTGCCCTGAACACTTCAGGAACCATCGCCCTGATGAACCTCTCCGTGGGCCTGGAGGTCGTCGGAGGTCTTTCGATGATCCTTCTGTACATGTTTTCCGGAGTGCACCCGGAAGAACCCTTTGGAAGGGAGGAAACCGGGCATGACCGGTAATTTCCCGTATCTCGTCGTTGGAATCCTGTTCGTGATCGGCTTTGTCGGGCTGATCTTCGAGAAGAACCTTGTGAAGATCGCCATCGCCGTTTCCGTCGTTGAGGCGGCGACAAACCTCTTCATCATTACGCTCGGCTACCGCTCTGGAGGAAGCATCCCGGTGTGGACGATGGCGGGAAGCGGATCCTCCCGGATGGTGCTTCCCACCCCGCAGGCCCTGACCCTTACGGCAATCGTCATCGGCCTTGCAACCACGGCTCTGTTGCTTTCCTTTGTGATGACGATCTACAGGCATTACGGATCGCTGGATGTCCGTGACATCCGGAGGTTACGGGGATGAGCTGGCAAGTCCACCTCCCGGCACTTCTGATCGCGGTCCCTTTACTCGGTGCCTTTCTGGCCCCGCTGACGGCCCTTGGAGGAAAAGGGCTCCGGAACACCTGGTTTGTTCTCGTCAGCCTTGCCTTCACGCTGATCGCATTCCTGCTGTGGGCGCGGGTCGGTGCTTTCGGAACCGCTGTTTACGTCATGGGGGGGCAGAGCTGGAACCTGGCACTGCCCAGCGGAATGGAGGTCCCCGTCAGGATCCTGATGGAAGTCGATGCCTTTTCCGCGTTCATGGTCCTGCTCAGCGCGGTTGCAGCTCTAGCGGGAGCGATCTTTTCCGTTACCTACATGGACCGGTTCTCGGGGCTCGAAAAGTTCGTGGCTCTTTATTTCCTCATGGTGGCCGGGATGTTCGGAATGGAAATCACCGGGGACTTCTTCAATTTCTTTGTCTTCCTGGAGATTTCTTCGGTTGCCTCATTCGGGCTGGTAGCCTTCTGGCGTGACCGCGGAGAAGCCCTCGAAGCGGCATTCAAGTACATGCTCGTATCGACCCTGGGAGCCCTGATGGTCCTTGTGGCGGTCGCGTTCCTTTACTCGAAGTACAACGTGGTGAACATGGCTGCCCTCGGCAAGGTGATCGAATGGGGAATGGTCGAAAAGACGTCCCTCGTCCTTTTCCTGACAGCCCTTGCAATGAAATGTGGGGCAGTCCCGATGCACATGTGGATGCCCGATGCCTATGCCGAAGCTCCGGCAGGTGTGACCTGCGCACTCATAGCGGTCAGCCAGGCATCCCTGTACGGACTTTTCCGGGTTACGTACACGATCTTCGGCGCATTCATGGGAAGCCCGATCATCCCCTGGGTCATCATCGTGCTTGGGGTCCTCTCGATGTTCATCGGTGTTTCGATGGCGGTCATCCAAAAGGAAGTCGGAAGACTGATCGCCTACCATTCGGTCTCCCAGGTCGGTTACATGCTCCTTGGCTTCGGAGTGGGACTGCTGGCCCTATCCGACGCGCGAGCCATGGCCGATTACGGGTTCACGGCTCTCAAGGGCGGGGTTTACCATATCGTGAACTACACCATGTACAAGGGGTTGCTCTTCCTCTCCGCAGGCGCCCTCTTCTATGCAACGGGCTGCCGGAACCTCAACGACATGGGGGGGCTTGGAAGGAAAATGCCGAAAACGATGGGGCTGTTCATGATTGCCGCGGCAGCCATCGCAGGCCTCCCGCCTTTCAACGGGTTCGTGTCGAAGCTTTTCCTTTACGAGTCCAGCTTCGCCGTTCACCCCGTCCTGGCTGTGTTCGCCATGGTGACCTCGGTTTTGACCCTGGCGTCTTTCGTGAAGATATTCCAGACGGCCTTCCTTGGCCCGGCGTTGAAAAAGTTCGATAACGTCAGAGAAGTTCCGGGCGCGATGCTCCTGGGAATGTCCGTCTTGGGAGTGGCGATCCTTCTTCTTTCGCTTTTCCCGACCTGGTCCGTGAACCATCTTGTCGAACCTGCCGCAAAGGCTTTGGTTGACCAGGCCTCTTACATCGGAGCCGTTTTTGCGGCGACGGTACCGGGAGGTGGACTGTAATGTGGGATCAAATCCAAACCGGTTTCGGTTACTGGGACGTCTATGCCTGGATTGCGTTTTTCCTCATAGCAGGAGGGATGGTTTATCTCATCCGTTCTTTCGGCAGGAAGGATTACAAAAGAGATACCGAACAGGACGAAATTTTCTTCGGAAGCAACCCGGTCCCAGACGACGGAGAGGAGCTGAAGGTACCGGCGAGTTCCGCCTACTGGGGCTACACGCAGGCCCTGAAGCCTTTCTACGATGTCCTTGTAGGGTTCCACACGGGGTTGGCTACGGATTACGCCGGCTGGTACATCCTGGTCACTGCGCTGGTCGCGCTTTTGATCCTGTTGTGAGGAGGCGGTGCAGATGAAATTGACCAGGGCCTTGGAAATCCTCCCGAAATCCCTTTGGGTTTTCCATTGCAACAGCGGATCCTGTAATGGATGCGACATCGAGATCGTCGCCACGATCACGCCGAGGTACGACATCGAGCGCTTCGGCATGAAGCTCGTGGGAAGTCCTCGTCACGCGGACGTCCTCCTGGTAACCGGCCCGGTCACGAAGTACATGACCGACCGGCTGCGAAGGATCTACGAACAGGTGCCGGATCCGAAGGTTGTCATCGTCGTCGGCAACTGCGGAGCATCGGGAGACGTGTTCTACAAGTCGTATAGCCTCGACGGGCCTGTAGACAACGTCATCCCCGTGGATGTCTACGTTCATGGATGTCCCCCGAGGCCGGAAGCGATCATCGAGGGTGCCGCGAAAGCGGTTCTCCTTCTGGAAAAGAAAAGGGAAGAACTTTTGAAAGCAGGTGCTTCGCGATGAAATGCCGGCCCCAGTACGTAAAAGAATGCAAATGCCCCGAGGAAGTGATGAGCTGTATTCGGGAAACCTTGGGCGAATCCCTTCTGGAAATGGAATTGCGGGAACGTCTGGATGGAATGCCTAGAAGGGTTTTGTACCGGGATCTATGGGTTCGTCTCAAAAGAGAAGGATTCCTGAAACTGGTGGATCGCCTCCGCGAGATCGATTTCCTGCATTTTCACGTCATGTCGGGGAACGACGACGGGGATGTCGTGACGCTGAACCTGCACTGCAGCCTTTTCAGGGAAGCGGGCGCAGGGCATCGGCTTGGACTGACGCTGAGCGTTCCCATTCCGAAGGAGGACCTGGTTTTTCCCAGCCTTAACGAGCGGATTCCCGGTACCGAATACAGCGAAAGGGAGATGCGGGAGATGCTGGGAATTCACTTTGAAGGTTTGCCAAACACGGACCTGCTTTTCCTCCCCGAAAACTGGGATGAGGAAATCAAGCCCTGGCGAAGGGACGAAACCGGCCCTGCTCCCGAAAACATTCGGGAGCTTTCGTAGGAGGGGTGAACATGTCTGCCGGATCTCATAAAACCTACCGGATCCCAATAGGACCGGTCCACGTAGGGCTGAAGGAACCGGTGACGACCTGGCTGGATGTGGACGGCGAAAGGATCGTCAAAGCGACCGTCAGGCCGGGGTCGATCCACAGGGGGATCGAGTGGATGGCGAGGGAACGGAACCCGATCCAGGTCATCTACCTTGCGGAGAGAATCTGCGGGATCTGCTCCTTTACCCATATCGTCGCTTTCCTCAGGGCCGTTGAGGACGCCGCCAAGATCGAAGTTCCGATCCGAGCCCAATATATCCGTTCCCTTGTCCTCGAGCTTGAAAGGATCCATTCCCACATCCTCTGGGCCGGGGTGGCCTGTTACACCTTCGGGTACGATTCCGCCTTCAACCTCGGGATGCTTCTAAGGGAAAAGGTCATGGACGTGCTGGAGGCTCTTACGGGGAACCGCGTGAACTACGGAGTTGGAACGGTGGGCGGCGTGAGGAGGGATTTGACCCCAAAAGCGGCGAAGGCCGTCAGGGAGATGATCGAATTCTACCGCCGCGAGTTCCAGGCTTTCCTGGATGTGGTGACGGAAGACCCGATCGCCAAAGCCAGGATGAGGAACGTGGGCGTGCTTTCCGCCGAGGATGCGGTAAGGTATTGCGCCTTGGGACCGACCGCCCGTGGGAGCGGCCTAAGGGTGGACCTGCGCTACAGTTCGCCATACGAAGCCTACGGAGACCTCGGAGTGACTCCTCTTGTCCCCCAGGACTACAACGGGGAGGTCTTCGGTGACGTATACGACAGGTTTTTCGTCCGGGTGATGGAAGTCGTCCAATCACTGGACTTGCTGGAAAAAATCGTGGACGGCATCCCGGAAGGACCGATCACCTGGGAGCCGAAGCTGCCCAAAGTCCTTGCCGCACTCAAGGCGGCCGACGGGATTGGCTGGGGAATCATCGAAGGACCACGCGGCGATGACACCCATATCGTGAAACTCACCCGTGGGGAAGAGAACGTGACCTGGTGGAAGGTCCGTGCCCCCACTTACTCAAACGCAGTTTCATGGCCGCTCATGTTCAAGGACCAGGAAATTGCGGATGCCCCGTTGATCATCAACAGCATCGACCCCTGCATTTCATGCATGGAGAGGGTCCTTGTTTCGGATGGGAGAATCGGTCGTTCCGAAATCGTCACGAAGGCCCAACTGATTGAGAAATGTCGCGAGAAGACGAGGAAGGTGATGGGAGCATGACCGACTTCCTGACGAAGCTGATGAGTGGCACCGCTCTCCTTTTCCTGGTCCTGCTTCTGGCCGTTCTTTACGATGGCCTGGACCGTGTCGTACATGCAAGGATGCAGAGACGGCTGGGACCCCCTGTGCTTCAGCCCCTCTACGACCTCATGAAGCTTTTCGTGAAGGAAAACATCGTTCCGAGGAGAGCTGTCGCCTGGGTTTTCAACGGGGCTCCACTGATCGCCGTGACGGCGGTCCTGATGGTGTTCCTCTATGTCCCGATGGGATCTTTGCCGGCGATCCTGAGCACCGGAGGGGATGTAATCCTGATCGTCTACCTTTTCGCGCTTTCCGCGGTAGCAATGGTGGCGGGAGGGTTCGCAAGCGGTTCCCCGTATGCGAATATCGGAGCCCAGAGAGAAATGGTCCTGATGATGAGCTACGAGGTCCCGCTGGCGATCGTCGTCACCACTCTCGCCTATTTTGCCTACCGCAGCGGAATTCCAGGAGAGCCTTTCAGCCTTGCAACGTTCGTGGCTATGCCGGTTTGGGGTATGGCTGGGTGGATGGGCATGCTCGGTTTGGGAGCATTGTTCGTGTCCCTCATGGCGGTTGTCCCCGCCGAAGTCGGGAAAGTTCCCATGGATATCGCGGAGGCGAAGACCGAAATCCTGGAAGGGTTGATCTGCGAATATTCGGGGAGAAACCTTGCGATGTTCAAACTGACATTTGCCTTGAGGAACAGCGCGATGTGCGCTGTCGTGGTGTCGCTTTTCTTCCCCTGGAACATCGGTGGATTTATCGGCTTGTCCGGTGCCTGGCTCCTGGTGGTCGATTTCCTATTCTTCTGGATCAAGGTCCTTTTCCTGCAGGTCTTCGGGGTGACGGTCATACGCACGGCTTTCGGGCGTTTCAAAATTTGGCAGGCTTCCCAATTTTACTGGGTTCAGGTTGGCGGTCTAGCGCTCGCGGGGATGATCCTTCTTTCCCTCGATGTGCTGGCATAGGGGGGCGGATGAGATGCTGAACCGGATGACGCTTCAATTGTTCCGCCAATGGGTTGACAAGGTATTCACGAATCCTTTCCCGGTACCCCACATGCCGGACAGCCTGACCGGCGCCCTGAAGGCGGCAGCGAAGGGTAAGGTAGAAATCCAGCCTCCTGTGGAGACCCCGGACCGATTCCGGGGAAGGATCGCCTACGAGAAAGGGAAATGCATCGGCTGCAAGCTTTGCATCAAGGTCTGTCCTGCAAATGCGATCAGCTTCGTCACGGAAGAAAGGAAAGTGCTTTTTCATGTGGACCGCTGCTGCTTTTGCGAGCAGTGCACGGAGATTTGTCCCGTGAGTTGCATCTGGATGACCGACGAGTTCATGATCGCGTCCTACGATAGGAAGGAGCAGGTCGTTATCGATTCGGGCCCGAGGCCTCGGGCCGAAAAGGATGAAGCTGAGGCTGCTCCGGCTGGTCAGAAGTATGAAGTGGACGAAACGAAATGCATCGGCTGTACAAAATGTGCGAGGATCTGCCCGGTAAAGGCGATCTCGGGAACAGTCAAGCAGCCGCACGTTATCGACAAGTCCGTTTGTGTCGGATGTGGAGCCTGTGCCGAGGGGTGTCCCGTCAAGGCAATTCACCCCTGCGATTGATCGGAAGTCGAAAGGGGGGCTGGAGAGAAACCAGCCCCCCTTTGAAATTTCAGGATCAATTGAATGGAGGTAGTGCTTATGGAAGGAAACCGGGAGAAGGTCCTTGTCGCTTTGACCGGAGGGACGATCGCCAGCGCTTTCAAGGGAGCAAGCGCCTGGCCGGACGAGACCACGGTTGACCACCTGAGAAACGCGATCCTGGAATTTTTCGGAGAAAAGGGCCTCGATGCTATCGTTTACGAACCCTGGGGACGGCCTGGGTACGACAGTTCGGACCTGGACCCGGGCCACTGGGTCGAGCTTACCCGGGCCATCAACGAAGCTTTCGGGGAAGGTGCCCGCGGAGCTCTCGTCCTGCACGGAACGGACACGATGGCCTACACCGCGGCCTGGCTCAGCCTTTGCTTTGCTGGAACCCATTTGCCGGTGATCCTGACGGGTAGCCAGTTTACCCGGGATTTTACGCCCGAGGACGGTTCGGTGAACCTGAGAGGGGCAGCCCAGGTCGTTGCGTCGGGATTCCCCGGGGTCTGGATCTATTTCAACTGGAAGTTGATTCCTGCCGCCAGGGCCCATAAAGCGAGGGCGGTTCACCCGGATGCCTACGTGGCTGAAAACGGATTCCCGGTCTACTTCAACCCTGCGTGGGGTAGAGGGGGGAGGGAAACCCTTCCGCACGAGGCGGCGGGAAAAAACTGGAAACCCTCGGAGGAATGCCGGATTGCCTTGGAGAAGGGCCCTCTTTCAGCCCGTGAAGCCTCTCGATCGATCCGGTGGGTTTTCTGCGCCCCGGGTTCGATGCCTCATTTTTCCGGGACGGAGAGATACATCGGGGTCATCGGCTTTGGTTCAGGAAATGCCCCGCAGTCTGTCCTTGGGCGAATACGGGAGGTTTTCCGGGGCCCGATGAAACCGCACATCCTCGCCTGCAGCCAGGCTGAAGGCGATGTGAAAAACCCCAAGGCATACCATGGCGTTGGGATCGGTTCCCTGGCGGAAGATGGATTTCCGGTCTGGAGCCAGATGGATTATCCCATCGAGTTCATCCAGGCCTTGGCCTGTTTCGCGGAAGTTGTATCCCCCCAGGAACCGGGCCGGATCCTTGAACGCTACCTGCAGAAAATCCGGTAGGAAGGGACAGTCAGAGGGCGGCAAAGGAATCTCCGTACTTGACCTCCACGGTCAGGGGTACCGAAAGAGTGACGGCTTTCTCCATCGAATCCCTCAAGGTTTTGGAAGCCTCTTCCAGGTCGCTTGACGGACATTCGCAGACGAGCGAGTCGTGGACCTGGAGGACCAGGGGGCGGCACCCGCATGCCTTTGAATAGGCGATCATCGCGAGCTTCGCGATGTCCGCCGCAGTTGATTGGATCGGAGTGTTCAATGCAATTCGGCGAAGGGCGTCGTTTCCCCTCCCGTTGGTCGTTGAAATTTCCGAAAGGGGGCGTATCCGACCAAACAGACTCCGGGTGAAACCTCTCCGGAGAGCCTCCGAAACGGAATCCTCGAGGTAATCCCGGACTGTCGGCAAAGCCGAAAAATACCGGTCGATGATCGATTTGGCCTCGTTTCGGCCCAAGCCGAGGCGCTGGGCGAGTCCGTGGCTCGACATGCCGTAAAGGAGACCGAAGTTGATCGCCTTTGCCGTTCTCCGCAGATCCGGGGTCACGAGCGAAGGGTGGACATTGAAGACCCATGAAGCCGTCTCGGTGTGGATGTCCCTGCCCGATTCGAAGGCCGCCTTGAGCCTGGAATCTCCACAGAGGTGCGCCAGAACGCGCAATTCGATCTGAGAATAGTCCGCGGACAGGAATTTCCATCCGTTCATCCTCGGCACCAGGCAGCTTCGAAACCGGCTAGCCCAATTACCGAACTGCGGGAGGTTCTGGACGTTGGGGTCCTTGCTGCTCAGCCTGCCGGTTGCAGTGGAAAAGGGATCGAATGTCGAATGGACGGCTCCCGTCTTCGGATCGACCAGTTTCCGGAACGTTTCGACGAAGGACGAGAGGAGCTTCGAAACCTCCCGGTGCTCCAGGAGAAGGGAAGGGATTCGACCGCTTGCCGGATCACCGGCCAAGGTTTCCAAGACCGCAGAATCCGTGGATGGCCCGGTTTTCTTGGACTTCAGGGCTTTCAGCCCGAGGCGTTCAAAAAGCAGGGCCCCCACCTGCTGAGGAGAATTCAGGTTGATCGTCGTTCCGGCGATTTCAAAAATCATCCCTGCGATCTCGTTCAACCGTTTCTGCAGATCTTCCCCCAGTACATCCAGCCCTGTCCTGTCTACACCGATCCCGTGCCTTTCGATTTCGCTGAGTACCGGCGCCAGGGGCATGTCGATCGTTCTTCCGAGGGGCTCAAGCCCCCGGGCTTTTACCTCCTCGAGCAGGACCAGTCCTTCCCGGAGAGCTGCAAGAGCCCTCCTTTCCAGGGGGAGGTCCTTTTGCTCGGAAACCGCATCCGGTTTTTCCGGGTGAAGGAGGTACCGCCCCACTCGGACGTCGAAGATTTTTTCGAAATCGTCGGGTTTCCAGCCGGTTGCGGAGCAGAGTTCCTTCAGGCCTGAAAGGAAGAGGGACCCTCCCCTTGGGAGACTTTCGACCAGCGCGGAAAACTGGATTCGTTCCGGCTGGATGAATGCGATTGCACCGCTCGAAGAGGCAAGGCATGCGGCATTTACCCGGAAGTTTCGGGCCGGAAGGGGTTCGAGGTCGAAAGCGAGACCATACGGTGGGGTGGTAAGGACCTCCTCGAGGCTCGACGGGGTAATAGCCGGCACCGCTTCTCCCAGTTCCAGAGATTGTTGAACGGGAAAAGAATCGTTCTCCCTTTCCTGCGAATCGAGGTTGAGCCTGCGTGCCAGCTGTTTGAAACCGAGCTTTTGCATCCAGCCGAGTAAAAGGGACTCCCGGGGGGAACCCTGGGAGAGCTGCTCCAGGTCGAAGGGAAGATCCTCCTTCAGGGACACGAGCCGGAGGTTCAACTCCAGCTGTTCCCTGCAGGAGTTGATTTTCTCGGCCGTTTTCTGCGGGAGGTTTTCAAGGTTCCGGAAAAGGGATTCGAGGGTCGGGTATTTCCGGACGATCGCGGAAGCGGTCTTTTCGCCGATCCCTGGAACTCCCGGTATGTTGTCAACGGAATCTCCAGTCAGGGAAAGCCAGGTTCTGAAAAACTCCGGTGAAAAACCGTATTTTTCCTTAAATGCCTCGTCGTCAAGCATCTCGAACTCGGAAATGCCCCGAACGGGCTTGAGAATCACGATTCCCGGTTTCAGCAGTTGAAGGAGGTCTTTGTCCGCCGTCAAGATGACGACATCCCAACCGGCCTGCCTGGACTTCTCGGCAACCGTTGCCAAAAGATCATCCGCCTCGACTCCCTCCCTCTCGAGAACAGGGCAGCCGAGCAGCTCCAGGAATTCCTTGACAAGAGGGACTTGGGGTTTGAACGTTTCAGGGGTAGGTTGGCGGCCCTCCTTGTAACCGCTGAAAAGGTTTTTCCTGAAGGAAGGAACTGACGAATCGAAGCAGACCGCTACCGTTTCGGGGGAAAGATCCCGCACCACTTTCATGTACATGTTGGCGAAACCCAAAACGGCATTGGTCGGAGTTCCGTCCGGGGCATTCATCAATGGCAAGGCGTAAAAAGCCCGAAATGCCAGTCCGTGACCGTCGATCAGCAGGATCGTCTTCTTTTTCAGGGGCGGGTCAGTCCTTTCCTGGATGTGTCCTAGGGTATAATCTCACAGCAAGTATATGCGAAGGGAGACGGTTTGGATGGAGGCCCCAGCGAGAGTTCGTTTCGCACCAAGCCCGACGGGGGCGTTGCACATCGGAGGTGCCCACACCGCGCTGTTCAATTGGCTTTGGGCGCGTCACACCGGAGGCACGTTCGTGCTCCGCATCGAAGATACGGATCTTCAGCGATCGACGAAAGAATTCGAGGAAACGATCCTGGCAGGCCTGAAATGGCTGGGCTTGGATTGGGATGAAGGCCCTGACGTGGGCGGCCCCTGCGGGAACTACCGGCAGTCGGAGAGACTCGCGCTTTACCGACAGAGCGCGGAAAAGCTGCTCGACGAAGGCAAGGCCTATAGGGACGGGGATGCGATCGTCTACCGCGTACCCCATGGGATCGAAATTTCCTTCGAAGACGTCGTCTACGGGCGTGTCAGCGTCATGAGCGAGACGCTCAAGGACATCGTCCTGATGAAGAGCGACGGAATGCCGACCTACAATTACGCGGTGGTCGTGGACGACGCGACGATGGGCATCAACATGGTGATCCGTGGGGAAGACCACATTTCCAATACCCCGAAGCAGCTCCTGCTTTACGATGCACTTGGATTTGAACGGCCCCGCTTCGGCCATTTGCCGATGATTTTGGGGACCGACAAGAAGAAGCTGAGCAAGCGCCACGGAGCGACTAGCGTCTATGAATACCGGGATATGGGGTACCTGCCGGATGCCGTTTTCAATTTCCTGGCCCTGTTGGGGTGGTGCCCTCGAGACGGCCGTGAAATTTTCAGCCGGGAAGACGCTGTCAAGCTCTTTGAAATCCAGAAGGTCACCAAGAGGGCGGCTGTCTTCGACATGGACAAGCTGAATTTCATCAACCAGGAACATGTCAAGGCCCTCGAGAAAAGGAAACGGCTGGAGCTAACGATGCCGTTCTGGAAGGAACTTGGATTCCCTGTCGGGGACCATGCGGACGAATACCTTGCTGAAGCCCTCGAGCTCATGGAAGGTAGGGGCCAGACACTGCGAAAAATGGCGGAATACAGCGATTACTTTCTTTCCTTCGAACCGGTAAAGGCAAGGTTTGACGGTTCATCCCTGGATGAAGGGAAAAAACCCGCGCTTCGCGATTTTTACCGGAAGATGCTGCAAATCGATCCCTGGAAAGCCGAAGCGATGGAATCTCTAGCCCGAGAATGGGGAAAGGCGGAAGGAATCAGCCTGAAGGACCTGGCGATGCCCCTCCGTCTCATGCTGACGGGTGGCAAGGTAAGCCCGGGGATTTTCCACGTCGCCGAGCTTTTGGGCAGGAAGGAAGTCCAGGTCCGCCTTTCATATTACGGCATGGCCTGAACTGGAGCCGGAAGCGGGTTTTTGACACGGAACCGAACGGGCGCGTATGATATGCGGGTTGCCAGAAAATCCCAAAACCGGCACTTGAGGAAGGGAGTCGAACCGCTTTGCTGATGAACACGTTAAGGACACAAGTCAAATGGATCATGGCTGCCATCGTCGTCATCTTCGTCCTGTCCATCTTCCTGATGTACGGGCCGGGAGGGGGAAGGGGATCGGGTCCCAAGGACTACGCGGTAGCCGAGGTGGACGGAAAACGGATCATGAGAAGCCAGATCGAAGCGGGACTGGCGGAAATGGCCGACCAGGTGCAGGACAGGCAGATTTCCTCGGAAGACATTCCGCTCTTGCGACAGAACGTGCTTGACAGCATTATCATCGAAGCCGGTCTGAAGAAGGAAGCGAAGAACAGGGGAATCCAGGTTACCGACGAAGAGATCGCAAAAGTCATCGACCAGATCGAAGGACAGTTCCCGACCAAGGAAGCGTTTATGCAGTACATGCAGCAGTCGGGTATCAACGAAAAGAAGATGAGGCAGGACATCGCGGATCGCCTCGCCCAGCAGAAGGTCATCGAGGGAATTGCCAAGGGGGTGGTCGTAAGCGACGATGAGGTCGCGAAGTTCTATGATTCGACAAAGGATCTTTTTTTCCGCCGCCCCGCCGGTTACGAGGTCAACTTTGCCAGCTTCGGGAAAAAGGAACAGGCCCAAAAAGCACGTGAACAGCTGCTGGCAGGAAAGGAATGGGACAAGGTCATCGAGGCTGCTTCTCAGGACGTGAAGAATTCGACGCCCTACGCGAAGCCGACCTTCGTTGCGGAAAAAGACCTGACTGGCCCAATGAAAATCCTGCTTGACCTTCCCATGGGAAAGATGAGTCCGCTCATTTCCGTCACAAGCGAAGATATCCTCCTGGTGCTCAAGAGGAGCAGGAGCCCCGAGAGAACGCTTTCCCTGGCTGAAGTCAAGGAGGAAATTCACAAGATGCTGAAAGCGCAGAAAGAGCGGGAAATCCAGCAGAAGTTCCTCCTTGACTTGAAGGCGGGGATGCAGGTGAAGATCCTGGATCCGTCGATTTTCCCGGCGCCGAAGGAACCGGTATCGGGAGACAAAAACGGACAGAATCCGTAAAGGCGCGAGTTTCTTGCTGGGTGGAAACCGGCTTCGCTATTGACACCTCGGCGAGGGCTGTTAGAATAATCCGTGCTTGAGGTGGGATGGCCGAGTCGGCTGAAGGCACTCGCCTGCTAAGCGAGTAGGGTGGCTATAAACCGCCCTCAAGGGTTCGAATCCCTTTCCCACCGCCATTTGAGAATTAGGCGGAAACTGCCAGACTTGCGGTGCGCCGGTAGCTCAACTGGATAGAGCATCGGACTACGGATCCGAAGGTTACGGGTTCAAATCCTGTCCGGCGCGCCATAGCATGAAAGGCCCCTATGGGTTTAGGCCCATAGGGGCCTTTTTCGTCGTATGGACTGTTTTTATTAAGTTTAAGGGCCTTACCTAAACGCAAATATTAGATATAATGTTCGAAATGTATCAAAAAGAAAGAATTGTATCCTAATTCTGTTTTAAAAGAGGGGGTTATTTTGTGCGTAAATCCTTGTTTCTTTTTTTCTGTTTGGTCCTCCTGGCTTTTTCCAAACAGGCAGATGCGGCAGGATTTGGGATCTACGAATGGAGCTCCCGGGGAAACGCGCTCGGAGGGGCCATGGTCGCCCGAGCAGACGATCCTTCGGCCGTTGCATTCAACCCGGCGGGGATGGTCCAGCTTGAAGGCACGCAAATGATGTTCGGGTTTACTGCCATATCGCCGACTGCCGATATGACAGGTTACGATCTCCCTGACGTTCTCATGTCGAAGCCTGAAGAATCGACGGTCGCTTCGTCCTGGTTTCCTCCCCATTTTTACTACGTGCGGCAATTCAAAGAAAACCAGTGGTTTGGCCTCGGCCTTTTCACACGGTTCGGACTTGGCACCGAATTCGATCCGAATTGGTTCGGCCGCTATAACTCCTACAAAGCCGAGATCATGAGTGTTTCCCTTAACCCCAGCTGGGCATGGAAAGTCAACGAGAAGCTTTCGGTCGGGTTGGGTCTTGAGGCGATGTATTTCGGTATCGACCTGAAAAAGAAGTTACCGAATCAAAAAGCCCCAAATCCTTTTGGTCCCGGGGTGGCCCTCGATAGCGAACTGGAAGGAGATAGTTTCGGCTGGGGCTGGAACCTGGGCTTTTTGTACAAGGCTTCCGACATGCTCAAGTTCGGATTGACCTATCGCAGCCAGGTGGACCAGAAGGTGGAAGGAGATTTCGACATTTTCCTCTCTGACGGGAGTAAGCTTGCCCACAAGGGGGCCTCGGGCCAAATCACCCTGCCGGACCTGGTTGTGGCAGGGGTGGCCTTTAAGCCGAGTCAAAAACTAAGTGTTGAAATTGACGCGGTCCTGACACGGTGGAGCACCTATGACAGGCTAACGATAAACTTTGATGACGACACATCGGTCACTTCCCCGAAGGACTGGGAAGACACGTGGAGGTACCAGCTGGGCATCGAATATGCCCTGAACGAAAACCTGGACTTGCGGTTGGGCTATATCATCGACCCTTCCCCGATCCCGGACGGTACGGTTGATTACATCGCACCGACGAACGACAGGAAATTGTATTCAGTCGGTCTTGGCTACAGGAAAGGGGCATGGATCTATGACGTTTCCTATACCTACCTGGACATTTCCCCGAGAAACATCCAGGAAAGGCCCGGCGATTTTGTTTACGACAGCCGCCAGGACAACGGGGAAGCTCACTTGTTCGGACTTTCGATAAGCCGCAGGTTTTAAGCGGGAGGAAGTGACGAAATGGCTTTGAGACTCGAAGAACGGATCCTTGAACGTCTTACGGGGGAACTCAAGGAGAAAACCCTCTGGTGGAAGGGAGAATGGTGGGATTCGAGCCGGTTCCTCGGTTTGGTGGATTCATGCGAACGGACCCTTTCGGGCGGAGGATTCGGTGAAGGGCAAAGGCTCGTCCTGCTTTTGCCGAATTGTCCATTGGTCCTCGCGCTCTCCCTGGCGGCCTGGAGACTGGGAGGTGCAGTTGCGCCATTGAACCTCCAAACCGGGCCGTCCGCCCTCGTCGAGAACATGGAAGTGCTGGAACCTTGGGCGATCGTCCTGCCGCAGGGGATGGAGGCCCTTGGCGAAACCCTTTCTCGGGCTGGACACCCGGTGATCTCTTCCCCGCTGGACGCCTTCGTTTTCTCGGCATCCGGGAAGGCAGGGGAAAAAGACTCCCCCGATACGGCTGTCGTGTTTTCGACCTTGGGTACGACCGGAACCCCCAAGGCCGTGGTGATCACTCACGAAAACCTGATCGACAACACCGGCAAAGTCTTCGGTTTCGTGGAGGAGTTAAGAAGAGACGACATCCTTTTGAACGTCCTTCCGAATTTCCACACGCTTGGCTACAGTGTTTCCGGAATCCTTCCCCTGTCAATCGGCCTTCCGCAAGTCCTAGTGCCCGGTTTCATGCCGCCGCAGAACACGATCGAAGCAATCAGGGAAGGGGGCGTTACGGTGATGGTGGCGGTCCCCACGATGATCGCCCTGACCCAGGCTGCCGCGGCAAAGGGCCTGGAAATCGGCACCACCCTCCGCGTGATCATTTGCGGAGGGGATCGGCTCAATCCACAATTCGACCAGAGGGCCAGGGAAACCATGAACCTTTCCATACTGGAAGGGTACGGCCTGACGGAGTGTTCGCCGGTAGTCACGGTCAACCCGAGCCTTGCAAAGAGAAAGCTCGGTACGGTCGGGCCTTTTCTTGGTTCTTCGCTATTTGGTGTGGGTGACGGCATAGAACCTTGGTAACTGGAATTCAAAACGACCTCCCACGAGGTAAAAAGCCAGGATACCGTAGTTGAG
>JALHIN010000059.1:0-2620 GCA_022839995.1 Synergistota bacterium
TCCTGGTTGGCGCCGTTTTGTTCCTGCTCCGTCATCTTTACCCTCTCCCTTCTTCTGCACAATACCATGTGCAGTTCTGGAGGGGGTCAATACAGTCGAATAATACAACGTATATTATTTCGTTTTCCACCGTAGATGGTTGGTACAAGCCGGCTAACGTGTCGGTAAGCGGGAAAAACGAAACGATACCTGTTTCAGGCACATACAGTAGGTACGATAAAGCTCTCTGGCCAGTGTGGCCAAAAAAAGCTGCGGTTACAGGCGTTTGGGAACCGTCTTCTTTCCTTAGCGTGGGGAGAGACGTTATTGCCTGGGTGGACTTCTCTGCCCTCGAAACAAACGATCAAATGTACAAGGCAGACCTTTTCACCTTCATAAGAACCGGAGATACCTCCTTTACAAAACGCACCCCCAACTTTGCAGCAAGCGGACAAAGTGCTTATTACGTTCCGGCTAATACAAGGAAAGTTATTCCTCCGACCTACACTGATGACTTCGCAGGTGACCTCAGAATGAAAGCAGTCCTGAAGGAGTACAAGGCCGACTGGATTCCATCTGGCCCTTACCCCAACCAGAACTTTAACAACGGAGCAACCTGGCTAGGTTTTTCCGCCTGGGTCGATTTTCTTAAAGGATCAGAAGCGAACTTCTATCTTGCAGATTCGGGACATGCTCCCCCATTCCTCATGTGGAACAGCGACAACTGGATGACAACCTTCGTGGATCCTTTCGTTGGAAAGAGTTCGGTGCCTTCTGCCTGGACCAATGCCGACGGGACAAGCAAAGTATTTCTTTTCCTGCCGACAAATCAAGGAATGCTAAATGCCTTTGAGGTTTCAGGAGCCACAGCCCCGACTGTCCCTCGTAGGTGGCAGTATATGCCGAATCCAGCTTTCCGCCAAGCCATATACCATCAGGTCAAGCAACAGGAAGACGGCTACTATTCGCGCATGACCGTTTTGGATGGTCCGATCAGCGTACACGACGTTTACGTGAATAACCAATGGAGAAGAATTCTAATTGGGACGACCGGATTGGGTACACAACAGGAAAACAAACCGGTCGCCGCAAGCATATGGAACCGGGAGGGAACGACTTTACCTTCTGGGGCTTCGCCGAACACGATGCCTTCTCCGGGACGTTTTTTTGGCCTCTACGCCCTCGATGTCACGGATCCTCTCAATCCGATGCCGCTTTGGTCTGTTTCGAGAATAGCCTTCACCAGGGATGGGGAAACAGCAGTTAACCAAGTATCCTACGATGTCCAACCAGGGGCTGAAGTCGACGGTTCAAACTATTCCGGGTATTCAAATCTGCTCTATTCGGTTTCGCGCCCTTTGATCGGGTTTACCAAAAACCAAGACAACACCCTAAAAGCTCACGTGGTTCTCGTAGGTATAAATACTGCTAATAAATACGTGTGGTACGACATCAACGCCATGACGGGGGAGATCATCGCAACTGACACCTTCAAGGAGGGCTCTACCCCGGAATCTCTCCCGGCCGATCGTCCTTACGAAGACTGGTACCCCAGCAGGATACTTTCAGCGTACCCGAAGGAACCTGCACTCTACAACTACCTTCCCCTCCTAAGCGATGTTTACGTGTACCTTTCTAATGGAGCTTTCTTTAAATGGAACCTACAAACGGGAACGAAAGTCCCTAAAAAACTCTTTACGGTCTATACAAACGAGGGGCATGCTGCTCCGGCCCCCCCTATAACAGATTTCGACATTTCCTATGTCTATGTGGGAGACAATCTCCATACGTACCTTGCGGCGACCGCTCCTCTCGAATTCCCGACTGGTAATCCCCACGACACTTATGGGTTATTTATCGTCGACTTGGACAGGATTACCCCGGTCGCTGACCTGAATACCCAAGGAGCCCTGGGGCAAACCGGAGACACGGTCGCTAGGGTGCTGAAAAATGGGGTCGCTTTTGTCCAACTGCAGACGAGGGATTATGGCGCTGGTGGCGGCTCGAACGCATACGATTTTGACACAATTGCCGCTTCCCCGCTCTTCATCAACAATATTCTTTACCAAGCAATTTACACGACAGAAGGAGATGTATCGCGACTCTATACTCTTGATATGACCCAGTTCAGGATGGATTGGGGACATGGTTCGGGCGGGCGAAATCCGCCCCTTCCCGAAGATGCTTTCCTAGATATTGAAAACCAAGAAGTGGCTGCGATGCTTATCGACTCTAGCGGTTACCTGGTTCTCCTCGACGAAGAAGGGAACGTTATCTATAGAAGCGAAAGCCCCGTTCTGGATCTTGGAACTGGGGCTGGGGTCGGAACCGGTACTGAAGGGTTTCGAGTGGTCTATTGGAAAGTACGTGGGTAGATAATGCCACACAAACAAGGAGTCCCGTTAACGGGACTCCTTGTTTGTGTGGCATTATCTTTATTCCAAATGGGACTTGAACGACAGGCTGACTTTCGTCCTGAACAGGAGGGACTTGTATGGTAGTGTATATTGCTCCCCATAGCCAACAAGCCACGAATAAGACATTGTAATGACCCCCTGAAATTGGCACAACTTACGCGCTTAATGCCTGAACCTTGTCAAACATAATTGGCGGCTTGTATCCCAGGGCCTGATGGGGCCGT
>JALHIN010000036.1:0-16298 GCA_022839995.1 Synergistota bacterium
CGAAGTGGAACGGTGGAAGGAAAGGTTCCTGTCCGGGGCGGAGAACGCCCTGAGGAGCCGCCCCAGGGACGAAGAGGAGCAGAAGGACGAACTGATCAGACGCCTGGAGCGGAAGGTGGGACGCATGGCCCTGGAGATCGACATCATGCAGGAGGCGATGAAGCCAAATTAGCCCTTTCGACGGGAAGACGTCCAGCGAGTGAGAGAGGCGATTCCGGAAGCAAGAGAACAGTCTTCAACCGCAAGGCGGTCTAGTAGTCTCGGCCATCGACATCACCCATATCCCCTGCGGGAAAGACGGGTGGGGACCACTATAGGGTGTTCAGTTTTCCGTGATCGTTTCCCTCAAAATCTGGTCAATTTTAGAGTAGCAAAACCAGCTGGGTCACAGGAACATTCCAAACCCCACGAGGGGGATCTTTTGTAAGGGGTGTTCCTAATTCCTACAGCCGTCCCGCGTAGCAGTACAGGCAGCCGTGCTTGCAGGTGCCGTAGGTCCCGATGTCCTTCGAACCGGCGCAGAGGCAGCCCAGTCGCTGCCCCCGGGCTTTTGCGGAAGGAAAAGTCCTGCCGAAGGCCTTCTGGAGGAAAAGGGGATCGATGCAGGCTCCCGGGGTGATCCAGGGCTCCAGGCGCTCTCCCTCGCAGCAGGACTGGATTTGCAGCCCCAGGGATTCCGAAAGAGCCGCCATCTTGGGCAGCATTTCGGCCAGGGCACGCTTTTCCTCGTCGCGGTCAAACAGTCGAAAACCGAGGCTCTGGAGGATTTTCAGCCGCTTGATCGCCTGCCAGTAGGGGTCGAAGACGGAAACGATGCAGCGGGAAACGTAGGGGGCGATCTTCTGTGCCAGGCGGGAGAAAGCCTCTTCGTGGAACGGGGCCGGAGTCAGCGAGGACAGCAGGATCGGGTCGTACCTCCAGGCGATCCGGTTTTTCCCGACCCGGTCGAAAAGCCTGGACATCGCCTCCAGGGCTTCCGGAACGCCGGGCGTGGCCGGCTCGAGCTCCTTCGGGTAATCCATGATGGTAACGAGGAACATGGAGCGGTACCCCCGTTTTTCCAGCTCGTCCATGTACGGAAGCAGGGGAAGGGGGTTCCGCGTCCAGAAAACGAAGACGTCGACGGATTCGGGGTCCAGGGGGACCCGCGAGACCTGCCGGGCGTTGTAGGGGTTTTTTACGTCCACGAACCCCTGCCGGACCCTTTCCATGAACCATTCGGTGTGAAAAGCAGCGATGTCGGACCTGCGACTGGCGCTGATGATCACGGTTCGTTCCCCTTCCCTTTGGCCCCTCACCTGACATTTGATATTCTACCTTCAGTGCACGGGGAAAAGCGATTTTTCCCTTATCTTCGGAGGAGAACTTTCATGTATTTGAAGGAGTTTCAGATCCAGCCGGCCGATTGCGGTTTTCGGCAGGAAATCAGGCTGACCGCACTCCTGGACCATTTGCAGGAAGCGGCGGGCGAGGCGGCCTCGAGGCTCGGGGCGTCGGTGCCCCAGATCCTGCCCCTCGGGTTCACGTGGATGCTGGTGAAGTACCGCCTGCGTGCGGAGCGGATACCCCGTTCGGGGGAAACGCTCACCCTTCGCACCTGGCATTTCCCGCACGGCAGGCTCTACTCCCTGCGGGCCTTCGAGATTTCCGCGGGCGAGACACGCGTCGTGCGGGCCGAGACCTGCTGGGTCCTCGTGGACCTTGCTCGCAGAAAGCCGGTCCATATCGAGAGGTTCTTGCCCCATCTCTTCGAGGAAACGAACCCTCCCGTCCCGTTCGAGTTCGAGAAGGTCTCCCCTTGCGTGGAGGGACCCTGGAGGAACACGGTGGGCGTTCTTGAATCGGACATGGACGACAACGGCCACGTGAACCACGTCCGCTACCTGGACTGGGCGGTGGCCACGCTGCCGCCGGATTGGCGGGAGAGCCGTTTCCTGGCGGGTTTCGATGCCGAGTTCCACGGAGAAAGCCGGTTCGGGGAGACCCTGGAGACGGCCGCCCGGCCGGAGAATGGAACGGGCTCGGGATTGACCTGCCTTCACGGGATCAGCCGTCCCGCAGACGGGGCGGAGATTTTCCGGATGAGGACGATTTGGGCCTGAGGACCTCTTCCTGCCACATCGCCAGCGAGATGCATTTCAGCGCCAGGGAGCTGGATTCCCAGGCGGACGCATCGTCGTCAGCGTGACGCCCGTCCCGGGCCATTTCCATCCCTTGTGGCAGTTCTCGATCCGGGACGGGGCTCTCTGCCCCTTCCTGGAGACTGGAAAAGTCCCCCCGCGACGGGGGGAAAAGGCCCGCCTCGAGAAACCGGACTGGGATTCGAGCACCATCACCCTGACCTGCATGTTCCTTTCCCAGTGGGAACAGGAGTTTCTCAAAAAAAAGCCCGGGCCGGTCCCGGGCACCCGGGAGGTCCGGCTCGGGCCGAAAGGCGGTGCAGCAGCTTAGGGGAGCTTGATGAACCCGTTTTCGGTGAGGCAACCGGTCATTTTCTGGGCGTACTGGATCTTCTCGGTCACGATCTTGAGCAGCTCCTCCCGGGTGTAGGCCTTCCGGGCGATCCCCTGCTCGATGGCCTTCATTCCGACGGCAACGGCCACCTCGGGGTAAACCCAGGCCTGGTCCATGGTCGGGATCAAATAGTCCTCGGAAAGGCCGATCTTTTCAGCGCAGGCGGACAGGGTCCGGGCAGCCTCGATGCACATCTCGTCCGTGATCGTCGAGGCCTGCACGTCGAGCGTCCCGCGGAAGATCCCGGGGAATCCCAGGGAGTTGTTGACCTGGTTCGGGAAATCGGAACGTCCCGTCGCCACGATGCGCGCGCCGGCTTCCTTCGCGTCCCAGGGCCAGATCTCGGGAATGGGGTTCGCGCAGGCGAACAGGATCGCGTCCTTCGCCATGGAGCGGACCCACTCGGGCTTCACCACGTCCGGGCCCGGCTTCGTGTAGCAGTAGACGACGTCCGCGTCCTTGAAGAGAACCTCGGGCCCTCCGGTGATCCCCTCGGGGTTGGTGATCTCGGCGAAGTGCTTCTTCACGCCGTAATCGCCTTCCAGGTCCGTCCTCCCCTTGTGGAGAGTGCCCTTGCTGTCGGCCATGATGACGTTCTCGGGCTTTACCCCCGCGCTGATGAGGATCCTCGCCGTGGCGACGCTGGCCGCACCGGCCCCGAAGAAGCGCACCTTCACCTCGTCGATTTTCTTCCCGACGATCTTCAGGCCGCTGTAAAGCCCCGCCAGGTTCACCGCGGCGGTTCCCTGCTGGTCGTCGTGCCAGACCGGGATCTTGCAGTCCTTGCGCAACTCGTCCAGGATGTAGAAGCATTTCGGCTGTTCGATGTCCTCGAGGTTGATGCCCCCGAAGCTCGGGGCCAAAAGCCGCACCGTCTCGATGATCTTGTCGGGGTCCTTCGTGTCCAGGCAGATCGCCACGGCGTCCACCCCGCCCAGGTACTTGAAGATCAGGGCCTTGCCCTCCATGACCGGCATGCCCGCCTCGGGACCGATGTCGCCCAGTCCCAGCACCCTCGTGCCGTCGCTCACCACCGCCACCAGGTTCGCCCGGTTCGTGTACTCGTAGGACAGGGAAACGTCTTCCCTGATGGCCTTGCAGGGAGCCGCAACGCCCGGGGTGTACCAGATGGCGAAATCCCCCAGGTCCCGGATACAGCATTTCGGTGCGGTCTGCATCTTGCCCCTGTAGAAGGGGTGAAGCTCCATGGCGTCCTGGGCGGGTTTTGCCGCCTTCGCGATCAGTTCTTCCTTCGACAGCATCTTCTCTTTCCTCCTTAAGCTTTCTTCGGGCGGCACATGGCCTTCAGGTCCATCGCCCTGTCGAACTCTTCTTCCGTGAGGGTTCCGAGAGCCATGGCGGCTTCCTTCAGGGTTAGCCCTTCCCTGTGGGCCTTCTTCGCGATCTCCGCGGCCCTGTCGTAGCCGATGATCGGGTTCAGCGCCGTCACGTTCATCAGGGACTTCGTCACGAACTCGGTGATGCGCTGCTCGTCGGCCTCGATCCCCACGGCGCAGTGGTCGTTGAAGGAAACCATGGCATCCGACAGCAGGCGCACCGACTGCAGGAAGTTGTAAATCAACACGGGCATGTAGACGTTGAGCTCGAAGTTCCCCTGGCTCGCCGCGAACCCAACGGTCACGTCGTTGCCCATGACCTGGGCCACGACCATGGAAACCGCCTCGCACTGGGTGGGGTTGACCTTCCCCGGCATGATGGAGCTGCCGGGCTCGTTCTCGGGGATCCGGATCTCGCCGATGCCGCAGCGGGGACCCGAAGCGAGCCAGCGCACGTCATTGACGATCTTCAGGAGGTCCGCCGCCAGGGCCTTCAGGGCCCCGTGGGCGAACACGAGCTCGTCTTTGCTGGTCAGGGAGTGGAACTTGTTCGGCGCCGTCCGGAACGTCTTGCCGGTCAGCTTTGAAATCTGCGCCGCCACTTCGACGTCGAAGCCCTCCGGTGCGTTGAGGCCCGTCCCCACGGCAGTCCCGCCCAGGGCGAGATCCCGGAGGTATTCCAGGCTCGTTCGGATCATTTCTCCGTCCCGCTCCAGCATCCGCACCCAGCCGCTGATTTCCTGCCCCAGGGTCAGGGGTGTGGCGTCCTGGAGGTGCGTCCGGCCGGTCTTCACCAGGTGCATGGTGCGCTCGGACTTCCCGGCCAGGGTTTTCTTCAGCTTTTCCAACGCGGGCAGGAGGCGGTCCTCCAGCTCGGTCACCGCCGCGATGTGCATGGCCGCCGGGAACGTGTCGTTCGAACTCTGGGACTTGTTCACGTGGTTGTTCGGGTGGACCTTCCTGTCGGGGTCATCCAGGATCTGGTTGGCCCGGTTGGCCAGGACCTCGTTCACGTTCATGTTCGATTGGGTCCCGCTTCCGGTCTGCCAGACCGAAAGCCCGAAGTTGCCCGAAAGCTTGCCTTCCAGGACCTCGTCCGCGGCTTTCGCGATGGCCATGGCCCGGGGCTCGTCCAGGGCACCGAGCTTCAGGTTGGCCAGGGCAGAGGCCTTCTTGAGGACGGCGAACGCGGCTATGATTTCTTCCGGCATCTTTTCCCAGCCGATCCGGAAGTTGTCGATGCTTCTCTGGGACTGGGCCCCGTAGAGCTTATCCGCCGGAACGCGGACTTCACCCATGGAATCCTTCTCGATGCGGTAGTCCATTTTTCCACTCCTCCTTGTCACGTTCCCGGAAACCCGGGTTCTCCGAGAGTTAGGGCTGGCACCGAAACAGCGCAACAAAGGGTAAAATACTCTCGGCCTTTTCTCATGTTAGGGAAATCGGTTAACGAATACAAGTGAGACCGGTATTCAGCACCGATTTCGCCAAAACCCGGGGTGATCAGGATGCCTGAAATCTTCGCCAAGCTTCTCCAAAACCAGATCCTGCTCCTAAGCGTCGCGGTGGCTTCCGGCCTCTTACTCGGCAGGCTAAAGTTCAAGTCGATCAGCCTGGGGACTTCGGGGGTGCTTTTCACCGGGCTGGCCCTGGGACTTCTCAAAGTGAAAATTTCATACGAGCTTTTCAACTGGAACCTCATGCTCTTCGTCGTGGCGGTGGGGCTGCTCTCTGCCGAGGACATCGTCCTGGTGGTGAAAAAATACGGGAGCAAGTTCGTCATCCTCGGCCTTGCCGTTACCGGAATCGGTGCCCTTTGCACGTACGCCATGGCCCGGCTGGCTTCGGGCGTGGAACCGCTCCTGGTTGCCGGGACCTACACGGGAGCCCTGACGAGTTCTCCCGGACTGGGAGCCGCACTGGAGGCCACGGGAGGAAACCCCCTCGTCACGGTGGGCTACACGATTGCCTACCCGTTCGGCGTACTGGCGGTGGTCCTCTTCGTCCAGCTGGCGCCGGCGATCTTCCGGATCGACGTGATCAGGGAACGGGAAGAACTGGCGGCCATCTACCGGGATTTCTACGGGGCGGACAGGAAAAGCGAAGCCGTTCCAACCTCCGTTCCTTTTTCGCTCCTCTCCTTTGTCGTCTGCATCGTTCTCGGAATCCTGCTCGGGAGCTTCTCCATCAACGTCATGGGCAACCCCGTTTCGCTGGGCAGCACCGGAGGCGGCCTCATCGCCGCCCTGGCCCTGGGGGCGGCGGGGCGTCTCGGCCCCTTGCCCATGAGAATGGAACGGAAAACCCTCTCTTCCATCCGAGAGCTCTCCCTTGCCTATTTCCTTGCCGTCGTGGGGCTGATGGCGGGCCCCCAGATGATCGACGCCCTTGTGGAACACGGGGTCCTGCTCGTGGCCATCGGGGCCCTCTCGGCTCTCGCGTCAGAGCTCGCGGGTTATTTCCTGGGCCGGACGGTCTGGAAGCTGAACTGGATCCTGCTGGCCGGTGCCATCTGCGGGGCCATGACCAGCACCCCCGGCCTCGGTGCGGCCATCGAGGCCACCGGCGGGGAGGAGTGCAGCGCGGGCTACGGGGCCACCTACCCGATGGCGATCGTCTGCATGGTGGTCTTCACGTCGCTTTTGGCAAAAGC
Organism: Synergistota bacterium; assembly: GCA_022839995.1. Lineage (GTDB taxonomy): Bacteria > Synergistota > Synergistia > Synergistales > 79-D21 > 79-D21. The sequence continues at coordinate 6,505 of JALHIN010000036.1, forward strand.
GCTGGGCTAGAACACCTTCCCCCCGATCTTCGCCTCGACGGCGGGGGTCAGGAAGGTCGCCTCGCCGCTTTCGGCCTTCGGGTACTGGACGCCCAGGACCAGCACCTCGGAGAGGACCTCGCCGACCCTGCGCGGCTCGAAGTTCAGGACCCCGATCACCAGGCGGCCGACCAGCTCTTCTGGGGCATGCCGGGTGAACCGCCCCACGCTGGTCTTTTTCCCGAACTTCCCGAAGTCGATCTCGAGCCGGTAGGCCTTTTTCGGCGAGGAGGGCTCGATTTCCGCGGACAGGACCCGGCCCAGGCGGATTTCCAGGCGGTCGAAGGTTTCTTCTTTTGAAACGACGGGCTTGATTTCGGTCGACATGTTCTTCCCCCCCGGGTTAGCGGCTGTACCGGTAAACGATCCCGTCAAAGGGACAGGGCCGGGTCCTCGAAGCGATTTCGAGGCGGCCGTTCCCGGCTTTCAGCTCGGAAAGAAGGACCGGGAAGGGAAACTTCCGGACGTCGACCACCGGCTGGAGTTTCCGGATGGCCTCCCGCACGGTTTCGGTCTGTTCCCCCCGGTTGATTTTCAGCTTCGTGTCCTCCAGCCAGATCTCGACCCCGTCCCGGATCGCCAGCCCTGTCGAGACCTCCGCCAGGATGACGAGACCCGGGTTGTTGACGTGGTACCGCCCCCGCGCCTCGATGTTCCGGGGCGGGACGAAACGGACCGAAACGTCCTTCCAGTCCCCGTCCTTTTCCGAGGTGAACATCCGGATCGCGCCGTTCACGTCGGACTCCAGGAGGCTCACCTGCAGGTTGCTCCGCATGGCCTTTTTCACGGAAAGGCTACGCCCCTGCGACGGGGGGTCCAGGGTGACGAAGGAGGCGGAAAGGGAGATGTCCTCCACCCGGATCTTTCCGGCAAACCGGCCTCCCCTGACGCGGAAGAACAGGTTCCGGACGTTCCAGTTTTCGTCCGGCTCGCCGTCGAGGATCATCTCCACGGAATCCGGATCGGTGTAGTCCACCAGGGCTTTCAGCAGTTCTTCCCCTCTCGAGGAGGGCGTGAACGGCCCCTTGAAGGCGTGCACTTCCTGTCCCGCCGCAATCAGCGGGAAGCCGAGGACCAGCATCAAGGCGAGGAGAAGCCCGGTTTTCCTCTTCACGGGAATCCCCTCCTATTGGGCCTGGCACCCCATGTGGCCCTTCAGGGCCTTCACGGCCTGGCGGCAGGCACCCGCGAAAAGGATGGAATCCATGCTGTAGGCGATGTAGCGGAACCCCTGGTCCAGCCTCATGCGGGCCTCTTCCTCCCCCGTCACGAAGATCCCGGCCGGTTTCCCGGCGTTCCTCGCGGCTTTCAGGGCCTTTTCGACCGCCTGGACGACCTGGGGGCTGTCCAGTTGGCCCGGGAATCCCAGCGACTGGGAAAGGTCGTAGGGCCCGACGAAAACCACGTCGACCCCCGGGGTGGCGGCGATTTCCTCGATGCAGGAAAGGCCGGCCCTGTTCTCGCAGTGCACGACCACCATCGTCTCGTCGTTCGCAGAGGCCAGGTACTCGCCGAAGGGGCGCAGGCCGTAGTCGGCGGCTCGGGGCATGGCGGCACCCCGGGTCCCGACGGGGAAGTATTTCGCCGCGCGGACGACGGCCTGGGCGGTTTCCGGAAAGTTGACCTGCGGGACCTGGATCCCGTGGGCGCCGACGTCGAGGGTTTTCAGGATCGTGATGTCCCGGGTGTCGGACACCCGGACGATGGGCGTGATCCCCCTCAGTTCCGCGGCACGGATCAGGTTCTGGATCGATTCGGCCTCCATGGGACCGTGCTCGGTGTCGATGATGAGGAAGTCGAAGCCCGTCAGCCCCATCAGCTCCACGAGGTCCGGGCAGTTGAGCGTCAGGAACGGGCCGATCACCGGCTGGCCAAGTGCCAGCTTCCTTTTCAGCGTGTTGATCATCTCGATTGGGCCTCCTCCCGCGATTTCTTCTATGTAGATGGTAAGCGATCGGAAGCCGAAAAGACAATCGATTTGCAGAATCACTCCCAGGGGGGTACTCTCGTTTCAGCCCCGTTTCACCATTCATTCGCATCCTGATCGAGGTGATCCCCCATGCAGGCAAAGCGTTTTCCAAACCCCCTCGTCACGGCACTTTTACTCGCGGCGACCCTGGCCGCTCCCTCCTGGACGAGGGAAAGCTGGGCTGGAAGGACCCGGTGATCTCGCACCTGCCTCGACGGAGACGGGGACGTCCTGAGCCGGTTCGAGAGGAAGGACCGCAGGGAATAGGGGCAAAAAAGAGGCTCCCGGTCGGACCGGGAGCCTCTTTTTTGCTTTCCTGATCTCAGTCGATCGCGCTTTCTCTCTCCTCGAGCGCGATCCCTTCGTTCTTCAACTCGGCAAGGACCGGGTCCACGATCTCCGGCAAAACCGGGGTCAAAACGCCTTTCGCCCGGATGGACCCATCCAGGATGAAGTGTTCCATCGGTCAAAGAAGTCGAACATTTCTTCCAGGTGTCCTCTTCCGAACCCTTCGTGGAACTCGTAAAGCTCTACGGGGGGATAGATCTGGTCGTGGACCTCTCTGAAAAGCTGGGTGAGGTGCCCCCTGACGCCGACCCGCATTAAGGCTTCCGCCCCGTCGTCCGTTCGTCGTAGTTACCAACCTTCGTGGTTCCTGCAGCCATGGTTTCCATCAAGCCTAGAGGAACCCCGCCAGTCGACCTTCCCGGCAAAGGTGCCACTTGAAGGGAACGCGGCCGAACATCATCAGGTCGAACGTGCATCGACCACCCCCCTTAAGGCCGACATTTCCATAGGATAACGTGCGTCCACGAACCCCGGCATCATCAATGATTTTTCACTAAGAATGTTCTGGCTTGCAGGGCCCAATATCGTCACGGAAGCCCCTACGAACACGATCCGCCCTCTATCCACCGCAAGAGCTCCCTTTTTCAGAGCCATGCGAAGTCTAGTCTGGGTCCCTAACAAGCGGGAGGGAAGAGCAGTGAACTCCACCGCCGTGTTTCGTGCACTCCTCCCAGCAGGTCGGGATGACCAACACGCCCCGCTTTTCGAGACTTTCCCTGGTCCAGGTCCCTCGCTCGTCCATGATCACGACACCGGGACGAATGGTGAGGACGTTCACCGAGTAGGCGACATCCCGGTAATCCGCATAAATCAGCTCGATCCCAAGTTCTCTCAGGCGGTCGATGAACCAGTAGGGAAGACGCTCGACGTTGACCACGGCCTTATCATGGTCCACCATGACGATTCCACCGTCCAGGTGCATGGCAAACCCTGGGAGGGGAACCCGGATCAGCTCGATACCGAGGAGCCTCAAGACTTCCTCCACCTGGTCGGCTCCGGAGACGTTTCCGCGGAAACTCAAGCCAATCGCGGCATGGCGCTCGTCCAGGAGGCAGAAACTGCCTCCCTCCATGAGCCCTTCGCCCGCGATCGTCCGTAGAATGGGCATGCCGAGCTCGGCGGCCTTGCGGGTAATATACAACTCTTCTCCCCTGCGGCCGGTCCCGTAAGGCCTGCCTACCGGCCCCATGCGCGAAACGATGAGCCCCCCGTCCACGACCATCCCGGTATCCCGCGTGAACATCGCGTTCGGGTTTCGGGGGCCGCAATCCATGTACACAACCTCTACGCCGTTGTCCGCGAGGAGTTTCGCGAACGCGTCGTGTTCCTCCTGCATCTTCGCCAGGTCCGGTTCCCTGTCCGAGCGGAAGTACCATTGCTCTTCGTCGTCAATAAGGGCTTCGATGGAGGGATCATATCGATCAGCCGTCATCACTCGGATCTCGTCGCCCGGTCGGTGCAGCAGAACCATTTTCAGAGTTCCGACATCATTCTTCACTCCCCAGCGCCGACCCCACACCCGTTTCTGCATCTCCTCGTCCGAAAAGGCGGGGGTGGGACGCGGCGGAATACGCTCCAGAACACGATGGTAATACTGGGGACTGTCCTTCAGAGAAGCCATGAAGATCCCCCTATGCCTCTTCCCGCTCGAGGAAGGCGGTCATGCAGTGGAGCGATCCGTAACCTTTCATCAACTCCGAAACGTCCACGGGAATCACTTCTATCCCTGCCTTCTCGAGCGCCTTCTGCGTTTGCGGATTACCCGCGGGCATAACCACCAGCCCGGGGGCGATCGCCACAAGGTTCACCGCCATGCCATGCTTGACCTCCTCGATGGAAGGAGCTTCAATCAATTCGAAGCCCATTTTCCGAAGGGGTTCGATTACGTCATAGGGAGTCTGCCAGGGGAAAATCAGGATCTTCCTCCGGTCAACGGGGTTCATCAGTCCGTCCAGGTGGGCATGCCCCCAAGGGATCTGGTAGTGAAGGATGTTGTCTACCCCCATGGGGCGGAGGACTTCCTCCACCTGGCGGATTCCTTCAGCATTGGACCGAACTCCGCTGCCTAGGATCACTGTCTGGCGGTCGATCCACATCGCGCAGGCCCCCTCGAAAAAACCCTTCCCCGAGATGGTCCGTACAATAGGACACCCGATCTTCGTCAGAGTTTTCGCCACTGCCGCTTCTTCCCCTCGGCGGAACCTGGTGGCCTGGCGGCAAAGAATCGCTCCTTCAGGAGTGCCCAGCACGTTGTCCCTCATGAAAATTGCGTTCGGCCGGTCTTCCCTCTGCTCCTCAACATAGAAGACGTCAACGCCATGATCCCGATAAACCTGGGTGAAGGCATCGTGCTGGTCACGGGCCTTCTGGGGATCCATGACAGCTCCCCACCTCCAGTCGGCCGGGTTTTTTACGGCCTCGATCTCTTTGCCAGGTCGTCTAACCAGGCATGCCTTCAGCCTTCCGACCTCAGAGGAAACGCTCCATTTCCGACCCCAGACGAAGGGAAGGTCTTCCTCGAAGCTCGCGGTGTCGCTGAACCACTTTTCCCCGTAATCATCGTCGAAGATTTCTGCAGCAGTCTTGTTCGTTTCAACCATCGTCTATTTCCCCTCCCGATTATCGTTCCTTTTTGCCTGGGTCTAGCCGGGTTCACCTTTCCGCCTGCTTTGCCCCGATCACCAACGAGAAACAGGAGCCCCTGTACTTGCGAAGCCCCTTCTCGCCAGTCTCGTATTCCCCATCACCCTTCCTGGCAAGACGTGCAAGGGCCGCCACCTCCTCAAGGACTTCCAGCCTGGAGCACGGGTCGTTATGGCTCGGCAGGAGGAGCCGGGCTTCTGATGCCCTCGGCAGGATTTTCTTTTCGTAGGTTTCGATGAACACGTCCAGGTTCCCCCAGGGAAGATGTGTGTAGACGCACCCCGTGTAGAAGTTGTCGCCTGTCCAGAAATACCCCGTTTCCTTCTCCATGAACATCAAATGATCAGGCGCGTGCCCGGGGGTATGGATTGCCTCAAGGACTCTTCCCCCGAGGTCAATTTTTTCTCCGTCGGATATCCAGCGGGTGACCCGGTATGGGGGAATGCAGTAGGATTTCTCGTAGAACGGCTGCGGAACAGGTTTACTGAAGCTACCCGGCTGGATAACCTCTAATGCTTCCTGGTGACTTACGCCGAGGGCGGCGGTTTCCCGGGTTACTCTATGATCGTAGGCCCAGACCTCGTCGAAGAGGTAGTTCCCCCCGATGTGGTCCAGGTGCCGATGGGTGTTTAGTACGGCAACCGGGAGTTTCGTCAGCCTTCGGACGAGCTCCCTGATATCGGCCAGGTTATCACCCGTGTCTATCAGTACGGCTTGGCGATCCCCTTCGACAAGGTAACTGACATTCTCGTCGAATTGCCCATCTTCGTAGATGATCCTGGTCCTGGAATCCAGCCGGTAAACGGAGTACCACTCCTGCCCCGTGTCCAGTTTTTCAAGGTTCCTGTACCCCTCCCTTGGCAGAGCTTCCCACCAGTTCGTGGGGCGAATCAGTTCATTTTCGGTTTTCTCATTCATTCCTCTCGCTCCTTTCAATCCATTTCTATCTCGGTATCAGAAAAGCGAATGCCCATTTCTTCCAGTTGCTCAAGCATCGGGTCGTTAATGGAAGGCACCGTCGGGCCGATCAAGCCCTTCTCCTGAACCCGGCCTGACAGGATCAGGTCTGCCCCGATTCCGAAAGGAATACCGGTCGTTCGAGCGATTGCGGTTTCTTTTCCGGCCCCGCCCCGTTCTACAAGAGTAGAAATTCTCAGAACCGTTCGCCTGGTCTCGGGGTAAAACACCCGATAACGGTGCTGCATGACCACCAGGTCCCTTTCCTCAGGAAGCAGGAGGAGCTTTTCATAAAAAAGGCATGTCAGGACGTCTCGGGGACCTCCTTCTGAGATGGGGATGTTTCGGTCGTCGAATAAGCCTAGCCATTCCATCTGCTTTAGAACCAGTCCGTGACTCGGTAAGCCGAGAAAGGAAGCCACCGCATCGTGAACCGGAGCCTCGGCCGGAGCTCCGGCAAGCTGCCTCACGAGTCCGGCGAACGTCACCCCTTCCAGGGACATTTTCTTCTGGCCGTAAAGGCCGAGCGAGTTGGTGGCGACAACGAAGTCACACCACCCCGGGAAACGGAGCGTTCCGCGGAAGACGTCTTTCGCCTCCGGCATACCGTACTGCTGGATATAGGGTGTGGAATCGGCATTGGCATAGACCTCGAACCAACCTAGGCCCTGGATCTCTTCGAGCGTGTAGTGGCGGAAAGTTTCGCCTCTTGGATAAAAAACCTGTTTTTGGTTCTTCACGATCACCGCGTCTCGGACGCTAGCTCCAACGAGAGATTCCGGAGCCCAGGTCAGCTTGTAGCCCAGGGGATTGTTGTTGGCCGTATGATCCGGAAGAGAACCGCAAACCGACCAGAAGGATTCAACCTGCCCGCCCTCAGCATGGATGTTATGGATCGTCCGGGCGGCGGATATATGGTCGATGCCCGGGTCGAGGCCGACCTCTCCCAGAACGGTGACACCCGAACGACGGATCTGGTCCTCAAGGTGCCTGGCCGTGTTGAGGTAGATAGGACAGACTTGGCTGATCCCGTAACGAACAGACAGCTCGATCGCTGGAACTGCAAGGGCGACGGGTAGAAGGCTGACGAGAATGTCCGGGGGGTCCGATTCGATCAGGGCGGGTCCGTCTATGAGCGCGTCCCCCTGTACGGCCCTTCCGAGAGGGTGGTCACCCACATGCCTTCTCGCGCGCTCCAAGACCGGATCCATGACAGTGACCTGGTGCCCTCTTTCCAGAAGGGTGCGGATTGCGGGCCCAGCCACACGTCCTGCGCCGAAGACGATCACCTTTTTCATGCTTCCACCTCCCGCAGGTTTTTTTCCGTTATTGACAGGGGGCTTCGCCTCGTAGGAAAATAGCATAAGCCATTTTTGGGATCCCAGCAAGGACCCCATACACCTAAAAACATAACAGCGATTGAAGGAGAATTATTAAATATGACCGGATTATTGGATTATCAAAGGGCTGAAAGCAAGGCAAAGGCGGAGATCACGAAGAGGATCCTCAACCATGTCTTTTCGCCGGGAGAATCGGTGAGCGAGAACCAGCTAGCAGAAACCCTCGCGATGAGCCGAACGCCGATCCGAACCGCGATCCGCGCACTCATCGCGGAAGGCCTCCTCGAGAGGGTGGAGCCAAAGGGCTATATCGTCCCAAAGCTCACGGGGGAAGATATGCAGCAGGTTTTCCTGACGCGCCAGAAGCTCGAGGGATTAGCGGCAGAGCTTGCCGCCTCCAGGGCAGACTCCTCCGACCGGGTGACCCTATCCGCCTTGCAGGAAGAGTTGGAGGAAATCTACCGTAGCTGGGAAAGAGATCGCTTCACGGACTACAACGAGCGCTTCCACAGCACCATTGCCAGGGCAAGCGGCAATGCTTACGTCGAACGTTTTCTGAGGCAGTGCTTCTGGAGGAGCCAGCTATACATCTATGCCTACGACACCTATTTCATTACTCCTGGTGAATCCAGGGAACGTTTTTCCAAGGGTATTTACGGCCCGACATACTACGAACACAAGGCCATCACGGAAGCCATCCTCGCAGGAAACACCGGTGCCGCCAGGGAAGCCATGGAACGGCACATTCGCTCCTCGTGCGAATCCCTGGTGCGAAGAAGTTGAGCCAATAGACGGGGAAGAGAAAGAAACGGGGTCAAGAGCGGGAAATCCCGCCAAAATCCCCGGCAATAAAGGGAAAGGAGTGCCTTTTCCCTTCGTGCCGGCAAATTCGAGGAATCGAAAATCCAAGAGGAGGGGGAGAATCATGAAGAAAGCGCTTATCCTGATCTGCCTGTGCATCTTGCTAGCCGCATCTGCAGCATGTGCGGTTGAGCCCATCAAGATCGGTAAGCTGGCCGCCCTGACCGGGTCAGGGGCAACCTGGGGCGAGCACTACCAGAATGTTTCCATCCTGGCAGTTGAAGAAATCAATGCCAAGGGTGGGCTTCTCGGCCGACCGGTAGAACTGATTGTCTACGACACGAAGGGGCGCGCCGAGGATACCGTTAATGCGGCACGCCGCATGATCCTGCAGGACAAGGTCGTTGCAATCGCCGGGACGAACTACAGCGGTCTGCAGATCGCCATCCGCCCGATCAGCGAGCAGTACAAGGTTCCCATCATGGCCACCTCGGCAACAAACCCTGCGGTGACGGTTGATCCGGAAAAGGGAACCCCGTACCCCTTCTCCTTCCGGATCTGCTTCACTGACCCTTACCAGGGTAAGATCATGGCGGAATTCTTGGCCAACAACCTGAAGATCAAGGATGCAGTGATTTTCCATGACGTCGGAAGCGATTACGCCGAAGGGATGAAGCAATTCTTCGTTGCCACATACACCAAGGCCGGCGGCAAGGTCGCCGGGCTCTACGGATACCGCGAGGGCGACGTCGATTTCCGGGCCCAGATCACCCAGGCGAAGGCAACCGGCGCAAAGGCTGTCGTCCTGCCTGGCCTCTACAAGGAAATGGCCCTAATCATCAAACAATGCGAGGAAATGGGGTGGAAGCCTGTCTTTATCGGCGGCGATGGATACAGCCCAGCCATGGCGGAGATCGCCGGGAAGGCGATGGAGGGGACATACTGGGTCACCCACATCGCTTTCGACGATCCTGTCCTGAAACCCCTGATCGAAAAGTACACGAAACGCTTCGGGAAACCCCCGGTTGAAATCGTCAGCATCACCCTGGGCTACGATGCCATGTATGCACTGTTCGACGCCATCAAGCGGGCAGGCAAGGCTGAAGGTCCTGCCATCGCCGAAGCTCTTGCGAAAACGAAAGGACTGAAACTCCTGGACTTCACCCTGAACATGGACCCGAAGACCCATGATCCGCTCAACAAGCCGGGCGCGATCCTAAAAATCGTGAACGGAAAGGAAACCCTTTACACGAAGGTCACCCCGAAGGACTAAAAAACAGGAACAACAAAGAAAAAGGGAGGGCCCCCGCGGGCCCTCCCTTTTTCTTTTCTTCCCCCTCGAAGAAGGATCAGATTTCCGTTTCGCTCTCCTCGAGCGCGATCCCTTCGTTCTTCAGCTCCGCGAGGACCGGGTCCACGATCTCCGGCAAAACCGGGGTCAAAACGCCTTTCGCCCGGATTGCCCCCTCCAGGATGAACCGTGCCGCGATGGCCGGGGGCAGGCCCGTCGTCCGGGCGATGGAAGTGTCCCCGTTCGGGATCCCGAAGTCCACCAGCGTCGACGTGTGCCTCACCCGGCGGCCGGTTCCCGGGTAGTGCGCCACCACCTCGTCCTTCAGGATCACCAGGTCCTTCTCCCCTTCCCCGTACACCAGCTTCTCGCCGAACAGGTGCGAGATCACGTCCCGCGCAGATCC
>JALHIN010000060.1:0-2430 GCA_022839995.1 Synergistota bacterium
GGTCGTCCAGCGGGAGGTGCAGAAGGAGTACCCGGGGACCTACCTCCTGATGCACGCCATGGGGCCGAACGTGGCGGGGGTCATCGGCACCGCAGTGGCGGCCGGTGCCATGCTCACCCTGCTGACCGCCTAGGAGTTTCAGATTCCTTTTTCAAAAGACGGACAAAGGAGAAAAGCGGGTCCAGTACCTGGACCCGCTTGACAGCACCTTTGGCTGTGAGTAGAAACGGTAGGGAGATCCAGGACAAAAAGACGCAAAACCCTCAATGAAAAGAGCTTCGCCTAGGATTTTCCTTGACGATATGTTAAATGTGGATAGGAGAGAACGGGATGAAATCGTTTGTTGTTGCAGGTTGCCAATTCGCTGTCACCCCCATGGATGTTGAGGCCAACATTCGGAAAGCGATCGTTTTTCTTGAAAGGGCGGTCGTCGAGCACGGGGCAGATCTGGTCGTTTTTCCCGAAGCAATAACCACGGGTTTTACCCCCCCGCCAAAAGCGACAAAGGAGGAAACAGTGTTCGCCTTGTGGGAGGCGGTGGATGTAATTCCAGGCAGAACGACGATCCCCATCCAGGAAGCTGCAGTGAAATACGGTGTTTCCGTAATTTGGCCGACCTACTCGAGGGGAAACGAAAACGACATCGTCTATAATTCTGTCATTGCAATAGGGAGTGACGGGAAGATCCTCGGGGATGTTTACCACAAAACACATCCCTTCCCAACAGAGAGAAAAGAAGGAGGGGGTTGGACGACGGCAGGGAATAAAGCGGTAGTCGTTGAGGCTCCATTTGCAAAAATCGGTCTTTCCCTTTGCTACGATGGAGATTTCCCCGAGTTTTCCATTGTCGAAACGCTTATGGGAGCAGAAGTAATTGTTCGTCCCTCCTCTCTATTACGTTCCTATAATGTTTGGGCTTTTACAAATTATGCAAGGGCTTATGATAGTCATGTGTATTACGTTGCGGTGAATGCGGTCGGGCAGGATGCCTCCGGGAACAATTTTTTCGGTAGTTCGATGATCGTTGACCCCACAGGTTGGCTTTTAGCACAGGCCAGCGGCAACGAGGAGATCGTGTCTGCCAGGTTGGACCCGGACCCGATGCGCTTCCATGCGCACGGGACTCGTACCCCGATGTTGTTTGACCACGTGGAAGACAGGAACCTGGAGGTTTACCGCAACTGGATCTTGAAGGAAGGGAAAGCCCCCTTCGAGCCATCCAGGAGAATTCCCTACAAGAGATAAGGAAAGCCTTTAATGTTCCTTAGATTTGGAGATTTCAACTTGGTAAACTAAAGAAAGTGCAAGGCGGTGTAGCCTGTTGTTGAGATCGACCCGAAGCAGTTCCTCGATTTCTCGAAGGTAGTTACGAGCCGTATTGTAATGGATGTGGAGTTCGTCGGCGGTTTTCTTTGCGTTAAAATCGCACAGGATTAGACTTTTAAGCACTTCTTCAAGGGAAAGAGCTCTCCTGCTTGAATCGAGGGTTTTCAGGGGCATCCAAAACCGCTTCCAGAGTCCCTCCGATTCTGGCAACCTGGAAAGACGTGCAAGCAAGGTATGTAGGGCAAGGTCAGAAAAAAGGTAAAGTCCTGGCCTAGGCTTGAAATCCCTTACCCAATAAAGAGCTCGTTTGGTTTCCTCGTAGGAGCGCGGGATACCCGAAAAATCGGTCGCGAGGCTCCCGACGACAATCCACATGTTGTTGCTGCGTGCCAGTTCTTGGAGCGTTTCGCCATCCTGCTCCAGTCTTTTGGAAGATTCAATAACTACCCAAAAGTTCCCCAGCGCGTAATGGTTTTCGTACGGTGGGATCCATAGCGGCAGGGCGGGTCGATCCACCGTTGCGACTCCAAGAACCTGGCAGGGAAACGGGATGGAGACACCGAGGTCCTTCCCCCGTTGGATTGCCATGTCCTGGTTTTGGTAACTCCCCAGGCAGAGGTTTTCAAGAAATCTTTCTCGTTTTACGGAAAGCTGATTTGAAACCAGTGCCATTTCGAGGGCTTCACTTCTCAGGAGACTAATTGCACGTAAAACAAGCCGCTCCTCCCTCAAGGAGGGATGATTTTCCTCCTTGTCTAATATCAAGGTAATCGTTATGGGGGTTTCGGTTTTCAGGCTGTATTTCGCTGTCCAAAAATTCCCGGATTTTGTTTCTTTTTCTTCCAGCGAAATATAAACGTTTCCCTTTCGTGGCAGTTCGATTTCTCTAACGGTGAAAGCCCGCTTGACCTCGTTGAATCGCTCGATTTCGATGGGGGAACTGTCCGGCGAAAACCCGTAATTGAGCTGAAGTTGCGGGATTTCCGCCAGGATCTCTTTTTCAATCTCTGATGCTAGCGTTGAGACCAGCCGTTTTGAATCCAAATCGGAGCTCCATAAAAGGGGCGGGGCATATTTTTGCTGCCCTATTCTTTCCTGATCTTG
>JALHIN010000061.1:0-2355 GCA_022839995.1 Synergistota bacterium
GGCTGCCCTGGAGAACCTTCCGGGGGTCTTCTCCCGCAGAGCCGAAAAGAAGGAACGGGATTGGGAAGAAGAACGCAACGACCTTTACCGGCAGATCGGACAGCTGAAAGTGGAGCTGGAGTGGCTCAAAAAAAAACTCTCTTCTGTCCGATGAGGAAAAACGCCGGCTCATAGGCCAGGACGGTTCCGAAATCCCGATTGTCCGGCAATGCGAACTTCTGGGGCTTCCAAGATCCACGTACTATTACGAGCCGTGCGGGGAAAGTCCCGAGAACCTTGACCTGATGAACAAAATTGACGAACTGCACACGGCCAGGCCGTTCCTTGGCAGAAGAAGGCTGGCTCTCCTGATTTCCCGCACCGGTCTTCCGGTGAACGAGAAAAGAATCCGGAGGCTCATGCGGCTCATGGGGCTGGAAACGATCTATCCGAAGCCCAGGCTGAGCAAGCCCCAGGAACAAGCCCGGATTTACCCGTACCTTCTGCGGGACCTGGAGATCGTTTCCCCGAACCAGGTTTGGGGAGCGGACATCACCTACATCCGCCTCCGTCACGGTTTCCTCTACCTGGTGGCGGTTATGGACTGGCACAGCCGCTACGTCCTGTCCTGGGAGCTGTCCAACACCCTGGACGCGGGTTTCTGCCTGGAAGCGCTGGAGAAAGCCCTGAGATTCGGCAAACCCGGGATCTTCAACAGCGACCAGGGGTGCCAGTTCACGAGCCAGGCTTTCACGAAACGGCTCCTGGACGAGGAGATCCGGATCTCCATGGACGGCCGCGGCCGGGCTTTTGACAACATCTTCGTGGAAAGGCTGTGGCGTTCGCTCAAGTACGAAGAGGTTTACCTGAACGACTACGGCAGCGTCCCGGAGGCGAAAAGGTGCATTTCCCGGTGGTTCGAGTTCTATAATCGGGAAAGGCCGCACCAGAAACTGGGGTACCGGACACCCTACGAAGCGTTTATCAAGGTACCAAATGCATCATGACAAATTCATCCATTCTTTGGGGCCATCTCACTAAAAAAGCCGATTTTCTGTCCAAAGAATGGGTACCACCTCAGAGTTACCTTCGCCATACCCACCGGTTGATGGTTGATCGGTTGTGCCAGCTTGCCAGGTTTTCAACTTTCCACAGGTCGAGCATCCAGGAACAGAATCCCTGAAAAGATGACAAACCTTTCCTAGACCTATATCCGACGCTCCGTCCTATGTTGTCGCTGGCCAAGATTACCCTTAGCAGGGAATGACACAAGGCTGGGTTTATAATCGAACATGCCTAGTGGATTAATCTAATATTTAAATCCGTTTTGGAGGTGAACCTTGTGCCAACTGTAAAAGAACGTATTTTGGAAGCTCTCAAGTCAAACGGAAAGCAAGTATGTGATGATTGCATGGTTGGACTAGCCTCTTTAACCCGTCGTCAAGATTCTTTTCTAAACGGAGCCCAGCTTGAAAAAGAAGGCCTTATCAGACGTTTTAAGGACCAATGTGCCCTCTGCAGTAAAGTAAAGACGGTGAATATCCTCTCGGCAAAGGGCATCTCCTCTCCGCCGGTTTTAGCACATGAAATTCCTGTCAAAGAGAAAAGAACTCCGCAAAAACCAACAAGCGGTGAGAAACCTTGGCATTGGGAAGGCAACGTGCAATCCGCTTTGGCATCATGGCTAGCAAGAAACGGCTATCGCCTTATTCAGGTGACAAACACGGGCACTCATGCTGCGGGGAAAGACATCATTGCCCTAAATCCAGACGGAAAAGAGATATGGGTTACGGTGAAAGGGTTTCCAGAAGTGAAGGCGGATACAAGCACGAACCCACCTATCCAAGCAAGGCACTGGTTTTCAGGAGCGATTTTCGACACGATTCTCTACCGGAATGAAAACCCTGAGGTGCAAATCGGAGTGGCTCTTCCTGAGGGTTTCCAGACCTATACGACTCTTGCTCAGCGGGTCCAGTGGTACAAAACGCTAGTCCCTTTTACCTTTTTCTGGGTTAGCGATGATGGTTCCGTAAGGGTGGAGTGAAGGTACACATCAGCGGAAGTCGCTACAGCCTCTGGGAGATGGAGCAGCGTATCATCCCCGCGTTGCGAAAGAGGAGTAAACGAAACAGCAGACCATTTAAGGTTTAGGCATTTCACCAACACAGTCGCGATGGAATGCGATCAAGCCCCTAAAGTGCTGTAAAAAGGTCGTCTGAAAAAGGCGGCAATCGGTGGGAAGACAAAAAAGCCACCGGGACTTCGGTTACAGTGTATTCACTGAGAAAACACAAACCGAAGGAGTGATCCCGGTGGCGAAAACGAAGGTAACCCTTGACGACGAAATTGTCCAGTCCCTGCTGGGTGGCGACCTGA
>JALHIN010000037.1:0-14649 GCA_022839995.1 Synergistota bacterium
TACACTGTAACCGAAGTCCCGGTGGCTTTTTTGTCTTCCCACCGATTGCCGCCTTTTTCAGACGACCTTTTTACAGCACTTTAGGGGCTTGATCCCTTCTGTCCTGGCGATAATTGTATATCCATCAGCAGGGGGCTTATATGAAATGGATAAAGGTTTATATTGGCTCCCGATCCCCAACACCCCTTTCGGACACCTCCCTGGATGTCGTATTCATGGCTTGTTGGCTATGGGGAGCAATGTAGCAATGCACTCGGGGCGGCCTGGAATCCATTTGCGTCGAAAAACAGGGGCAGGGATCCTCCGAAAAGATCCCTGCCTCTGTTAACGTTCCTTTGGCGAAAAAACCCGTCGAGCGCTCCTCGAAAATTCCCGGGGATCGCGGAAAGAACCAGTGACTGACTGAAACCAGGCCCTTTTCGAGCTCAAGGCTGGAGCATTTTTTGAAGGCTTTCCAGGGAATCGGCCAATATCTCGAAAATCTTTCTGACCTCGTGTTCGCCAACCGTCAGGGGCGGACCGATCATGATATTGTCCCCGTTCACGCCGTCTGCCATCGCCTTCCCAGGATAGAGGGTCATCCCTCTTTCAAGGGCCAGGGCCTTGAGCTTCCCGCCCGCATCCACGGAGGCATCGAAGGGGGTCTTGGTCTCCTTGTCCTTGACCAGTTCCAGGCCCCACATCAACCCTTTGCCCCGCACTTCTCCCACGAGCGGGAATTTCTGCAATTCCGGCGCGATCTCGGTTTCGATCAGTTTGCCCATCCTTGCGGCATTCTCGACAAGACCGTGCTTTTTCATGTACTCCAGGACGGCGACCACTGCCGCCGATGCCGCGGGCATCCCGTTAAATGTATGACTATGAGCGAAGACCCCGCTTCCCTCCCGGAAAACCTCCCCAATTCGGTCTGCAACGATGACGGCTCCTACCGGGTAATAACTTGCAGCCAACCCCTTCGCCGTTCCGATCAAATCCGGTGTTACAGCCCAGTGATCCACGCAGAAATTTTTCCCTGTCCGACCGCACCCGGTCATCACTTCATCGGCAATCAAGAGGACGTCGTACCGGGTGCAGATCTCCCTGACAATAGGCCAGTACTCATCCGGCGGAACTAGCGCTCCGACGGTAGAGCCGACGATCGGTTCCGCCACAAAGGCGGCAACGTATTGAGGACCGATGCGCCGGATCGTTTTTTCAAGTTCCGTGGCGCAGCGGATTCCGCATGAAGACTTCTCCAGGCCGAACGGACATCGGTAACAATAATGGGTTTCGATTTTCGGCTGGTCAAAAAACATGGGAAGGAAATACCTTCTCCGAACCACGTTTCCGCCTATTGCCAGGGTTCCAAGAGAACTCCCGTGGTAGCCGTTTTGCCTTCCAATGACCAGGTGCCTGGAAGAAGCCTTCCCCTCTTTTTCGATGAAATATTGACGGGCCATCTTGATCGCAGCTTCCATGGCCTCGCTCCCCGAATTGACGAACCACACCAGGTTCATGCCCTCCGGGGCCAGTTCCGCAACAAGGGAAGCGGCTCTTTCGTTGATCTCTGCAGTCCAATAGGTTGCGTGGGCAAAGGGAAGCCTTGCCGTCTGTTCATGAATGGCTGCGGCGACTTCCTCGACCCCGTAGCCGATATTTGCCGAGATCGCACCGGCTGCGGCATCCAGGTATGCCCGGCCGTCGGCTCCAAACAAATAAGGGCCTTCTCCCCTTTCCACTTCTATGTAGCGCTGTCCGAAGTTCCTCGGGAACAAGGACGTCAAATCGACCACCTCTTCAGGGTTCAAGGTCTTTCTTCGATAACGTAGGTCCCCCACTCTTTCCACAAGGATTCCAGATTGTTGAATCGCTGCTCCACCTCGCCGAATTTCCGTTGTGACACGGCAATGATCAAGGCATTCAGAAAACTGATGGGAGCGGCATAAGAATCGATGAAGGAAATGAACTTGCAGGGGACGATCAGGAGCTTTTCAGCCTGCCGTGCTGCGGGCGTAGTCGTCGAGTTCGTGATCGCAACCGTGTGGAGGCCCATCCGCCTCGCCAGGCCAAGCGTGTCCACCACGTTCCGAATGCAGCGGTGAAAGGTAATTCCGATAAGAGTCGCGCTCGGGGGCAAATTGGCAACCCTTTCCACCGCAAAGTCATGGTCCAGTTTGTGCACATGCGGCAAAAACCAGGAAAGGTAGAAGCAAAGGTAATGGGCAAGGGCGGTGGCGCTTCGCTCCGCGGTGACATAGACGGAATCCGAACGGACGATCAGGTCTGCGACTTCGTAAAGGTCAGCGCGATTGAGCTTGGATGCAGCTTCCATGATCGTCTCGGCATCCCGGGCAAACCCCTTCATCAGGATGTCGTCTTTTTCGTCTTCCGCTTTATACGCCTGTTCCCTTGCGGTCACGGTCAGGTTGTCCATGAGCGTTTCCTGGAGGACCGCCTTGAGTTCCGGATACCCTGAGAACCCCAGGCGGTTCGCAAAACGGAATACCGTCGATTCGCTAACCCCGACCTTTGACGCAATTTGGGCCGCCGTAAGGAACGGGACATCGTGGGGGTGATCCAGGATATATTGGGCGATCAGCCTGTGGTTTTTCGAAAAATTCGACATCTGGTTTTTGATTTCTGAGAAAATCATCCACTTCTCACCCCCGCGATTTGTCCCTTCCGTTATGTTGCCTCCATGAAACACTTCTTGACCAGTCTAGCCGTTTTCAAGCACTTTCGATACAAATCCGAGACCGAGTTCCTCGAGTTTTTCTTTCGTGGGATGCCCTTCTTTCGTCCAGCCCCTCAAGGAATAATAGTCGTCCAGCATCGCATCCAGGACCTCGAGGGAAACGTGCTGACCCGCCGTCGGACCTTCCCCTTCGAGGGGTTCTTCGTAGAACCTCTTCGGCGGATAATCGTCCTTCCTGCCAAAACCCTTGATTTCTCGGATGTTGAAGGCCCTGGTGAGGTTATAGACCCGTTCCCCCACCTTCTTGAATTCGTTCCAGCCCCAATCCAGCCCCGTGACGTACCTGAAGACATCCTCGTATTCTTCCAGGGGGAATCCCAGCTCGATCCACGGGAAGCGGCAAACGGTGAGCATGTCGATCACCGGCCGGATATGCTGCAGGTCGATGACCTTTTCCGCCTTGCCCTTCACTTCATATCGGCCCACCGCGATATCGTAGGTAATTGCCCAGGCCCGGCCGTGGTGCGCCCCGATGTCGCTGGTCATGTAGGCGAGCAGCATGCCGGCCGCATTCCGTGGTTCGTAGCCGCTGACCTCCAACCCCTTGACGTGGATCGCGAACCGCTCGGAACCTTTCCCCAGGATTTCAGCCGCTTTCCGGACACCCTGGGAAAGGATCTCTCCGATCCCTTCTCTCCGGACGATTTTTTCAAGGAGGTAGAGGACTGAATCGGTATCCCCGAATTTCAGGTCCTTCCCCTCAACCGCCTCCCGGGGGATGATCCCCTTCTCGATGCATTCCAGGGCAAACCCGATGACATTTCCGCCAGAGATGGTGTCAACGCCATACTCGTCCATCCAGTAATTGATGTACCCGATTTCCGTGATATCCCCGATCAGGCAGTTCCCCCCTACGAGGGCGATCGTTTCGTACTCGGGCCCTTCGACATAACGGGTGTCGCCCTTGAACGTCACCTTCGAATACTTGCCGCAGGGAATGGGACAGCCAAAGCAGCCCTTGTCCTTGACATGGATCTTTTCCCTCAGTTTTTGACCGGTGATTTCCCCCGCCTTTTCGAAAAATCCCCTACTGAAGTTCTTCGTCGGGAAGGCGCCGTTTTCGTTGATGAAGCTCGTGATGTCTGCCGTCCCGTAAGGCGTCCAGGAATGGAATGCAGGAATCTCGTAGATCGCCCTGTACATCGACCTAGATTTCTCGAGGAGCTTCCGGGGTTCCGCCACCGGAACCGTTTTCGTCCCCCTGACGGCCATCGCCTTCAGCCCCTTTGAACCCATCACGGCTGCGACGCCTGCCCGGCCTGCCTGCCTTCCGAAATCGTGGTTGATGCAGCTAAAGGTGACTCCTCTCTCCCCCGCCGGACCGATAACCGCGATTTGGAATTCCTCTCCGAGATCTTCCTTCATTTTCTTTTCCGCACTCAGCGCACCCATTCCCCAATAGGCGGAGGCATCGCGGATCTCGACCCGGTCGTCGTCGATGAATAGGAAGACTGGTTTTTCCGACTTCCCTTCAATGATGACCACGTCGTATCCGGCGAGTTTCAATTCCGACGAAAGGTGACCGCCCATGTTGCTGTCGGCATATCCTCCCGTATGGGGCGACTTGGTGCCGAATTCGATCTTTCCGCTGCTCGGCAGAAAGACGCCGGACAACGGTCCCGTTGCGACCACGATTTTGTTCTCGGGAGATAGAGGATCCGTACCTGGCTTGATCTCGTCCCAAAGGTAGCGGGCAACGAAGCCCCTGCCGCCGATGTACTCCCGCGCGATCCTCTCGGGAATCTCCTCGATGGAAACCTGTTGATCCGTCAGGTTCACCCTCAAAAGCTTGCCGTTATACCCGAACATCGTTTGCGACCTCCCCTTCTTCATCCATCAGAGCCACTCGCGGGCAAATCCGGATGCATTCCCCGCAGTTGTCGCATTTGATGGCGTAAGGGATTTCCGCGTGAAGGAAGATCACCCCATGGGGGCAGGCATCCACGCAGGCTCCGCACCGGATGCACTTTTCCGGGAGCACGACGTAGACCCCGCCTCTTTCCTCAATCGCCCCTGCCGGGCACGCCGCGGCGCAGGCACCGCATTGGGTGCAATACCGGATCGTGTACTTTCCGGGTTCGGGAAAATGAGCGTCGATCTTCAAGGCTCCCAGCTTCGGATTGACTTTCCCGAAATGAGAAAGCGCACAGATCACCTGGCAGGTCCGGCAACCGGAACAGGTTTCCTCATTCGTCCTGAACTTCATCAAAGCTTCTCTCCTTTTTGGAAGGAACCCTATGACCTGGCTTGCGCCTCGGCAGGTTCCAGTTCCCTTTCGTGTCCGATCGCGACCCTCTCCAGCACCTTCAGGTCCACCTCGGATTGAGTCATCAGGCTGACCGCGGCGAATACCACGAAACTAAGCGGCACGGAGACCAGTACATGCGACAGGGCCGGCATCGAGGTGAACCAAAGGAGGTAAAGGTACGAAGCGCCTCCCACGATGCAGCCCCAGAGAGCCCCTTTCGCCGTGGCCTTTTTCCACCAGATGCCGAGGATGATCGGAGCGAAAAGGGTGGAACCCAAAAGCCCAACGGCCGCCGTGTAAAGCATCGTCAGGAGCTTCGGCGGGTTGAGGGCGAAATAGACCGCCAGCAGCCCCGCGACCCAGGTCATGACCAGTCCCATTTTGAAAATGGTCTTTTCGTCGGCTTTGGGGTTGATGTGTTTCTTGTAGATGTCGTTTACGGCCGCACTGGACACGGCAAGAATCAGGGCGTCCGTCGTGGACATGACCGCTGCCATGACCGCTGCGACTGCCAGACCGGCCATGATCCGAGAAGGCATGTAGTGCTCCATGACCTTCAGGAAAACCGTATCCGCATCCGCAAGATCGGGGAAAAGGATGTGCCCGGCACTGGCAATCGCGATGACCCCGAAGAAAATCATGACGGCATAGATCAGCATCGAGTAATTCAGGGAGAGCCGGGCGGAATGGGCATCCCTGGCGGTGAAAACCCTCATGACCAGGTGCGGGACCGTGCAGGCCGCGATGAACCAAACCATGAAGGCGCCTGCATAGCTGATGACGGGTTTATCCACCACGGCGCCGAGAGCCGGGAAAGCCGCGGTACCCTGCCGGATCGTGCTGGTGATGCCGCCAAAGCCCATGAAAACCGCAATGGCGACGACAACCACCATCGTTACCATAAGGATTCCCTGGAGCACGTCGGTCAGCGTTACGGCCCACATGCCCCCGATTGAAACGTACAACGTAAAGACCAGCGCCGTCAGGACAACCGCCGTCTTGTAAGGAACTCCAAGCAGGTAAACCGCTGTCACCCCGGCCGCCTTCAGCTGTGCGACAACGTACACTTCCATGCAAATGAGAATGACGAGCGGGACGATGATGTTCAGCAGCTTGTTGTTGTAGCGGAAATCAAGAAACTCCGGCACCGTCCGGACCCGGTAGTTCCGCAGCTGTCGGGCCACCAGGATTGCGGCGATCGGGAACCCCGCCACAGCCCCGGCGTACATCGCAAAGGTGTAAGGAATCCCAAGCTTGAAGGCCAGACCGTTGACCCCTAGAATCGAACCGCCGCTACCGAGAGCCGCCATGATCGCCCAGGAGTTGGTGAAGGTCCCAATCTTCCTGCCGGCGACCCAGTAATCGTCAGAAGATTCGCTGACGCGCCTGGAAACCCATACCCCGATCAGGATACACAAGAGGATGTAGCCAAGAGTAATCGACAATTCCAGGGTCTTCATTTCCATCTCTCCTATCCGTTCAGTTTTCCCGTTTCTCTACGGCGATGCCTGCAAGGGAAATGACGGGCGTGAGGAACATCAGCAAACCCATTAGCCATCCGAAGTTCGAAATCCCCAGGAACGAGGACGGACTTTTTACCAGGGCAAAAGGCAAAACACAGAATAGGAGGATCAAAACCATACAAAAAAGATCACTTTTAGGCATATCGAACCAGTTCCCATTTTCCCTTCTCATTTTTTCTCCCCCTTCAACGAAGTTTTTTTCGCATCCCTAGCCGCCGAACACTGGAAGAAACACGCTGACTTCCGCCTTTTCCCCTAACTCCTCCTTCAGGTCCCGAATGATTTTTCCTTCCGACATGAACACGAGATATTTCGTCAGCAGATTCCCCGAGAAAAATGGAATCTGCTTTGCGATTTCCTCCCTGAGCTCCAGGAAAGTTGCCCCTTCTCCGCATTCGATAACGGCTTCCCGAATTCCAAGCTGGCCAATTAGGGAACCCGTAAATTTCAGAAGAACCCTTTTCTTCCTGCTCATTCAGAAGTGTCTGGAACCGGAAACGTTTTGAGTTCCGCGGAAACCTCGTAATCGGCCGTCGTCATCGCTTTCAGTTCTTCCAGCGTCACTTCCGAGGCGATTTCCTCCAGGACCATCCGACCTTCCCGGAAACGGAAAAGCGCAAATTCCGTGACAACGACGTCCACCTCTCCGTACCCGGTGACGGGGAGAGTACAGGAGGGAATGATTTTCGGGGCACCTTTTTTCGTGGTATGGGTCATGGCGATGTAAACTTTTCGCGCCCCGGCGACCAGGTCCATTGCCCCCCCCACGCCCAACTGCTTGCCGTTCGGGATGATCCAGTTCGCGACATTGCCCTCCTGGTCCACCTCGAAGGCCCCAATCACGGTGGCATCGACATGACCGCCGCGGATCATGCCGAAAGACGTGCAGCTGTCGAAATAGGAACAGCCAGGGGTTTCCGTGATCGGAATCCTGCCGGCATTGATGAGCATCGAGTCCTTTTTCCCTTCCTCAGCCGCCGGCCCCAGTCCAAGCATCCCGTTTTCTGCCTGGAGGAAGACCTGGTCGTTGTCGATATAATCGGCAACCATCGTGGGAATCCCGACGCCCAGGTTGATAAAAAGCGGGCACTTGGTCTTGTTGAATTCCTGCGCGATTCTCCAGGCAATCCGCTGTTTTGCTTTGTCCTCAGGCAGGCAGATCATGAATTTTCCCCTCCGTTTACGATCACATCCACAAAAATGTGGGGAGTTACCACGCACTCGGGATCGAGAGCTCCCCTCGGAACGATTTCGTCCACCTCCGCGATGACCAGGTCGGCCGCAAGGGCCATTACCGGGTTGAAGTTGCGGGCCGTCTTGTAATAGACAAGATTGCCCAGCTCATCGGCCTTTTGGGCCTTTATCAAGGCAACATCGGCTTTCAGCGCTTCCTGCAGGACGTACTTTTTCCCGTTGAATTCCCTTGTTTCCTTTCCCTTCGCGATTTCGGTACCCACCGCCGTCGGCGTATAGAAGGCCGGGATTCCCACTCCTGCCGCCCGAACCGCTTCGGCAAAGGTCCCCTGCGGAACCAGTTCCACGAAAATGCGCCCTTCGTTGTACGCATCCGCCACTTCGGGGTTCCAGTTGTAGTAGGTACCGATGAGACCACGGACCTGGCCGTTCGTCAGGAGTTTCCCCAGGCCTTCGTTCGGCGAGCCCAGGTCATTGCTCATGATGACGAGTTCCCCGATCCCCGAGGAACAAAGAGCCTGGATGAGGATTTTCGGGTCGCCTGCATTGCCGAAGCCCCCGATGAGGACCCTCGAACCCGGCTTAATAAGATTGACGGCTGCCTCCTTCGACATCAGTTTTTTACAATTCAGTTCTCTTCCCATGAGAGTTTCACCCCCAGTGAGCTTCTCTCAGCCAACCAGCTCGAAAATGGCAGAGAGACCAAGACCCCCGGCCACGCAGATCGTCGCAAGCCCATACCTCGTTTTTCTCCGCCGCATTTCGTGAAGAAGGGTCACCGTAATTCGGGCCCCGGAACAACCCAACGGATGCCCCAGTGCGACGGCTCCTCCATTCACATTGAGCAACTCCATGGGAAGTCCCAATTCCTTCACCACCGACAGGCTCTGGGCGGCAAAAGCCTCGTTCAGCTCCACCAGGCCGATATCCTCCAGCGAAAGCCCCGCCCTCTTCAGGGCCAGGCGAGTGGCGGGAACCGGACCGATTCCCATGTAGCGGGGATCGACCCCAGCCGCCCCCATGGCAACAAACCGGGCAATCGGTGTCACCCCGGTTTTCTTCACGGCACTTTCCGACACCAGGAGGACGGCAGCCGCCCCATCGTTTCTCCCCGAGCTATTTCCCGCCGTCACGGTCCCTCCCTGCCTGAAGACCGAGGGCAGTTTCGAAAGTTTTTCCAACGTCGTATCGCGCCTGGGGTGCTCATCCTTGTCAAAGAGCACCGGGTCGCCTTTTCTCTGGGGAATGGGGACCGGAACGATCTCTTCCGCGAAAAGACCCGAATCCATTGCGGCAAGCGCCTTCATGTGACTCGAATAGGCAAATCGGTCCTGTTCTTCCCGGGAAATCCCGTATTTCTCGGCGAGGCTTTCCGCGGTCATTCCCATCGTGAAGCGGCCGTAAATCTCCTCCGGTTGAGATTTCGGCTGGCTTTCGGTATTCGGGTCCAGAAGCTCGGCATTTCCCGCCTGGTAGCCAAACCGAGCCCCCCGCAGGTAATAGGGAGCCGTGCTCATGCTTTCGACGCCCCCGGCAGCCACGATCTCCGACATTCCCGTCTGGATCTGCATCGCGCCGTTTATGATCGCCTGAAGCCCCGAGGCACACTGCCGATGAACCGTGTAGGAGGGCATTTCGACCGGGAAGCCGGATTTCAGCGAAGCCACCCTTGCAATATTCGGAGCATCTGTCGTCTGCTTTGCCTGTCCCAAGATCACCTCGTCAACCTGGGCCTTTTCAATTCCCGCCTCGGAAACCACCTTTTCCAGCACCACTTTCGACAGGTCTTCGGGCAGGACATCCTTTAAACCTCCCCCCAACCTTCCCACCGCGGTCCTAAAAGCCGATACCACATAGACGTTTTCCAACCTGGAACTCCCCTTCCGACGTGGCGAAAGTATTCCTCTGCGAGTATTCTTATACGACGGAAGTTTTCTGTCAATATATTATCGCCTTGATAGGGCTTCTTTCATTTTTTCTAATTATCAGTCTTTTTTGGACGCTCCCCTACGGGGACGGTATGCTACTCCCCATAGCCAACAAGCCACAAATACGACATCCTGGGAGGGTGTCCGAAAGGGGTGTTGGGGATGGGAGACACGGAAGATCGGCAGGAAGCTGTGCCGCGTTGGGCGGCAAAGAGGCCGACAGCCCTGATCCTTGAGATCCTGAAGGGAAAGACACCGATAGCGGAAGCAGCCCGGCCCCATGGACTCACGGTAGCCGAAGTGGAACGGTGGAAGGAACGGTTCCTGTCCGGGGCGGAGAACGCCCTGAGGAGCCGCCCCAGGGATGAAGAGGAGCAGAAGGACGAACTGATCAGGCGCCTGGAGCGTAAGGTGGGGCGCATGGCCCTGGAGATCGACATCATGCAGGAGGCGATGAAGCCCTACCGCCCTTTCGACGGGAAGACGTCCAGCGAGTAAGGGAGGCGATTCCGGAAGCATCGGAACGGAGGATTTGCGAGGTGTTGGACGTTCCCCGGAGCGCCTGCCAGCCCGGGAAGAAGAGAAAGAGCGGAAATCTGCGGATCGTGTCGGCCGTGAACCCTGAACTGTCTGAACGAATTCGGCAATTGATCCAAGTTCATCCGACTTACGGTTACAGGCGGATATGGGCGATTTTGAGGAATCGGGAAGGTCTCGTCGTCAACCGCAAGGCGGTTTACCGGATCCTGAAGTTGAAGCGGTGGTTCGTGCATCACCGGGCGAAGACACCGAAGCCCCGAGTCCAGGGAAGCCGGAGCATAACCGAAAAGAGCAACGTGAGATGGGCCATCGACATCACCCATATTCCCTGCGGGAAAGACGGTTGGGGACACCTGGTGGCGCTGGTGGACTGCCACGACAGGAGTTGCATCGGGTATGAATTTGCCCTCCGGGGCCGGGCGAAAGAAGCGGAGAGAGCTCTGGAAGAAGCCTGCCTGAACCGTTTCGGGACCTTGAGGAGCGAACAGTACAAACCGGTGATCCGAAGTGACAACGGTCTTGTGTTCCAAAGCAGGAGATTCCGGGAAATGTGCCGGGATTACGGATTGCCCCAGGAATTCGTGACGCCCTATACGCCGGAACAGAACGGCATGATCGAAAGATTTTTCAGGAGCCTGAAGGAAGAATGCGTCTGGTTGAGGAATTTTCGGTCCTTCGAGGAAGCCAGGCGAGAAGTCGCAAGCTGGATTCACTGGTACAACGAGGGAAGGCCCCATCAATCTCTGGGATATCTTTCCCCGAAGCAGTATCGGCTAAAACAAGCGGCATTAGTGGCTTGATTTCAGGGGAGCACTACAGTCTTTCCTTCAGAGTCGGCCTTTTCTCATCAAGGTCTTCGTAAAGGAACCAGAGATCAAACGCGTTTTCTGACTTTTCATACTCGATCGTTACCCTTGTTCGGTTCCCATAAGAGGTCCACTTGGCAAAAAAGGGCGTTTTTTTTCGGACCATCCCCGTAAACAATTTCTCCCCGGCTTTTCTTCACGAGAGTGGTGAGCATATCCCTGATGTCTTTGATCTGTTTCTCTCCTCTTCGGAGGAGATTCCCTTCAGCTTTTCCTCGAACAATTCCTTGTTCTTATTTCCCACTACTCGACAACCCCTTCCAGGAGATTCAGGATTGGAAACCAGCTGATTCCAGCAGCGTTTTCATGCCCCGCTCTACACTGCCGCCGCACCAATCCTCGTAAGCAATCACTTTCAGGGAATTTTCAAGTACTAGTTTCCCGTCATTTCGACGGATCCAGAAACGGTTTCGCCCCTCAGGCCCTGCGCAAGCGACTTCCTCATGAAAACGGGCGACCAGGAATTCGTAGGTAAAACTCGCCCGCTCGACCAAACCCAGCTTCCGAAGCGGATGCCTCGCAATCTCATTGAAATCGCCATATTCGCTGCAATCCACATACTCGCCGAGAATTGCCTCCTGAACCCATCCTCCAGCCAGGAGCAACGTGAGTGTTTGGCAGACTGTGAGGTAAATTTCTGCCTGAACTCTTCCAGGTACTTTGAAGCCCACCGGCTTGAGGGGGTCCTGTCCCAGGATTGCCCTTTCCGCGGCCGCCTGAACGGCAAGAAAGGGGTTCGTTCCCCCCTTGATCGCCTCGATCAGGCCGTAAGACGGGAGATCCCCCTGTTGCGGATCTACCCGAACCGACCCGTTTGCGATCCAGGAAAGCTCGTGAGACTTTTGGTGCCGCGCTCCTGAAAACCATCCAACGGCCGAACCGTAACCGTACATTCCACCGATGCTGAAGGGACGGATGTCCAACCCGGTGGTTGCATGCCAGGATTGGAGAATATGGTTTGCCAGGATCCAGCTCCAAACGCGGAAATCCGGCTCAAGAACCTTCCGGCTTCCCGTAATCTTCTTTTGAACAAGGCGCACGGCAAGATCGGTACGGGCCAAGGCCCGATGGAAGAACCTCCTGGATTCCCTAAGAGCTTGGTATTCAGAGACTTTCATGAGACAACGGACCTGTCGATTCGGTTCCTTTTCCCGGCATCATTGCCTTCCCATCCGAACCCACTCGACACCTGCTTGATCAGTCTTGCCCTCTGTAACGAAATCCTTCAGGACAAGGCCGTGAGTGTGCGGGGTCGAATAGCTGTTCCCGTCGATGACGGAGCATGAGAACGACTCGCTGATCCATCCTTCCGCCAGGCCGGTTTCGACGGCTGGCCCCACAGCCTTGAGGTAATGGCTGGCCAGCAGCAGGAGCATCCTGCTCTTCCCGTTCCGGCGCATCCATTCCCTGAGAAAACCCGGAAGGATCGCTTTCCAGGCCTTTTCAGGCTTGACCGACAGGCCGGGTCGGCCAGGTGCGAAGAGGGGTTGATCCATCCGCAGGTCATAGTCCTGGATGGGAGAATCCGGCTCCAGGGGGCCGTAAAGAGCTGAAAGGATCAAGATACCCGGCCCGTCCGCCCTTTTACCAGCCGTTGATAGGAGTTTGCGGTCACCCAAAGCGGAGTAAAGGTTCCCCGCGTAACGCTCCCATGCCGGGTGGTATTTGCCCGCCATCGAGGTTCCCCCAAAGTCGGGGCCTTTCTCGATCCCTTTTTCGCCCAATTCCCGCTGCATGGCTTCAAGGATACCGCCCCTTGTGGAGAGAACTTGCTGCCGGACCTGCGGGGAAAGATCCGCGAAAATTTCCGGGAAAGTACCCGCAAGCCTGTTGCCGCCTGGAATCTTGCGGGCACAGCAGGGGACGAGAATGAGCGTCCGAGAATCAGCCGACATAACTTCACCTGCGATCTTCCGCGAAGAGGTCGCCTTTTCGGGAAACTCGACCGGGGCCCGGCAGCTTACCGTAAAAACCCTCGGAGCGCGTATTTCTGAAAGAGATGGCTTCTCCGAACCGATGAAGTCTTCGACCAACCGTTCGAAGGTGTCGAGGAACGACGGGTCGTACCCCTCTTCGACATGGTTGACGTTCCAGAGGCCCGAGCCCAGGATCGCCGGATTGGGGGAATGGTTCCCTAGCCACTTTTCGGATGGGGGATCCAGTTTTTCAGTTTTATCCCTGTTGCTCAACAGGGCGATCGAGTTCCTTTCGATGTAGGCTCTTGGACAGCCTGGCCCCGGGGCCCCCGGAACCGAAAGCCAGAGGAAAGGCATGGGGCGAATATGCTGGCTGACCCGGCATTCGACCGGCCATTCTGCTTCACGCTCTTCCGGGGTGGCATGAGCGTGCGTCCAGGTCGGGCAGACGAAATCCTCGCGTGAGATCAAGGCGCGCCCGACATGATCCCGGAAGATGGAGCCCCTGTGGTTTCCTCCCCCGGGGTTTGCCCCCCCGATCGTGCCCTGGTGCTGGGAAAGCCTGTTCCAAAGGGTCGTTTGAGACTGCCCGTTGATCGCGTGGGTTCCCACCCTCACGACCCGGAGGCTCCCGCCGTCTTCGCGGGTTTCTCCTTTCTCGAAGAAGAAATACACCCCTTTCAGGGGCCACCCGTCTTCCAATCGGGCTGTCTCAAGACGCCGGAACCCTGTTTTTTCTCTCAGTCGCCCGAGGAGTTCATAGAAACGATGAAGATCGCTTTCCCGTTTTGAGGGTGCCACTTCGAGGACCTCCCTTTTTTCCAGAGATTTATGTACAGTTCCCCTTATTAAATTCTACCCTCTTTAAGAATTCGCGCCATCAGGGATTCCCTGATTTTTATCCTTCTTACCCCACTGCGCGGTTGTTCCCCAAGCCGCTGAATGGATCCGGAGAGAACGCCTGCCTCCTAATGGTTACCGCCTGTTCCGGTCCTAAGATGAACCTGAGGAGCACATCAAGGATATATCCTCTCAACTGGGTGCGGGCCTCGAGGTCGAAAATTCGCGCCTTTTCCCTCACCTTATTGGACTTCCAGACACGGAAAGCGTATGATGGCAGAAATGTGGGTTCCACCCACTTTTGGAGGTGCATTTCATGACTGCGGCAAAAACCACCCGTTCCATCATGCATGTCGACGACAAGGGGCGATTGACTCTTTCCTCGGTTCTTCGCAAGAAACTGGGCATCGCTCCCGGTGACGTCATCTTCTGCAAAGCCAAGGAAGGGCGCTTCATTTGCGCCAAGGCCATCAATCCCCTGGACAAGCCCAGGCTCTCCATGGCCGAGCGTCGGAAGATCCGTGAAGGCCTCGCAGACATCAAGGCAGGCAGGGTCACCAGCTGGGAAAAGGCCAAGGAAGAACTGGAGTGATGAATCTCGAACTCTCAGACGCCGCCAAGATCGTTCGCCGTAGGAAATGAGACCGGGGCCCAATCCTTTTCGAGCGGGCCAACTCATCCCCGCAAAGCGGGGCCTGTAATGACCCCCTGAAATTGGCACAACTTACGCGCTTAATGCCTGAACCTTGTCAAACAAAACCGGCGGCTTGTATCCCAGGGCCTGGTGGGGCCGTTCCGTGTTGTAGTGACGAATCCAGGAAGCGATGACACTCTGGGCCTGGGACAGGGATTCAAACCGG
>JALHIN010000011.1:0-73235 GCA_022839995.1 Synergistota bacterium
TACGGTATCCTGGCTTTTTACCTCGTGGGAGGTCGTTTTGAATTCCAGTTACCAAGGTTCTATGCCGTCACCCACACCAAATAGCGAAGAACCCTTTTTCATGACTTCCATCCCTCCTAAAAATTGTGGTGGCATGGCCTGGTTCGCAGAAACCGCTCTCCCGGCAACCCCGGTTCAGTATATACCAAGCCGGGAAAATGGCGTCAAGATAAGCTAAATGTCATCCTCAGCCTAAGAATAAGAATAAATTCTTCCTTTACTTCTTTTAATATAAAACTTTTTTATTTTAAAAATTATTATTGGATAGAATCCAACTGCCCGGAGAGAGTATTCTCCCCTTGTCTGGTAAAATCCAATCAATACAGGCAACGCGCATCCATAATCACGGATTTGAGGAGAGACGGCCAAATGCCGGAAATTGTACAGGTTTCGGAAGCGGTCTCGCTTGCCTTTCATGGATTGGGGCTTCTGGTTTCCAGGAAGGGGCGCGTCAGTATCCGTGAAATGGCCGGGATCATGGGTGTTTCGGAAGCACACCTTGCGAAGGTTTTTCAGAGGCTGTCAAAGGGGGGGCTGGTCCGTTCTCTGCGAGGACCTGGAGGGGGCTTTGTCTTGGCCAAGGATCCCACCGAAATCAGCTTGTACGAGGTTTATACGCTGATCGAAGGAGAGCCGGACGTGAATATCTGTCTGCTTGACTGCGGGAAATGTCCTTTCCAAAAATGCCTTTTCGAGGGGCTTCTGGTCAGGATGAAGCAGGAGTTTATCGAATTCCTCAAGAAGAAGCGCCTGAGCCAGCTTGAAGAGTAAAAAGGGCGACGTGCACCGGCACGTCGCCCGAAAATTCTCTGGACCCCTACCTCAGGGGTTTCCTTCTTCCTTCTCTTTTTTTGCAATTCTTTCGAGGACGAGGGTAAAACCGTCGGCACCGTGTTCGATGAGGTTCTTTGCCCGACTGATGGTCGCGGTGCTGGCCCCGGTTTTCTGTACCACCTGGGGATAATTGTTCCCTTCATAGAGAAGCCTTGCGACTTCGAGCCGCTGGGCAAAAGCGATAATTTCACCGATTGTTGCTACGTCTTCCAGAAAACGGTAGGCCTCGTCTTCCGATTTGAGGGAGAGCAGGGCCTTGCAGAGCTGATCGGTCAGGCGGTCTTTCCACTTTTCGGACACGCTCACCAACTCCTTTGGAAGTCTTCAGTGTTCGGTTCGTCATTATAGCAGAAAACTTTAATGCGTTCAATCGCCATTAAGCGCCCGAAACGGTTTTGCTTAACAGTTTCCAGACCAGATCCGGCATCGAGGACAGTAGGATCGAGCCCCGGGTAGGGCGTCACAAAGCCATTCCCCGCAGCGGGCGCAATGGATGGGACTGAGCTTCGTCCGCGCAGCAGGCGGTACCTTCTCTTCCGGCAAGGGGTCCGTCAGGTCCTCGGCCAAAACGGTGGGACCGATTTCCTGTGGGCGTGCCTGGGGAAAAAGATCCAGCTGCTTCTGTTCGCTTTTCATCCATTTGCTCCCTTCCGCATCACCGGGGTTGTTCCTGGAGGTCAAGCCTGTCCGCCAGTTCCTCGATGGAACGGCGAAGATCCCGCAGTCGCTGGAACGCTTTTTCGTATTCACTGAAGAGCCATTGGTAGTCCCCGGCGAGCATCCGGTACCGTTCGACCGCCAAAGTCCTTCTGGCCTCGGCTTCAAGGCGCTTTTCGCCTGAACTAATGCGGATCACCCGTTCCAGGCCGGTGATCCGCCGTTTCCCGTCTTCCAGTTGGCTTTCGAGCGCCTTCAACTTTTTCTCGAGTTCGGACACTTCCCCTTCAACCCATGCGGCCTCTTCTACAAGGCGCTCGTAAGCCTGCCGCGCCTCTCGCATAGAAAAATACTTCCATACCCGCACAGCCCCGTTCGCGGCCACCAGGATCAAAAAAGCGGCGATCAAGGGACCTAGGCGGGCCTTTACCGATCGAGACCGGAAGAAGGTCAGTCAAACCACCCCGGCAGACATCATAGCATCGTCACTTGGCGTTGTCTTCTCCAGATTCCTGCAGAAAACAGATTGATTCTGCTCTTGATTTACTCTTCTCAAGTGTCAAAATTGGCGCAAATCCGGAGTTCGAAAATGGGAGGGGAGAATCGTGAATGCAGAGTATGATCCGCTGATACCGGTCAAAAGCGTGGGGATCACGTTCAACCTGAAGATGGATCACAGCGAGGAAGAGGAAGAGTATGATCCGCTGGAAACCATTCGGGCCTTAAGACCGAGATCGAGCGCTACGGCTTCGATGTCCTCCTTTTCAGCGTGGAAGCACTTGGCTTGGCGGCAACGGGGAAAGCGATCTTGGGGGTAGAAACCTCTGGAAGAAGGAATACGAAAAACAGAGGCAATTCTACCTGGCGGCTGGTTTTCGGGAAACGAGGCGAATCCAGGATTTTTACTAGGCAGGCGATGGCCTGGTTACCTATTGCAAGTTCATTTCGGGAAGAAGTCCCTCCCGATAATTCCGTAGGGCATCGGCGAACCGCGCAGCTCCCACCTGGGACTGTTCGGGGGTCGCTTTGGCAAAGGCAAACCGGATCGAATCCCCTCCTTCCCCCTCAATCGGAAAGAAGAACCGACCGGGGATGAAGCCCACCTTTTTCTGCAGGGCGGCATAGCGGGCGAACCCGGGCATGTCTCGTATCCCTTCGCAGGTTCCCCAGAGGAAAAAGCCGCCTTTCGGGACGGTCAGCCTTAGACCAAGGCTGGAAGCTTCTCGGTCCAGCGCCTGGACGAGTGAATCGCGGCGGTTCCTGTATTCCTTGACGAGCCTCCCGAGGTGGGCATCGAAGTCGCACGCGCGGAGGAACTCCAGGACCGCGGCCTGCGTGAGAGCAGGAGGGCATAACTCGAGGCTAAGTCGGATTTCCAGCAATTTTTCCCTCAAATCCGGGGGGAATGCGCACCAGCCGCATCGAACCCCGGGCGCGATGATTTTCGAAAAGCTCCCTAGGTAGGCGACTCGCCGATCCTCGCCTGCCATTTGGAAGTAGCTTTTCGTCGGATTCCCTTCGTAACGAAGGTAGCGGTATGGGTCGTCCTCGATGATGAAGAAGCCTTTCCTGCGGGCCAGATCCAGGATTGCGGCCTTCCTCTCGTCGGAGGTGGTGCAGCCGGAAGGGTTCTGGAAATTGACGATCGTGTAGAAAAACTTCGCTTTTCCACCTGAAAGTCGTTCCTCAAGCCTTTCAGGGATAGGGCCCTCTGCGTCCACCGGGACGGGAAGAATCCTCGCCCCCTCTCTCTGGAAAGCCAGCAGAGCTTCCGGGTAGGTGGGGCTTTCGGTCAGGATCGAATCCCCCGGGTCGATGAACGTCTCGGCGAGGAGGTTCAGGGCTCCCTGCGACCCGTTCGTCAGGATCACGCAGGAAGGGTCGAGCCAGGAAGGAGCCAGGGCTTCGCGGTGCATCCAGTCGGTGATCCATTCCCTCAGGGGAAGGTGGCCGGCGGTCGTGGGATAGGAGAAAAGGGGGGCCTGTTCGCATGCCTTGCTGAACGCCTCTCTGAGCCAGGACAGCGGGATGAGGTCGGCGGAGGGTTCTCCGCTGGTGAAGGAAATGCCGTCTGGGCCCAGCATGCGCGCCATTTGCGCGATGATCGACGGGCCGACGCGCCTGGCTTTCATGTTGTAGAAATCCCGCAAATCCAAAAGGATCCCCCTCCTCTAGAGACGGTTCCCGCATATTTTACGGCCAGAAAGCGACCTTCGTCATCGTTTTGCTGCATACTACAATGGAAATGTTACAGCGAAAAGACGATCCCCAGAACGAGGTGCAACCGGATGAACTTAAAAGGAAAGCGTGCGTGTGGAATCTTGCATCATCTGACTTCCTTGCCTTCGGGGGCAGGGATCGGAGATCTTGGGGCCGGTGCGAGCGAATTTCTCGACTTTCTTGTGGAAGCCGGGCAAAGCCTTTGGCAAATGCTGCCCGTCGGCCCCGTTGACCGCGCCCTCGGCGGATCCCCTTACTGCGGGGTGTCGGCGTTTGCGGGGAATGAGCTTCTGGTCGACTTGAAAGACCTGGAGGAATTGGGTCTTCTCTCTGCGGGCGAGGGAACTCCAGGCTGGGCGGTCCCCGATGCACCGGTTGATTGGGACCTCGTCTTCGAACGGAAAGGTCAAGCCCTGGACAGGGCCTGGAAACGGCTTCGAGAGGAAAGGAAGGACCTTCTCGAAGAAATTGAAGCCTTCCGGAAACAGCATGGAGCCTGGCTTGGGGAATACTCTCTGTTCTGCGCGATCAAGGCTTCGCGGAAGGGGCAAATCTGGACCGAGTGGCCGGAGGAACTGCGTTTTCGATCCCCCAAGGCCTTGGAGGCGGCAGCGGGGGCCCTTGGACCGGAAAGGGAGAGGGTCGAGTTCGGCCAGTGGCTTTTCTTCCGTCAATGGGAAAAGTTCCGCCGGGAGGCACACCGGCGGGGGATCACCCTTTTCGGGGACCTGCCCATCTATGTCGGCATGGACAGCGCAGATGCCTGGAGCTGGCAGGAGGGATTCGACCTAGATCCAGAAGGCCGGCCCGCGACTGTCGCAGGTGTACCGCCAGATTATTTCAGTCCCACGGGACAGCGGTGGGGGAACCCCACCTATCGCTGGGAGGTGCACCGGAAAGAGGGGTTTTCCTGGTGGAGGTCGAGGGTGCGGCACGCTCTGTCCCTTTTCGACTGCATCCGGGTCGATCACTTCAGGGGCCTTGTCGCGTACTGGTCGATTCCGGCCGAGGAGGAAACGGCTCGTCGAGGGAAGTGGGTCGAAGCCCCGGGACAGGAACTCTTGGAATGTATGGCCTCGGACCATCCGGGCCTGCCGATCGTGGCGGAAGACCTCGGGATCATCACGCCGGATGTCGAGAAGCTCAAGGACCGGTTCGGTCTGCCGGGGATGAGAGTGCTTCAGTTCGGTTTTTCCGGCGAGGTCGG
Organism: Synergistota bacterium; assembly: GCA_022839995.1. Classification (GTDB taxonomy): domain Bacteria; phylum Synergistota; class Synergistia; order Synergistales; family 79-D21; genus 79-D21. The sequence goes on from JALHIN010000011.1 coordinate 4,958, forward strand.
TACGAATCCCCATGCCCCTCACAATTTTCCGGCGAATGCCGTTGCCTACACCGGGACGCACGACAACAACACGGTCCGCGGCTGGTTCGAAGAGGAACTGGCGGAAGAAGGGAAGAGGCTCCTTTCCCGATACCTCGGACACTCGGTCAACGCAGACGGTGTGGCGGAAGACCTGGTTCGACTGGCCTACGCCTCGCAGGCCGGCTGGGCAATCTGCCCGCTGCAGGATGGTTTGGGGCTTGATGGTCGATCACGGATGAACCGGCCAGGACGAAAATCGGGAAACTGGACGTGGAGGCATCGGATCCCCGGTCCTGACGTGGCCCGGAGGCTTGCGGAAACTGCCATGCTTTTCGGGAGGGCGGGGACGAGTCGGAGTAACGTGATAAACGAACCTTGATTTAGTGGCGAGAAGGCGATACAATTAACCAACCCTGAATCGCGGCTTTATTCGAACGTTTGATCGACATCACAACAGCTCGAGGGGGTCGGAGAGTATGGAGGTCCTAAAGGTCTCGGCCACGTCACAACCCAAGTCCGTTGCGGGAGCCATGGCAGCCGTCCTGCGTGAGAAGGGCGTAGTGGAGGTGCAGGCTGTCGGCGCAGGTGCGGTGAACCAGGCTGTAAAGTCTATTGCGATCGCCCGGGGCTACGTCGCCCCGAACGGCATCGACATGGTGTGTATCCCCGCGTTTGCAAAGATCGATATCGACGGGGAGGAACGGACGGCGATCAAGTTTCAGCTGGAGGCGCGTTAGGAGTTCCTACGATCTGGAAGACGGCATGGCGGGCCCCTTCCTTCGGGGAAGGGCCCGTTTTTTTTCCGGTCGGACGAAACTCTCCTTCTTTCGGGTAAAATACACGTCACGAACTTAAAATGCAGGGGGTCTGAACGGATGGAAAGCATCAAGGCGCCTCGCGGCGTGAGAGACATACTCCCGGACGAGTCCTGGAAATGGGCATCGATCTTCGCGGTGACGCGGAAGATCGCCGAGGATTTCGGCTACCGGGAGGTCCATCTTCCGATTTTCGAGCAGACGGAACTGTTTTCCAGGGGAATCGGCGAAACGACGGACGTGGTCGAAAAGGAGATGTACACGTTTTCGGACCGTTCGGGGCGGAGCCTGACGCTGAGGCCGGAAGCGACCGCATCCATGGTGCGTGCCTACCTGGAACACGGTATGGCGAGCGGTCCCCAGCCCTCGAAGTTGTGGTGCGCGGGTCCGATGATGCGCTACGAGCGCCCTCAGAAGGGCCGTTACCGGCAATTCTGGCAGCTGGACTTCGAAGCGATCGGATCAGCGAGTCCCCTGGTCGACGTGGAAGTCATCGCGCTTTCCCTCGAGATTTTCCGCAGGCTCGGCCTATCGAACCTGGAGGTCCTGGTCAATTCGGTCGGGTGCCCTGCCTGCAGACCCGTTTACCGGGCTGCGCTGCAGGGGTACCTTGGGGAACGGTTCGATGCCCTATGCCCGACCTGCCAAGGGCGCTTCGACCGGAATCCGCTCCGGATCCTGGACTGCAAAGTTGAAACGTGCCGCGCCATCACCGATGATGCTCCGGATGTCAGGGACCACCTGTGCGAGGAATGCCGGTCGCATTTCGACGAGGTCCTCAAGGGGCTGGACCTCATCGGGGCGAAATTCCGGATCGACAAGCGCCTTGTCCGGGGTCTGGATTACTATACGAAAACGGCCTACGAGGTCCTGTCGGGAGATCTTGGGGCCCAGAACGCGGTCTGCGGAGGCGGTCGCTACGACAACCTGGCCGAGGCGATCGGCGGCCCGCACACGCCGGGCGTAGGGTTCGCCGCGGGCCTGGACCGAATCGTACTGACCATGGAACAGCAAGGCCTGAGTTTCGGAAGGGAGCCCGCGATTTCGGTCATGGTCGTGGTCGCCGAGGAGAGCGCCAGGGATGAGGCCGTTCGGCTTCTCTACGAGTTGAGGAGAGCGGGTGTCCCCTCGGACATGGACAGCTCCGGCAAGGGCGTGAAGGCCCAGATGAAGGCTGCTGCGACTGCGAAGGCCGCCTACGCGTGCATCCTTGGATCGAGTGAAATCGCACGAGGCGTCGTTGCGGTGAAGGAGATGGCAACGGGTTCTCAGGAGGAAGTCGAACGGGATAAAGTCGTTGAACGGCTTGCGTCGAACACGAAGACGGCTTGTTGCTGAATGTTTCCGGGGAAGGGAGTCCTATGGCCTTGAGTGAGCGATATTTCGACGATTCGTGGAAAAAGACTGTCTATTGCGGGCGGGTCGGCCCAGGGGAAGAGGGAAGGCCAACCGTCCTGAACGGCTGGGTCCGGAAGCGGCGCGACCTTGGCGGGATCATCTTCCTGGAGCTCTGGGACTACACTGGAACGGTCCAGGTCGTCGTCAACCCGGAGGACACCCCGGAAGCCCATGAGCTGGCGAAGGAACTCCGAAGCGAATTTGTCGTGGCGGTCAAAGGGAAAGTCCGCCGGCGTCCCCTGGGGACGGAAAACCCCAATCTGCCGACGGGTCAATGGGAACTGCTTGCCGAGGATCTCCTGGTCCTTTCTCCCTCCTCCCCCCTTCCCTTCGAAATGAGCGAAGTGGACCGCGTGGATGAAAACCTCCGGTTGAAGCACCGCTACCTGGACCTGAGAAGGCCGAAGATGCAGGAGAACCTTCGGGTCCGCGCCAGGGCTGCAAAGTTCACGAGAGACTACCTGGTGGGCCATGGGTTCCTGGAGGTGGAAACCCCGATCCTGACGAAATCGACTCCGGAAGGAGCGAGGGACTACCTCGTGCCGAGCCGGGTGAACCAGGGGGAGTTTTACGCCCTGCCCCAATCCCCGCAGATTTTCAAGCAGATTTTGATGGTGAGCGGCTGCGACCGGTATTTCCAAATAGCCAAATGCTTCCGCGACGAGGACCTGCGGGCGGACCGACAGCCCGAGTTCACCCAGGTCGACCTCGAGATGAGCTTCATCACCGAGACCGACATCATCGGGCTCCTCGAGGGCTACGTGAAGGGACTTTTCTCGGAGATTCTCTCGGAAAAGATCGAGACCCCCTTCCTCCAGCTGACCTGGAGGGAGGCCATGGAAACCTACGGCAGCGACAAGCCCGATTTGAGGATTTCCCTTCGGATCTGCGACCTGGATTCCGTTTTCTCTGAAGGGACCTTTGAGCCGTTCAGGAAGATCCTGTCGGAAGGCGGGGCGGTGAGAGGGCTGCGGGTCCCGGGCGGAGCCACTTTTTCCCGCAAGGACCTTGCAGACTTCGAAGAGCGGGCGAAAACGCTGGGGGCCCAGGGGCTGGCCGCCTTCCAGGTGAAGGCGGGGGAGCTGAAGGGACCTCTCGTGAAAACCCTGGATGAAAACGGGCGCCTGAAGCTCTTGGAGAAATCGGGGCTGGGGGATGGAGACGCCCTTTTCGTCGCAGCGGGGCCGTGGGCTTCGACCTGTTCGATGCTGGGGACACTGCGGCTTGAAATTGCCTCGAAACTGGACCTGGTGGACCGGTCCTCGTGGGCTTTCCTATGGGTTAGGGATTTCCCGCTTCTCGAATGGGACGAGGAAGAACGCAGGTGGTGTGCCATGCACCACCCCTTTACGGCTCCCCACCCCGAAGATGTCGCCTTTCTCGAGAAGGATCCCCGCCGGGTGAGGTCGAGGGCCTACGACCTGGTTCTGAACGGGAGCGAGATCGGAGGCGGTTCCATCCGAATTCATGATCCGGCCTTGCAGGAACGGGTCTTTCAAGTGCTGTCCTTTACCCAGGAACAGGCAAGGGAACGATTCGGCTTCCTTCTCGAGGCCCTGAGCTACGGGACGCCACCCCATGGCGGGCTGGCCATCGGCTTTGACCGGCTGGTGGCTCTCCTATGCGGCTGCCGGTCGATCCGAGAGGTCATGGCCTTCCCCAAGACTGCCAGGGCACAGTGCCTGATGTCGGGCGCTCCGTCCGAAGTGGAGGCCAAGCAGCTCAAGGAACTGGGCATCTGCATCAGCCGAAGCGGTGAACCGGAATGACGGCCTGGTCGGGCCGGGGTCTCCACGATGGTGCCGCTGTCCGACCCTGGCGCTACCGCCTGGATGTCGATCCTTCGACGGGTGTCGTGAAAGGAGACCTGGCGGTCGAGGGATGGGAGGAATCGAGAGCCATGGCGGACTGGGCGGAAGCCCGCCGCGGAGGGCCTGTTCGGATCACGCTTGTAGGAATCGCGGTCGAGCTGGAAATCGGAATCCTGGGCGTCAGAGTCCATGAATCCGGTCATTACAGTGAAACGGATATCCAGGTAGAGGGGAGGTTTTCAAGATGTCCGTGATCCGTTTTTTGGGACACTCGGCTTTCCACTTGAGCGCACCAGGGCTGGAAGGGCTGATCGACCCGTTCTTGAGGGATAACAGCCAGACCTGCGCCAGGCCGGAGGATTTCGGCAATCTGACTCACCTTTTCGTGACCCACGGGCATTGGGATCATCTCGGTGACACGATCGAGCTGGGGTTGAAGACCGGCGCGACCGTGGTGGCAAACGCCGAGCTTTGCCGGTATTTTTCGGGCAAGGGATTGAAGACCAGCCCGATGTATATCGGCGGCTGGGTCTCTTTCCCGTTTGGCCGGGTCAAGTTCGTTCCGGCCCTCCACGGTTCCGGCATTATGGAAGGGAACCAGACGGTTTATGGAGGCGTCGCGGTAGGAATCGTCCTCGAACTGGGAAAGTTCAGGATCTACCACGCGGGAGACACGGGGCTAACCGCTGAAATGGGGCTTCTGGAAGCATTGAAGATCGACCTGGCCCTCCTGCCGATCGGCGGGTGCTACGTCATGGACATCCCGGACGCCCTGAGGGCTGTGGAACTGATCCGGCCCAGAAAAGTCGTCCCCATGCACTACAATACCTTTCCGGGAATCGAAGCGGCCCCGGAGACCTTCCTGGAAGCTCTTCCGGAATGGACCGAGGGGATCCGGCTGGACCCCGGGCAAAGTCTGCAGTTCTGACGCGGCTAAGGCCGCTTGAGGAGGGTTCCAATGCAAGCTCGTCTGGAAGGGAAGAGAGGGTTTCGTGCCTTTCTGCTGGGATTTGCGTTCCTGGCTGCAGTTTCCGGGACATCATCCGCAGGGGAAATCAGGTTGACTTCCGATACCTTGATCTATGACCCGGGAAGCCGGGTGGTGCGAGCCGAGGGGAACGTTCGCCTGGAAAGGCAGGGATTGAACCTGACGGCGAGCTTCGCGGAAGGGGATCCCGCCGGGGAGCGTTTCCGTGCCTGGGGAGCGGTCAAGGCCGATTGGAAGGAGCAGAAGATGGAACTTACCGCCGAGGAAGTCTCCCTTATCGACCGGGCCCCGAAGCGCGTTTTGGCATCGGGACAGGTCCTGCTGGTCCGTCCCGGGGAACGGCTGGCTGCCGCTTCCCTTGAATGGGTTTTTGGCTCAACGACGGAATACGTGGCCAGGGGCGGCGTCAAGGCGGAAGCCCCGGGCAGGGTGCTCGAGGCGGCCGAGGCGGGGAGAAGGGACGATCAGTTCTGGGCCCGGCAGGTCACTCGGTTTGAGGACCAGGGCGAAAAAATCTCCCTGAAAGCCGGGCGGATCGAGGCCCGGACAGAAGGAGATGGATTGAAGGAACTGACGGCAACCGGACAGGTTACGGCCGTCATCGCGGGATCCGAAGGTGGGCCCGTCAATCTCAAAGGGGATCGGCTCCTGTATTCGAAAGGCAAGGGAACCGTCGCGCTGGTGGGGAACGCAGAAGCCGTCCAGTCGGGACGCAGCGTCCGCTCCGAAAGCATCCTCTACGACCTGGCCACGAGGAGGATCGAGGCGCAGGGACGTCCCCAGCTGATTTTCACCCCCGGCAAGGAGAGCCAGTCACCGTGAGGCCTTCCCGCGTCCTTCGTGCGGTGGAACTCCAGAAATCGTACAAGGGGAGGCAGGTGGTCAGCTCCGTTTCCATCGAAGTCCGCCAGGGCGAGATCGTTGGCCTCCTGGGGCCGAACGGGGCGGGGAAGACCACCACCTTCTACATGATCGTCGGGCTCGTGCGTCCCGATGCAGGGTCGATCCTGGTCGACGACCGTGAGATTACCGGGCTTCCGATGTACAAGAGAGCCCGCATGGGGGTCGGCTACCTGCAGCAGGAAGCCTCGGTCTTCAGGAACCTGACCGTTCGGGAGAACCTGGAGCTGGTTCTCCAGGAACTGGAAAAGACCCCTGGAGAACGATCCAGGATGATCGATCACCTGGTCGCGGAGTTCGGGATCGACCGCATCCTCGACACTCCCGGGTATGCCCTCAGCGGGGGGGAGAGGAGAAGGGTGGAACTTGCGCGATGCCTTGCGGCAATGCCCGAATTCCTCTTGCTGGACGAACCCTTCAGCGGCATCGACCCGATCGCGGTCTTCGATATCCAGCAGATGATCCTGGGATTGCGCGGGAAGGGCTACGGAATCCTGCTCACCGACCACAACGTGAGAGATACGCTGGCGATCACGGATCGGGCCGCAATTCTTCACCAGGGCCGTATCATGGTTGAAGGGACTCCCAAGGAGGTTTCTCAAAGCGAGGTCGCAAGGAAATACTATCTCGGCGACCGCTTCACGCTATGAAGGACGTTCGATGAAGCGCCTCCAGGAGCCTTCCAGGAGGGCCCGAACCACTTCACGGGCGGAGGCCTCGACCTCCGGGCTGAGATTGAGGGAAAAACCGGTTTCTTTCGGCTCAATCCCGAGCACGAAAATTCTTTCCAGGGGAAGGGTATCCTTGAGAATTTCACCCAGCGGCAGTCCGTGGGTGGTTTCCGTGAGACCGTCAAGGAAACCGGGAGCGAGGAGGCGGATTGTCCCGGGGGCTGTTCCCATGACGCAGGCATCGATGACCAGGAGGCAATCGGGGGGATTCCTGCGCAGGGGTGCCGCGAAGTTTTCCGGGACCGTCTCACAGAGGACGATTTCGAGATGAGGAGAGGGCGTTTCGAGCAGCCGTTCACCGCACCAAACGCCGACCCCGTCGTCGCCGCGGAGCCGATTTCCCAGGCACCAGACGGTGGTCCGTGCTTTTTTCACCCGTCTTCCCCCCTTTCATCCTGGACTTCTGGAGGATCTTAAATGGCTTCCCCTTTGAGCAAGATGGTCCGGCATGCCATGAGGATGATGGTCGGGACGTTCGCCAGCCGCGTCCTGGGCCTGCTTCGGGAAATCATCACGGCTGCCCTTTTTGGGGCTACCCGGCAGCTGGACGCCTTTCTCGTGGCGTACACCCTCGCGAATCTCTCCCGTCAGCTTCTCGCAGAAGGGGCCCTTTCGGCTGCCTTTGTGCCCGTTTTTTCACGGGTTGTCGCGGAGGGAGGCCGGGAGAAAGCAAAGCAGCTTGCCCGCCAAATGACCACGGTCCTCCTGCTGGCGGGGGGAGGGGTTGTTGCCGCGGGCATTTTCGGGGCCCCGCTGCTGGTCCGGCTGATGGCACCGGGGTTCTCGGGAGCGGATGCGGACCTTGCCGTTCTCCTGACCCGCCTGATGTTTCCCTTTCTGATCCTCATCTCGGTTGCGGCACTGGCCATGGGGGTTCTCAACAGCCTGGACAGCTTCTTCATCCCAGCCGTGGCACCAGCGGTCAGCAACCTTCTCTACATTCTTCTTTTGGCCATTCTAGCACCGCGAACCGGGATCTGGGCATTGCCCGCGGCTGTGCTGGCGGGAGGAGCCGCTCAGATGTCCCTGCAGTGGTGGCGTTCCGGAACCCTCGGCGTGCCCTTGATTCCAGGAAGACCGAATTGGGCGGATCCTGAACTGAAAAAGGTGATTTGCCTGTTTTTGCCGTACATGGCCGGGTTGTCGCTGAACCAGGTGAACCCGGTCATCAGCCGGATGGTCGGTTCGTTCCTGGAAGGGGGGACGATTTCCGTTTTGAGTTACGCGGATCGCGTCATTCAGCTGCCCCTCGGGCTTTTTGTCATCGCCATTTCGCAGGCGGTCCTGCCGATGCTCTCGCGGCTGGGGCCGGAAGAAACCGAGGCTTTTGCCCTGATGACGCGGGATGCTCTCCGATTCACCCTGTTCGTCATCCTGCCGGTGGTCGTCGGCATGAGCCTGCTGGCCCGCCCCATGGTCCACCTGCTGTTTGTCCGGGGAGCCTTCAACGAGTGGGCGTGGAGTGCCACCAGCCGCGCCCTGGCCCTGTACGTCCTCGGTTTGCCCGGCATGGCCTGTTCGACCGTGGTGATGAGAGGACTGTATGCCAGGCGGCTTCCCAAGGAAGCCTTGAAGGTAACGGGAATCACCGTCGCGCTCAACCTGTTCTTCTGTGTGACCCTGGTTCACCTTTTTTCGTACGCCGGGTTGGCGCTGGCGACATCCCTGGCCTTCACCGGCGGGGCTCTCATGGGCACCTGGAGTCTCCGACGCCACCTGAAAGCCCCGATCGAAGTCCTGAGCGGGGAATGGATCCTGCGGCACGGGATCCCGCTGTTCCTGATGGCCGCGGTCATCCTCGCGGGATCGTGGCTTTTCCCCTACGATCCGGCTTCCAGGCTGTTGGGCAAGATGCTTTGGGTTCTGATCGCCGTGTCGGCGGGTGCCGTCGTCTATGGGATTGCCTCCTGGTTGAGTGGTTGCGACGAGTGGAAATGGGTTTCCGGAGCCTTCCGAAAGGAGGAACGATTCTCGTGAGAGGGGAAGAGAAGACCAGCGGTGACCTTCCGACTGCCGTCGTGTCGAGGGGATTGCTGGCGGGAGGCAGCTTCAGGATTTTTGCCGTCAAGGCGGACCGGCTGGTGGACGAAACCATGCGGAAGCAGAAACTGAGCCCGCTTGCTGCCGCAGCCCTGGGACGGCTGATGATGGCCTCGATGATGATGGCTCTCGACATCAAGCTCAGGAAAGCAAGGGTAACCCTGAAGCTCGATGGGGGCGGTCCGCTGGGGCTGGTCGTGGCGGACGCAGAACCCCAGGGGCGGGTGAGAGGCTACGTGGAACATCCCGGAGTGGATCTCCCCCCGTCGCCCTCGGGCAAGCTGGACGTCGCCTCTGGAGTCGGACGGAACGGGACGCTCGTCGTTTTCAGGGACGTCCGGATGAGGGAACCCGTTTCCAGCCAGGTTCCCCTCGTTTCGGGCGAAATCGCCGAAGATATCGCCGGGTATTATCGCTTTTCCGAGCAGACGGCTACCGCCGTAGGCCTGGGAGTGCTCGCCCAGCCTGGACGGGTCCTTTCTGCGGGAGGGTTTATGGTCCAGGTCCTGCCGGGAGCGGAGGATTCTCTCGTCGGCAACGTGGAGGAGCGGGTCCGGCAGATGCCCTCGGTAAGCCGGTTGCTGGAATTGCACCAGGATGCGAGAAGTGCGATGGAGGAACTGTTTGAGGGGTTGGACATCGATTGGTTCGAGGACGTGGAATTCTCGCTCTCCTGCCGGTGCAGCCGCGACCTCGCTAAGGCGCTCCTCCTGGAGTCCCTGGGGAGCGATGCCCCCAGCGGTAGCCAGGAAGTCCGGTGCCATTTTTGCGGAACGGTCTACCTTTTCTCGAAAGAAGAACTTGAAACGGAGGGTCTGGGAACGAACGCACCGAATGAGGAAGGAGGAACAGCGCAATGAAAAGAGCAGGCTGGATGGTCGTTTTCCTGTTCGTCGCCGCAATAGCGGGAACCGCCTGGGGAGCTCAGGCGAAGAACCTGGACGAACTCCTGGCGGAAAGGTCCGCCAATGTCTGGGTGGACGGCCAGGTCCTCGGAGACCTGGTGCTGGGAGCGAAAGCGCGGCTGACCTTCATCTACGTCGATCCCGCATTGGCCGTTGCAGCCAGGAACGATCCGGGTGCCCCGGAATGGCTGACCTGGCATTCCAGGCACATCGGTGAGAAGGATCTCAAGGGGAAGGCCCTCTTTCTGCTTCGCATTGAAACCTTCACCCCATGGGAACTAGTTCCGGGGAACATTACCGTCGGGAATTACACCGTTTCCCCGGAGGATGTCCTCTCCTTGAAGGAATATTCCCTCGCCGGCGAGCTCCCAAGCGGTTTCAAGGGCACAATGCCGTTTTCCGTTCCGAAATCCTTCCTGAAAAGCGGCTCCCGGATCACCCTGGGGTACGGGGAGGATTCGGCTGAATGGAAGGTGCTGGGCAAATGAGCGAGAGCCATGTCTATCGCTGTGCCTCCTGCGATACCCGCTTCGAGTCGGAGGATTTTGCCAGCCGGTGTCCGAAATGCCGGAGCAAGGTTCTCCTTCATGAAAGCGGCCCGGCAAGGCATTCGAAAAAGGGTTGCCGCGGACGTTCCTGCGGGGGTTGTGGGGGGTGCGGGGGGCATTGACCTGCGAGCGGTTCCTGACCCTCGGGATCGAAACCAGTTGTGACGACACGGCGATCGCGGTCCTGGAAGGCCCCACCCGGGTCTTGTCGTCCCGGATTTCGAGCCAACTGGAACTTCATGCCCCTTATGGAGGAGTAGTCCCCGAACTGGCATCCCGGGATCACCAGGAGCGGATCCTTCCCCTCGTGTTTTCGGCACTTTCGGAGGCCGGCGTGACAAACCCGGCGGGCGAACTCTCGCTGATCGGGGTGACAATGGGACCCGGGCTGATGGGTTCGCTGCTGGTCGGCGTGATGACCGCCAAGGCGCTTGCCCAGGCCTGGGGGCTTCCATTGCTTGGAGTCAACCACCTGGAGGGGCACCTCTTCGCCAACGTGATCCAGAACCCTAACCTCAAGCCGCCGTTTTTGACCCTTCTCGTTTCGGGCGGACATACCGAGGTGATCCTGGTGAGAGCGTTCGGGGATTACGCGGTTTTGGGCTGCACCCGGGACGATGCCGCAGGAGAAGCCTACGACAAGCTGGCAAAGGTCCTGGGGCTGGGATACCCTGGAGGGCCTGCCATTGACCGGCTTGCCGCAAAGGGAAACCCGGACGCGTTCCCTCTTCCTGTCCCGCTGGTGGAAACTCCGCGTGTCGAATTCAGCTTCAGCGGTCTGAAGACTGCAGCCTTGAACCTCATCCGGCAGGTCGAAAAAGAGGGGCCCCTTCCGGTTGAAGATATCTGCGCCTCCTTTCAAAAGGCGGCCGTTGAGGCGCTGTTGGGAAAAGTGGAACTGGCGGTTCGGTTGACGGGAGTGAGCAAGGTTGCCCTTTCCGGGGGCGTTGCTGCGAACAGCGGCCTGAGAAGTGCTTTTTCAAAAAAGGGCGACTGGGAGGTGTTCATTCCTCCCCCGAGCCTGTGCACGGACAACGGCGTGATGGTGGCGACTGCGGCCTATCACGGATATTGGCGGGGGAGGCGAACCGGGCTCGATTTTTCTCCTGATCCGGCCCTTCCGCTTTTATCCGATTGAAAGCGAGAGAAAAAGCGAACAAAACGGAAATAGGCCAGTAAAATAGGGCCTATTTCCGTTTTGTTGACATAGAATGCGTTTGAGAGAACGACAGGTCCCGCCTACACTCTTCTCCAGGAAATTAGCACTCGCTCCTAGTGAGTGCTAATACGATAAAACCACTTGTAGGAGGGATGTTTGATGCACTTGAAGCCGCTGGCGGATCGCATCGTCGTCAAGGTCCTGACCCTGGAGGAGAAGACGCGTGGCGGGATCGTGCTCCCGGACACGGCCAAGGAGAAGCCCCAGGAAGCCAAGGTCATGGCTGTCGGTTCGGGCAAGGTCCTGGAGAACGGTCAGAAGCTGGCTCCCGAGGTCAAGGTCGGTGACCGGGTCCTTTTCGGAAAGTATTCCGGGACGGAAGTCAAGGTTGACGGCGAGGAGTACCTGATCCTGAGCGAGCGCGACATCCTCGCGATCGTTGAGTAAAACCCGAAATCATCGAGAACAGGAGGGACACTGAAATGGCCAAGATCCTGAATTTTGGCGAGGATGCCCGCCGCTCCCTTGAGAGAGGCATCAACAAGGTTGCAGATACTGTCGGAGTGACTTTGGGCCCCAAGGGGCGGAACGTCGTCCTCGAGAAGAAGTTCGGTTCTCCCACCATCACCAATGACGGCGTGACGATCGCAAAGGAAATCGAGCTCGAGGATCCCTTCGAGAATATGGGAGCCCAGCTCCTGAAAGAAGTCGCGTCGAAAACCAACGACGTGGCCGGTGACGGGACGACCACGGCGACCGTTCTCGCGCGTGCCATGATCCGCGAGGGCATGAAGAATGTCGCGGCAGGTGCGAACGGGATCCTGATGCGCCGCGGGATCGAGGGCGCGGTCGATGTCGTTGTCGACGAGCTGAAGGCCCTTTCCATCGCCGTCAAGGAGCGCAGCAAGATCGCTCAGGTCGCTGCGATTTCCGCCAACGACAAGGTGATCGGCAACCTGATCGCCGAAGCCATGGAGAAGGTCGGCGAGGACGGCGTCATCACCGTCGAGGATGGACAGACCGTCGGAACCACCCTTGAAACGGTCGAGGGACTCCAGTTCGACAAGGGGTACATCAGCCCCTACATGGTCACCAACGCCGAGAGGATGGAAGCCGTCCTTGAAGATGCCTACATCCTCATCAATGACGGCAAGATCAACAACGTGAAAGACCTCCTTCCGGTGCTCGAGAAGGTAGTCCAGACCGGCAAGCCTCTCATGATCATCGCGGAGGATGTCGAAGGAGAGGCCCTGGCGACCCTTGTCGTCAACAAGCTGCGCGGGATCCTGCAGGTCGTCGCGGTGAAGGCTCCCGGCTTCGGTGACCGGCGCAAGGCAATGCTGCAGGACATCGCGATCGTGACCGGCGGCCAGGTGGTCAGCGAAGAGGTTGGCCTGAAACTCGAGAACGCCGACCTTTCGATGATGGGCCGGGCGAAGACGGTCCGGGTCACCAAGGAAGAAACCACGATCGTCGAGGGCAAGGGTGACCCCGAGAAGATCCGTGCCCGGGCTGCCCAGATCCGGAAGGAGCTGGAAGATTCCACTTCCGAGTACGACAAGGAGAAGCTGCAGGAGCGCCTGGCGAAGCTGGTCGGCGGTGTCGCTGTCATCCAGGTCGGAGCTGCGACCGAGACGGAGCAGAAGGAATTGAAGCATCGGATCGAAGACGCCCTGAACGCGACCCGCGCGGCCGTCGAGGAAGGGATCGTCGCAGGCGGCGGTGTTGCCCTCGTGAACTCCCTGCAGGCCCTTGACAAATACATCGAGACCCTGTCCGGCGACGAGAAGACCGGTGCCACGATCGTTCGCAAGGCCCTGACGGAACCGCTTCACCTGATCGCCTCCAACGCGGGTTACCAGGGCGACGTGGTGGTCGAGAAGGTTCTTGGCCTTCCGAAGGGACATGGACTCAACGCAGCGACGGGCGAGTACCTCGACATGGTCAAGGAAGGGATCATCGATCCGCTCAAGGTCACGAGAAGCGCGGTTCAGAACGCGGCGTCCATCGCGGCCATGGTCCTGACCACGGAAGCGCTCGTCGGAGACAAGCCGGAGAAGAAGGATTCCATGCCCTCCATGCCCGGCGGTATGGGAGATTACGACTAATCGAAGGTTTTTCCCAAGGCCCCCGCTTGAAGCGGGGGCCTTTTTTGTGGTGGCGGTTCTCCCTCCGGGTCTTTGTCTGTTAAGATTATCGGGAAAACGTTCCACCAGATTTCAAGCCGAAGGGGGAGAAGCCCTAAGGGGCTCTTTCATGGCGTCACATTCGAACATCGTCATCCTGGACTGCGGCTCGCAGTACACCCAGCTGATCGCAAGGAGAATCCGGGAACTCTCCGTCCACAGCGAGATTCTTCCGTGGGATTCCGCCACGGAGGAAATCCTTTCCCGCCACCCCAATGGGATCGTCATTTCTGGCGGGCCGAGGAGCGTGCTCGAAGAAGGAGCCCCGGCGATTCCGGATTCGGTTCTCCATTCGGGAATCCCGATCCTGGGGATTTGCTACGGGATGCAGCTGCTGGCGCATCAGCTCGGCGGCATCGTCAGGCAAGCCCCCCTGGCGGAATACGGACCTGCGGAAGTCCGGATCCTGGATCCGGAGAGCCCCTTGCTCAAGGGGCTGCCGGAAACACTTTCGGTCTGGATGAGCCATTGGGACAGCGTGAACTCGCTTCCGCCCGGTTTTTCGATCATCGCCGAGAGCGGGGGCGGGCTGATCGCCGGCTTTGCCGACGAATCGAGCCGAATCACCGGACTGCAGTTTCACCCGGAAGTGGCGCATACCCCGCAGGGAATGGAGATCCTGCGCAACTTCCTCTTCGCGGTATGCGGGTGTGTCCCGGACTGGAACCTGAGTGACTGGGCGGAGCAGGCGATCCAGGAAATTCGCGAACAGGTGGGGACCGACCGGGTGATCTGCGGCCTCTCCGGCGGTGTGGACTCGACCGTCGCGGCGGTTCTGACCGCCCGTGCAATCGGGGATCAGCTGGAATGCATTTTCGTGAACAACGGCTTGCTGCGCCTGAACGAGGCGGAGGAAGTCCTCGAAGCCTATCGCGAGATGAACCTCAGGATCCATTACGTCGACGCGACCGAACGCTTCCTGGAAGGGCTCAAGGGGGTTTCGGAACCGGAAAGGAAACGAAAGATCATCGGAGAACTGTTTGTCCGGGTCTTCGAGGAAAAGGCGGGAGAAATCGGCGGCGCGCGCTGGCTGCTGCAAGGAACCCTATACCCGGACATCATCGAAAGCGGGCACAAGGGAAAAGGAGCTGCGGTCATCAAAACCCACCATAACGTCGGCGGACTTCCCGAGCGAATGTCGCTCAAAGTCCTGGAACCCCTGAAGGACCTGTTCAAGGACGAAGGAAGGGAGATCGGCAGGATGATCGGGGTGCCGGACGCCATCCTGAAACGGCATCCCTTCCCCGGTCCCGGGCTGGCGGTTCGATGCCTCGGGGAAATCACTGCAGAGAGACTGGAAACCCTCAGAAAGGCAGATGCGATTTTCATCGAAGAGATCCGCAAGGCTGGGCTTTATGACCGCCTTTGGCAGGCTTTCTGTGTCCTTCTGCCGGCACGGAGCGTCGGGGTGATGGGGGACGTGCGGACCTATGCAGAGGCTGTCGCTCTCCGGGCGGTCGAATCGCTCGACGCGATGACCGCCGACTGGGCGCGGCTGCCGGCCGATCTGTTGAATCGAACCGCAAACCGGATCTGCAACGAAGTCCAGGGAGTGAACCGCGTCGTTTACGATGTCACGAGCAAACCGCCTGCGACGATCGAGTGGGAGTAAGGAAAGGCTGCTGAGGATATGAAGAGGGCTTCCGAGGAGGCTTTTCGCGATTTCCTGGAACAGGTCCGCTGCGGCCGTCTCTCTGTCGAGGAAGGCCTGGAAGTGCTTTCCTCGATGGCGACCCTGTACTTGGGTGAGATCCGCCTGGATGGCCACCGAGGCTTTCGGTGCGGGATCGGCGAGGTCGTCTACTGCCCCGGCAAGACGCGCCGGCAGCTGGAGAAGATCGCGGATGCCTGCCGCGATAGGCCAGAAACCCTGATTTTCAGCCGGATGGAAACGGATCAGGCCGAAGCCGTGGGGGAACGCCTCCCCGGGTTTTGCTATGACGAAGTCGCCCGGATCGGTTACCGCAAGGGGGAGTCTCCGGTCGCCCGGGGCCGTGTCTCGGTCATTAGCGCTGGAGCGGCCGATCAGCGGGTTGCGGCGGAGGCTTCACTGGTTTCGGAGCTTTTGGGCTGCGAAGTCGACCGGCATTTCGACGTTGGGGTCGCCGGCCTGCACCGGTTGCTTTCCGTCTTGCAGGAGCTTCGAAAGGCGGATGTGGTCGTCGCCGTGGCGGGAATGGAGGCTGCCCTGCCGACGGTTGCAGCTGGCCTTCTTGACACGGTTGTCATTGCGGTTCCGACCTCCGCGGGTTACGGAACGAGCCTGGGCGGCGCGGCAGCGCTGCTTGGGGTTCTCAACAGCTGTTGCCCGAATGTCCTGGCCGTCAACATCGACAACGGCCTCGGGGCCGGGATTTCCGCTTCTCTGATCGCGGGAGGAGGATGTCGACGTGGTGGAAGGGATTAGCGCCGAAACCGGAAAAACCAAGCCAAGAGGGACATTCGTGCCCTTCGTTGTCTTTTTCGCAGCGCTTTCGACGATCGCCCTTCTCCTGGCCTTTCCACTTTTGCGTTCCCTGGCCTGGTCGATCATCCTTTCCTTCTTCAGCTACCCGTTTTTCCAGTTCCTCCATGTTCGGCTGTTTCGCGGCAGGCTGGCCAATCTCGCAGCAGGTTTGACGACAGCCCTGATCATCGCCATGCTGCTTCTGCCGGCCATCCTGTTCGTGCTTTACCTGGCCCATGACGGGATGGCTCTTTACGGCCGCCTGACTGCAATTGTCGAGAAGCTGGAAAGACAGGACCTCACCCTTCTTCTGAACTTGATCCCGAATTCCTTGCGGGAATTCCTTACCCCCTGGATTTCCGAGTTCAACCTCTTCGGAGACCTGCTTGGGCAGCTTGGAAGGTGGTTTTCCGGCTGGATTGCAGGGGTCTCCCGCGGGGTTTTCGAGAGCGCCCTCCGGTTGGTTTTTCAGATGATCGTCATCACCGTTTCCTCCTTTTTCATGATCAGGGACGGGCATGTGATCATCGAATACATCAGGGACATTGTCCCTCTTTCGACCGAGGAGACGGACGCGATGCTTGCAAGAGGGCGTAGAATGCTGCAGGCCGTCGTTTACGGGTTCACGTTCACCGCGGCCGTCCAGGGATTTCTCGGGGCTCTTGGCTGGTGGTGGGTTGGTCTTCCGAACGCCTTTCTTTTCGGTGGCCTGATGTTCATTTTTGCGATCATTCCTTTTGTGGGGACAGCCCTGGTTTGGGCACCGGGCGCTCTCTACCTTTTTGCCGTCGGGCAGCATGGAGCTGCCCTGACCCTTGCTTTCTGGGGACTTGCCGTCGTCAGCACGGTCGATAATTTCCTGCGCCCGATGTTCATCTCGGAGGGAAGCAAGGTCCATATCCTCATCGTTTTCGTCGGGGTCGTGGGAGGGCTCGCGACGCTCGGTTTCCTTGGGATTTTCCTCGGCCCGCTCGTCATGACCCTGTTCTTCTTCTGTCTTGACGCGTACCGAAGGATTTGGATGAACCTCCGCCAGGGCCAACAGCAGGAGGTCTCGCGCCAATGATCCCGGTGATCGCCATCAGCGGCTTCAAGAAATCGGGCAAGACCACCCTTTGCTGCGAACTGGCGGCCAGCTTTCGGGAGAGGGGAATACGGGTCGGCTTCATCAAGCGGACACACGACCCTTCAATCGGGAGCCAGGGAACCGACACGGGTTCCCTTCTCGAAATGGGGCATCCGACTCTTCTCTGGGCTCCAGACGGGATTCGCGCAGAGAGCAGGGAGGGATTGCCCGAGCCGTGCTGGATGGTCGAACGGTTCATGCCCGAAGTGGACCTGGTGCTTCTTGAAGGGGGAAAGAGCCTCTCTCTGCCCCGGGTTTGGGTCGGAAACCCGGAAGAATGCCCGGCGGAGGTCAAAGGGGTCCTGGCGTGGTACGGAAATTTCGAATCCGCGGCGGGTATTCCCGCCTTTCGGCCGGGACAGGAGAAGGACCTGGCCCTGTTTCTTATCGACCGACTGCTCGGGAAAAAGACGGTGCCCTCGATCAGCCTCCGTGTCGACGGCAGGAGGATTCCCCTCAAACCCTACCTGGAAGGGTTCCTGGGGCACGCCATTCTGGGGATGCTTCGTTCGCTCAAGGGGACGGAAGGAAGGGATATTTCGATCCATATTCGGACTTAGGGCTCCGTTTTGAATTGAACGTTTTTTCTGACGCCTTGTGCGGATGAGACGAGATGACTATAATAATGGGCGCTTTTCAGGCCGATGCCCGCCCGGAATGGGCGGGCAAGTTGTTACGTTGAACGGAATCTTTTCAGTCCAAAGGAGGTTTCATCGATGGGAACACAGGTCATACTACTGGTGGCCCTGGCCGGGGCCCTTGCCTTGGTCTACGCCATCTGGGCGACCGGCAAGATCAACGCCGTCAAGGTTGATAACGAACGGGTCAACGACCTTTCCGGAATCATCCATGGCGGGGCCCTAGCCTTCCTCTACAGGGAATACAAGGCTCTCGTCCCGTTTGTGGTCATCGTCGGCGGGCTGCTTTTCTGGAAGATCGGTACGGGATCGGCTTTCTGTTTCGTCCTAGGAGCCTTCTGCAGCGCGATGACCGGGTACTTCGGGATGAACGTGGCCACCAAGGCGAACGGGAAAACGGCCTTCAGCGCGACGAAGGGTATGAACCAGGCCCTTACGGTGGCGTTTACGGGCGGTTCGGTCATGGGAATGAACGTGGTGGGCATCGGGATTCTCGGTATCCTTCTCTGTACGCTGATCTTCAAGGATCCGAACATCATCGTTGGCTTCGGTTTCGGGGCTAGCTCCATCGCGCTTTTCGCCAGGGTAGGTGGCGGAATCTACACCAAGGCTGCCGACGTCGGAGCCGACCTCGTCGGGAAAGTGGAAGCCGGCATTCCCGAAGATGACCCCAGAAACCCCGCCGTCATCGCCGACAACGTGGGTGACAACGTCGGCGACATCGCCGGGATGGGGGCGGACCTCTTCGAATCCTACGTGAACGCGATCGTGGCGGCCATGGCCGTGGGGATCGTTACGTTCGGGAACGCGGGCATGGTCTATCCGCTCCTCCTGGCGGCCCTGGGAATCCTTTCTGCCATTCTCGGGACGTTCTTTGTCAAGGTCGGGGAAAACGGGGATCCCCAGGCGGCTCTTAGCCGCGGGACCTATGCGACGGGAGCGTTCCTGATCGTTGGGACCTTTTTCCTCACCCGGGCGATGTTCGGCGAACTGACCCTTTTCTATGCCGTCGTCGCGGGGACGGTCGCGGGAGTTGCAATCGGTTTCGCGACGGAGGTCTACACCTCTTCGAGCTACAAGTCGGTCAAGGAAATCGCTCAAGCTTCGCTCACCGGGCCTGCGACGAACATCCTTGCCGGTCTTGGGGTCGGGATGAAGTCGACGGCGGTTCCGGTCCTACTGATCTGCGGGGCGACCCTGGTCGGGGTCCGTTTCGGGGGCCTTTACGGGATCGCCTGCTCGGCGGTCGGCATGCTGGCGATCACCGGCATGGTCCTGAGCGTGGATGCCTACGGCCCCATCGCGGACAATGCCGGCGGAATCGCAGAGATGAGCCACCTGCCGCACGAAGTCCGGCAGATCACCGACAAGCTGGATGCAGTGGGGAATACCACCGCAGCGGTTGGCAAGGGCCTGGCGATCGGCTCCGCGGCCCTGACGGCGTTGGCCCTTTTCGTGGCTTACGCACAGGCTGCGCACATCGATGTCATCGACCTGCGCGATCCGAAGGTGATGGTGGGGTTGTTCATCGGCGGTTTGCTCCCCTTCATTTTCGCGGCTCTTTCCATCGGCGCCGTTGGCCGTGCGGCCCAGCATATGATCGACGAGGTGCGCCGCCAGTTCCGTGAGATTCCCGGCATTATGGAAGGAACCGGTCGGCCCGAGTACGAGCGGTGCGTCGACATTTCGACGGCCGCAGCCCTTCGGGAGATGATCGTACCGGGGCTCATGGCGGTCATCGCACCGGTGCTTGTCGGCCTTGCCCTGGGAGCTGCCGCTCTCGGCGGGCTTCTCGGCGGTTCGATCGTCACGGGGGTCATGCTCGCCATCTTCATGGCCAATTCCGGCGGAGCGTGGGATAACGCGAAGAAGTACATCGAGGAAGGACACCATGGCGGCAAGCGGACTCCGGCACATGCAGCCGCCGTGGTCGGGGATACGGTCGGCGATCCTTTCAAGGACACCGCGGGACCCAGCATGAATATCCTGATCAAGCTCATGTCCGTCGTGGCGGTGGTGATCGCCCCCCTGTTCTCCTAGGAGAGAATCCCGAATCCGTCTGCGGGGCAGCGGAAACAGGATCGTTTTCACGCAAGGGATGAGGGGGGCGCAAAAGCCCCCCTCATTGACTCGATACTGGGAGTGGTGCCCGAGTGAGTCAGGATGAAGCCGTCCGGGAGATCAAGGAAAGGATCGACATCGTCGAACTGGTCGGAGACGTGGTCCCCCTGCGGAAGGTAGGGAAGAACTTTCGGGGGCTTTGTCCGTTTCATGCCGAAAAAACTCCTTCCTTTTACGTTTCTCCCGACAGGCAGACTTTCCACTGTTATGGTTGCGGCCGGGGCGGGGACATTTTCTCCTTTGTGATGGAAAAGGAAGGGCTCAGTTTTCCCGAGGCCCTGGAAACCCTTGCCGAAAGAGCCGGAGTCCGGCTTGCCAGAAGAACGGGAAACAGGCGCAGCCTTTCGGAAGTCATGGAGCTCGCCCTAGCCTTTTATAGGGAAACCCTCCTGGGGCCTTCTGGAGAGCCAGCCCGGCGCTACCTGGAAAGCCGCAGCCTTCCACCCCCTGCCTGGTCGCGTTTCGAGCTGGGCTGGGCTCCGCCGGCCTGGGACGGTCTTTGGAACTGGCTCCGGGGCAAAGGGGTTTCAAGGCAGGAGGCGATTTCCTGCGGCCTGATCATCGAAGGGCAAAAAGGGGATTACGACCGTTTTCGGGGCCGAGTCATCTTTCCGATCCGGGACATTGCCGGAAAACTCACTGCCTTCGGCGGGAGGATTCTGTCCGGTGAAGGGGCAAAGTACATCAACAGCCCCGAAGGCCCCCTGTTCAACAAGCGAAGCCTTCTATACCTGCTTCCTGCCGCGAAGGGACCCATTCGAGAAAAGGGAGAGGCGATCCTTGTCGAGGGCTACATGGACGCCCTGCGGCTTCACCTTTGCGGTTTTCACAACGCGGTGGCCACGCTGGGCACTTCACTGACAACCGAGCAGGCCGCACTGCTGAAGCGAATGTCCGACCGCGTCCTCATCTGCTATGACAGCGATGCCGCAGGGCAGGATGCGACGTTGAGGGGAATGTCGCTCCTTCAGAATGAGGGGTTGGAAGTTCGGGTGGTGGAATTGCCGAGAGGCAAAGATCCCGACGAACTGCTGGCTTCGGTGGGAGGGGATGGACTTTTCGGGCAGGCTTTGTCCCGGGCGATGCCGCTACCCCTGTATCACGTGCACGCGAGAAGAGAGGCCCTGGCAGGGCCCGGCAGGAAAAAAGCCGTAGAAGAAATCCTGGCTGGGTTGGCAGAACTGCCGATGCTGGACCTGGTCCCCTACCTCGGGGCGATCGCAAGCTCCCTGGGGATTTTTTCGCACCAGCTGTCGGAGCTCCTGAACCTTCGGCAGGGGCAGAAGAAAGGTTCCCCTCCTCCGGAAAAGAGGGATTCTGCCCTTTCAGGCGTATTAGTAAAAGAAGGGCAGCGCAATCCAGCCGAGGATCTCCCGGATTCACTGGAGTCCGCCCTGCTCTACCTTTTGTGGAAATGTCCTGAAAGAAGGGCGGCAGCCGCACCGGAAGCGCTCCTCCCCCTCTTCGGGGACGAGAGGATTCAGGGCGCCGTTGCGGCACTGCTGAACGGAGAGCCACCCGAATCCCTCAGGAAAATTTGGTATGAAACCGGGAATCGTTTTCTGGGGTCCGCTCTTGCCGCGGGAGGCGATTTTTGCGAGGCGTTCGGAGACCCGAACGAAGCCTGGCAAAAAATCGAGACAGGTCTCAGGAAGAGAAACGCGGAAAAGGAGTACCGGATCTTGAGGGAGAAGATGACAAGAGGGTTAGCGACGAGCGAGGAGATGTCCAGGTTGAACTGGCTGGCCCGGATGCTGAAGGGGAGGAGATGAAGACGATGGCCAGAAAGGAAAAGAAAAATCCGGATCCCGCGCCGGAGGAGAACTTTGCGGCAAGCGGTGAAAACCTCGAAAAAGGCGCGGCCGGAGAGCCTGCAACGCCCCCGGAGACCCCCCAGGCAGCTCCCGCAGAAGGGAGCACGGAGAGCGGCCCGGAAGAGATCGCAAAGTATATCGACAACGTCCGGGATTTACTGCACGAAGGAAGGGAGAAAGGGTTCGTTACCTACGAGGATATCGAGAAGCGCCTTCCTGCGGAATACCTGAACGCGGACACCTTGGACAACCTGTATTTCAACCTGATGGAACTCGGCATCGACGTCATGGAGGAGACGAAGACGAAGGAGGAGGTGCCGGAAGAAGCGGTTCCGGCAGCCATCGCCGTGAGCGCCGAGGAATCGGGCGACCTGGAGGACCTTCCGCTTTCCGATCCCGTTCGGATGTACTTGAGGGAAATCGGGAAGATCCCCCTCCTGACCCCTGAAGAGGAAGTCGAGCTTGCAAAACGCGTCGAGGCCGAAGAGGCGGAAGCAAAGGCCAAGCTGGTGGAAGCCAACCTCCGGCTCGTCGTCAGCATCGCGAAGAAATACATCGGGCGTGGAATGCTGTTTTTGGACCTAATCCAGGAGGGCAACCTGGGCCTGATCCGGGCCGTCGAAAAGTTCGATTACCGCAAGGGGTACAAGTTCAGCACGTATGCCACCTGGTGGATACGCCAGGCCATCACGCGCGCGATCGCGGATCAGGCCAGGACGATCCGGATCCCGGTCCACATGGTGGAAACGATCAACAAGCTCATCCGCGTTTCCAGGCAGCTCGTGCAGAGACTGGGAAGGGAACCCCGGGCGGACGAGATCGCCCGGGAGATGGAGATCACCGCTCAGAAGGTGGAGGAGATCCAGAAAATCGCACAGGAACCCGTTTCGCTGGAAACCCCGATCGGCGAGGAAGAAGACAGCCAGCTTGGAGATTTCCTCGAGGACAAGGACCTTCCCAGCCCCGAGGACGCGGCTTCCAGGCAACTGCTGCGTGAACAGCTGGAAGAGATGCTCGAGGATTTGACCGACAGGGAAAGGGAAGTCCTGCACCTGAGGTTCGGGCTTGAGGACGGGCACGCCTACACCCTTGAAGAGGTTGGGAAGCGGTTTGGGGTGACCCGTGAGAGGATCCGGCAGATTGAAGCCAAGGCGCTTCGGAAGCTCCGCCACCCGAGCCGCAGCCGAAAATTGCGAGATTTCCTCGAATAGGGACGGTGGGATTTGTTGCGATTAATGGATTTTGGTATACTTCGAAGGGTTTGTGACGGTTTGATCAAGCATGAGGATTGATCTTTTTCTCAAGCTCTCCCGCCTTGTAAAAAGACGGTCGGCCGCGAGGGAAATGGTGGAGCTGGGGGCGGTCAAGCTGAACGGGAGAACCGTGAAGCCGTCGGCTGAAGTCCGGATGGCAGACCGGATCGAAATCGCCTACCCGAGAAGGGTTGTTCTGGTCGAGGTCCTTTCTGAGGAAGTCCGGGGCAGGGGCCGGGAAAATTCGATGGTTCGCGTGCTTGAGGATCGCCGCGTGAACTCCGATAGCACCTGGGAATACCGGCTGGATTCCTGGGAAAAATAAAACGAGAGGAAGTGGATTGAGTGAAAAAGATCATTTCAACCGAGAATGCACCGGCAGCGATCGGTCCTTACAGCCAGGGGGTTTGGGCAGGGGATTTCCTGTTCCTCTCCGGCCAGATCCCGATAGACCCGAAAACCGGTTCGATTGTGGAGGGAGACGCCGCAGACCAGGCAGAGCAGGTCCTGAAGAACGTCAAAGCCATCCTGGAATCCCAGGGATTGACGCTCCGCCATGTCGTCAAGGCGACTGTCTTTTCAACCGATATGGGAACGTTTGCAGCCGTGAACGAAGTGTACGGCCGTTTCTTCAGCGAGGAGCCGCCTGCCCGTTCGTTCGTCGAGGTGGCTGCATTGCCGAAAGGAGCCCTGGTCGAAATCGAGGTCATCGCCAGCCGACAGTAGTCCGGCAACCGGCGCTGAGAGCGAGGGATCGAGTTGATGAAAGTCGCTGAGCCGACGATAGAAAGGCTGGTCCAGTACTACCGGCTCCTGGAACTCCTTCACGAAGAGGGGCGTAGGGTGGTTTCTTCCCAGGAGATCGGCGAGATGCTCTCGCTGAAGGCCAGCCAGGTTCGAAAGGATCTTTCCTATTTCGGGGAAATTGGCAAGCGAGGCGTGGGCTACCATGTCGAGAAGTTGTACGAGCATATCAAGAGCATCCTTTCGACCCCTCGGCTTTGGCGCATCGCCCTGGTCGGCGTGGGACGGCTTGGCGAAGCCCTACTGGGGCACAAGGCCTTCCAGAGCAGCAAGTTCAAGGTGCTTGCCCTTTTCGATATCGATCCGGGGAAGATCGGGCGTTCCATCATGGGGATCCCTTGCTACCCGATCGAAAAGATCACCGAGGTCCTCAGGGAACAGCAGGTCGAGATCCTGATCCTGACGGTTCCATCCGCAGCCGCACAGGGATGCGTCGACCGTGCGGTGGCATCGGGAACGATCCGCGGGATTCTTTCCTTCGCACAGACCGCGGTGATCGTGCCGAAATCCGTCCTCGTGTACCACGTGGATATCGCCACCGAACTCGAAAAGCTCCTTTTCTTTCTCAAGCAGCTTGAACGGTAAAGTCGTGTTAGAATTGTCCATGCCAAAAATGCGAGATTAGAAGACAGGAGGCGTTCGGTTTGAACAGTGGAGCTCAAGGTGGACTGATGGGAATGCTTCTGCCCCTTGCTTTGTTTGTGGTCATTTTCTACTTCCTGATCATTCGCCCCCAGAAGAAGCGACAGCGCCAGCACCAGGAGATGCTCGCCTCGATCCGGAAGGGAGATCAGGTCGTGACCGCAGGCGGTTTTTTCGGGATCGTCCGCGATACGAAAGAGGACAGCTTCATCCTCGAGATCGCAGACGGAGTCAAGGCACGCATCCTAAAATCCTCCATCCAGTTCAAGCGAACTGAAGAGGCCGGCAAGAAGGAAGAAACTCCTACGGTCGAGGGGATTCCCGACGCCTAGTTGCTGTCTTGCTGAATGGAGTGGGTGAATGTGCCTGCTCCTTTTTTTCTGCCCTGAGGGGGTTTCTCCGAATCGTTCCAAGGGGGGCGGTTCGT
Organism: Synergistota bacterium; assembly: GCA_022839995.1. Classification (GTDB taxonomy): domain Bacteria; phylum Synergistota; class Synergistia; order Synergistales; family 79-D21; genus 79-D21. Next base: position 29,731 of record JALHIN010000011.1, read on the forward strand.
TGGGAACGATTGGAAGGGCATGCGCGGTATTCCCGAACCAAGTTGTTTCACGAGGAGGTTAGCCCCATGTTGAAGAGGGATCGCTGGCGATTGATCTTGGTCGCCGCGGTAATCGTAGCTGGGCTGTTGGCGGTTTTCCCGATCCAGGGAAGAGTTCGGCTGGGCCTGGATCTCAAGGGCGGCGCCCATATCGTTCTTTTGGCGAAGGATACGCCGGAGAGCCCTTTGACCGATGACAGTATCGAACGGCTGATCGCCGTCTTGAGGAACCGTGTTGACCAGTACGGCGTCACGGAACCCGTCATTCAGCGGCAAGGAAAGGATCGGGTCATCCTCGACCTTCCGGGGATCCAGGATCCGGAAGCAGCGCTGGAGCTGATCGGCAGGACGGCGCTGCTCGAGTTCAAACAGGTTCTCCAATCGACGGCTGCCGTGCCTCCCGCACCCAACCGTCCCAATTACGCCAGCGAAGAGGACTTCCTGGCTGCCCAGGCCCGCTGGCAAAAAGCCAAGGAAGAAGTTGATGCCCTTGCCAACGAGTTGAAGGAAACAGCGGCGAAGACGCCCGGGACCTCCGTCTCGAGGGACCGCGAAGGCAGGGCCTATCTGCTGGGGAAAACCTACGTGGTCGGCAAGGATCTGAAAGACGCCAGGACCGGGTTTGACAGCCTCTCCAGGCCGATGGTTTCCCTCAAGTTCAGCCCGGAAGGGACGAGGTTGTTCGATGAAGCCACCGCAACGAACGTCGGCCGGCAGATCGCCATCGTCCTGGACGGGGAAGTGATCTCGGCCCCGGTGGTGCAGGAGCGGATCAGCGGAGGAGAAGCCCAGATCACCGGCAGGTTTACGGTTGACGAGGCCAACCGTCTCGCCATCATGTTGAGGGCGGGCGCGCTTCCAGTTCCGGTAGAGGTGGCGGAAAACCGGACCGTTGGCCCCACCCTGGGTTCCGATTCGATCCGTTCGGGCCTGAGGGCAGGCCTTATTGGAGCGGTCCTGGTCCTGATCTTCATGCTGGTATACTACCGGGTCCTGGGGATCGCGGCCGACATGGCGCTTAGCGTGGCCCTCCTGCTCGTCTTCGCGGGGCTGATCACCTTCAGGTCGACATTGACGCTGCCTGGCATTGCGGGGATCGTCCTGACCATCGGGATGGCGGTCGACGGGAACATCCTGATTTACGAGCGCATGAAGGAAGAGCTGCGATCAGGCAAAACCAGGCTGGCGGCGCTGGATGCCGGATTCAGGAAAGCCCTCACGACGATCCTCGACTCCAACCTCACAACGTTGATAGCGGCGATGATCCTGTTTTATTTCGGAAGCGGCCCGATCCGGGGCTTTGCCGTTACCCTGAGTATCGGGATCGTTTCCAGCGTTTTCTGCAACGTCGTGGTTACCCGGGCGATCCTGCAGCTTCTGATGGATGTCAACCGAAAAAAGGCCCTCGGGTCGAACTGAGGGAGGGAACAGCATGAAGCTCATTCATGACAGGAAATTCGAATTTATGGCTTTCCGGAAGGTTGCGATGGGGATCAGCCTTTTCCTGGTTGCCGCAAGCCTTTTCCTGATCCTTTTCCGCGGGCTCAACCTCGGGATCGACTATACGGGTGGAACCCTACTGCAGGTGGAGTTTCCGGCAGCCGTTTCCGTTGGGCAGGTTCGGGAAGCCCTGGGCACGGTCGGACAGGAACAGGCCGTTATCCAGTCCTACAGCGACCGAGGCATGATCATTCGCCTCAAGGCGGGTGAAGAGACCGTCGGGCAGAAGGCGCGGGAGGTTCTTCGGGAGAAGTTTGGGGAGATCCAGGTGCTCCGGCTCGAAAAAGTGGGGCCTGTCGTCGGCAGGGAACTGACCAGGGGGGCCCTGATCGCCCTTTGTCTCGCCCTCCTGGGCATCCTGATTTACGTCAGCGTCCGGTTCCAGTTCCGCTTCGCGGCGGTGAGCGTCGTTGCCCTTGCGCACGACGCGATCATCGTGACCGGGGCATTTGCCCTGACCGGCCGAGAAATCTCGCTGACTTACATCGCGGCGATCCTTACCGTCGTCGGATATTCGATCAACGACACCATCGTGGTTCTTGACCGCGTCCGTGAAAACTGGGGGAAGCTGCGTCAACTCGGAATCGAGAGGCTGCTGGATGATTCCGTGAACCAGACACTGTCCCGAACGATCAATACCTCTTTGACAACCCTGCTTCCGGTGATCGCGCTCTTCCTTTTCGGTGGGCCCGTCATCGCAGACTTTTCCTTTGCACTGCTGGTGGGGCTCATTGTCGGAACCTATAGTTCGATCTTCGTCGCCGGTGCCCTCCTCTGCGAATGGTTCCAGCGCTCTCCCCGGTAGAACCGGTCGGGTTTGCCCTGAATGGGGGACGGCGCTGAAACGCCGTCCCCCTTGTTTTAAGGCGAGGTTTATAATGGAGGCGGGAACGGAAGGGGGGAAGACGGATGGAAACGGTCCTTCAGCTTCTCATGGAGGGAATCGGAACCGGGGCTGCCGCGCTGGCGATCATGAAAGACAACATGTCCTCCCTGGTTCAGAAGGGGATCCTAAGCCAGGCGGACCTGGACGGACTCCTCCAGGATGTCGAGCGATCCCTTGAAGCAAGGCGGAAAACGCTGATCGAAGGTTTCCAGAAGGAACTCCAGCGTTTGCTCGCGCACTTGCCGCTTGCGACGAAGGAAGACCAACTGGCCTTAGAGTTGCGGCTCCGTAGCCTGGAAGAAAGGATCGAAAGACTCGAAGCGAAGGGAGCGTGACCGTGGTGAGGCAATCCATTTTCGAGTTGGCCAGGGGGGCTGTTTCCGCGAAACTGCTGGATCGCCTGATTCAGGCAATCGAGGATGGAAAGGAAAAGGACCTTGCCGCCCTTTTCAGGATCATTGCTGCTCTTGCGCCGTCGAAATACCATAGGACGGGGTTTGAAAAGCTGGCTTTTATGGTGGAAAACGATCACCCGTTCGTTGGGGTTTTCAAACGGACCTTCAGGGAGCTCCACCCGAATGTGAGGAAAAAGTTTATCGCGAATTTCCTGGTCAATTTCGTCGTCCTCGGAAGAGGGATCCGCGATCGGGAAGAAAAGTCACGTGGTTTCCACATTCCCAACTTCATGGTCATCAGCCCCACGGTGCGTTGCAACCTCCATTGCAAGGGGTGCTACGCTTCAGAATACAGGGGAGGCGAGGAACTCTCGTTCGAAGAGCTGGATCGGATCCTGACGGAAGCCAAACAGCTCGGCATGTACTTCTTCACCTTTTCCGGCGGAGAATGTTTCCTCAGGAAAGACCTCCTCGATTTATGGGAAAAGCACGGAAACTGCTTTTTCCAGGTTTATACGAACGGCACCCTTCTGGATGAACCGATGGTCGAAAAGCTGGTTCGCCTGGGCAACGTCGCTCCCATGGTTTCGATCGAGGGAAGCCCTCGAAGCACCGACGATCGGCGTGGACCGGGGATGTTCGACCGGATCATGGAAACCTATGCCAGGCTGAACAAAGCCGGAGTCCTTTTCGGCTTCAGCGCGACCTGTACGCGGGAGAACGCGGAGGAGCTTGCATCAGACTCTTTCATCGACAGCATGATTTCTGCCGGGTGCCTTGCGGGCTGGTTTTTCCAGTATATCCCGACCGGCCTGAGCCCCGATACGGCCCTGATGGCAACACCGGAACAAAGGGCACTTCTGCACGAGAAGGTCGAGCAGTGGAGACAGGAGAAGCCGATCTTCATGGGGGATTTCTGGAACGATGGCCCCTATGTCGACGGATGCATGGCGGGAGGGGAACGCTACCTTCACATCACCGCGAGCGGAGATGTGGAACCCTGCGTGTTCGTTCACTTTGCAGTTGACAACATTCATGGGAAAAAGCTTACGGATGTTTTTCAAAGCTCCTTTTTCCGGGCGATCCGAGAAGCGCAGCCCTACGATGACGATAACCTCCTTCGTCCCTGTATGATCATCGACCATCCCCATGTGCTTCGGGAAATCGTCGCCCGAACCGGCGCACATCCCACCCACCCCGGGGCCGAGTCCATCCTGAAGGAGATGGCCGCGGACCTCGATCGCTATGCGGAAAGAATGAAGGCCATTTATGACCCGATCTGGGAGAGCTACGGCAGGGATCGGTACCTCCAAAGCCTGCAGAATGAGGAAAAACCCGAGGTCCACGCCCGAATCGGGCGAAGAGCCTCCCGGCGGACAAACCTATGCGGTTCTGGAGCCGCAACGAAGGAGGGAACAATGTGAAGAGTTATGCCCTCGCGATCCTGCTGGCCATGCTGGTGGCGGCAGGCTATGCTTTTCAGAACACGGGAGACGTCGTGGTTCGGTTCCTCTTCTGGGAAAAAAACCTGCCTCAGGGATTATGGGACATTTTGCTCTTTGCCGCCGGGGGCCTTCTCATGTGGATCGTTTCCCTGGCCTCTCTCATTGAAGTCCGCAGCGCGCTCAGACGGAAAATGAAGGAACAGGAGGAGCGAATCCGGGTACTTGAACAGGAAAAACAGCAATTGCTTGAAGCCATCAAGGGTTCTCCTGCCGAGCCTCCACAGGAGCAGGAAGATGCCCCGGCTCCCGAATCCCCGACAATCAGAGGCCAGCAGTGATTTCAGGGATAGAACCCGGCACTCTCAGGCATTGGCAGATCGATCGGAGGACAGCCGATCTCTCGCGGGAGATCGGCTGCTCTCCATTGGTTGGTGCGGTCCTGCGGATGCGGGGATTCCAGCTTGAAGGCGATGTCGAAAGGCTATTCCATCCCGATTTGAGTGCCCTGATGGAGAGCTTGGATCTCGGTTCGGGAGTCGATTCCGCGAAGGCCGTTTTCGATCGGGTGGCGACAGGAACCCGCCTTGTCGTCTACGGGGATTACGATGTTGATGGGGTTTCGGCAACCACCCTTGCAGCGCGGCTTTTTTCAATTCGAAACGCAGACGTTCGCTATTTCATCCCCCATCGTCACCAGGAAGGCTACGGCCTGCATGAACGCATCGTGCGAAAAATCGCCGAGTGGGGATGTGATGTCCTGGTTGCGGTGGATTGCGGGACTTCAAGCGAAAGTTCCCTCAGTGCTGCAAGGGAACTGGGCATGGATGTCGTGGTTTTTGACCATCACGTTCCGCGGGAACAAGGAGTCGCGCCGAGGGCGGGGGCGGTTTTGGTGAATCCCCAGATCGCCGGGAGCCAGGAGGCAAAATCTCTCTGCGGCACCGCCGTTCTTTGGGCATGGGCATGGAAGAGCGGGTTGTTTGAGAAGGAGTGGCTTCAGGAAAACCTGGGCCTGGTCGCACTGGCAACGGTGGCGGATTGCGTCCCACTGGGGCCGCTGAACAGGGCTCTAGTCAGGGAAGGGCTAAAAAGGATCCGGGAGGGCAGTGAACCGGGACTAACCGCACTTTCAAACCAGCTCGGTCTTGACCTGGGGACGCTGGACAGCGAATCCCTGGCCATGAAAGTCATTCCGTGCCTCAATGCCCCTGGGCGCCTGGATACTGCCGACCTGGCCGTTCAGGTCCTCTCGGGGGAACCCCCTTTGGCCAAAACGGTCGCCGAGCTTGTGGTGCTCAATCGGAAAAGACAGGGATTGACCGCCAAAATCACGGAAGAAGCGCGATCCCTCATCGGCGGGAAAGGCGGTTTGGTTGCGGGAAAAGAAGACTGGCCGGTCGGGGTTCTGAGCGGTGTAGCGAGCCGGATCTGCAGCGAAACGGGATGTCCCGTCGTTCTCGCTGCACCTGTGAATTCAAGCCTGGTACGCGGGACCCTGCGGGTCCCGAAAGGGGCGGATGCCGTTTCCCTGTTGGAAAGGTTGGCTCCTTTCCTTAGGGAGTGGGGAGGACACAGGCAGGCGGCGGGATTTAGTCTGAACAGGCAGGATTGGCCTTCCGTCAGGGATTCCCTGGAAGCCCTCCTTGCCGGGCTGGAAACGCCTGAGCTCGACAGGATCGATGTGCTGGACCTCCACCCCGATGAACTCTCCCTTGAGGGGTTAGAGGAGCTCGACCGGCTAGGACCGTTCGGTTTCGGGAACCCTGGGCCGCTGTTTTATGTCCGGCGGGGTGCCGAAAGCAGAATCGTTTCCCATGGAAAGGACGGGCAACATGCCCGAATCGAATTTCAAAACACCTCGATCGTCGCTTTCCGGTCCCCGGAACTGCTAAGAGACCCAGTCTCGGTGGAGGGATGGGTTTACCGGGCCCGAAAGGGATCCTGGAGAGGGCGTGCCCGCGTGGAGCTCCTCCTTGAAAAGCCGGTTGTCCGCAGGGAGAACGGGTAGGAGGTGCCTTTCTTGAAGGGATTGGAGAGAGGACCCGCAGGAAATCCCGAAGAAACCGCCCCGCAGGAGGGGAGCAAGGCCTTGCGCCTATTGAGGGATAGCTTCCTCGGCCGGATCGGGGAGTCCCAACGGGTCGCCCCGGTTAAGCTCGCATGGCAGGAGCTTTGGGGAAAGGTTTCAAGGTACCTTTCCAAGGAAGAGTTGACTCGGCTCGGAGAGGCCATGGTGCTGGCTTCAAAGGCTCATGAACAGCAGAAACGGTCTTCCGGGGAGCCCTACATCGTCCACACAATCTCGGTGGCCTCGATCCTGGCAGACATGGAGCTGGATGTGGACACCCTCGTCGCGGCCCTCCTGCACGATGTTCTGGAAGACACCGACCTGGGCGGGGAAATGATCCGGAACGCCTTCGGTGAAAACGTCCTCCTCATGGTGGACGGAGTGACGAAACTCGGGAAGCTTCCCTTCAATTCCTTCGAGGATTACCAGGCTCAGAATTTGAGGAAGATGTTCCTCGTCATGGCCAAGGATATCCGGGTGGTCCTCATCAAGCTCGCAGACCGCCTGCACAACATGAGGACCATCCAGACCCTTCGTCGGGACAAACAGGTCCGAATTGCCAAGGAAACGGTCGAAATCTATGCCCCGCTGGCGCACCGGCTCGGGATCTATCAGATCAAGCGGGACCTCGAGGACCTTTCCTTCAAGGTCCTCGATCCGGAGATGTTTTACGAGATCCGGCGGAGGGTCAGAAAAAAACTCCCCGAAAGGGAACAGATCATCAAGCAGGCCATCGATGTCCTCAGCCAGAAGATGAAGGAAATCGGGATCGAGGTTTCCATAACCGGACGTGCAAAGCATTTTTTCAGTATCTATGAAAAGATGCAGAGGAAGAACCTTTCCCTTGAACAGCTTTACGATCTCCTTGCCTTGAGGGTGATCGTCGGGACGGTTGCAGAATGCTATTCCGTTCTAGGAATCGTCCACACGATCTGGAAACCGATCCCCGGCCAGTTTGACGACTACATCGCAAATCCGAAGAGCAATATGTACCAATCCCTTCATACGACTGTCATCGGACCGAGTGGAGAGCCGCTGGAAATTCAAATCCGAACGAGAGAGATGCACTGGCTTGCGGAATACGGCATCGCGGCTCACTGGCACTACAAGGAACCGGAGACCCGCCTGAACGAGATGGACAAGCGCCTCGCTTGGGTCCGGCAGGTTTTGGAGGGACAGGGGGAAACTCCGACGGAGTTCATGGAGAACCTGAAGGGGGACGTGCTGACCTCGGAGGTTTTTGCATTTACCCCGAACGGTGACGTCGTCTCGCTGCCGGCAGGATCGACACCACTCGACTTCGCTTACATGATTCATACCGAAGTGGGCAACAAATATGTCGGTGCGATGGTGAACGGAAAGATCGTGCCGATCGACTACGAAATCCAGAATGGGGAGATCGTCCGGATCTTGACCTCCCCGCAGGGGAAACCGTCGCGGGATTGGCTCAAGATTGCGCGGAGCAGCAAGGCGCGGTCCAAGATCCGCGGGTATTTCAGGCAGGTCGAGAGGACCGAGAGAGAAGAGAGGGTCCTTAAGGGCCGTGAGCTATTGGAGAGGGAACTGCGGCGGAGGGAAGCGGGCTTCGAGTGGAATGTGCAAACGATGGCCGGTGCCTTGAACCGTGTTGCGCACGAGCTGGGCTATTCCAGCGGGGAAGATCTGGTCGCAGCGGTCGGAGGCAATAGCCAGAGCGCCTCAACCGTGGCGATGAAGCTTCTCGAGACCCGGACGGTTCCTGCTCCCGAACCCCATCTTGAACCCACGCCGCCCGCCGCGACTCCGGCCATGGCAAGAAAGGAATTCGATACCGAAATCGTGGTGGAAGGAGCAGGAGGTGTTCTCGTTTCCCTGGCAAACTGCTGCTGCCCGGTTCCGGGAGACGCGATCGTTGGTTATGTGACCAAAACCCGTGGGATCACCATTCACCGCTCGGATTGCCGCAATATCGAGGAGGCCAAATCGGAAAGGGCTGTCAGGGTTGAATGGGGAAGGCTCATCTCGGAACGTTACACCGCCCGGTTGAAGCTCGAGGGGATGGATCGTTCCGGCCTTTTCGCGGACGTTTCACAGGCGATTGCTTCGATGGACGGGAACATCATCGGGGTGAAAGCCAGCGTTATCGCCGCGAACCGGGCGAGGATGACGATTGAAATCCGGGTACGGGACTTGGAACACCTTTACCGGATTATGGCAAAGCTTAATACAGTGAATGGTATCATCGGAGTGTTTCGGGGGTGAATCGATTTGCGGTCGGTCGTTCAAAGGGTGTCCTGGTCTGAAGTCAAGGTGGATGGCCAGGTGAAGGGGAAGATCGGGGAAGGACTTTGCGTCCTCCTGGGGGTGACGCACGGGGATAGCGACCGGGACGTCGCCTGGATGGCCGAAAAACTGGTCAACCTGAGAATTTTCGAGGATGATCAAGGGAAGATGAATCGATCCGTCAAGGACGTGGAGGGAGAAATCCTGCTCGTCTCGCAATTTACGCTTTACGGGGACGCAAGGAAAGGCAGGCGCCCCTCCTTCACATCGGCCGCCCCGCCGGATCAGGCAGAAAGGCTCTACGAAGCGTTGGGCGACGCATTGAGGGAGCAGGGTGTTCCAGTTGAGACGGGGGTTTTCCAGGCCATGATGCAGGTTTCACTTTGCAACGAGGGACCCGTTACACTTATCCTCGACAGCAGGGGAGTTTTTTGACGATGGAATACAGACGCTTTCCAATGGGAGCTCTTTGGACGAACGCGTATCTCCTTTGGGATCAAGAGGGCACGGCGATTCTCGTTGATCCCGGCGGAGATCCCTCGGAGGCGCTCGATTTCGCTGAGAAAAACCGGTTGCGGATTGAATGGGTGTTTCTGACCCATGGGCACGGAGATCACATCGAAGGCCTGGATCTGGCGAGGAAGATATCCGTCAAGGGAGTTGCCATCCACCGCGCGGATGCGGCGATGCTGACCACTCCCGAGGAAAACCTTTCCCGCTGGCTTGGCGCCCCGATCCAGTGCTCGGAAGCGGAAAGGGAGCTGGAGGATGGAGAAACCCTCTCCGTAGGGAAGATGACGATCCGTGTCATCCACACGCCGGGACATACTGCCGGCAGTTCCTGCTTCCTCGTTTCGGAGGGGAAGGATGCAGTTCTTCTTTCAGGGGATACTCTTTTTGCCCGGAGCGTGGGGCGGACAGACCTCCCGGGCGGCAGCGAAAGGGACCTGAGAACCTCGTTGTTGAAGCTGAACGATCTGGAGGACTGTCTTCCCGTGCTTCCCGGGCATGGGCCGGAGACGACCCTGGGGCGGGAAAGGAAGGAAAACCCCTACTGGCCATCATGAGTCTTTCCAGTCTGCCCGCGAACGAACGTCCAAGGGAAAGGCTCCTGAAGCTGGGGCCGGAAGCGTTGTCCCTCCAAGAGCTGCTGGCTGTTCTTTTCCGAACCGGGCAAAAGGGATCCGACGTCATGTCTCTTGCCGCTGAACTCCTCAGGCAATACCCCGACGAACGCGCTCTCGCGAGGGCGACGCCTGCTGAATTGTGTGAATTTTCCGGGCTGGGTTCGGCGAAGGCGGCCGCACTTCTTGCAGCGGTCGAACTGGGGCGAAGGGTCTGTTGCAGTGGACAGCAAACGGAACGTCCTCTATGGCGAGAATCCCTTAGAACCCTTGAAAAGGGTATGGCCTTGGAGGAACGGGAGTGGATCGTCGCTCTCTTTACGGACCGGGAGGGGAAGGTGCTGGGATCCGAAAAGCTTTCCTTCGGAGGGCTCGACGGTGCCTTTCTCGACGCTCCCTATCTCTGCAGGAGAGCGGTTCGGATCGGAGCGGCAGGGCTCGTCCTGGTCCATAACCACCCGGACGGGGATCCGAAGCCGAGCGAAGAGGACCGGTCCCTGACGGTTGCGGTTTCAAGGCAGCTCAAGCTGCTGGGAATACAATTGGTGGGCCATTTTGTCGTCGCGGGGGGAATGTCCCGTCTCGTGACGGTGCACTGAACCATGAAAGCGGGGGGAAGCCTTGTTTCGTCTATTTTCGGGTTTTTTGGGCAGCGATGTAGGGATTGACCTCGGAACAGTTAACGTGGTCGTCTATGTCAAGGGGAAGGGGATCGTCGTCAATGAGCCATCGGTGATCGCCGTTCGACAGTCTCACCGTGGGGGGCGAAAGGAAATCCTGGCCGTGGGACGCGAGGCGAAGGCCATGGTCGGCAAGACGCCGGCGGGAATCGAGACAGTTAAACCTTTGAAGGAGGGAGTCATCTCCGATTTCGATATGACGGAAGCGATGATTTCCCATTTTGTCCGAGCTGCCGACGACAGGAGAGGTTTCTTTTCCCGCCCTAGGGTAGTCGTGTCGGTTCCGGCCTGTGTCACGGAAGTGGAGCGCAGGGCCGTTGTGGATGCGACGCTGTCGGCGGGTGCAAGGGAAGCCTATGTTGTTGAAGAACCCTTGGCGGCCGCCTTGGGGGCCGACCTTCCCATCCACGAACCCAGGGGGAACATGGTGGTCGACATCGGCGGTGGAACCTGCGAGGTGGCGGTCCTTTCCATGGGCGGTATCGTGGTATGCAAATCGATACGGGGAGCAGGGGACGAGATTGATAGCGCGATTGTTTCCATGCTACGCCTGAATCACAAGCTTGCCATCGGTGAAGGAACGGCGGAGCAGATTAAATGGGCACTCGGAAGCGTGCTGCCGCTTGAGGAAGAGCTACAGATGGAAGTAAAGGGAAGGGCACTGACGGACGGCCTGCCCAGTTCAATGCTCCTTTCTTCTGTTCAAGTCCGCGACGCGATCGAACCGATCATCCAGAAGATCAGCGAAGCGATCAAGGAAACGCTGGAAAGTACTCCTCCGGAACTGGTCAGGGACATTTATGAACAGGGGTTGGTCCTGGCCGGTGGCGGAGCCCTGCTTAGGGGGTTGAGCCAGCGCTTGTCAAAGGAATTGAATGTGCCGGTCTTTGTTGCCGAAGAACCGCTCCTTGCCGTGACGCATGGCCTGGCCAGGATCCTGGACGACCTGGATTCGAAGCGACCGATCCTGAAAACGGTCGAACGGAGTTCTTTCTAAGGGGACGGGCCGGCAATGGGGCGTACCGGGACGAGACGCTGGATCGTTTTCCTGGGGACGCTATCCTTTAGCCTGATTCTCGCTGCAGTTTCGCCAGGTTCGCTTCCCGCGGAGAAGGCGATGGACCTGGTGGCCAATGTCATGACCTTGCCGGAATGGCCGGCCCGAATGTTGAGGAACCTCGTTGTCAGGACGGTGGACCTCGCGGCGGGGGAAAGAGCGCTAAGGGAGAGGATCGACCGGCTTGAACGGGAAAACCTGGTTCTTCGGGGACTGCTGCAGGTCAGCACCGACTACGGAACGAGAACCGGAACCAACGAGGGACACGTGACGTTAAGACCTCCGACTTCATGGTGGTCGGAAGTCCGGATCGACAGGGGAGCCAGGGAAGGAATCCGCCCCGGTATGGCGGTCGTTCAGGACGGGGCCCTGGTTGGGTTGGTTTCCAGGGTTGAATCCGGCTCCTCATGGGTTGAGCTGGTTACGTCCTCTTCCCAGTACATCCCCGTCGTCGTGGAAGAAACCCGGGATCTCGGGGTCCTGAATGGAGATGGGAATGGCCTTGTCTGGTTGATGTACATTCCTGTCGAGAAGGAAATGAAGGCCGGGATGTCGGTCAGCACCGCTCTCGTTTCCGAACTCCTTCCCCCCGGTATTCCCATCGGCAGGATCGCCGGGGCAGGGGAAGAGATCGGCGGGTACAGACTCTACAGGATTACCCTGAATGCGGACCTCTCGCGGCTATACAAGGTCAAGGTCATGACGGGGGGGCGGTCCTGATGCGTGGCCTGTGGCTTGCCGCACTGGCCAGGGATCTCCTCCAGGTCGCCTTTTCCGGTACGGCCCTGGTGCCTGACCTTACGCTCCTTGTGCTCGTGTGGTTGTCCGTGTTCCGGTGCGATGAAGCGGAGCCTATTTTTATCAACGCTTTCCTGGCTGGGATTTTGTGGGATCTGAGGTGGACGGCAGTCCCCGGCATGACATCGGCTGCCTATTCCCTTACCGTTGCCGCCACAGCGTGGCTTTGGTCCAACCTTCCCCCGGGCAGACGGGCAAACCCGGCCCTATTTTTCTGCTGGGCTACTGTTGCCCACCTTATGACCTCGTTCTTCCCGGCGATTTTCACCAGCAGGGCCCTGGGGTTTTCGTCATCCCTGGCCACCCAGCAAGGGATGGCGGTCGCCTGTGTCCTGGGATTGACGGCCCTGTATATCCGGCACAGACGAACCCACCATGAATAAAAATATAGGTCGACGCACACAATTGAATCTCCGCTTGAACCACTGGCGGGTCTTCGTGGTGTACGTTTTCCTTGCGCTTGCGATCTCGCTGTTTTTTTTCCAGGTGTTGCGCGGAGAGCATTACGCCTCGCTTTCCACGCAGAACAAGATTCGCGTGATACGGACCTCGAGCCCCAGGGGGGAAATTACGGATGTCCATGGGGCCCCGCTGGCCGTGAGCGTGAGGACTTTCGATATCGTCGGGTATCCTCCCGACCTCCGACAGGCAGGAGCCCTGGAAGAAGTGGCGGCTCTCCTGAAGCGGCAGGGGATCCCAGCGACGGCGGAAGGCCTCGATGAAAGCATCCGGAAGCAGTACTGGGCGCCGTACCGTCCAGTCACAGTGGCTTCGAACCTGACCCTCGGCCAGGTCGCAACCTTGGTTTCGGACCCGGCTTTTCCAAAATTCCTCTTTCCGACCCCGGTTTTCAGGAGGGTCTATCCAGCCGGATCCCTGGCCGCCCACGTCGTAGGCTATGTCGGCGAGGTGACCCGGGAGGAGATGGAGTCCCATTCAGATGGAAACTACAAAGCGGGGGATCTGATCGGAAAAACGGGAATCGAACTCGTCCATGAAACCACGCTAAGGGGGATCGCAGCGGAAGAAGCGGTCGAGGTCGATGCGCTCGGCCGAAGGAGGAAACGGTTGAGCAGTACTTTGCCGGTCAAGGGAAGGGACTTGAGGCTGACCTTGGACCTCGGGGCACAGAGGGAAGCGCAGCAGCTTCTCGGGGAAAGGAAAGGCGTGATTCTCGCCATGGATGTCCGGGATGGTGCGGTCAAGGTCCTCTATTCGGCCCCTTCGTATGATCCGAATCCCCTGACTTGGGGCGTTTCTTCCGCGGAATGGGCGAGGCTCCTGAAGGATCCGGACAGGCCCATGATGAACAGGGCCATCAGCGGCGCCTATCCCCCCGGGTCCACTTTCAAGGCCGTCCCAGCACTTGCTGCCCTCGTGGAGAACGTCGTGACCCCGAAGACAACGGTCTATTGCCCGGGGCAATTCAAACTGGGCAACCGGGTTTTCCGTTGCTGGAAGCGGAGTGGTCACGGGACGGTAAACCTGGTGACGGCTCTCAAGGATTCTTGTGATGTATACTTCTACCAGGTTGGCCTATGGCTTGGAGCCGATCGCCTGCTTGATTGGTCAAAGAAGATGGGTGTCGGTCAGCTAACGGGGATTGACCTACCCGGGGAATCCCGGGGTAACCTCGCAGGGAGGGAATGGAAGAAAAAGCGCTTCTCGGAATCCTGGTTTCAGGGAGACACGGTCAACTATTCGATCGGGCAGGGATTCCTGCTCATGACCCCTTTGCAGTTGGCCCGCATTTATGCGGCTTTTGCGAACGGGGGGACTCTCGTCGTTCCTCACCTTACGGCCGAGGAGCACCCTGCAGGAATCGATCTTCATCTCCCCCCGGATGCCCTCGGATGGGTTCGCAAGGGTATGGAGGAGGTCGTCCGATCCGGGACCGGAAGGGCTTCGGGGGTTTTCGGAGTTTCCGTCACAGGGAAGACGGGGACTGCACAAAACCCGCACGGCGAGGATCATGCGTGGTTTGTGGGATACGCCCCATCGGACAAGCCCCGGTACGTGGCGGTCGCGCTGGTGGAGGGAGGAGGCCATGGAAGTTCAGCCGCGGCTCCTCTTGTTGGTCAGGTCCTGGCCTATCTCGTCGGAGTTGAACGGTGAAAGGGAGGAAGGAGATGGAAAAGGAAAAGGAAAAACCTGCCGTCATCCTGAAGGGTGGTGCAGGACACCTTCGTCTCGTTATCCCGGAAGGGCTGCCCGAGCTCGAGGTGTGCCCTGCCTTGGAAAAAGCGGTCCTGGAGGCCCACCATCTCCTGGAGGCCAGCCGGGTTGTCCTGGATTTGCAGGGAAGGCCTCTTACAGAAGATTTCATCGGTCGGATTCTGAAGGATGTGATTTGGAACTACGGTTTAAGCGTCCTCTCCTGGGTCAGCTTCGATAGCGGCGGCCAGGGACTGCTCCGCAAGGCGGGAATGGCGGTCGGAGAGCCAGCTGCGCTCGTGACCGAAAACCGCCTGGCCCGGTCTGTCCAGACGCTTCTTTTGGACCGGTCCCTTCGTTCAGGCCAGAAAGTCGAACATCCGGGGGATGTTTTCATCATCGGCCAGGTGAACGACGGGGCGGAAGTCGTTTCTGCGGGAAACATCGTCGTTTGGGGTAGACTCCAGGGACTTGTCCATGCTGGAGCGGAGGGGAACGTGTCCTCCCGAGTCATCGCAAAATCCTTCGAAGCGACGCAGGTCCGAATCGGTCGCCTTTTCAGCACATTTGACAGCGCATCCCCTTGGTACGGGAAGAGCGTGCTCTTCGCAGTGGAAGGGGACGCGCTGATCGCAAAGGAATTGCCTTGAGCAGATCGATCTTTGGGAGGAGGGGGCTTCATGGATCCGAGGATTATCGTCGTGACTTCCGGAAAGGGCGGAGTAGGCAAGACGACGACGACCGCCAACCTTGCCGTTGCCCTGGCTAAGGCGGGTTACAAAACCGCGGCGGTGGACGGGGACATCGGGTTGAGAAACCTGGATGTCGTCCTGGGGCTCGAGAATCGCATCGTGTTCAACCTCGTCGATGTGGTCGAAGGAGCCTGCAAGCTGCAGAAAGCGATGGTACGGGACAAGCGCGTCGAGAACCTGTTCCTGCTCCCTGCCGCTCAAACCAGGACCAAGGATGCCGTCAGCGCCGACCAGATGTTGAAGCTTTGTGACGAGCTGAGAGAGAACTTCGACATCACGCTGATTGACAGCCCTGCAGGAATTGAGCAGGGATTCCGAAATGCGGCAATCGGTGCGGATGAAGCGATTGTCGTGACGACGCCGGAAGTTTCGGCGGTCCGGGATGCGGATCGGATCATCGGAATGCTCGAGTCGATGTCAAAATCGCCGATCCGGCTTGTCTTGAACCGGCTGCGTCCAGCGATGGTCAAATCCGGGGACATGATCGACGTGAAAGACGTCCTCGACATCCTGGCGATCGAGCTGATCGGAGTCATTCCAGACGATACTTCGGTGGTGATCTCGACCAACAAGGGAGAACCCCTGACCCTCGGGGACGAGTCTCTGGCCGCCAAAGCCTTTTCCAACGTCGCAAGGCGTATCCTTGGCGAGGAAGTTCCACTCCTTGACCTGGACGCCCCCGACCAGAAGGGCTTTTTCGGCTTCCTCAGGAAAGCCCTGGGACTTTAGGGGGTGAGGGAGATGAACTTTCTGGCCCGTCTCTTCCAGATGATCAGCAAGGAAAAGTCGAAGGAAACGGCAAAAAAACGGCTCCAGCTGGTGCTGATCCATGACCGTGCCGACATCTCGCCGGAAATGATGGAAAATCTTCGCAGGGACCTGATCGGAGTTATCAGCAACTATCTGGACATCGAGGAAGAAAAGATCGAGCTTGATTTTTCGAAGGAGGAGCGCTCTGTGGCCCTGGTGGCGAACATCCCCGTCAAGAGCGTCAAAAGGAGGACGGAGCGCAGGGCGGAACCTGCATGACCTTTAGGGAGGAAAAATGGAACCTCCTTAGGCTGCTTTTCGTTTTATCCGACCGCAAACTGCTCTTCGCTGCCGCGGGTCTATTCCTTGTCGGCCTGTGTTCCATCTTCAGCGCCAGCCTCGGCATGGAGAAACACGCTGGATCCTACGTCATCCGCCAGTCGATCTGGGGTGTGGTTTCCTTCGCGGCCTATTGTGCGGTGCTGAGGGTTGGCTATGCTCGCCTCCTGGAAATGGCGTACCGTCTTTACGGAGTCGCACTCGTCCTTCTTTTCAGCGTCCTGGTCCTGGGACACGTTTCCAGGGGGGCTCAAAGCTGGATCGGGTTGGCGGGCGTTCGGCTTCAGCCTTCGGAGTTGACCAAGGTCGCCCTCGCGCTCCTCCTGGCGAAACACCTTTGCAGGCATCCCGTTGAGAGGCCGAAAGACCTGGCGGGTGTCATGACCCTTTGCGGGATTAGCCTGGTCCTTGTGCTGGCCCAGCCGGACCTGGGAAGCTCGATCGTCCTGTCGGTCATGGTTTTTACTGCTCTTTACGCGGCCGGGACCCCGGCCCGATACCTTTGGAGTATCGCCGGAATGGCCCTTCTCGCTCTTCCGGTGGCTTGGCAGTTCCTGAAGGAATACCAGAAGCTACGCCTGATGGTCTTCCTGAATCCCTACGTTGATCCCCTGGGAGCCGGGTACAACGTGATCCAGTCGAGAATCGCCGTGGGTTCCGGGAGGTTGCTGGGCAAGGGGTTCATGATGGGGACCCAGAGCAAGCTCGGTTTTCTGCCCGAACCCCACACGGATTTCATCTTCAGCGTCTTTGCCGAGGAGTTCGGATTCCTGGGCGGGCTTGTCCTGGTTGGACTCTTCTGCTTTCTCTTGTGGCGGATCATCGAGGCAGGGGTCAAGGCCAGGGACCTCAGGGGGAAAATCCTCGTCGCATCGGTTACGGGATGGATCTGGTTCCAGGCGGTCGAGGGAATGGCGATGAGCATGGGCATTGCACCGGTCACCGGGTTGCCGTTGCCGTTCCTCAGCTACGGCGGCAGCTCCCTTCTGGCCCTGGGAATGGCCCTGGGGCTCGTCCAGAGCGTGTATGTGGAAAATCCGAAGCCGAGCGACGATTTGTGAGGAGAGAAGATTTTGGAAAGGCCTTTTGAGATGGATCATCCCTTGTGGCCCATCCTGGCAACCGTGAAGCAGCCATCGCGCTACATCGGACAGGAATGGGGATCGAAGTACGGCCAGGACAGCGGGACCCGTTCCAAAACCCGGGTTTGCCTGGCCTTCCCCGATGTTTACGAGGTGGGGATGAGTTTTTTGGGGTTTCAGATCCTCTATGCACTCGGGAATGCCCAAGAAGGCACGGTGCTGGAGAGAGCCTACTGTCCATGGGTGGACATGGAGGCATCCTTGCGCGCTTCGGGATTACCCCTGGCGTCGATCGAGTCCCAGACGCCCCTCAATCGGTTCGATGCCGTGGGGTTTACCCTCCAGTACGAACTGACGGCGACGAATATCCTGACCATGCTGGATCTTGGAGGCATTCCCCTTCGATCCGAAGACCGCGGTCCCGGCGATCCTCTGGTCATGGCCGGGGGGCCCGGTGCCCTTGCACCGGAACCGTTGGCCCCGTTCTTCGATTTCTTTTGCCTGGGGGATGGGGAAGAATTGTTCCCAAGGGTCCTTCGCGTGATTTCCGAGACGAGGAACCTGCCCAGGGAACAGCGACTATACTGCCTCGGTGAAATCCCGGGTATTTACGTGCCGCAGCTTGCAAGCTGCGGGTTTTCGGGAAACGGAGTGAGGATTCGGTCGAAACAGGCGCTCCCGGTCAGAAAGCAGTTCGTGCGGGACTTGGACTCCATGTTTGTCCCGTCTTCCCTGCTTGTTCCGAATACCGGGATTATCCATGACAGGATCCCCGTGGAGGTCTTTCGTGGATGTACCCGAGGATGTCGTTTCTGCCAGGCCGGCATGATTTACCGGCCCCTGAGGGAACGGAGCCCGGAAAAGGTGGTCGAGATCGCCCGTGCCCTTCTGGAGGAAACAGGATGGGAAGAAATCGGCCTGGTTTCTCTTTCTTCCTGCGATTACACGGGGCTTTGCCCGGTACTCGAGGCCCTTTCCGGGCAACTAGGAGAAAAGGGCATCAAGCTAAGCTTGCCGAGCCTCCGGATGGATGCATTTTCGGTCGAATTGGCCGCTCAACTCGAAACGGTCCGGAAGGGAGGACTTACCTTCGCTCCGGAAGCCGGAAGTCAACGACTCCGGAACGTGATCAACAAGGGGATCGACGAAGAAAATATACGAATGACGCTGGAATCGATGAGCGAGCATGGATGGGACAGGGTCAAGCTCTACTTTATGGTCGGCCTCCCAACGGAAACGGAAGCCGATCTACAGGGAATCGTAGAAATCTCAAAAGAAGCGTTTCGGATCTTGAGAAAACGGCACCGAAGGGCGGAGGTTTCGGTTTCCGTCAACGGCTTCATTCCCAAGCCCCACACTCCCTTTCAGTGGGAGGCCCAGCTTCCTTTCGAGGAAACGGAGGCACGCTGCAAGTGGTTGAAAAGGCAGGTGGGAAACCCGAAGATTTCCCTGAACTACCATGACCCCCGCCAGGGGTTCATCGAAGCGGTCTTGGCCAGGGGGGACAGGAGGCTTGCGAACGTGGTCGAGCGAGCCTGGAGAAAAGGTTGCCGATTCGACGGATGGACGGAAACGTTTCGTTTTGAAACATGGATGGAAGCCTTTGATTCGGAAGGTTTGGATCCGGCCTTTTATGCGAACCGCCAGAGGGGGATGGAGGAGGAATTTCCCTGGGATCACATCGATGCCGGGGTTTCAAAAAGTTTTCTCTGGCGAGAACGAGAAAACGCCTTCCAAGAGAGAACCACCCCGGATTGCAGGGCGGGAAACTGCCAGGGTTGCGGATTCGGCCCCCAGGATTGCACGAGGCTGAAGGAGGAAACAGGGCATTGAGCCGGGTTCGTTTTCTCTTCTCGAAAAGAGGACTTTCTGCTTTTGTCCCGCACGTGGAGCTTCCTCCCCTTCTTGCTCGGTCGGCAAGAAGGGCGGGATTGTCCCTGTTCATGACGGAAGGGTTTTCCCCCCACCCGAAAATCAGCCTCGGCCCTGCCTTGCCGGTTGGAGTCCCGGCTTTGGCGGAACCCGCTGAAATCTGGATTGAAAATTGGGAGGGAACGGCGCTCGAAAACTGGCAACGGAAAATGCCGCCCGGTTTCACCCTCCTTCGTGCTTCGGTCGTGGAAGGCCCGCAGTTGAGCCGCCTCTGCAAGGTCGGGGAATACCGCGTTTTTTTCAGGAACTCGTTTCCAGGAGAAGTTTCCTTGAGGGGGGCCCTCGAGGCGGTTCTCCAGGAACCGGAAATTCTCTGCGCGATGGAAACCGAGGAGGAATCCGCCCGAATTGTCCTTGCCCAGCCGGATCGGTTTGGGCCCGGTTTCCTGGTCAAGGCCTTCCGAGCAGCGGGCTTCGTTGAGGGATGGAAGGACCTTTTCATCCTGCGGACTATGGTGGGGGGATGGGAGGGGGACTCCGTGACCCCCCTCGTTTGATTCTGGAGAGTGACGGGATGTCGATCGAAAGGCAAATCATCGCAAACGTTCTGGATACGGAAGAAATGCGCCTGGCGATCCTGGAGGACGGACGGGTTGCGGAAATCTACTGCGAGCGGATGTGGGAGACGCAGAAGGCGGGCGAGATTTTCAAGGCCCGGGTAGACAGCGTCCTTCCCGGGATGAACGCGGCGTTCGTCAACCTGGGGGATGGACGGAATGCCTTCCTGTACCTTGAGGACGCACGCGGGGTGGAAATCCGCGCAAATGCCGAGGTGCTCGTCCAGGTGGTGAAAACGGCAAGGAAGGGGAAAGGAGCAAGGGTTTCCACCCGTATTTCCCTTCCCGGCCGCTTCCTGGTCCTGGTCCCCGGGGGCGGGGAAACCGGAGTTTCCAAGCGAATCCTGGAAGAAGGCGAACGCAAGCGACTTCGCCAGCTGGCACGGGCACTCCGGCCGGAAGGATTCGGAGTCATCGTCAGGACCGTGGCTGAAGGTGTTTCGGCCGAAGCTCTCCAAGCGGACCTCTCGATGCTTCTGGATCAATGGCGGGAAATCGAGGAACTGGCGGAAAGCCAGCCGGCCCCCTCCCTTTTGTACAGGGACATCGGCCTGGTCGGGAGAATCCTGAGGGACGAACTAAACGGGGATGTCTCGGAAATCGTGCTGGATTGTCCTGAGGAATACGAGAAAGTCACAGCCTACGTCCGCGACTTTTTTGCGATCGACCCGCCGAGCGTCGAGCTTTACGGGGGCTCGGTCCCGATCTTCGAATTCTACGGGATCGAAAAGGAACTGACAGCGGCTCTGGAGCGCAAGGTCTGGCTTCCCTCCGGGGGGACGCTCGTGGTCGACCAGACCGAGGCCCTGACCGTGATCGACGTGAACACGGGAAAGTACGTCGGTGCGACGAACCTGAGAGAGACGGTGCTGAAGACGAACCTGGAGGCGGCAGAGGCGGTTTACCGGGTGCTGCGGCTTCGGTCGATCGGAGGCATTGTCGTCGTGGATTTCATTGACATGGAACGCGAAGAGGACAGGAACATCCTCCTCCAGCGACTTGAAGAAGTTTTCCGCAATGACCGCTGCAAGGCCAGGGTTTACGGCGTCACGCAGCTGGGGCTCGTTGAGATCACGCGGAAGAGGGCCCGAAGCGATCTGCGGGGCACCTTCACGAAAAGTTGCCCCTTCTGTTCAGGGAACGGCTGGGTTTTGAAGGAAGACACCGTCGCCCTTTCGATCAAACGTTTTTTGCGGAAGGTCTGCAGGACCGGAAAGGCTGAAGCCCTGATCCTGGAATTGTTTCCGGCGGTTGCCAGGCACATCGTCGAGAATTACCTGGAAAGCTGGGAGGAAGAGTTCGAAAGAAAGATTTACCTTCGCGAGATGCCGGGTTTCCCCTGGGAAAAGTACCGCCTCGATTTCCAGGGTTCGCAAAGCCAGGCGGAACACAAATTCAATGTATATCGCTCAACTGCTTCTCAAGGGATTTAAAAGCTTCGGCGGAGAGCACGAGCTGTCTCTTTCGCCCGGCCTGACCTGTATCGTCGGGCCCAACGGGAGCGGAAAGAGCAACCTCCTCGATGCCATGCGGTGGGTCCTGGGGGAGGGATCTCCTTCGGAATTGCGGATTTCCCGACAGACTGACCTCCTTTTCCAGGGCAGCGCGAGCCTGCCCCCCTGCAAGGAAGCCGAAGCTTCCGTACGGTTGCTTTCCGGGAAAAAGGACTGCCGGATTCGGAGAAAGGTCGACAGGGAAGGCAATGGCCTTCTGACCATCGATGGGAACCGGGCTCGCCTCCAGGACCTGGACCAGGTCAAGCGGGACTGGGGGCTGGAAGGCATTCGGTTCGCCTTTATCGGGCAAGGCGAAATCTCGGAAATCATCCAGCAGAAACCCCTCCAGCGAAGGATGCTCCTGGAGGGCCTTTTCGGTATCGACCTGTACCGAAGGAAAAGGGAAGAGGCGGTTGACCGGCTCAGGAGGGCGGAAGACGAGCTTTTGCGCCTCGTGACGCTTCTTTCGGAACTTTCCGCCCGCCGTGACGAAATTGCTCCCATGGTCGAGAAGGCTCGAAAGGCCAGGGAAATCGTCGATCTCCTCGAAGATCAGCGCCGCCTGTATTACTGGCTCCGAAGGGAACGGTCGGAGATTGCCCTGGGATCGCTCCGAAACCGAAGGGAAATCCTTGTTTTGGAGCAGACAACGCATTCCTTCTGGAGCGCAGGCTGGAGCCGACGAAAACAACTTCTGGAAAAGGAGCTCGAGCACCTCCAGAACGAGATGGCGGATTGCCGGCGCAAGCAGGAAGCGGCTTCGGGATCCATCCAGGAAACACTCCGGCAGGCAGCGTCTCTGGCGTCCGCGGCCAAGATGAATCGGGACCAGGTCAATGCGTCCCGTAAAGAGTGCCTGGCGAAAAAGGAAGCCCTTTGCGCCCTAAGAAAGGAGGAGCGCGTCCAGAGGGAATTGGTGGAATCCCTTGAGGCAGAGCTCTCCAGGAAAAGGGAGGAGGCCGCCGCGGTTCGAAACGCCCGTTTGCTGCGGCAGCAGGAGCGGGAAATGCGGGAGCGGGAAATGCGGTCCCTTTCCCGGAGGAAAGCCGAGCTGCAGGCCGAAGAGGAAACGCTGAAGGCAAGGCTGGCCGCGCTAGGGCGGCAGTACGGCTCCCTCGAAGCGGAACGCCGGGCTTTGCAGGAAGAATACCTCAAGCTGGAAACCGCCCATGCGGAGAAGGAATCGCAGGTCCTGTCCCTCGCCCAGCTCGTGGAGCAGGCCGTGGAACGACATGCCGAGGCGTTTGCCGCTTCGCAGAGAACTGCAACGGAGCTGGCCAGGCTCAGGAAGAAAGAGAACCAGGTAGCCCAAGAGCTGGAAAACCTGAACCAGAAACTTGACGGCCAGGTGTTCCCAAGGGCGGTCCAGTTTCTGGTCGCCGCTTCGCGGCTGGGACGACTTTCGGTCTCTCCCGTCCCCGTCATCGAGGCGTTTGAATGTCCAAGCCGCTTTGAGAAAGCCATCGAGTCCTTTTTGGGCGCGAGGCAATTCTGGCTCCTCGTGAAGGACATGGAAGAAGCGAGGCTTTGCATCGAAAAACTTCGCCAATCCGGCGCGGGCAGGGCAACATTCCTTCCGCTGGATCGGTGCCGAGCGTCGAAGCCTGAAAGGGACCCCGGTCTTACCGGTGAACCGGGAGTGCTGGGATGGGCGCTGGAGCTGATCTCCGTGGAAAAAGAGTGGGAAAAGCCCATCGAGCATTTGCTGGGAGACCTCCTCGTCCTGGAGGACTACCGTTTTGCATCGAACCTGGTGAGACGTCGGCCGAGGCTGGCGATCGCCACCCTTGAAGGGGAGGTCTTCATGCCCGGTGGATCCATTTCCGGGGGGGCCTTGAAGACCGGCTCGGGCGGAATGGAAATCCGCCGCAAAACGAAGGAAACCGAGGCGTTGCTCGAGAACCTCCAGGAGGAGATGTCACGGCTTCAAGTCGAGCTTGCGCGGCTTGAAGCGTCGGAAATCGAGGCATCGGCAGAAAAGGAACGGCGCTTCTCAGAGAGGCGGGAAGCAGAGGAAGCATTGCGCCTCCTGAAAACCCGGAGGGAAAGGGCGGAGAGGGAGATCCGGCAGCTGGCCGATACGGGGAAAAGGCTGAAAGCGGGCCTGGCCGAGACCGGAAAATCCTATCAGGTCCTTGCGGTTGAAAAAAAACACACCGAAGAGAAGATGGAAATCCTTGGGGAGACGAAGGAAAGCTTCTCCCTGGAAGAGGGACCGACGGATCTCGAAACCGAGGTGCTCCTGCTGGAGGAAAAAAAGCGAGGGACAATGGAACTGCTGAAGCGGATCGAGAGGGAGGTCCGGGGAGTCCAGGAATCCCTGGAATCGGAAGAGGCGAGGATCTCGTCACGGGAGAAAGCACTCGAAGGGCTTTTTGCCGAGCTCTCCCGCCTGGGTCGGGACTACCTCGGGTTCTGGAAGACAAAGGCAGACTTGGAAGAACGGGAACGAAATCTCGCGAGCCGCATGGAAAAGGAACGAAGGGCGCTGGTCAGGGTCGTTGCCCGTGAAGGTAGGGCCGGGGAAGCCGACCGGCGTTGTCGGACCCGCCTGGAAGAACTGGAACGGGAAATTTCCGAGGCAGAGAATGGACTGGCCGAGCTCGCCGCGGAGTGGGAAGAGAAATATCCCTATCCAGGACCCGGAAAATGCGGCGAGATCGACCTCGATGAGGTCAAGCGGGCGATCCGGAATGCAGAACGGGGCCTGCGGGCCATGGGCGAGGTGGACTTGGGAGTCCTCTCAGAGGAAGAATCCCTCCAGGAGCGCACGGGTTTTTTATCGGATCAGTGCTCGGACGTCCGGGAAGGGATTCGGTCTCTCCAGAACCTGATCGCCGAAACGGACCGGGAGGCTTCACGGGTGTTCGGAAACGCTATGGATGGGATCGACAGGCGTTTCAACGCCCTTTTCCAGAGGCTTTTCGGAGGTGGGGAAGCCCATTTGCAAATCGAGGGCCCGGGGAAGGGGTGGGAGGCGGGGGTGGATTTCACAGCCCGTCCCCCAGGGAAACGCCCGCAGGGTCTCGCCCAACTGTCGGGGGGGGAGCAGTCCCTGACGGCCATCGCGCTCCTGTTCGCGGCCATGGAAGAGGCACGGGTCCCAATCGCAATCCTGGACGAGGCGGACGCTGCCCTTGACGAGGTGAACCTGCGGCGTTACGTGGAGCTCGCGGCGGAATACGCGAGGGAACTCCAGATCCTTGCCATGACCCACAGGAGAACGACGATGGAAAAGGCGGACGTGCTTTACGGAGTCACCTTGTCGGAACCCGGGCTCTCCCAACTGGTCGGGGTGCGCATGGAGGATTGGACATGAGGATGGAAACGAGCCGTGACGACATCCTTTTCGGCGAGCTGAGCCTCCTTCAACCCGTCAAGGGTCCCAGGGTTTCCGTCGATACCGTTCTATTGGCCGCGGCGCCCAGGATCCGCCGCGGTGACCGGATCATGGAGCTAGGGTGCGCTCACGGAGCCGTTCTCTTTATCCTCGCACGCAAGTACCCGGATGCCTCCGCCTTCGAAGGTCTCGAAATCCGCGAGGACCTGGTTGAAATGGCCCGCGAGAACGCCCGGACCAACGGTCTCGAGGGCCGGGTCGGCATTTCCCAGGGAGACTTGCGGGAGATCCGGAAACGATATCCTGCCGAATCCTTTGACGTCGTGCTCATGAATCCTCCCTATAACGACCCCGAAAGAAGCCGGGTCAGTCCGCATTCCGTCAACGCGGTGGCCCGTCACGGGACGGTTTGTACCCTGGCGGACGTTTTTTCGGCAGCAAGTTTTCTCCTAAAGCCCAGGGGAAGGTTCTATCTCGTCCTGCGCGCCACCCGGGCCGTGGAAGCCCTAACCCTGCTGGTTCAAAAAGGGCTTGAACCCAAGCGGATCCGCTTCGTCCACCCTGTGCCGGGAAAGGAAGCCTCGACCTTTCTCCTATCCGCGATGAAACAGGGGAGGCGCGGCATCGTGGTCGACCCACCCCTAATCATCTCGGACGAACACGGGAACTATACCCCTGAACTCCTTGCCGCCTACCGCCTGGAGAGTCCCCCATGCCTCTGATCGTTGTCCCTACACCGGTTGGGAACCTCGAGGACATCACCCTGAGAGCGATCCGGGTCCTTCGGGAAGCTGACTGGATCGCCTGCGAGGATACGAGGAGGACCCTTCGCCTGCTGAACCATCTCGGCATTCGCGCACCGCTGGTTTCTTCCCACGAGCACAACGAAAGGGAAAGGGCGCCGGCCCTTCTGAAGGCCCTCCGGGAGGGGAAGCGGGTTGCGTTGGTCACGGATGCGGGGACGCCGGCGATCTCGGATCCCGGGGCCTTTATCGTGGGCGAGGCCATCCGGGAAGGTATCGAGGTCGAAGTCCTACCGGGAGCGACGGCCTTTGTTCCCGCGCTCGTCCTTTCGGGACTTCCGATCCAGACTTTCCAGTTTGCTGGTTTTCTTCCCCCGAGAAAAGGGGAAAGGAAGAAGCGCCTTCTCGAGCTGAAGGATGTCTCCTGCACCTTGGTCTTTTACGTTTCCCCCCATCGCCTCTACGATGATGTCGAAGATTGTGCCCGCATTCTCGGGAACCGTCCCTGTGCCTTGGTTCGGGAACTCAGCAAGGTCCACGAGGAAGTCCTGCGGATGAATCTCGAAGAGCTAAGGGAAAGAGTCCGGTCCCCATTGAAGGGGGAGATGGTGCTAGTGGTCGCGGGTGCACCTCCCGAAACGGAAAGTCCCGAGGACG
Source organism: Synergistota bacterium (assembly GCA_022839995.1). Taxonomy (GTDB): domain Bacteria; phylum Synergistota; class Synergistia; order Synergistales; family 79-D21; genus 79-D21. Next base: position 55,787 of record JALHIN010000011.1, read on the forward strand.
GAGCTCCCGAGTCGTGGGAGAAGACCGTCGAAGAAGCGGTAGAGGAAGGGCTTTCGGGAAGGGATGTTGTCAAAATGGTTCACGAGCGATATGGTATTCCGAAAAATCGCATCAAGGCCTACCTGATCGAAAAGACCTCGATGGGGAGAAAATCCCTCTGAACGGCCAGGCGGGACGCGAAAGGGAGGATCGAAGGATGAGCAGGGAACCTTTTTACATCACGACCCCGATCTATTATGTCAACGATGTTCCCCACATCGGGCATGCCTATACCACCATCGCTGCCGATGTCAGTGCCCGATTCCACCGGATGATGGGACAGCCCGTCCTGTTCGCAACGGGCACCGACGAGCACGGGCAGAAGATCCAGCAGGCCGCGGAGAGCAAGGGGCTCACGGCCCAACAGCTTGCCGACCAGACCGTGGAGAATTTCAAGAAACTCTGGGAAGTCCTTGGGATTTCGAACGACGACTTCATCCGTACGACGGAGGATCGCCATTTCAAGGTTGTCACGGCGGTTTTCGAAAAGCTTCTCGCCCAGGGGGACGTGTACAAGGGAACCTACGAGGGGTGGTACTGCGTCCCCTGCGAGACCTACGTCCCTGAAGCCCAGATGGGAGAAGGCAAGACCTGTCCCGATTGCAAGAGGCCGCTGGAGAAGATGACCGAGGAAAGTTACTTCTTCCGCATGTCCAAATACCAGGAGCCCCTCCTGCGCTTCTACGAGGAAAACCCTGACGCCATCCTGCCCCGGACCCGCTACAACGAGATCGTCAGCTTCATCAAAAGCGGGCTCAAGGACCAGTCCATCTCCCGGACGACGCTGAAGTGGGGGATCCCGGTACCGGGAGACGACCGTCACGTCATCTACGTCTGGTTCGATGCCCTGATCAATTACCTCACGGTCTGCGGCTACCCCGAGGAAGAAGCCAAGTGGAAGAAGTTCTGGCCTTTCGTTCGTCACCTGGTCGGGAAAGACATCATCCGCTTCCATTGCGTCGTTTGGCCCGCCATGCTCCTTGCCCTGGGCGTCAACCCTCCGCGCCAGGTTTTTTCCCATGGCTGGTGGACCGTCGAGGGAGAGAAAATGTCAAAATCCAGGGGAAATGTGGTCGATCCCTTCGAGATGGTGGATCTTTACGGGAAGGATGCGTTCCGGTACTTCCTTCTCCGGGAGGTCCCTTTCGGACTCGACGGGGACTTTTCGGAAATCGGGCTTGTCAAGCGCATCAATTCGGATCTGGCAAACGACCTGGGCAACCTGTTGAACCGCACCCTGCAGATGATCGAGCGTTTCAAGGGCTGTACGGTCACCGCCTGCGGTCCCGTGGATCCCCTCGACCTCGAAATGGCGAGGCTGGCCTCCGCGACTTTCGAGACCGTTTGTGACAAGATGTCGGAGTTCGCTTTCGACGAGGCCCTGAAGGCAATTTGGACGTTCATTTCCCGGATGAACAAATACATCGACGAAACGGCGCCATGGAAACTTGGGAAGGAGAACGACCCACGGCTGGAATCCGTTCTCGGGACACTCTACCAGGCCTTGATCCAGATCGCCCTGATGGTGGCTCCGTTCATGCCGGAAACGGCGGCCCGCATGTGGAAACAGCTGGGGCTCGAAGGAGATCCTTCCGGTGCCCTTTTCGAGGATTATCCCTGGGGATTTCTTCCCGAAGGCACGACCATCCGTAGGGAGGAAATCCTTTTCCCGCGAATCGAACTGAAAGCGTGGGAGGAAGCCAGGGCCGAAAGGGAAGCGAGAAGGAACCTGCTTCCGGACCCGGGCGAACACGAGGCGGAAATCGGCGTTGAGGAATTCAGGAAGATCGAGCTGAGAACGGCACGGGTCCTGAGCGTGGAGCCGGTACCGAACGCCGACAAGCTGTACAAGCTCAACCTCGACCTTGGCTACGAGAGAAGAACCATCGTGTCGGGCATCCGAGAGTTTTACGAACCTGCCGACCTCGTCGGGCGGGATATCATCGTCATCTGCAACCTGAAGCCAGCAAAGTTGAGGGGGGTTCAAAGCAACGGGATGCTTCTCGCGGCGGAAAGCCCGGATGGAAAGGAACTGGCTCTCCTGACCCTCGACCGGCCCATCACGCCGGGCAGCCGGATTCACTGAAAAGCCTTCCGAGCCACACGGCCCGGAAAGGTGTCACTTTGGAAATCGCGGGCGGCAGATCGCCCGCGATTCAGTTTCGGAGGACCAGATGAGATTTCTTGACAGTCATTGCCACCTAAACATGGAAGAATTTGCGAAAGACCTGGACCCGATCCTTCGATCGGCCGCGGAAGCCCGGGTGTTTCGCCTTCTCGTGGCCGGTTTTGACGAGCCTTCCAGCGGAAAGGCCCTGGATCTTGCAAGGGCCCATCGCGAACAAGGGGTTTTCGCAGCGGTCGGGATCCATCCCCATGACGCGAAGACCTGTCCGCCGGGGGGACTGCCGGAAAGCCTCCACGTTTGGGCGGCCGACCCCCGGGTCGTAGCCATCGGAGAAACAGGACTCGATTTTCACTACGATCACTCGCCCAGAAAGCTGCAGGAAGAGTCCTTCCGCCGGCATATCGCCCTGGCGGCAGGGATCGGAAAGCCACTGGTGGTTCACGTCCGGGAAGCCTACGACGAAGCGATCGGGATCCTTCGCAGCGAGGCCGCCGGTCGCTGCTCCGGAGTGATTCACTGTTTTGCGGGGGAGTGGCGACATGCGGAAGAAGCCCTGGAGATGGGCTTTTTCGTTTCTTTCGCCGGTCCGGTGACCTTTCCCCGTGCGTCGGATTTGCGGGAAGTGGCTGCAAGAATTCCGAAAGACCGCCTGCTTTGCGAAACGGATTCCCCGTATCTTGCTCCGCAACCCTGGAGAGGTCGGCGCAACCAGCCGGCCTATGTGACCGCTGTGTACGAAACCCTTGCGGAGGTCCGGAAAGTTCCCCTGGAAGACCTCGCGGAACAGGTCTGGAAAAATGCCGAAACGCTTTTCGGATGGAGGGACCTCCATGTTTGAGTTCCGGATCGATGCAAGGTGCCCTGTAACCGGTGCTCGGGCAGGCGTATTGAGGACTCCGCACGGTCCTGTCGAAACACCGGTTTTCATGCCTGTGGGGACCCAGGCAACGGTCAAGGCTATGACCCCCGACGAACTATCGGGGATGGGAGCCCGCATCATTCTCTCCAACACCTATCACCTTTTCCTGAGACCGGGCTCGGACCTCATCCGGGAAGCGGGGGGACTTCACCGTTTCATGGATTGGGATGGGGCGATCCTGACGGATAGCGGCGGCTTCCAGGTCTTCTCCCTCTCGGACCTGAGGAGGGTGACCGACGAAGGGGTGACGTTCCGCTCCCACCTGGACGGCACCTCTCACTTCATGACCCCGGAGATGGCCATTGCGATCCAGGAAGACCTCGGGAGCGATATCGCCATGTGCTTCGACGAGTGTGTCCCTTACCCGGCAACCGAGTCCGAATCGATGGAGGCCGTTCTGAGGACGACACGTTGGGCCCTGCGGTGCAGGACGGTGCACCGCAGGCCGGACCAGGCGCTCTTCGGCATCGTTCAGGGGTCCGTCTTCGAAGAGCAGCGGATTCGCTCGGCGGAGGCCCTGATGGAAATCGGCTTCGACGGTTACGCGATCGGAGGGCTTTCTGTAGGGGAACCGCACTCGGAAATGTATCGGATCCTTGATGTCCTGAACCCGGTGTTGCCCGAGGATCGCCCGCGGTACCTGATGGGGGTCGGGTTACCCTCGAACCTTCTCGAGGGAGTCTCGAGAGGGGTCGATATGTTCGATTGCGTTCTTCCCACAAGAACCGGAAGGAATGGGACGGTCTTCTTTTCCGGTGGGCGCCTGAACCTCAAGAACGCCATCTTCGCCCGGGATTTCACACCGATCGATCCGGACTGCGACTGCATGGTTTGCAGGCATTTCACCAGGGCTTATCTGAGGCACCTGTACAAGGCCGGAGAAATTCTGGCGGCAAGGCTCTGTTCCTGGCATAACCTGCATTTCCTGATCCACCTGATGAAAAAGGCCCGGGCAGCGATCGTGGAAGGGAGATTTCCGGAATTCAGGCAGGCCTTTCTGGAAAGGTTCGGCAACGGAGGACCGGCGTCATGAGAGTCGTCGTTTCCGAGGCCCTCTCGAGTCAGGACATGGAGATCCTGAGGCGGGCGGCCCGAATCCTGAGAAATGGCGGGCTCGTCGTGTTCCCGACCGAAACGGTTTACGGCCTCGGGGCCAATGCCCTCGACGGGAAGGCGGTCCGGAAAATCTTCGAGGTCAAGGGGCGCCCCGCAGATAATCCCCTTATCGTCCACGTGGCGGATCCGGGTGCCGCGGAAGAGGTGGCTTACGTGCCGGAAGCGGGGGCTGGGCTCATGAAGCGGTTTTGGCCCGGTCCGCTGACCCTTGTCATGCCGGCTCGAAGCATCGTCCCCCCGGAGGTGACGGCCGGGCTTTCGACGGTAGCGGTGAGGATGCCTGCGCAAAGGATCGCCTTGGAACTGATTCGCCTTGCGGAGGTCCCGGTGGCGGCTCCCAGCGCCAACCTGAGCGGGCGGCCCAGTCCGACCGATGCCGCGGCTGTCGAGGAAGATCTCGGGGAAAAGGTGGAAATCATCCTGGATGGCGGATCCACCTGTTTCGGGGTCGAATCGACCGTCCTGGACATCACGGGTGAAAGGGCGGTCCTATTGAGGCCGGGCGGGGCGAGCATCGAATCGCTTGAGGAATTTCTGGGCTATTCGCCTCTTCAAGCCGGCTCGGGTGCACCTGTTTCCAGGCGCTCCCCGGGTACTCGCTATCGACATTATGCCCCGAAAGTCCCTCTGCTTTTGCGGGAGGATGAATCCGTGTGGGCAAGGGTGGCCCCGTGGGAACCTGCCGAAAGGGCCTACATCGGGATCCGCCCGCCGGTGGTCCCGTTTGCATTCGTCCGCCTCTTCCCTGATGTCGAATCCTACGCCAGATGCCTCTTTTCCGTCTTTCGGGAAATGGAGAAAGCTGGGGCGAAGGTGATCGTGGCGGATTGGCCGGAGGAGGCCGGGATGGGACTTGCGCTGCGCGACCGGCTTCGACGGGCCTCGGGAGGGTCCTTCAACCCGGAATAACGGAAAAGCCCTTGCCAAAAAGAGGACACGTTGCTAAAATCCCGGTTGTTGGTCATGATGTCGGGGTGGCGGAATTGGTAGACGCGCTAGACTCAGGCTCTAGTGGGCATTAGCCTGTGGGGGTTCAACTCCCCCCCTCGACACCATCAATAATTCCCAGGAAATGGGTCCGCCAGGTCGCGCCTGTCTGTTGACATTGCGCGGCCTTTTTGCTATTATGCCCCTTCGTCACGTCTAGGATAGTCCCCACAAACCTCAAAAGGGAGGTCGTAACTCCCATGACAGTTTTAGTCCCCTCGAAGGAACACATTCAGCGCCGCGTTTTTGGGAGAACGAAGGATCTCATTGGCTTACCGGATCTCGTCGAGGTACAGAAGAATTCCTATCGCTGGTTTTTCCAGGCCGAAAAGGAGGCGGATTCTCGGGAATCTCAGGGACTCCAGGAAATCCTGGAGGAGATTTTCCCCATCGAGAGTTACGACGGGTCGTTTGCGCTCGAATTTGTCCGCTATTTTGTCGATGAGCCTTCCATAACCGAAGAGGAAGCCCGACAAAGAGACCTGACCTGGTCCATGCCCGTCAGGGCCACGATCCGGCTGGTCAACCGAAGGAACGGGGAGATCAAGGAAGAAGAGATTTACCTCGGGGATTTTCCCGTGATGACGGAGAGGGGAACGTTCATCGTCAACGGGACCGAGCGCGTCGTTGTCAACCAGCTTGCACGATCGGCCGGCGTCTACTTCAGTTCCGACACGACTGTCCCGGGCGGAGAATCCTATGCAGCCAAAGTCATTCCCGACCGGGGGGCGTGGCTTGAGTTCGATCTCACGCCGGGAGACCTTCTCTCGGTCAACATCGACAACCGCAAGAAGATCCCCGTCACGATGCTTTTGAAGGCTTTCGGGGCGACGAGCGACGAAGAGATCCTCAAGCTTTTCGGGGCCAAGCCCATGCAGGTCGACCTCGTGGAACTCCATGACGAGGCAAGGGGGCGCCTTCTGGCCGAAGCGATAACGGACAAGGAGGGCCAGGTCCTGATCCACCGTAATGACCGGCTGACGAAGGAACACCTCGAGCTGCTCTTTGAAATGGGGATGACGACCGTTTGGGTCTGGGATGTGGACAATGCGATCGCTGCGACCCTGGAGCGCGATCCTTCCCGCTCGGGGGAGGATGCGGTTCTCGAACTCTTCCGCCGTCTACGTCCGAATGAGCCCGCCCGGATGGAAAACGCCAGGGAATACGTCTACGGCCTCTTTTTCGATACTCGCCGGTACAACCTTGGCCGCGTCGGACGCTACAAGCTGAACAAGCGACTGGGCCTCGAAATCCCCGAGAGCCAGAGGCTGCTGACGATTGAGGACGTCGTCGCCATCATCAAGGGGATCCTGCAGCTTCGGAACGGGGAAGAAAAAGAAGACGATATCGATCACTTGGGGAACCGGCGCGTCAGGGCCGTTGGCGAACTTCTGCAGAACCAGGTCCGAATCGGCCTTTTGAGAATGGAACGAATCGCCAAGGAAAGGATGACGACCCTTCCTGACCTGACCAGTGCCACGGCAAAGGACCTGATCAACGTCCGACCGATTTCGGCCTCCTTGAGGGAATTTTTCGGGTCGGCCCAGCTTTCCCAGTTCATGGACCAGACAAACCCTCTGGCCGAACTGACCCACAGGCGCCGGCTTTCGGCTCTTGGCCCGGGCGGGCTCAGCCGGGAAAGGACCGGGTTCGAGGCTCGGGATGTGCACTATACCCACTACGGTCGAGTTTGCCCGATCGAAACCCCGGAAGGGCCGAACATCGGACTCGTGACTTCTCTTGCCACCTATGCGCGGATCAACGATTACGGCTTCCTCGTGACCCCGAAACGGCGGGTCGTCGAGGGCCGGGTAACGGACGAGATCGTTTACCTTTCGGCCGACGAGGAAGATGAGTTCTTCGTCGGGAGGGCGAACACCCCGGTGGACGAGGAAGGGCGAATCCGGGGGCCCGAGGTCCATGTCCGCTTCCGCGGAGAGATTGAAACGGTCGAACCGGAGAAAATCCATTTCCTGGATGTTTCCCCGAAGCAGATCGTCTCGATCTCGACGGCCCTGATCCCCTTCCTGGAGCATGACGACGCGAACCGGGCCCTGATGGGGTCCAACATGCAGCGGCAGGCGGTCCCGCTTGTCCTTCCCCAGGCTCCCATCATCGGAACGGGAATCGAGCACCATATCGCGAAGGATTCCGGCTGCTGCGTCAGGGCAAGGCGTTCAGGAACGGTCGAGTTTGTCGACGCCAGCCGGGTTGAAATCCGAACCGAAAGCGGTGCCCTGGATTCCTACAACCTGACAAAATTCCGCCGTTCCAACCAGGGGACGGTGATCCATCATCGCCCCATCGTCTCCACCGGAGAAACGGTCGAAGCCGGGGAGATCATTGCAGACGGGCAGTCCGTGGACCATGGCGAACTGGCTCTCGGCCGCAATGTCCTCGTCGCCTTCGTTTCCTGGGAGGGCTACAACTTCGAGGACGCGATCCTCCTGAACGAGAGGCTCGTCCAGGAAGACCACTATTCCTCGATCCACATCGAGGAGTATGAGGTCGAAGCGAGGGACACGAAACTGGGGCCCGAGGAGATCACGCGGGACATCCCCAACGTCGGCGAAGATGCGCTCAAGAATCTGGACGAGAACGGCATCGTCCGGGTCGGTGCGGAAGTCCGGGCCGGCGACATCCTGGTCGGCAAGGTGACGCCGAAGGGGGAATCGGACCAGTCCCCTGAAGAGAAGCTGCTGAGGGCCATCTTCGGAGAAAAGGCCCGAGAGGTCCGGGACACGTCCATGCGTGTCCCGAACGGGGAAGGCGGCAAGGTGGTTTCCGTCAAGCGCCTGACGATTGACCAGAACAGCGACGACCTGAGCCCCGGCGTGAACGAGGTGGTCAAGGTCTACGTGGCCCAGCTCCGGAAGATTTCCGAAGGAGATAAGATTGCAGGGCGTCACGGGAACAAGGGGGTCGTTTCGAAAATCCTGCCCGTTGAGGACATGCCTTACCTGCCGGACGGGACCCCGGTCGACGTGGTCCTCAGCCCGCTCGGGGTTCCGAGCCGGATGAACCTCGGGCAGGTCATGGAGACCGTCATGGGGTTCGTCGCGGTTCACAATGGCTGGAAAGTCTCGACCCCGGTTTTTGAGGGGACGACCGAGCAGGACATCTTCGAAGGCGTCAAGAAACTGGCCGAGGGACCCTATCCCGAGATGGCCGAAGACGGGCGGATCACGCTCTACGACGGCAGAACCGGGGAACCGATGGAAAACAAGGTTACCGTCGGCTACATGTACATGCTGAAGCTGATCCATCTGGTCGACGACAAGATCCACGCCCGCTCCATCGGTCCCTACAGCTTGATCACCCAGCAGCCCTTGGGAGGGAAGGCCCAGTTCGGCGGACAGCGGTTCGGGGAGATGGAAGTCTGGGCCCTGGAGGGTTACGGGGCCTCGCACATCCTGCAGGAAATCCTGACGGTGAAGTCCGACGATATCCGCGGAAGGCTGAAGACCTACGAGAGGATCGTAAAAGGCCAGAACCTCTCGAAGCCCGGAGTGCCGGAGAGCTTCCGGGTGCTCGTCAAGGAACTCCAGGGACTCGCCCTGGACGTAGAGATCATGTACGACGACGGAACGGTCGGGGAAATCCTGTTGGATGACGAGGATGAAGAGATCGCAGTCCAGGGGACGACGAGGCCCCGGCCGGCGATTGTCGACCTGGAATCGGGCGAGGACCTGATGCCCCCCTCTTCGGTCGGCGTAACGGAGGAGATGCTTTTTGTCAACCCCAACGAACTCGATTCCTCCTTTGAGGAGGAAGGGGAACTGGATGAACAGGATTTGACCCGCGAGGGGGAGGATGCCTAAATGAGCCGCCGCGAAATCGTCGGAGTCCGCATCAAGCTCGCGAGCACGGAACGGATTCGGGAACTTTCCAGCGGGGAAGTCAAGAAACCCGAGACGATCAATTATCGAACCCTTCGTCCCGAGAAGGACGGACTGTTCTGCGAGAGGATCTTCGGCCCTACGCGCAGCTACGAGTGCGCCTGCGGGAAATACAAGCGGAGCGGCCCCAAGTACAAGGGGATCCTTTGCGACCGGTGCGGCGTCGAGGTTACGGACAACCGGGTCCGTCGGGAGCGGATGGGGCACATCGAACTGGCTGCCCCGGTTGTCCATATTTGGTACCTGAGGGGCATCCCCAGCCGCTTGAGCCTCCTTCTGGGGACGGCAACGAAGGACCTGGAAAAGGTGGTCTACTTTGCCCCGATCCGGAAGAGGAAGCCCGTTTACAAGGTCGTCATGGAGGGACGGAGGACGGACCTTGCCCGGCGCGGTGACCTGATCGATGCCTCCGAGGAAAGGATCCACTCCCATTACGACCCGAAGTTCAAGGCAGAGGAGGCCTACCGGGTGATCCAGGTGGACGACGTTCCCCTGGACGAGGGGGATCTCGTCTCTGCCAGCCAGGTCGCGCGCTTCAAGGCCGATTTCGGAGACGAGATCTTTAAGGTCGAACCGGCGTTTCGGATCGAAACGGGTGAATCGGAAGGGCCAGGCGAAATCCTTTCCGCCAGCGAGCTGGAGGCACGCGGGGGAGTAGAGGCGTTCCCAGGAATCCAGCGGGCATTCGTGGGCAACCAGGAAGCGTTCGTCGTGACTGCCGTCGCTCACTTGCCCTTCCAGAAGAACGACGTCCTTGCCCTCAGCGAAGTCCAGCTTTACAACCAGAAGTACCCGGGCCGTTTCCAGGCCCAGCAGGAAACCGCGACCATCGAGGATCCCTGTTACCTGGTCATCGATGGCGGCGAATCCCCCTTCACCCGGGGCGAAATCATCCTCGAAAGGGAGCAGCACCTCTGCGCAGCCTACGATCGTGAATTTTCGGCGGGAATCGGTGCGGAGGGAGTGCAGCAGCTTCTGAACAAGCTGGACCTGGACGAAATGGCGGCATCCTTGCGAGAAGAAATTTCCGAAACCACGGGCCAGAAAAAGAGAAAGCTGATCAAGCGGCTGCAAGTCGTTGAGGATTTCCGCAAAAGCGCCAGCAAGCCCCAGTGGATGATCCTGGAGGTTCTCCCGGTGATTCCCCCGGACCTGCGTCCGATGGTTCAGCTGGAGGGAGGCCGGTTCGCCACCTCGGACCTGAACGATCTGTACCGCCGGGTGATCAACCGGAACAACCGCCTTCGCAAGCTGCAGGAACTCCGAGCTCCGGAGATCATCATCCGCAACGAAAAGAGGATGTTGCAGGAATCGGTGGATGCGCTTATCGACAATGGGAGGATGGGAAAGGCCGTCCTCGGGGCGGGAAACAGGACGCTCAAGAGCCTGAGCGACCTCCTGCGGGGGAAGAAGGGGCGCTTCCGGCAGAACCTTCTGGGCAAGCGAGTCGACTATTCCGGACGATCGGTTATCGTTATCGGCCCGAAGCTCAGGATCTACCAGTGCGGTTTGCCCAAGCAGATGGCCCTCGAGCTTTTCAAACCCTTCGTCATGCACAAGCTGGTGGAGCGGGGGCTTGCTCCGAACGTCAAGAGCGCAAGGCGCCTTATTGAACGGGGCCGAGATGAAATCTGGGCGATCCTTGAAGAAATCATCAAGGACCACCCGGTCATGCTGAACCGGGCCCCGACTCTCCATCGCCTAGGGATCCAGGCTTTTGAGCCGGTCCTGATGGAAGGGAAGGCCATTCGCCTCCCGCCTCTCGTCTGCACTGCATTCAATGCGGACTTTGACGGGGATCAGATGGCCGTCCACGTTCCCCTGTCGCTCGAGGCCCAGGCAGAAGCCCGCATCCTGATGCTGTCGGCAAACAACCTTCTTTCCCCGGCTAGTGGAAGGCCCGTTGTGACGCCTACCCAGGATATCGTCCTCGGCATTTTCTACCTGACGGCGATTAGGGACGGGCTGAAAGGGGAAGGGATGGCTTTCCGTGACATCGATGACGCCCTGACTGCCATCGACCACGGTGTCGTCCACCCCAATACCCGTGTCAAAATGCTGTGGAACGGAGAGTGGATCGAAACGACCCCCGGCAGGGCCCTTTTCAACAGCGTGCTCCATCCGGATCTCCGCTACATCAACCGGCAGATCGGCAAGAAGGACCTCGGGGCCCTGCTTGACAAGGCCTATGATCGGGTCGGGCAGGCCGCCATCGTCGACATGCTCGACGCGATCAAGATCCTGGGCTACCACTGGTCGACGAAAAGCGGGATCAGCTTCGGCCTGGACTGCGCGGTCATCCCGCCCAGCAAGAAGGCCACCGTCGATGAAACCATGAAGCGGGAAGAAGAACTTTCCGCCCAGTACGGCATGGGGGTCCTGACCGAGGAAGAATACCTGAGGCAGAAGGAAATTCTCTGGTCGGAAGCGGCGCGGCAAATTGCGGACGACATCGTGGCCAACATGGACCAGCTCAACCCGCTACGGATGATGATCGATTCCGGAGCCCGGGGAAGCAAGAACCAGGTCGCCCAGATGGCCGGGATCCGAGGCCTCATGGCGGATCCGTCAGGGCGCATCATCGACTACCCGATCGTCGCCAATTTCCGAGACGGGCTCAACATGCTCGAATACTTCATCTCGACTCACGGCGCCCGGAAGGGGCTGGCCGATACCGCCCTTCGAACCGCCAAGTCGGGGTACCTCACGAGGCGGCTGGTTGATGTGGCGCAAGACCTGATTATCACCGAAGAGGATTGCGGCACGGACAAGGGAACCCTGATCAGCGCCCTCGTCCAGGACGGAAAGACCGTCGTCACGCTGGCAGACCGGATTTCCGGGAGAACGGCCCTATATGATATCGAAGACCCTGGCACTGGAGAGGTCCTCGTACGGGGCGGGGATGAAATCAGCCAGGCGGTTGCATTGAAGATCGAGGATTCTGGAATCGAGTCGGTCTGGGTTCGCAGCCCCATGACCTGCGGCCTCAGGAACGGCATTTGCCAGAAGTGTTACGGAAGGGACCTGGCGACGAGGAAGACCGTGGCCATCGGGGAAGCAGTCGGCGTGGTTGCGGCACAATCCATCGGCGAACCTGGAACCCAGCTCACGATGCGGACCTTCCACACCGGTGGGGTTCGCCTGACGGGTGAAGACATTACCCAGGGGCTCCCGCGAATCGAGCAGCTTTTTGAGGTCCGCCGCCCGAAAAAGGTCGCCCAGCTCGTGGAAGCCGACGGCCGGGTGCTTGAAATCCGCGAAATGGAAGGGAAACGCAAGGTCATCATCGGCAAGGGTGAAGACGATGGGGAGAAATACGTCTGCACGGTGCCCGCTTCGCAGAACCTGCTCGTCGAGGAAGGCCAGCTCGTGAAGAAGGGGCAGTGCCTGACCGAAGGGTATATCGATCCGCAGCAGCTGCTCGAGGTTGAGGGGCTGGAAGCAGTGCAGAAATACCTCGTCGACGGCATCCAGGAGGTGTATTTCTCCCAGGGCGTGTCGATCAACAACAAGCACATCGAGGTCATCCTGCGGAAAGTAGCCCCGGTGAACCGCGTCTGGATCACCGAGGAAGGGGATAGCTCCTTTGTTGCGAACGAACTGGCGTGGCTTGACGACCTTGACCAGGAACTGGATCGGATTCGGAAGGAAAACGAGAGGTGTCTCGGCGAGGCTCTGGATTTCCTGCAGGGCAAGACGCTGCGGGACATCGAGGGACAGAGCGGGATCGACAACATCCTTTCCTTGAAAGGGCGCGCCCTTGATGCGGACACGATCGAGCGGCTGATCCAGCCCGGATCCGCTGCAAGGGAGATCACGGTGGAGGACGGAGAAGGGCTGGTTCGAGTCATCCTCGGGGAAGCGACATTCCGTCGGGAGATGGAAGGGCTTGAACTCATTGCCCCTGTCTCTCTGGAGAACCATTCCGTGATTGAGCCCACGGTGGCTTTGGAGCTTCAGGACCTTTTGGCCATTACACGCGGCAAGCCTCAAATCCTTTGCGTGAGGGATACCGAAACCCTTGCCGGCCTGGAACGGGGAGCCTACCTCGCCGAGGACGTCGTTTCCGGCGGGAAGGTCGTCCTGAGCCGCGACAGGGCGCTAACGCCCGAGGCGCTGGAAAAGCTGAAGGAGGCCAATGCGAGCCTCGTGAAGGTTTGGCGCGCGCCTTCCAGGCACAACATCGGCGATGCCTTGAACCACTACCTGATCGAGAAGTTCTTCAGCCGGCCGATCAAGCAGGCCATCAATCCGCAGGGAAATCCGGTGAACGACATCGGCCGGATTCTGGACGGCAGGGTCGTCCGAGGATTGGTGGAGGGGCAGATCTCGGCAGTCGAACTCGACGGGGAAACGCAGGAAATCCTGACGCGGGAAAAACTCCTGGGGCAGGTCCTGAGCGACATCGCCTACGGGAAGGTCCTGTTGGAGCCGGTTTTCGATTCAAAGGGCGAATTGCTTGTAGACGCCGGAACGGAGATCAGTCGCGAAGTCATTGACCGCCTCGTGCGGGGAGAATTCCATGAAGTGGTCGTCAGGCCGATCTCGAGTTCCGTTGAAACCAAGCGGCTGATCCAGCGGGTTTCGTTTGTCCGAAGGATGAGGGAAGAGCCGCAGTGGCGTCCCGTCGTCCATGGCGTGACTAAAGCCGCCTTGGCCACGGACAGCTTCATGAGCGCCGCTTCGTTCCAGCAGACGGCCCAGATCCTGGCCAAGGCTGCGGTTCGCGGAGATGTGGATACCCTCAAGGGGCTCAAGGAGAACGTGATCATCGGGCACCTGATTCCGGCAGGGACCGGGGCCGAGTGTTACCGCCGCGTCGAAATGCAGGAAAAAGCGTAATTCGAAGAAAAGTACCATCGGAAAGTTGAGCTGAGCCGGGGAGGCTACCCGTTTTTCTTGACAGGGGCCTCCCCGGTTGATATTATGTCTCGGTGCGTCCGCACAGGGGGGATTGCTGTGCCTTTGAATGAGCTGGCATCGAACCGCAGGGTTGTCGGGGTTCGCCAGGTTTCCAGGAAGATGCGGTCGGGGCAGCTGCAAAAGCTCTTTCTCGCGCGTGACGCTGAAGAGGAACGGGTCAAGGAGCTCCTTGAAGAGGCTGAAAGGCAGAATCTCGAGTTGGAGTGGTGCGAGACCATGGAAATGCTGGGCCGAGCCTGCGCCATCTCGAGGAAGGCGGCTGCCGCAGGGCTGCTCAGGGAGAAGTGGAAGAACATCGAGTAGGGAAAGGAGGGAATCTTTGTGCCAACGATCAGTCAGTTGATCCGCCTCGGGCGGGAAGAAAAGAGAGAACGTTCCAGCGCTCCCGCCCTTCAGGGAAACCCCTCTCGCAGGGGGGTTTGTACGCGTGTTTACACCGTCACGCCGAAGAAGCCGAATTCCGCTTTGAGGAAGGTGGCCCGTGTCCGTCTCACCAACGGGATCGAAGTGACCGCCTACATTCCCGGCGTCGGCCACAACCTGCAGGAGCACTCCGTGGTCCTTGTCCGCGGCGGGCGTGTCAAGGACTTGCCCGGCGTGCGCTATCACATCATCCGCGGAACGTTGGACTGTGGCGGGGTTGAAGGCCGCCGGCAGAGCCGTTCGAAGTACGGGGCACGGCGCCCGAAATAGTTTCTTTCCGGAAAGGGAGGCTTTAGCCCATGCCACGAAAGGGGCACGTTAGAAAAAGGACACAGGCGGCGGATCCGGTTTTCGGGATGCCCGCCCTTACGAAGTTTGTCAACTGCGTCATGTATTGCGGGAAGAAAAGCACGGCCGAGAAAATCGTCTATGGGGCCCTCGAGCTCTCTGCCAAGCGGTTGAATACGCAGCCCGAAGAAGTGTTCCGTAAGGCCATGGACAACGTGAAGCCGGTTGTCGAGGTCAAGCCGCGGCGTGTCGGCGGTGCCACCTATCAGGTTCCCGTGGAAGTGGGGCCCGAGAGGGCGGAAGCTCTTGCCATCCGCTGGATCATCCAGTACGCCCGGGCGAAGAAGGGGATGCCGATGGTGGAGCGCCTTGCGCGGGAGTTCACGGACGCGTTCAAGGGCGAAGGTGCATCCATGAAAAAGCGCGAAGATACGCACAAGATGGCGGAGGCCAACAGGGCGTTTGCGCATTACCGCTGGTAGATCTGCGATGAAGTACTGCAGGGGCTGCTGGCACCGGGGAGCCTGAAATCATGCCGAAAGTCGATCTGAGGAATATCCGAAACATCGGAATCGCCGCCCACATCGATGCGGGGAAAACCACGACCACCGAGCGCATTCTCTTCTACACGGGGAGAAAGCACAAGATGGGAGAGGTCCACGAAGGTGCCGCAACGATGGACTGGATGGAACAGGAACGGGAGCGGGGGATCACGATCACCTCGGCCGCAACTACGTGCCTTTGGAATGAGGCTCATATCAATATTATTGATACGCCCGGGCACGTGGACTTTACGGTTGAGGTGGAGCGGTCGATGCGCGTCCTGGACGGCGCGGTTGCCGTCTTCTGCGCGGTCGGCGGAGTTGAACCCCAATCCGAGACGGTTTGGCGGCAGGCTGACCGGTACGGGGTCCCCCGAATTGCCTTTGTTAACAAGATGGATCGCGTCGGGGCGGATTTCAACGCGGTTGTGGAGGGGATCAGGGAGCGGCTGGGAGCGAAGCCGCTGCCTCTGCATCTGCCGATCGGAATTGAAGACAGCTTTACGGGAATGGTTGACCTGGTCGCGTTCAAGGCCGTGATCTACCAGGACGACCTCGGCGTGGACTACAAGGTGGTCAGCGTTCCCGCCGAGCTCCAGGAAGACGCGATGATGGCCCGGGAACTTTTGATCGAGACCATTGCGGATGTCGATGAAGAAGTGATGGAGCTCTACCTCGAGGGTCGCGAAATTCCCGTGGAAATGCTCAAGAGGGCGATCCGAAAGGGGACGATCGAAATGAAGGTCGTTCCCGTCCTGTGCGGTTCGGCCTTCAAGAACAAGGGGATCCAGCTCGTCCTTGATGCGGTTGTCGATTACCTTCCGAGCCCCCTCGATCTTCCGCCGATCCGGGGAATCAACCCGGATACCAACGAAGAAGAGGAGAGAATCCCCTCCGAAGAAGAACCCTTTACGGCCCTGGCCTTCAAGATCATGGTGGATCCCTTCGTGGGTCGTCTTGTTTTCTGCCGCATCTACAGCGGTCGGATCGAAGCAGGGCAGAGCGTCCTGAATGCCACGACCGGAAAGCGCGAACGGATCGGTCGGATCCTCCGGATGCACGCGAACAAGCGGGAGGAGCTTGAAACCGCGGAAGCAGGGGCGATCATCGCCCTCCCCGGGTTGAAGGGAACCAGGACGGGCGAGACCTTGTGTGAAGAAGGCCGACCGATTGTCCTTGAATCCCTGGAATTTCCCGAACCGGTCATCGACCTGGCGGTCGAGCCGCTCAGCAAGGCGGACCAGGTCAAGCTTTCGAAGGGGCTGTCGGCTCTGGCGGAAGAGGATCCCACCTTCCGCGTCCATGTCGACGAAGAAACCGGACAGACGATCATACAGGGGATGGGAGAGCTGCACCTCGAAATCCTGGTTGACCGCCTCAAGAGGGAATTCGGGGTCGAGGTCCGGGTCGGACGCCCGCAGGTCGCCTACAGGGAATCGATCCGCAACGCTGCGCGAGCACAGGGAAAGTTCGTCCGGCAGAGCGGTGGACATGGCCAGTACGGCGACATCGTCATCGAGATGGAACCCCTGCCCGATCACGTTGGATTCGAAATCGAGGACCGGATCGTCGGCGGGGTCGTGCCGAAGGAGTTCATCCCGGCTGTCAGAAAGGGGCTCGAGGAGGCCAGGAACAACGGTATCCTCGGCGGGTACCCGGTCATCGGGGTCAAGATCGCCCTCGTGGACGGAAGTTACCACGAAGTGGACAGCTCCGAGCTTGCTTTCAAGATCGCGGCGTCGATGGCTTTCAAGGAGGCCATGAAGAAGGCTTCTCCGGTCCTGATGGAACCGGTTATGGAGGTTGAGGTCGTCACTCCCGAGGACTATGTCGGAGATGTCATGGGCGACCTTGCTTCGCGGCGCGGGAGCGTCGAGGGAATGGAGATGCGGAGCAATGCCCGGATCGTGCGTGCCCTGGTCCCGCTTGCAGAAATGTTCGGTTACGCGACGGACTTGCGGAGCAAGACTTCCGGGAGGGCCTCCTACTCGATGAAGTTCCAGAAATATGCGGAAGTCGGCCCGGAAGTGGCCGAAAAAGTCCTGAAACATTGACGAAACGAGCGGTTCTAAACAAGGAGGGGTTTAAAGATGGCGAAGGAGCATTTTGAGAGGACGAAGCCGCACCTGAACATCGGCACGATCGGTCACATCGACCACGGGAAGACGACGCTGACGGCGGCGAT
>JALHIN010000012.1:0-72181 GCA_022839995.1 Synergistota bacterium
TTTCTTTTTGCTTTGTCGTTTCTGGCGTTTAATCGTTTTTGGGGGTAAATCCCATTCACACGGAAGAAGTCACAGGTTCGATCCCTGTGTCGCCCACCAGAAAAAGGCGAGGCGGCGGACCATTCGGCCCGCCGCCTTTTTTCGTCTCGTATTTCTTGCTCGGGCTTGCCTAGAGACCGCAGAGGATCGTCTGCTCCCTTCCGCTTCCGACCCCGATGAGGACAACGGGGACCTTGCAGTTTTCCTCAATGAACCGAACGTAATCCCTCGCTTCCGGAGGCAGATCCTCGATGCGCCTGCACTCGGAGATATCCTCGCTCCAGCCCTTTAGGGACTCGTAATGAAGGCGAATGTCTTCCCTTTCCGGCAACCGTGAAGGGAGGATCTCGTGGCGCTTGCCGTCGATCTCATACCGGGTGCAGACCTTGATTTCTTCCAGGCCGGTCAGGACATCCAGTTTGGTGAGGGCGATCCCTCCAAGCCCGTTGACCCGGACGGCATACCGCAGGGCGACCATGTCCAGCCAACCGCACCGCCTGGGCCTTCCCGTCGTGGCGCCGTATTCTCCGCCGGCCTCTCGAAGCCGTTCCCCGATTTCCCCCAGTTCCTCCGTTGGGAAGGGGCCCTCCCCAACTCGGGTGCAATAGGCCTTCGCGACGCCCAGGACCCGGTCGATCCTGGTAGGTCCGATTCCCGTCCCGATACAGGCTCCTCCGGCGGAGGCGCTTGAGCTCGTCACGAAGGGATAGGTTCCGTGGTCGATATCCAGAAGCGTTCCCTGGGCTCCTTCAAAAAGGACACCGTTCCCCTTGTCGAGCGCTTCGTTGACGATTGCCGTTCCGTCACCGATATAGGGCCGCATCTGCTGCCCCCAGCCCAGAGCTTTCTCCATCAAATCGTCGAAGGGAATCGGTGCCATGTTGAAAATCCGTGTCAGGAGCAGGTTTTTGATCTCCAGGTTTTCGATGATTTTCCCCCTCAGGGCATCCGGATCCAGGAGGTCTCCGACGCGAATGCCGATCCGGTTGACCTTGTCGGCGTAACAGGGGCCGATCCCGCGTTTGGTGGTGCCTATCTTCCGCCCCTTGGATCGTCTTTTCTCTTCCGCTTCGTCGATGATTTTATGGTAAGGCATGACTACGTGCGACGCCTCCGAAAGGATCAGCCTTGCCTTGTCCTTTCGCTTTTCCCTCAACTCGCCGATCTCCGCCAGGAACTGATCCGGGTCGACAACGACGCCGTTCCCGATCACGCAAGTTTTCCCGGGATAGAGCATTCCCGAGGGCAAAAGGTGGAAGACGTGCTTTTCTCCCTCGACAACCACCGTGTGGCCTGCGTTCGCGCCTCCCTGGTAACGGACAACGACATCCACCCGGTCCGCCAGGGCATCCACAATCCGTCCTTTACCCTCATCGCCCCACTGGGCGCCGATGATGACTTCAGCTTTTCCCTTCACTGCGTCATTCCTCCTTGACTTGAACCTGGAGATCGTCGAACGGCTTCAGGCACAGAAATCCATTTTACATCCTCGGGCCTGCTTTCGCTCAGGGTTTTCAAGAATTTCAGTGTTTCCGGCCGCACGTGGGCAATCACCACGACCGATCCCTGCTTTCTCGCAATCGTGATTGCACGGTCCAAGGCCTTTCTCATCGCCGCCGGGCTTGCCTCGTGGTCAAGGAAAACATCGTTTCGTAGGGCGGGAATCTTCATTTCCTGCGCCATCCGGAAGGCGACACTCTTGCCGCTTGTCCGGCTATCAACGAAGATCAGGCCCATTTCTTTGACCTCAGAAAGCACCGCTTCCATGACTCGCGGTGTCGATGTCGCGCGGGATCCTCGATGGTTATTGACACCAATCACACCAGGCAGGGATCCTGCTGCCCTTCTGACAAAACTCCGGATGGATTGGGAATCCATTTCAAGATTGACCTGGCACTTCATGCCCGGCCGATCCACTTCGGCTTCCATGGGAAGATGCAGCATCACGGGAACGCCGTGTTCCTTCGCCAGCTTCAGGGAAGACAGGCTATGGCTCTGGTAGGGGATGATGCTCCAAGTCAACGGAACCTTAACATCAAGGAGCTCTTTCGCCGAGGAAAGGGAAAAACCGACATCATCGACGATCAGAACGATTGTGGGCCTGGAATCTTCTTTCCCGTTCTCGGGCTTCGCTTCGGGGAAAGACTCACTATCTGCAGCGGGCCCGCTCGATTTTTGAAACACCCGGGCTTGTTCCCCGTGTACCGAGCCAGCTCCCCCCGTGCGCAGTTTCGATGCCCCGATGAGAAGGAGCCCGGCCGCCAGCGCCAGGCCCACAAGTGCCCAAAGGATTAAAGTTCTTTCCCTTTTCATCTTGGCCTGCCAAGCCATTCCGTTTGAAAGTCCTTGTTTTTCTGTCATCCGCGGACTTTTCAGCCCTGCTTTTCCGGCTTCTTTTTCAGTTCCTGAATGGCTTTCTGCAACTGCACGTCCTTTTTATGATCCCTTTTCGGCTCACCTTCGACCACCAGGTCCGGCTTCAACCCCACGTGATCGATGACGAGCCCGGAGGGCGTATAGTAACGGGCGATCGTGATAAACATTGCCGAGCCGTCAGAAAGATGGAAAAGGGTCTGCACGGATCCTTTTCCGAAAGTCTTTTTGCCGACGATTTTCGCCCTTTTCAGGTCTTTCAGTGCTCCCGAAACGATCTCCGAAGCGCTTGCGCTTCCCTCGTTGACCAAAACCACCACCGGAAGGCGGGTTTGGGTTCCCTTGGTCGCGTAAATCACCTCGTTTGCCCGTTCGAAACGGCCCTTCATGCCGACAATGACACCACTGTCGACAAACATGTCCACGACCTCGGTCGCGGCGTTCAACAACCCACCCGGGTTGTTTCTCAAATCCAGGACGATTCCCTTCGCCTTCATCCCGTTCGCCTGGGCGAGAGCCTTCCTCATCTCCTCGGCGGTCTTCTCGTTGAAAAAACTGAGGCGGATATACACGAGCCCGTCCTCCAGTTTTTCCAGCTTCACTGTTTTCAGGGCGATGTTTTCCCTTTTTAGGTCGAACTTCAGTAGGCGCTCTTCCTTTTCACGGCGGATCCAGATCGTAACGCTGGTCCCGGCCTGCCCTCGGAGGGCCTTTACAACCCGATCCTGGTCCCACCCGAAGATGACATCTTCACCGATTTTGACAATTTCGTCATTTGGCTTGATCCCCGCCCGGTCCGCCGGAGTCCCTTCTATGGGGCTG
This sequence comes from Synergistota bacterium, assembly GCA_022839995.1. Classification (GTDB taxonomy): domain Bacteria; phylum Synergistota; class Synergistia; order Synergistales; family 79-D21; genus 79-D21. The sequence continues at coordinate 3,235 of JALHIN010000012.1, forward strand.
ATCACAAGAGTCCGGCCGTCTTTCTGCCCGATGTAGATGCCAAGCCCGCCGTATTCACCCTGGACTTCGATTTCTTCTTCCTTCAGCTGGGCAGGATCCAGGAAACGTGTATAGGGATCGCCCCAAGCCTGAAGGATTCCCCTTACGGCTCCGTAAAGCAGCTTTTTCTCCTCGACTGGCTTATCGCCGTCCACGTGGTAGGTCTCGAGAAGGGAACGAGTCTGCTTCATGAGCCACAACGCCTGAGCGCTGAACGGGATCACGCTTGTAAGGTCCGTTCCGCTCTCAGCCCTGGCGGTCACCCACACCCCGGTCAAAAGGATTCCGATCAGGATTCCTACGATCAAGTCACGCGCTCTTTTCCACATTCCGGATCACATCCTCAGCATTTCGCTTTACCGGGCGCGAAGGTACGCTCTCGGGTTTTTTGCTACGCCGTTGATCCTCACCTCGAAATGGAGGTGACTCCCCGTCGATATCCCTGTGTTGCCCACTCCTCCGATGATCTGTCCGGCGGCGACCGACTGACCTTCCGAGACGTCCATTCGGGAAAGATGCCCATAAATGGTCATCAGGTCCCCCCCGTGGTCTATTAAGACGGTCTGTCCATATCCCCTCATCCAACCAGCGTAAAGGACCTGCCCCGCTGCCACAGAGATGACCGGGGTCCCGATCGGAGCAGCAATGTCAATTCCCGAGTGCATGATCTTTGTATTGAACTGAGGGTGAAGGCGCATCCCGAACTCGCTGTTCACCGTTCCAGTCGTGGGCCAGGGAAGGGCCCCCCCTCTATAGGAAGGGAACACTTGACCTGGAGCCCTTTTTCTCGCCAACCGTCTCTTTTGTTCGAGAAGGCTTCTCACCTTGCTCTCGAGCTCGCGCTGGGCCCTCAACAACTCCTTTACTGCGGCCGCGTGCAGCTCCTTTTCCCTTTTCACCTGGCTCAGGTAGCGGCTGCTTTTCTCTACCGCCTTGCGGTGTTCGGCCCGTTCAAGCTCGAGCTCGCGTTTCTGTTCCGACAGGCGTTGCGTCTGGATGGCGAGATCCCGGCGGGATTGCTCCAGGCGCCGGATCCGGTCCATGTATTTCCCATAAATCTCCCGGTCCTGGTCCGCAATCCTGGATAAGAGGTAGGAACTAACGATCGCCTCGTTGATGGTGCTGGAAGAGAAGAAAAGGTTGAGTTCCGCGATTCCCCCGTATCGATAAATCGCGTTCATCCTGGCCGCGAGGGCGGCTTTCAAATCCTGGACTTGCCCTTCGGTGTAGGCGATCTCTTTCGTCAATTCGGCGATCCGGATTTCGACCCTTTTTTGCTTGAGTTGCATGACGTTGATCCGCTGTCCCGTCAATGCGACCTTTTGGTTATACTCCTCGATTCTTGACAGAACGCTCTTTTCCCTGACCCTTGCTTCGTCGAGCTTCTTACGGTGCATCGTCACCTGTCCCTGCAGCTCCGAAAGACGGGCTTCCTCTTTCCGGATCTGTTCTTCCAGGTCCGAACCGGCTGTCGCCGCAGCCGAAAGCAAACCCGTGAGGGCGAGGAAGAAGGTACCGGCCAGGATAAGTTTTCTCAACGTCCCGATGCTCATGGGGGCCTCCCGTCACGAAGGTTTCATCGCTTCGGCAATATGCTTTTCGACCGCCACCCAGCTGCAGAGCCAGCTTAGTGAGATGCCTCCGCCGATGAGAACCAGGGCGAGCTTCAGGTAAAGCTGGGGGCTGTCGACCAGCTGGATAAAGGGCAGCGTGTTCTGGACGGAAGCCACAAAGGACTTGTACAGCACCCCGAGAACGGCCGAAGCGGCAATTGTCCCGGTAAGTCCCCAAAAGAGGCCCAGAAGGACAAACGGCAGGGCGACGAAGCCCGGCATGGCACCGACCAGGAGCATCACTTCGATTTCCTGCTTGCGGGAATAAATGGCAACCCGAATGGTGTTATAGAGCACGAGGGCTCCGGCAAGCCCGGCGAACACCAGCAGGAACAGCGAAAACACCTCGGCAAAGCGGGAAAGGCGAGCGAGTTTTTCGGCAACCTTGCCGGCATACACGACGTCTTCCACCTCCGGCATCGCGACGAGCTCCCGCGCGATTCCGGATACGCTTGAAGCCTTGTCCACCCGGACTTCCAGGCTCGCAGGGAGAGGGTTCTCTCCGAGGAGCGTGACCGCGGCGCTCTGGTTTCCGAGGCGGGCTTTCAGAAGCTCAAGCGCCTGCTCCGGTGAAATCGGCCGCACACCCGTCACGTGGGGCATTTTCTCCACTTTCTTCGCGAGCCCGCCGAGATCGGCCTTTGGCTGCAGGTAGGCCTGGACCACCAGTTCACCCTCCACGACGGAGATGACGTGCCGAGTGTTCAGCGCCAGGAGGAAGCTGCAGCCGACAAAGAAAAAAACCACCAGCACGGTCAGGAAGGTCAAGCCGCTGATGCCAGGACTCCGGCGAATCAAACGCACGGTGTCGCGAACGGCAAAGCTAAAGCTCCTCATCGACTTCGTACCTTCCCCTTTCCTGGTCACGAACGATCCTGCCCATCTTCAGCTCTACGACCCGCTGCCTGTATGCATCCACAAGGTACCGGTTGTGCGTCGCCATGATCAGGGTCGTTCCCGAGGCGTTGATCGACAGGAGAAGCTGCATGATTTCTCCTGCCGTCTGCGGATCGAGGTTGCCGGTCGGTTCATCGCAAAGCAGAAGAAGGGGATCGTTGGCAATCGATCGGGCAATGGAAACCCTCTGTTGCTCCCCACCCGAAAGTTCCCTTGGGTACAGGAATCGCCGCCTCCACATCCCCACGCAGTCAAGGACTTCTCCTGCCCTGTCGATTGCCTCCTTCCTGGAAGCTCCAACCGCTTCCAGGACGAAGGCGACGTTTTCCAGGGCAGTGCGGTCTTCGAGAAGCCTGTAGTCCTGGAAGACCATCCCCACGGCTCTCCGGTATTGGCAAACCCTTGTTCGCCTCAGCTTCCTCAGGTTGTATTCGCCGACGAAAACCTGCCCACGAGTCGGCAGGAGTTCCCGATTCAGGATCCTCAGGAGGGTCGTCTTTCCTGAACCGGTCGGCCCAACGAGGTACACGAAATCTCCCTTGGGTACGTTCAGGAAAACGTCTTCCAGGGCGGTAATGTCCTCTCCGAACGTTTTCGTTACACCCGCCATTCGAATTTCCAAGCTAACGCCTCCTCATCGTCCAGGCCTGCGATGCGGCGCTCAGGATTTCCTTGAAGGACAAGCCGTAATATTCCAGCAGCTCCTCGGCTCCACCGCTTTGACCAAACCGGTCCTGCACGGAAACGAACTTGACCGGAACGGGAGAAGACTGGCAGACCAGTTCCGCGATCGCCCCCCCAAGGCCACCCGAGCTGCTGTGCTCTTCGGCGACCACACAGCAACCCGTTCTTCGGACCGAAGCCGTGATCGCCTGTGCGGGAAGCGGCTTGACCGAATAACAGTCGATCACTTCCGCCTCGATGCCTTGCTGGCAGAGGATCGCGGATGCCTTGAGCGCTTCGTGCACCATCGTACCACAGGCGCAGAGGGTCACCCCATCGCCTTCCCGCAAAATGGAGGCTCCTCCCGGCTGGAAACCGGATCCGTCCGGCCTTGGAAGCTCGGGCAGCGGAAGCGGGCAAAGCCGGAAAAAGTACGGTCCGCTCCCCCTAATGGCTTCCTTGACAAGTTGCCCTGCCGAGGGTCCGTCCGAAGGCACCACGATCGAAACGTTCGGGAGCGCCCTCAAAAAGGCCAGATCCTCCAGGACCTGGGTCATCGTCCCGTCTTCTCCTCCGGTGAGCCCCGCGTAGGTCAGGAGGAAACTGACCGGCAGAGAGGGGATCGCGATCGCAGCCCGAAGGGCGTCATAGGCTTGAAAAACAGGAAGGGGCGAGGGGGAATGGATCCAGACCTTGCGTCCCGAAAGGGCTAGTCCCGCAGCAAACAGCACCGTATCCTTCGCAGACAAGGCAGGCGCCAAGAACTGGTTCGGGTATTCCTTCCCGAAAGACTCCAGAACATCCTCTTTCTTCTTGCCGGCCGTCAGGAGGAAAAGAGAAGGATCCAGCGCAGCCTGTTCACGGAGGGTTTCCAGTATCGCCTCTTCCATGCCTCCAAGGACTCGTTCTTCGCTCATCGATCCATCTCCTCCAAAAGCCTTCTCCCGGTTTTCTCGAGTTCGAGCAGGGCACGTTCCACCCGCTCCCGGTTCGGAAGCTCAAAAGCCTGCCAAGTGCCGTTTTCCAAGGAGGCAACTCCTTTTCCCCAGCGGGTTTTCGCGATAACCGCCCTCGGGCGTCCTTCCGCCGGTGCACTTTGGGAAAAAGAATCCGCCAGCGCTTCGATACGGTGTCCGTCACAGATCACAGTTTCCCACCCGAAGGCCTCGAACCGCTCCGCAACGGCTTCCGTAAGCATGGCTTCAACCCCGCTCCCTTGCGGTCCTTGTTCGTGGAGCTCGGCGACAGCGGTCAGGCGGCCCAGGCGCAATTTCGACGCCGACTGGGCGGATTCCCAGATCGAGCCCTCGTGCAGTTCATCGTTCCCAACGAAACAGAAGACCCTAGCGGGCAAATGATCCATCCTGCAGGCAGCCGCGATCCCGTTTGCGATCCCCAGGCCGATGCCGGGCCCGCTTCCGGGAGCTTCGACCCCTGCCGTTCTCCTGGGATCGAGGGTTCCCTGGAGCATCGCCCCTAGCCTGCGATAGCTCCAAAGTTCTTCCCGCTCGAAGAACCCTTTCCTCGCAAGGATTGCATAAAGCGCTGGAGCCACATCGGATTTCCCCACCACCAGCCTGTCCCGTTCCGGCCATTTCGGGTCTTGCGGTTTCACCGACAGGCCGTAGAAATAGAGAACGGTCAGGATGTCGACAACAGACAGTGAAGAACCGAGGTTGGACGCCCGGCTCAACCCCACCATCCGCACGACATCCTTCCGAACTTCCAGGGCCGTCCGTTTCAGTTCAAGAATTTGATCCCGGTTCATTCCATCATCTCTCCCCGAGGCTCAAATAGGTTTCCCGGAAAATTCTTCCGACATCTTCCCTTAAACCAGAGATCCTCTGAAGGCGATCTTCGGCCGGAATCGAAATCGCCATCCCGGGTTTCCAGGTCGGCACGTTCAGCATCTCCGCAAACCCCTGGACTTTCGGATCGTAGGGAACCGACAGAAGAGGGATCCCTGCCATCGCGGAAAGAATGCAAAAATGCAGCCGCATCCCAACCGCTCCCATGCACCCTCCAGGAAAAGCGAGGGAATCCCTTGCCCCTGGATTCCACCGATCGATTCCTTCCAGCTCGAGCAGTCCGCGACAGCCAAGCTCCTCCATCGTCCTGGCATCTTCTTCGGCCAAGGCGATGCCGCGGACCGAAAGCCCGCGGGACCTCGCATACTCTCCAACCTTTTCCGCAACTTGTTCAGGCAAGCCGTTTCTCCACGGGCGGATGTTCAAGGCCAACCTCGGCTCCCCCGCTTTTCCGTCGAAGGGTAGCGAGTCCAGCCCGAAAACCAGGTCAGGGGAGAGGACCGCCCCCAGTCCCCACCCAGCGAGGGTCTCCATGGAAAGGCGATCCCGTACCCCCCTGCGCTCACAGGCAGATAAGGCATCACGGGCAAGAAACCTCTGGAGGGTCCCGTTCAATGGCCCGACGGACTGACCGAAGCACCACGGTCGGCAGTTCGCCAGCTTTGCCATCCGAACGATTCCCCAATAGTAGAGCGGCGAGCGGAAACTGGTGGAATCCTGAAAAAGTCCGCCTCCTCCCAGGAGGAGTGTCCGGCTTTCCCTCAAAGCGGCGAAGACATCTCTCATGTTCCATCGGTTTACGGCAGCGGTACCCAGAAAACGGGTCGTTTCAGCAACATCATTGGATAGGACAACAATCCTGTCCCGCTGGACGCCGCAGCCCTCCAGGAGCCGAACGGCGGCCTGGGCGAGGAGCTCGTCCCCCAGGTTCCCGAAACCATAGTAGCCACATAGAGCCACATCGAAACGGCGCCCTAATTCCAACGGACAGGCCTCCATCTCGAAACCAGCGGAAGCAGCCCGAACTTCAACAGGCAGATGAGGACCATCCCCATGGCGATTCCAGTCCACCAGCCATTGAAAACCCGGAAAAGAATGAACGGCAAGCGGGTGTGAAAGTGGCAGAAGCTGTTCACGGCCGAGGCAAAGCCGATCGAGGCCGCCACTCGCGGCAGGATCCATGCCTGGCGCCCCCAGTTCGCCCTTGCCATGGCGTACCACAGGATCAGGGCCGGGTAACCGATGAAGAGCTCCTTTGTCCTTGGGCGGGCTACCAGCGCCCGCTCCAGCAAATCCCTCAGGGTCCTCTCCCAGCCGCCGACGAAGGCCGTGTTGTCGCTTCGTAGCGCCAGCACTCCGGCAGCAAGGAGGATCACACAAACCAGGAGGAACTCGAGCCAGACCATCGGCCTGGCAAGCAGTTTGCGGGGGCTTTCGGGAGCGACCCCGGTCAGGAAGTCATGGGCCAGGACCAGTATCGGGGGCAACAACAAGGTCATTTTGACCCCTGAAAAGGGCTGGAGCCTTAGCATCGTCATCGGAGTGCTGAAGAAAGCCGCTAGAGCGAGCCCTCCCGTGATGGTGAGCAACAGGGCCCCCAATAGCCCGAAAACCGGTTTCCGCACCTCGCCGAGTGCCCAGAGACACACTTCTGCAGCAAGGAAAGCGCTTCCGAAGGCTCCAGAGAGCCTGGCCACCAGCGGCAGGCGAAGCATCAAAAACGCCAGTACGGTGCCGCCCGCAAGGAGAACGGCCGCTTCCTGCCACCCGGCCGGTTCACTCATTTTCCCGGAAAACCGTAGGAACAGCCGCACGCAGAGAAGGGCCACCGCCAACCCGTAAGCAGAGGCTCCCGCAGGAGAATTTGGCCAGTCCCCGATGGGCTCGGGCCATCCGCTCCGATACCCTCTCCGTTCCAGGTCTTCACGAATTCGGTTCATATCGGACAAAACAGCGGCATAGCGGCCTCCGGGTTCGATTTCGTAAGACCGGATCAGCAGCAACGGCACGGATCGTTCCACGAAGGCACGAACCATCCGTTCGACGATGGCATCCCTGGAAATCCGCTTCACCAGGATCTCGTCCGTGGTAACGCTGTGAATCGGGACCAAGGCAGGATAGGAGGAACGGTTCAGCCTTTCAGCCCCGTATTGCCGGCTGAATTCGGCCTGTGCCAGGAAAAGTCCCTTTTCCCGGATCCATTCCCCGATCCTTTGGATATCCGGTGCACCGGGAACGAAAAGCCCCTGCGGCAGAATCCCGCGGATCTCCGGCCGCCTGTCCGCCAGGGTTTGCAGGGAGGAAACGACGCGCCCCCCTCCTGCCCCTGGGCACGGTACTGGCCTGAAGAGTACCGGGAGGCCGGCCTTCCTCGCCAGGTCGAGCCCTTCAAAATCGGGGACCACCCCCGCTTTTTCCAGTTCAAACGCCGAACGCGGCAAAAGGAGGTATTCCATTTGAACCGTTGAATTCGAGAGAAGATCGGGAAATTTCGCCTTCAGGTAGGAGGTGGCTTCGTCCGACCAACGTCGGTCCATGGAGAAGGCGATCACCGCAAGGTCCCCGGATGCACCAGGAAACAGGGACCTGGCTTCCGGAATCCTGGCGAGCGGCCCGAAAAGGAAGCCGGACTGGCCTTCCAGTAGATCCAGGCCCGTCAGTTCGTTGACGACGATCCCTTCAAGCTTCTGCTCTTTCATCTCCGCGAGCAGGAGTTCCAACGGCCGTCCTTCCTGTCTGGAGAGGCTCAGGATTTCACTGCTTTCGACGACCATGGCGAAATTCCGGTGCATCCGTTCGGCTTTCCACCGCGGGAGCAAGGCTGCCAGCGAAAGGGAAAGGATCACCACCAGGAAGACAAGGTGCAGCAAGTTCCGTCGAAATTTCATCGACTGACCTCCCATTGACGGGACAGGGGGACCCCGAATCGTTCCAGTAACAGGCTCAACCTGAACAAGGGAAGTCCCACGACGTTGAAATAGCATCCCGAAATTCCGGAAACGAGCAGGGCGCCGCGGCCCTGGATCGCATAGGCGCCGGCCTTGTCCCTCCCCTCACCTGTTGCGACGTATGCCGCGATCTCTTCGTCGGAAAGGGGACGAAAGGAAACGAGGGTCTTTTCGACTTCGTCAAGGCAAAGCCCTCCATGGCAGAGGGCGACGCCCGTCATCACCTCGTGCCGGCTACCCGAAAGAGAGCGGAGCATCTCGAAGGCCTCCGGGGCGTCTTTCGGTTTCCCCAGGATTTTCCCCTGGTGGACGACGATCGTGTCGGCACCGATCACAAGGTTTCCCGGAAACCGGCCCGACACGGCCCTGGCCTTCTCGATTGCAAGTCTCCTGCAGGCTTTCTCGGGAGATTCTCCCGCCAAGTGGCGTTCCTCGACTCCCGGGTCGACGATCCGGAACTTCCAGCCCAGGGTCGAAAGCAGCGTTTCTCTTCTCGGGCTTTTCGAAGCGAGGACCAGCGGTTTCATTTCACCGACCCGCTTTCGCCTCAGCGGATGATCCAGAGGCCAAAGAGACCGCCGAGCAGGGACCCCAGGTTCAGCCTGAGAAAGAGCTTGAAGCCGACCGTACCGAAAATCAGGTCGATTTCGTGGACATCGAAACCGGCACGCGTCACGTCCCTGAAAAGGGCCTGTGTCGCCTCAAATCCTTGCAGGTAGGCCCCCAGCATCGTTCCCAGGAGGATCGCCAGGATCAGGATTGACCATCTGGATCCCGCTCCCTTTGCTAAAGCCATGTTTCAACCCCTCCCCAATAATCCTGCAACGACGGCCATCAGGCCCACCCCTGCCGTGTAGCAGGCGAAAAGGTTCCAACGGCCCTTGACGACAAACCTTCTCAGGATCGCCAGTGCGCACAACCCCGATAGGAAGGCCAACAAAGCCCCGATCCACCAGCCCTTGGGCAGGCTTTGAAGGAAGTTGCCCATTCCGCCCGCATCGAAGACCTCCAGCAGGATCGCCCCGAAGACTGCGGGCAGGGACATCAAAAAGGAAAAATCGAACGCCGCCTCGGGAGAAAGGCCCATGAGCAGTCCCGAGCAGATCGTGGACCCCGATCTAGAAATTCCCGGGAAAACCGCGAGCCCCTGGGCAAAGCCCACCCCCAGGCCAACGGGCAGATTCGCGCTTTTCCCTCTCGGCCGGCGATCCACTCTCCCCGCCAGGAAAAGGATCCCGGCGTTCAGGAGAAGCAGCGCCCCGACCAGGGAAAGCGAACCCAATGCCGCCTCGACGGCCCCCTTCAGGGGGTAGCCGATGCTCGCCGTTACGGCCGTTCCCCCGAGGACCGCCCAACCGATCTTCCAGCCCGAAGGCCGTTTGCCGGGCGGTAGCCTCCATCCAGCCAGCCACTCCTTCAGAACACCCCACCAGACCTTCCTGAAAAACAACAGTGTGGCCAAAAGCGTTGCCCCGTGAAGGGCAAGGTCGTAGGCGAAAGGAGGGGTTTCAAATCCCGCGAGGTTCTGGAAAACCGCCAGGTGCCCCGAGCTGCTGACGGGCAGGAACTCAGTCAGCCCCTGCAGGATTCCCAGCAACAGCAACTTTCCCGTCATGGATCCGCTTCCCTTCCGTGTCCATCTTGATGACGTCCAGGACCATCAGCGCGAGGTTGTTCCCGTGGTCCGCGATCCGCTCCAGGTTACTCAGGATATCGATAAAGACGACCCCCGCGCTGGGCTGGCAGGCCCCCGTGTTCAGCCGCTCGATGTGTTTCCTTCTCAGTTCTTTCTCCAGGGCATCGACCCTGTCCTCAAGAACCAGGACTTCCTTGGCGGCTTCGCCGTCCTCGTTGAGGATGGATTCGATGGCAAGGTGGAAGGCGAGGCGTGCGTTCGTGAACATTTCCTCGAATTCCGCCATGGCCTTCTCGGAGAAAACCAGGTGATTCTCCTGCGTGTATTCGAAAAGTTCCGTCAGGTTCGTTGCGTGATCGCCGACACGTTCGATATCGGAAGCCCCGTTTACGTATGCTCCAAGCGTCAGGGACAGGTCTTCTGAGAGGCTGGCCTGCCCCACTTCGGCGGCATAGCGGGCGATCCCGTGTGTCAGCTGGTTGACCAGCTTCTCCGTCTGGAAGACTTCCTCGGCCTTTTTCGGGTCCTTTTCGACAAAGGCCGCGTGTACGTTCTGCAGCATCTCCTCGGCCAGGAATCCGAGGCGGACCAACTCCTGCCTGACCGCGTGAACCGCAGCCGCCGGAGTCGCCGTAATCAGCCTACGGTCGAGAAACCGGGGCCCCATGTCCAGGACCGCCACTTTCCCCGGAATAATCTTTTGGATTAGGGCGACGAAGGGGCGGGAAAACGGCAGGAAGAGCAGGGTGTTCGCGACGTTGAAAAAAGTGTGCGAGTTCGCTAGCTGCCGGGGTATCGAGGCCGCCGAAGCCTGGACAGCTCCTCTAAATAGCGGGAATGCAGTCATGAAAATGACGACGCCGATCAGGTTGAACAGGACGTGGCAGGCCGCGGCCTGTTTTGCTCCCCGGTTTGCGCCGATGGAAGCCAGTACCGCGGTGATGGTGGTTCCGATGTTGTCCCCCAGGATAATGGGAATCCCCGCATCCAGGCCCAAAAGCCCCTGAGAAGCCATCGCGATGACCAGGCCGACCGTGGCTGCACTCGATTGGACCAGAAGCGTCAGTCCCGTTCCCGCAAGAACCCCTAGGAGGGGATGGTTCGAGAATGCAAGGAAGATGTCTTTTCGTCCCCGGAGGAACGACATCGAGCCTTCCATCGTTTTCATTCCGAGGAAAAGGAGGCCGAAGCCGACAAGGCCGTTTCCAACGCTCCTCTGCCGCTTGCTGCGACCGAACATGGACAGGAGGACGCCGATGCCGATGAGCGGAAGGGCAAAGTCGGAAAACTTGAAGGCGATGAGCTGCGCGGTGACCGTGGTTCCGATGTTGGCCCCCATGATGACGCCGAACGCCTGGTATAGGGACATGAGTCCCGCGTGGACGAAACTGACCGTCATGACGGTGCAGGCACTGCTGCTCTGCAGGAGCGTCGTCACCAGGATGCCGACGCCGATTCCCCTCACGGGGGTTTTCGTCACGGTGGCGAACAGCCTTCTCAACTTTTCGCCGGAGAGGTCCTGGAGGGTTTCGCTCATCAATTTGATCCCGAAGAGGAAAAGACCGACACCTCCAAGCAATTGCAGAACCGAGGTCAGTGGCACGAGAGTTTCACTCCTTTTTGGCTAGAGAGGTTCTTCGATTCATGCCGTTGCTTCCGTTCTTTCCAGTATCGTCACCATGGGCACAACGTTGGGAGTTCCCCTCGTCAGCCTGCGGATCACCTCTTTTACCCTGCTTCGGATTCGCATTTCCAGGTTTTCGGGATCCAGGACGTGTTTCTCCCCTGCGCTTCCGAGCGCTTTTAGGACCGCCTTCTGGATTTCCTCATAAAGCGCGGTCGCGTCCGAGCTGTGAATGAACCCACGGCTTTCCAGACGGATGTTCCCCGCGAGCCGGCCGTCTTTGTCCAGCACAACCGAAAGAATCAGGATTCCATCTTCAGCGAGCTCGCGCCTTTCTTTCAGCACGCTTCCCTTCATCTCCCCGATCGCGAGTCCGTCCACAAGGACCGCTCCGCTTGGCACCGTCCCCCTGACCTGAGATTTCCCACGCTGGATTCTCAGGATGTCGCCGTTCTGGAGAATGTGGACGTTGGACTCCGGCACCCCCATTTCGATGGCCAGCTGCGCATGCCGGTGCTGGTGCCTTCTCTCCCCGTGGAAGGGAACGAAATGCTGCGGCCTCACGATACTCAGCATCATCTTCAGTTCTTCCTGGGACGCGTGGCCGGAGGCATGCACGTGTTGCTCCCGGTCGTAAATGACCTCGCAGCCCAGGGCAAAAAGCCTGTCGATCGTCCGGCTGACAAGCTTTTCGTTCCCCGGTATGGGCGTGGCGAAAATCGCCACCAAGTCTTTCGGTCCAAGAAGGATGTGCCGGTGTTCCCCTTTGCTCATGAGGACAAGCCCTGAAAAGGGCTCTCCCTGGCTCCCCGTCGTCAGGACGAGAAGCCGGTTTGCCGGGATCCGCTCCGCTTCGCTGGCCGGGACAAGCAGGTCGTCGCTGACCTGGATATACCCGAGCTTCCTGGAGAGCTCTACGTTTGCGACCATGCTTCTCCCCAGGAGCGCCACTTTTCGATTGAAGCGCGCTGCCGCGTCGAAGACCTGTTGAGTCCGGTGAATGTTGCTCGCGAAAGCGGCGACGACAATCCTGCGGCTCTTGTGCAGCCTCAGGATCTGCTCCAGGGACTTCCCAACGATGTTTTCCGATGGGGTGTGCCCTGGCCTTTCGGCATTCGTGGAATCGCTGATGAACAAGCGAACCCCTTTCTTCCCGGCCTCGGCGAAAGCATTGTAATCCGTCAGACGGCCATCGATGGGAGTGGGGTCCAGTTTGAAATCACCCGTGTGGACCACGATCCCTTCGGGGGTTTCGATGATGAGCCCCACCCCGTCGGGGATGGAATGGCAAACCGCAACGAACGTGATCCGAAAGGCACCGAGCTCGATCGTCTCGCCTGCCCGCACTTCCTGCATTCGCGGTTCGTAGGACGGGGCGAATTCGGAAAGCTTTCCTCTTGCAAGCCCGAGGGTCAGAGCCGTTCCGTAAAGAGGGACGTCCAGCTGGGGAAGGACAAAAGGCAAGGCTCCCGTATGGTCTTCATGTCCATGAGTCAGGACGATCCCCCGGATATTCTTCTTTTTTTCCAGGAGATAGGTTACATCCGGAATGACGAAATCGATACCGAACATTTCCTCATCCGGGAATTTCAGGCCGGAATCGACAACGAGGATGTCTTCGCCGTATTCGAACACGAGCATGTTCTTGCCGATTTCTCCAAAACCACCCAGCGGAATGAAGCGCAGCTCCGCCGGCGTTGAAGCTGGGCTCCTTTTCCGGCTCTTGATTCTTGCCATCCCATCACGCCCCTATCCGTCAAAAAACACCAGAAAACGAGGGGTGGACTAGCCACCCCCTAAAAGCTGCAACGATTTCCCGATGGGACCCTTAGTCGCTGAAGTCTCCCTTTTTGTTTTCCTTCCTGGAAAGCGCAAGGGCTTTTTCGCGCGTAAATTCGCTCCTTGGGTTCAGGATCGCCCTTTCCGGCGCTGCGTTCTCGTCCGCACGCCTGGAAACCGTTTCCAAGAGGACTTCTGCCAATCCCTCGGCCCTGAATGCCTTGATGTAGCGCGTCGCCCATTCTTCCGTCTCGGCGACGATTCGATCCTGGATGGGTTCGGGAAGCGCCATGACCTGCTCATGAAAAGGCTTGTTCGCCTTCTTGTAATCTCCGCCCTTCCTGCTAATTCCTTGATCGTCCGCCCAAGCCACAATCTCCCGCCACAGGGCCTCCGTAACGCCGCGGTCCTTTTCCTTGATGAAGGAATCTCCCTCGATTACCGCATTCCCCGTCTGCGGCTCCATTTTCAAGCCGAACACGATGTTCTGCCAAAGGGTCCCGACGTTCCCCTTGTTGATCCCCGCATCCGCAAAATGTCCGACTTTTTCGAAGGGAGTGCCAGAAATGCCGTGTTGGGCAATCGAAACCCCATACGGACGGATCGCCTGGGCGATTTCCAGGGTCCTCTGGAGATCAATCCCTTCCTCCACTCCTGCTGCCTTGTCATAGGTCCCATGAAGGCTACCGTTCGAAATTGCCAGGTAATCGGGGAAGATCCCCCAGGCATTCAGGCCGCCCACGAAGAAAAGCGCCTCTTCGACCGTGGATAGCTCCCCCTTGCCCTTGATCTCGCCCACTTCAACCTCAAGCCCGAGGTAGGGGGGGACGTGCATGGCAACATCCCGCGTAAAGCAAAGGTTTTCCCAATCCGGGTTGTGGGAGGCGTCAACGGCGACGGAAGTCCAGCCTCGCTCGATGATTTTCCTCAGGTGGGAAATGGACTTCAGCAGGTCTTCCTTCGATTTGATCCCGTAATGGTCGACGTGGAGTCCGAAAAAAACTCCGTGCCCGAGCTCGGCAGAATATCGGATTGCATAGTCCGGCACGTTGTCGAAATTGCAGCCGCAATACGTAGACTCCGATTTCGCCAGCTCGAGCAGGACCACCGAATTCGTCTTTTTCGCGGCCCTCAGGAGCCCCTTGATCGTCAGCGGGTTGCGTACGTTTGCAGCAAGGACGATCGCTCCGATCTTTTTCGCCGCTTCGGCGACGTCGCGGCCGCTGACCAACCCCACCGGTTCCTCGCCGTACAGGGCTTGGACGTTCAAGGGCCTCTTCCTCAATACTTCCCGATAGCCGGCACCTTCGACCTTGATCATCCTGAAAAGCACCTCCTTCTACAATCACGCCCTATACGTTACCATGTCGGGAGGAATTATCAAGACTCAGCCTCGCCACGCCCGCTTCCTGCGGCCTTTTTGCCATTCCGGCAAAAGGAACCCCGGGGGTTGCACGTTCAGGAAGGCCATGGTAGTATTATGCCCGCTCGCCCGGGAGTTTCAGCGAGTTGAGCATTGGGGAATCGTCTAATGGCAGGACAGCTGACTCTGGATCAGCCGATCGTGGTTCGAATCCACGTTCCCCAGCCACCTTGAGTTCTTTTGAGGTCCCATCGTCCAGTGGCCCAGGACACCGGGTTCTCAGCCCGGGAACAGGGGTTCGAATCCCCTTGGGACTGCCAGTTTTCAGATCGGGGAGCCTCCAGCCAGGAAGGCTCCCTTTCTTTTTCGCGTGGTGTTTTTTTCGGACAATCTGCTTGGTTTCTCGAGCGATCTTTCTTCTTCTCTCTCTTGACGTTAAAGCAGGCTTGGGACAAAATCATTTACGGCATCCGGAGCGTCAGGCCGATGCCGTAAAATTCTGGAAGGACCGCGTTGGTCCGCAGGAGGTCAGGCTTTATGGAGCAGGGAGTCGTCAAGTGGTTCAACGGAACGAAGGGGTATGGCTTTATCACCAGAGACAGCGGCGGAGATGTTTTCGTCCACTATTCAGGGATCCAGATGAACGGCTTCAAGACCCTTGAAGAAAATCAGCGGGTTTCCTTCAAGGTCGTGGAAGGAGCAAAGGGCCCGCAGGCCGTCGAGGTGACCCCGCTCTAGGAACGTTCCCGCCAATCATCCATACGATTATTCCCGGGCGGGGCCATCCCAATGACGGTTCCGCCCTTCTTCTTTTCTCCTCAGCTGACCACAGGCGGCATCGATATCCTCGCCACGCTCTCGCCTGACCTCTGTCTCGATCCCCCTGGACAAGAGCACGTGGCGGAAATTCTCGATCGCTTCGGGTGAGGCCTTTTTGAACGATTGGCAGGTGCGGTTCCAGGGAATCAGGTTCACGAAGCTTTTCAAACCCCTGAGCCGTTCCGCAAGGGCCTTCGCGTGATTTTGGGTGTCGTTCAGTCCGCCGATCAGCATGTACTCGATCGAAACGCGGTCCTTCGTTCTTTCCTGGTAAACCCGGACCGCGGACAGGAGTTGTTCGATCGGATACCGTTCGTTGACGGGCATCAGACGGCTCCGCAAGTCATCGTCCGGGGCATGAAGGGACACCGCAAGCCGGATCCCGGGGTTCGCCTCCGCCAAAGCGAGGATGCACGGCACGATCCCCGCCGTCGACACGGTCATCCTGCGGGAACCGAGGTTCCGCATCTTCGGGTGTTTCAGGATGCCGACCGCTTTCAGGAAGTTTTCGAAATTCAGAAAGGGCTCCCCCATACCCATGAAGACCAGGTTGTCGATCGGCATCCCCAGCAGTTTCTCCGTGGCCATGAACTGACCGACGATTTCTCCGCAGGACAGGTTGCGGACAAACCCCGACTGGCCGGTAGCGCAAAAGGAGCACTTTAGCGGGCAACCGACCTGGGTCGAGACGCAGGCGGTCAATCGTCCTTCCTGTTTCAGCAGGACCGATTCGATCCGTTCCCCGTCTTGCAGGGCCCAAAGGATCTTTTCCGTTCCATCCCGCCTGGAAACGACCCGCCTGATTTCCTTGGGCAAAGCCTCGCCAAAGGTCTCCTCGGCCTTTTTCCTCAGGGCCAGTGAAAGATTCGTCATTTCCCCGAAGGCAAAGGTTCGCTTCGAGTAAAGCCAATGACAAATCTGTTCGGCCCTGAATCGGGGCTCTCCCCACTCTTCCGTGCAAAGGTTTTGCCATTCTTCGTAACCTAGGTCCAAGGGGAACCGCATGCAAACTCCTCGCTCTCGTTCATCCGGCTGAAGGAAAAAGAAAAAGGCCTCTCCTTCCGGACAGGCCTGTATTTCCTGGTGGAGGTGAGGGGATTCGAACCCCTGGCCCCCTGCATGCCATGCAGGTGCGCTCCCGCTGCGCTACACCCCCGAAACGAACGGGCTTCATTATACGAAGCAGGTCTGTGGCTGTCAACAAGAGAATTGCCCATTGCCTCACCCGCGTGTTCATGCGAGGATGACGCCATGAAGAGAAGAAACCCACGCTTCACTTTCTGCCTCACCCTGCTTTTCGCTCTTTTGCCGTTTCTTCAACCTCTACAGGCTGGAGCCTCCACGTCCTTCCTCCAGGGCGGGAATTCGTCCGTTCTCCCGAGGCTGATCTCGGATACCGCCAGGGAAGGAACTCCGCTGATTCGGGAACCGGCCGTTTTTGGCGAAACCCGAGGAGAAGCCTTGAAGGCCGCCTATGACCTTTTGGGATGGGGGAATGTTCTTGGGGTCCTGCAGCGTATTTTCGGCTCGGACCCGGTTGGGCTCCTTTCTTCCGGGATCCGCCCGCGGCCGCCCGAACCCTTCCTCGAATTGCCTGGGGAAAGGGTAACCCCCGAGGATCTCCCGCTTTTCCTGGAATGGGTAAGGGAATGCCGTTCTTCGATGAATTGGGATTTCTCCCTTCAGAGCGGCTCCCTCGAACTGCGCCTGCACAAGGAGGGCATCGCGGCGGAATCCGATGCCTGGGAAGTGAGGCTCGAAGAAGGACTCGAGGAACCTGCCGGGTTGGCCAAACTCGGTCTTCTCGGCGAGGCTGGCTGGCCAGCTGCGCTCCGAAGGAACCCCGAAAGGGGGGTTGACCTGCTCGTGGGTCCTTTCCCCTCTTTCCTGGACTGCGCAAAGGCTTTTGCGGCCCTCCCCCGGGTTTCGGGGATGCACATGGCTCCCTCCCCTTTTGCCCCCCACGCGCCTCCGCTTTTCTGGGCAGCGTTGATTGGGCGGGACGGGATCCGGGCCGAAGTCCGGCTTGCGTCGGAAATCGGCAAGCCTCGTGCAGCCCTTTCCGAATTGGCCCAGGCTTTCGAAGCGGAAGGAGGAATCAACGGCGGCTTCTTTTCGGGTTCGGTTCCCGTGGGGACTCTCGTGGTGGGCGGCATTCCGCTCCACCAATCCTATGGAGACCGCTCTGCGATCGGGCTGTCTCCCGGTCACCCGCCGGTTTTCGGAAACGGCTCCGTAATCCTGCAAGCGGAAACGGAAGAACGCTCTTTCCGCGTGGACCGCCTCAATGAGCCTCCGCGAAACGGAGAGGTATCGCTTTTCTTTGAAGGCCTTCCCTTTCAGGATCCAGCAGGTCCGAAATCGGAAGATGTTAGGGGTATCCCCGTCAGCGTCCAACTGGAGGGGAACCTCTCGGTTCCGCCCATCAACGGATTCCTCGTGGAATCCACGAGATCCACGCAGTTTCCGCGCATTGCGCCGGGGAGCAGGCTTCGCCTCCGGGTCCTCTGGAGTGACCCCGTCTTTGAGGGGGTGCCCCTGGTGATCCAGGCCGGGCCTGCAATCATCCGAAGCGGGCTCGTCAACGGTGCGGCCGAATCGTTCAGAGAGGAAACACGCCTGGAAAAACATCCCAGGTCCTTGGTGGGCTGGGATGGCTCTTCCTTGTGGTGGATCGTCGTCGACGGGCGCAACCCCTTTCACAGCCTGGGCCTAACCCTGGAAGAAGCGGCGGGGTTCGCCCTCTCTCTTGGCCTCACTGAAGTGCTCAACCTCGACGGAGGTGGTTCTTCGGCTCTCTGGTGGAAGGGAGCGCTTGTCACCAGCCCTTCCGGGGGGACGGAGCGCCCGATCCCCTATGCCATTCTTTTTAAGGCAGGGTTGGGCGATTTCCTCAAGTGAACGTCCAGCTGCGGGAAAGAGATCGAGATGCCCGCTTCGTCAAAGGCTTTCTTCAGTCGAAGCCGGTAAGCTGCCGCAACTTCCCATTGCGCACCTGGGACTGTCTTCAACAGGACCCGGAGGGTCATCGCGCTGGCTTCGAACGCCAGGATGCCCTCCATCACTGCGGGAGCCTCAATGATTTTGCCGGGCATTTCTGCGGTTAGATCCTTTGCAACACGCTCCATCACTGCAAGCGCCGCCGGGATATCGGTACCGTAATCTACACCCACTTCGACACGGGCCCTTGACCATTTCTTGGTAAAATTCAGCACCGTGGCAATGCTCCCGTTCGGGATCGTTACGAGTTCACCGTCCAGCGTCCGCAGGCGAGTTATCCTCAGGGTGAACATCTCGACCACCCCGGAGATGCCATCGATTTTCACGACATCCCCAACGGCAAACTGGTCTTCGAAAAAAATGAAGGTCCCGTTCAGAAAATCCCGGATGATGTTCTGCGCGGCGAGGGAGATCGCCAGTCCGGCGATGCCGAGCCCGGTCAGGATCGACCGCACATCCACGCCGAGACTTCCGAGAAGGGTCAGCCCTGCGATTGCAGCAAGGATCCACCGGAAAAGCTGAAGGCAAATCCCTCTCAAGGTCTGCAACCGTTTCAGGCTTGACTCCCCTCGGCCTTCTCCATCCACCTCGAGTCCGGATTCGGCCTTTGCGAATAACCGCCGGATTCCCCTTGCTCCCAGCCAGTCAAAAAGTCCCCAGGAAATCAGGATGGCAGCAGGTCGAAGCAAGCCGTGAACGAACTGCAACAGCGTTCTGGATTCCAATGCTACCCCTCCCTGGCAACGTCACCGGATCTTTTCAAAGAGTATCACGATCCCACCCATCCCGCGTAAAAAAGGGGGAGGCGGTGTGCCGCCTCCCCCCGCAACGTTCAGTCCTTTTTGACCTGGCCCCTTTCTGCCGCCCTTTCCCGCCTTGCGAGATGTGCGGGTTCTAGGGAAACCCGATCTCCTTCAAACAACGGGATGAGCCCCTCCCTGGAAAGTTTCTTCTGCTTTTCGCAGAACGCGGCACAGTTCTCGGGACAGCGGCTGATCTTGTCTTCCGGCTCCGTGTAGGTCGTGAAGACCCCTTCATAATTTCGCAGGATCACCCTCTTGTCAGACATGGAAACGATATAGTTCGGGAGAACGGGGATCTTGCCGCCCCCGTTTGGACCGTCAACGATGAAATAAGGCACGGCAAGCCCTGAGGTGTGCCCCCTCAGGTACTCCATGATCTCGATCCCCTTCGCCACGGAAGTCCTGAAATGCTCGATCCCCTGGGACAGGTCGCACTGGTAGATATAGTAGGGACGAACCCGGATCGTGAGCAGTTTCTGGTTCAATTCGCGGAAGATGTAAGGACAGTCGTTCACGCCCTTCAAGAGAACGGACTGGTTTCCGAGGGGAACCCCCGCATCGGCCAGCTTCTCGCAGGCTTCTTTCGACGCAGGCGTGATTTCGTTGGGATGGTTGAAATGAGTATTCACCCAAACGGGATGGTATTTTTTCAGGATAGCGCAAAGTTCGTCCGTAATGCGCTGGGGCATGACGACCGGGGTTCGGGTGCCGAAACGGGCGATTTCGACGTGAGGGATCTTGCGCACCTCTCCCAGCATCCAGTCGATCATCTCGTCGCTCATGAGGAAGGGGTCTCCGCCCGTGAAAAGAACATCCCTGAAGGTGGGCGTCTTCCTGATATACTCGAGGCAGGCAGAGATCTGTTCCTTGGAATAGGCCCGATCCGTTTCCCCTGCCTTTCTCCTGCGCGTGCAGTGACGGCAGTACATCGAGCATTGGTCCGTGACCATCAGGATCCCTCGGTCCGGGTACCGGTGCGTCAATCCGGGGACTGGAGAATCCGTGTCCTCGTGGCAGGGGTCTTCCAGGTCCGAAGAGGCAATATGGGTTTCGTGGATCGTCGGGACCGCCTGCCGCCGAATCGGATCTTGAGGATCATCCGGGTTGATGAGAGAGGCGTAATAGGGCGTGATGGCCATCCTCAGCTTGTTCAGGCTTTGGCTGATGACCTGTTCTTCCTCGTCTGAAAGGGGCAGGACCTGTTTCAGCTGTTCTACGGTGGTGATCCGGTTGCCGACCTGCCAGTGCCAATCCCTCCACTGCTGCTCGGTCACTTCTTTCCAAAGCGGTATCGTTCGGTAGTCCCTCACAGTTTGCACCTCCCCTTTGAAAAAACCGGCGGGAGGACGCCCCGCCGGTAAACCTGTCTTCCTGATTCTATAGAATAAACGCCGGTTTCGCTAGCCTTTCCGGATCGTCACGGTTTCCTTGTAAACAAGCCCCCTTGCTGCCTGCTCCTTCATCACGAATTCGTACAGCGCATCATCTGCAGCCAGTTTTTCCGGGGCCAACACGCCTTTTTCCTTGATCAGCCCCTTGTGGATGGCCCTGGCAAAAATCGCGCAAGTGCAGCCGGTGCAACGTCCCATCGAATTCGTCCAAGAGTTCTCATCAAAACGGTCCCAGAGGTCCCAGGTATAGGTGATTTCGTCTTTCCCCTTGAAGCCGTGAACCTCGACCTGCATGATCGTGAGGTCCCGATCGCCCTTCTCCGGCTCCATCTTCCACATGGGGAAAAGAAGGTCGCAGGCGATGTCTCGAGGAACCACCTCGACACCTCCGAGTTTTCGTGGCGTTTCGTCAAAAAGCCCCATTGAACGCAGCAGCCGCATCTGCTCAACGTGTCCAGGCCACCGTAACGTCCTTTCCTCCATTCTTTTGGCCTTGAGATTCTTGATCAGGGAACGGAGACCGTCGGTAATGAAGGTTTCGAGCACGCCCACCTTCGGAAATTCTCTCAGGGTAAGCCGGTCCATCGCTTCAACCGTTACCGGCTTTCCGTCTTCCACGAAACGTGCCGGACGAGTGTATTCCTCGATTACGTCCGCGGGGGACCAGGTTACCTGGTAGTTGAAGGGCGGTACTTTCTTTTCGGGGATCCCGCCGACGTAGATGACCGCGTCTTCCACCTCGTCCAGCAGGGCGCAGCCCCGTCCCATGAGGTAATTCGACATTCCCGGGGCAACTCCGATGTCCGGGACAACGACGACTCCCTTTTCCTTGGCGAGCCCATCGAGAAGCTCGAAGTCTTCCGCCATGAAGGAGATGTCGCTAAGGTCCTTGCCCAGCTCGATGACGGTTTCCATCATCTTGTAGCCGAACCGCCCCGGTACTCCGGCCGTGACGATGTCGGCATCTCGAAGCAGGGGTTCCAGGAGCTCCCGATCAGTGCAGGAACCGACAACGGTCCTGATCGAAGGGACCTTCGACTTGAGAGCTTCCAGGGCCTTTTCGTTCAGGTCCACGACCGTAACATCATAATCCATTGCTAGATCCCTTGCGATCACGCTACCTACAAGCCCGCAGCCAAGCTGAACCGCCTTCATTCCGGATCCTCCCCTTTTTATAAACTGTCTGGATTGAACAGGGTCAAGATAGCATACAATAATACAAGTCGTCAAGGTTATACAGTTCGGGCAGGAAACAGGAACGGCTTGACGCTACCCTTCGGGGGTCTTAAACTGTGAAAGCAAGTGTGCAATATGAAGTCTTTTCCAACCTTTTTCATTCAAGCAAGATAGAGAGAAAGGGGGGATCCTGGGACTCTTTCGACCCGCCGCACCCATTCCGTTCCGGACCGAAGAAGATACTGGAGGAGGCGATCCTGTATGGCCGTAGACACCAAGAGAAAGACACCCAGCTTTGCCCTTTCGCTAGGAGTTTTTGCAGTAGCGGCATTTTTCATCAGCTACGGAATCTTGAAGCTAGAAGCAGAGGCCCACATGCCGATCCTTGCGGCTGCCGTATTCGCCGCGCTCGTCGGCCGGTTCGTGCTGGGCGTTCCCTGGAAGGAAATGGAAGAGGGGATGATCAACAACATCGCGGTCGCTCTCCAGGCCACCCTCATCCTGATGATCATCGGAATGATCATCGGGGCCTGGATCAAGTCGGGGGTCGTTCCCGGACTCATCTACTACGGCCTCATGATCCTCAAACCCTCGATCTTCCTCGTGGCGACCCTGCTCACATGCTCGGTCGTTTCGCTCGCCACGGGTTCCTCCTGGACAACGACTGCCACGATCGGCATCGCGATGCTCGGCATCGGGAACGGCCTGGGGGTTCCCGTACCGATCACGGCAGGCGTCATCATCTCCGGAGCCTACTTCGGCGACAAGATGTCCCCGCTCTCCGATACCACGAACCTCTCCCCCGCAGTATCCGGTGCCGAATTGTTCGACCATATCAAGGCCATGGTCTGGACCACCGGCCCGACGTACATCATCGTGCTTGTCGTCCTTACCTTCATCGGCTTCCGTTACGGCGGAGGAACCCTGGACGCGAGTCGGATCCATGCCATCCAGTCCTTCATGAAGGCCGAATTCCCGATCTCCCTCGCCTGCCTGATTCCCCCGTTCCTCGTCATCGCCCTCGCAGTCATGAAGATGCCTGCCATCCCGGGCCTCTTTGCGGGGTTGTTCGCGGGGATCGTGATCGCCTTCGTGACTGGGGCAGGCGTCGGAGACATCATGGACGTAGTCCAGAACGGATATGCTGCCGGCATTTCCGATGAAATCGCGAATGCCGCCGATGTTGCCGCCGTCGCCGAGGCCATGACCAAGGCCGGCATTGCAGGCGTCACTCCCGAGATGGGAAAGGAAGTTGCAGCGACCGTATCGAAACTTGTATCGCGAGGCGGGCTCCAGTCGATGATGTGGTCGATCTCCCTCATTTTTGTCGCCCTGTCCTTCGGAGGCATCATGGAAGCCTGCGGCTTCCTGGAGACGATCATCGGGACCCTGACGAAGGGTATCCGGAAGGTCGGCACCCTCATCACGGCGGTTATCGGATCCTGCATCATTTCCAACATCTTCCTGGGTGACCAGTACCTTTCGCTGGTCGTCCCCGGCAGGATGTTCCGGAACACCTTCCAGAAGGCGGGCCTTGCACCACGGATGCTTTCCCGTACACTGGAGGATGCCGGAACCCTCACCTCTGCGCTGGTTCCCTGGAACACCTGCGGTGCCTACCAGACCAGCGTACTCGGCGTCGGTCCGCTCGTTTACGGACCCTACGCCTTCCTGAACTGGGGCAACCCCCTGATGGCGATTTTCTTGACCTACATGAAGATCGGGATTTACTGGAGGAAGGAAGACGGCAGCGACGTCGTCGAAAAGAAGGACACGTTTGATATTTAAGTATCGCTTAAAATGCAGAGGCGGCCCTTGGCGGGCCGCTTCTGCATTTTAAAGGGTTGTGATCTCGATTCCAGGCGCATGCTCCTTAAGGATTTCCCTTAGCTTTTGCTCCTGCGAGCGGTCAAACAGGACTTTCCATCCCAGGACATCCCTCTCGAAAAACGCCATCATTTGGTCTCGCCTGAATGCCAATCCGACATGCCCCAGTTCGGCCCAGGGAAAGACCTCGCTGTTCCGGTTCATCCAGGTCCTGGTTTCGCGGACGATCCCTTCTTCGCTGAGGTAGATCCTTTTCCTGTAGCCACATGCGTAAAGGATTGCAGCCCCGACGAAAAGGGCGTGAGCGCTCAGGCTTTTTACGGTCAGGAACCGACGCAGGGCATCCCCCAGAAGGTAAATTCCGATGACGCCGAACGTCCAGCGCATCCATTCCGGGAAAGGCGTATTCGACTTCGATTCAAGCAAAACGGTCAAACGAATCTCTCCCTTTTCTCATGAGCGTAAAAACGGGGAGGGGCGGTTTCTCCCCCTCCCCGTTCATGGCGGGACGGAATTGCGGTTCTACAGGTTGGCAGGTTTCTGCTTGGCGAAGACAGGTTCACCGTCCTTGCCTTTCCAGGTCGTTCCAATGCCAAGGTAGGTGAGCAGGATCGCCATGAGCGGGTTCAGGTAGTTCAGGAATGCAAAGGGAAGGTATTGTACCGTGGGAACTCCGAGTACCCCGCTGTTGTAAGCGCCGCAGGTGTTCCAGGGAATCAGGACCGAGGTCAGTGTCCCAGCGTCTTCCAGCGAACGGGAAAGCATCCTGGGATGGAGCCCTTTTTCCTCGAATCCGAGCCTGAACATGCGGCCAGGCATGACGATGGACAGGTACTGGTCGCCCAGGAAGACGTTGCAGATGAAGCAGGAGGCGATGACCGATGCCACCAGCCCGCCGACGCTTTTGACTCCCTTGAGGATCGTCCGGAGCATGACCTCGAGGAAGCCGCACCTTTCCATGATCCCTCCGAAGGAAAGCGCACAGATGATCAGGGAGATCGTCCAGTTCATGGACTGCATGCCGCCGCGGGTGAGAAGGTCGTTCAGCATCCCGCCGACTTCCTTTGCCATCTCCGGCGTCACACCGAGGATGTTGTTCTCGGAAAGGATCTTGGCGACTGCCGTCAGGTCTTCCGCCTCAGCCAGGGTAGCGGAAAGAGCGGCAGTGTATCCGTTCTGGATCACGTTCATGATGTCCCCGATTCCCAGTCCCTGGAAAGCCGCAATAACGGCTCCGGCCACGACGCCGGCAAAGAGCCCGGGGATCGCGGGCATCTTCATCACGCAGAGGCCGATGACCAGGATCGGAGGGACGAATCCGACCAGGCTGATGCTAAATTCGTGGGACATGACCGCCTGAATGGCGGTGATTTTTGCCGCATCGAGAGTTCCCCCGCCATATTTCATGCCGAGGACGACCGTAATGGCGCAGACGAGAAGGTAGGTCGGGCCCGTCGTCCAGACCATGGCCCGGATATGCTGGAAGAGGTCGGTCCCGGCGATGGCCGGTGCCAGGTTGGTGGTGTCGGACAGCGGGGACATCTTGTCGCCGAAGTAGGCTCCCGAGATGACGACGCCCGCCGCGAGGGGAGCTGGAATTCCGAGTCCCATGGCCACACCCATCAGCGCGATACCGACGGTCCCGGTGGTGCCCCAGGAAGTCCCCGTCGAAAGCGAGACGACCGAGCAGATCAGGAGGGTGGCCAGCAGGAACCACCTTGGCGAGAGCAGGTCGAGCCCGTAATAGATCAGGCTGGGGACAACGCCGCTCTGGATCCAGGCTCCGATGATCATGCCGACGATGTAGAGGATGAGAACGGCCTGGAGGGCCAGCACGATGCCGTTGATCATGCCTTCCTCGATTGTCTTCCAGGGGATTCCCAGGACCCATCGACCGACGAGGGCCGCGAAAAGGGCACACAGGACGAGAGGGATATGGACTTCCGCTTCCAGCTTGAGGACGCTATAACCGATGATGACTGCCGCTACTAGGACAACCATGAGCGCGATGCCGAAACTGGGTTTCTTTCCGGTGATTTCTTCTGCCATGACCACGAACTTCCCCCTTTCTTAATTTACCGGTTCAGTGGGTTGTCTTTCCGGAAGTTCTGAACCGTATCCCCCCTCCGGGTTTCCTTTCCGGACCCACCAACATTATACGATGATTGGGAGGGCTGTCCAGCCTGAAAAGGTAGTCGGTTTCCGCGAAAAGCCCGCTGGACGAAACAAGGGGCCGGAGTCTTTTCTCCGGCCCCTTGTGGAATCTTTATTTTCCGAGCGCTTCCAGCTGTTTTTCGTCGATCGCCAGGGAGGCCGTCTTTCTCAGGCTTTCCAGCGTTTCCTCCAGGTAAAACTGCTGCAGGTCCCTGACCACCCGGCTTTTCACCGATTCGTAGACTCCCTCGCTTGCCGGGCGCTTGTCCAGCACCTGGAGAACGTGCCATCCGTATTCGCTTCGGACCGGCCCGCCAAGTCCTCCCCTGGGGGTGGAAAAGGCGGTTTTCTCGAACTCGGGAACCGTGTCGCCCTTCTCGATCCACCCCAGGTCACCGCCTCTTTCCGCGGACCCCTGGTCCTTGCTGGATTTCGCGGCAAGCTCTCCGAAATCCTTTCCAGAAAGCGCTTCCAGAAGGAGGTTCCGGGCTTCCGCTTCCGATTCGACAAGGATATGCCGGACGTGCACGGCTTCTTTCGTGGCGTAGTTCGAGCGGTGCTCCTCGAAATATCCCCGCACGGCCTTTTCGCTCATGTTCCACCCGGCTGCCAGCCGTTCGACATAGGCTTTCGCCAGCGTGTTCACGGCATCCCAGCGCAGCTTTGCGGCAACCGCAGGGTCAAGCTGGAGCCCCTTCAGGGCTGCCGCCTGCGAGACCAGCAGAAGATCCGCGACATCCCCGAGAAACTCCTTCTTTTCCTCGAGAGTCATACCCGAAAGGACCATCCCGGCCATAGCCTCGTTGCCCCCTGCCTTCTGCGTCAGGAGGTACAGAAGGTCGTCGGCGGTTACGCTTTCCTCCCCGACTTTCATGACGGGGGCCTGGACGGCTGCGGATGCCAGAGTCGTCGAGAACGCAAGCAGAGATACGGTCAGAGCGATTGCGGCGACAAATTTTCTCAATTTCAGTTCCTCCTCTGGTTTGAACGTCTTTTTGGACAGGCGCATCACGCCGGTAACTCATTGAAGGAAAGTTGGTCTCCTTCCGTTTCGACCCATACTTTCGCACCCTGCCTGAACTTTCCTTCCAGGAAGAGGTCCGCCAGCCGGTCTTCGACCATTTTCTGGATCGTCCGGCGGAGCGGCCTCGCTCCGAATTTCGGATCATACCCCTTCTCCAGCAGGAGATTTCGCGCTTCCTCCGAGACCTGGATCTCAATTCCCCTGTCCTTGACGCGCTTTTCCACTTCCCGCAGCAGCAGGTCCACGATCTGGAGAAGTTCTTCCTTGGACAGCGAGCGGAAGACCACGATATCGTCCACCCGGTTCAGGAACTCGGGACGGAAGGACTGCTTCATCGCCTCCAGGGCCCTTTCCCTGGCCTTCTGGTGGTCTCCTTCGCTCAGGCCTTTTTCCGCGGTGAACCCCAGCCCCTGCCCCTTCGCCAGGTCTCTCGCCCCGACGTTGCTGGTCATGATCACCACCGTGTTCCGGAAATCCACGGTACGCCCCTGGCCGTCCGTCAGACGCCCGTCTTCCAGGATCTGGAGGAGAAGGTTGAAGACATCCGGGTGGGCCTTTTCGATCTCGTCAAACAGGAGGACGGCATAGGGGCGACGCCGTACCGCCTCGGTCAGCTTCCCGCCTTCTTCGTACCCCACGTACCCGGGGGGAGCTCCGATGAGCTTGGAGACCTCGTGCCGCTCCATGTACTCGCTCATGTCGTAGCGGATCATTGCCTCTTCGCTGCCGAACAGGAACGCGGCAAGGGCTTTCGCCATTTCCGTTTTGCCGACTCCTGTCGGTCCCAGGAAAAGGAAGCTGCCGACGGGCCTTTTTGGATCCTTCAGCCCGCTTCGAGCTCGCCGGACGGCCCTCGAAACGGCATTGACCGCCTCCTGCTGGCCTACCATCCGCTTATGGAGTTCTTCTTCCATTCGGAGGAGCCTCGCCGCTTCTTCTTCGGTCAGCTGGACGACCGGGATGCCCGTCCACTCCGACACGATCACGGCGATGTCTTCCCCGTTGACGACCGGTTCTTCCTGGTTGCGCCTCAATAGCCAGCTCGCCCGTTTTTCTTCCAGCTCGTCCGAGACCTTCCGTTCCTCGTCGCGGAGCCTCGCCGCCTTCTCGAATTCCTGGGCGGATACGGCCGACTCCTTTTCCTTCAAGACATTTTCCAGGACCCTTTCCAGTTCCTTGAGGTCCGGGGGGGTTTCCATGGTTTTCAGCCTGGCCCTCGCGGCGGCTTCGTCGATCAGGTCGATCGCCTTGTCGGGCAGGAACCGGTCCGATATGTATCTTTCTCCGAGCCGGGCTGCCGCTTCTAGCGCGCTGTCTTCGATTTTGACCCGGTGGTGGGCTTCATAACGGTCGCGGAGTCCGCGGAGAATCGCCAGGGTGTCCTCGACGCCCGGTTCCTGTACTACGACCGGCTGGAAGCGCCGTTCCAGGGCCGCGTCCTTCTCGATATGCTTCCGGTATTCGTCGAAGGTCGTGGCGCCCACGACCTGGAAATCTCCCTTCGAAAGGCTGGGCTTCAGGATATTCGCCGCGTCCACGGCTCCTTCCGCTCCTCCCGCCCCGACGATCGTGTGGATTTCATCGATGAAAAGGACGACGTCCTTCGACTCGACGAGTTCCTTGACCAGCTTTCGGAGCCTTTCTTCGAATTCGCCGCGGTACTTCGTCCCGGCGACGAGGTTCCCCATGTTGAGCTGGACGACCCGCTTTCCCTTCAGGATCTCAGGGACGTCCCCCGCCACGACTTTCTGAGCCAGTCCCTCGACGATGGCCGTTTTCCCCACGCCCGGTTCGCCGATCAGGACCGGGTTGTTCTTCGTCCTTCTCGACAGGATCTGGATCAGCCGCTGGATCTCCTTCGCCCTTCCGATGACGGGATCGAGTTCTCTCTTTTTGGCCATTTCGGTCAGGTCGATCCCCAGCGAATCGAGGGTGGGCGTCCGGGAACGGGATACTCGAGCCGCAGCTGCCACCGTGTTTTCGACGCCGCCCTGCCCTCTCGCGGGGCCGCCTTCCCCGCCGGATAGGGCGGAGGCAATTTCTTCACGGACCGCCTGGATCTCGAGCCCCATTCCGCTCAGGACCTGCGCGGCGACGCCCTCTCCCTCCGCAAGGAGGCCGAGAAGGATGTGCTCCGTTCCGACATAGTTGACCCCCATATTACGGGCTTCCCGCATGGCAAGGTCCAAAACCCGTTTGGCCCTGGGGCTCAAGGGCAAGTCGAGGGGCTTTTCCCTGGGGTGTCCCTTTCCGACTGCAGCTTCAACCCGGCTCCTCACCTCGGAAAGGTCCAGCCCCGCATTGCGGAGAACCTGGGCGGCAACCCCTTCCCCTTCCGCCACGAGCCCGAGGAGGAGATGCTCCGTGCCGATCACGTCGTGCCCGAGGGCCAACGCCTCCCGGTGCGCCAGTTGAACGACCCTTTTCCCTCTTTCAGTGAAAAATTGCCACATGGTCTTGTTCCCCTTTCGGACAGATCCCCAACCTAAAGACGGCCCAGAGTCTCCCTGACGAGTTCCGCCCGGGCCGTTTCCGTCTCCTCTTCCTGGAGCAGCCTTCCTTTCATGGCCTGCACGTGGGCGGGCTGGACCGAGAGGAAGAGCGGTCCCCAGGCCACTTTTTCGAAGGGCCCCTTCATGCCCGCTTCCTGGGCCATCCGGAGCAGGGAGAGGCATTCCATCGCCTCTGCCAGTCCGAGGCGTCTCGCGTACACCAGGGTCCCCCACGCCCTCCAGATCCGGTCCTCCAGTTCCCGGCTCCCGTTGAAAAGGGCCTCCCTCGCCCGGGATTCCTGCTCGACAAGTCGAGAGCCCACCGCTTCCACTTTTTCCGTCAGTTCTTCGGGTGTGAGTCCCAGCGTCACCTGGTTGGAAACCTGGTAGAGAGCTCCGGCTGACGTCGTACCCTCTCCGTAGGCCCCCCTGACAACCAGTCCCAGGCGGCCTGATTGGGCGATGATTTCCGGCATCGCCCTCGACATCTTGAGCGCAGGGAGATGCAGCATCGCCGAAGCCCTGAGCCCCGTTCCCACGTTGGTCGGGCAGCTGGTCAGGAAACCGAATTCCTGGTCGAAGGCGAATTCAAGGCAATAAAGAGCCCGATCGATCGCAGAAGCGATCCGGAGGGCTTCGCAGAGGGACATTCGGCCCAGTAGGACCTGGATCCGCAGGTGGTCCTCTTCGTTCACCATCACGGAAACGATCCCCTTCGTGTCCAGGATGAGCCCCCTCTCCCGGCTTCCCTGGAGGAACTCCGGGCTCATCAGCCGCCTCTCGACCAAGAGCCCCCTTGCGATCGGGTCCATCTCCTCGAGCCTGCACCACGCACACTCGCGGAACAACGGCTCGGCCTGGATGGCCTGCCTCACTTCTTCGAGCACTGCGGCCCTCTCTTCGGCTGTCGCCCGGTTGACAAAGGGAAACCTCGCGAGGTTCCGCGCGAGGCGGACCCGGCTGGAGATCACGACGTCGGAAGGGCAATCCTGCCCCCCTTCCACCCAGGGAGCCGGCAAGGCCAGGATCCTATCCGCGTTCACCCCGGAGCCTCCCTTCCAGGATCCGGATCCGATCCCTGAGAGTTGCCGCCATTTCGTACCGTTCTTCGGAAACCGCTTCTTTCAGCTGGATTTTGAGCCGTTCCAGCTCGTCATCCATCCCCTGGACAGAACTTGTTCCCTGGCCCGGGGTTGGACCCCTGTAGGTTTCGGAACCGTGAATTCGAGTGAAAAGGGGCCGGATCCATTCCCGGAAAGCACGGTAGCATTCTGCGCACCCAAAACGTCCGGTCTTCCTGAAACCCTCGAAATCAAGCCCGCAACGCGGACAGGAAGGGACTGCCCGGGTTGCTTTCCCATGTTCCTGCGGTTCGGGCCCCAAGGTCTTGCAGAGATTCTCGAGAAAGGAACCGATGGAGAACTCGAGGAAATTGCTCCCTGGCTTCCAGCCGGAAGTCAGTTCCCGGGCACATTCCTTGCAAAGGTGATGTTCGGAAACAACCCCCTGGATCGCCTGCCGGATATGGACTTCGGCTGTTTTCTTTCCGCATCGTTCGCAGAGCATCTGATTTTACGAAAGCACGAGGCTCCTGAGCATTCTCTTCAGGAGTTCGGCGTTCATGACATCCCTTCGGTAGGGGGAAAGATCGAAGAGGGAGCGCGCCACTTCCTCCTGGTACCGAAGGGCCACTTCAATCAGCAGGCGTTCCCTCCCGCTGATCATCTTCCGATGCTGAAGGTTCAGCAAAAGTCGTTTCGCCTCCGCTTCGGAAAGGGTTTCTCCCACCAGATCTTCGATATGGTTGACCCGCTCTTCCGGAAAACGGAAGGAAAGCCGCAGGATCCGGATGTAACCGTGCCCCCCACGCTGGCTGTCCACGAGAAACCCCCGTTCCGGCGTGAATCGGCTTCTCAGGACGTAGTTGATCTGGCTCGGGACGCACCCGAAAAGCTCCGCGAGGTCCTTTCTGCGGAGAGCGATCACTTCTTCCTGGGATTCCTGGAACAGCTGGGTGATGTGATCTTCGATGATCTTCGTCAAGCTCGCCATCGCAGCACCTCCTGATCTTCACGCAAGCATTCTACCCCGTAAGGTCAGGATTAGTCAATTATCTTGCGGAAGGTTTCCCGTTCCGCTCCGTTTCCCCCGTCCTTCTTTCGGTCCCTTCGAGGAGGCGCCGAATGTTCTCGCGGTGTCGCCAAATTGACAGGAGAACCAGGAAAAAGGCCGCTTCGACATACGGAGCCGGAGCTCCCAGGACCCACAGCGCGAGCAGGGTAACGAACAGGGAAACCATGGAAGAAAGCGAAACGGTGCGGGTCCCCTTCAGCAGAAGGAACCAGGCGGCCCCGCCGATCAGGGTCGCCAAGGGGTCCAGGAAAAAGAGGACACCGTAGGTGGTTGCCACCCCCTTGCCACCCGCAAAACGGAGCCAAACCGGGTAATTGTGCCCGATGACGCCTGCAACTGCTGTCATTGCAAGGATCCAGGGTGACGACACCCCCGCGGCGAAGGCAGCGGCCAGGACAAGGCCTCCCTTGGCCATGTCGAAGACGGCGACGAACACCGCCCAGAATTTTCCCGCAATCCGGCCGACATTCGTTGCGCCCGTGTTTCCGGAGCCGACCGTCCGGATGTCGATCCCCTTGAGGAGCCGGACAACAAGAAAGCCAGTCGGGATCGATCCTGCGAGGTAGCCCGCAACGGGCCAAAGCCAGGGCATCATTTCTGCGTCCTGAGGACGAGCGCGTCGACGGCCACCGCGCCTCGTCCCTCCTGCAGGACCATTACCGGATTCACGTCCAGCTCCAGCAGGTCGGGTTCGCTCAGGGCCATCCTGGAGACTGATTCGACCAGGGAAGCCAAGGCCTCGATGTCCCTCGGAGGATTCCCCCGGGCTCCCCTGAGGAGCGGAAGCCCTTTCAGCTCCTCGAGCATTTTCATAACGGTTGCCCGGTCTACGGGAGCAAGGCGCAGGGACACGTCCTGCAGCACCTCCACGAAAATCCCCCCGATGCCGACCGCGATCACGGGACCGAACAGCGGATCGCGGCGGACTCCGACGATGCATTCCTGTCCGCCCGAGACCATTTCCTGAACGAGGACTCCCCTGATGCGGGCCCCCGTCCTTGCTTTCACTGCTTTTTCAAGGATCCGGCCGTACGTGTTCCTCAGTTCCTCCTCGTCCTTTACGTGGAGGGCGACGATCCCGGCTTCCGTCTTATGGGGAATGTCAGGGGACATCACCTTCAGGGCAACCGGATACCCGATCTCCTCCGCTGCCGCGAGGGATTCCGACAGGCTTCTGCAAAGGCGTTCCCGCGTAATCGGGATTCCGTAGGAAGCCAGGAGCTCCTTGGCCTCTGCCTCCGTCAGCTCGTCCGGGAACTCGTCAAGCCTGGCCTTCGTTCCGGGCGCCGTGTCCTTCGGTGGCAAATCCGGGCGCTTTTCCCAATGGACCAGTCTCGATAGGGACAAGGCCGCCCTCCGGAGGCTCGAAAAAACAGGGACCCCCCGTGAGGCCAGTAGGTTCCTGAACGCCAGGCCGTGTTCGTCATCAATCAGCCAGCAGCAGGCGACGGGTTTCTTCCCGGAATCGAAGGCCGAGACCAGGTCTTCTGCCATCCTCATTCCGGATTCTCCCGTGATCATCGAGAGAACGACCAGAAGCATGTCGATCTGGGGACTTTCTTCCATGAGCGCGAGGAGGTTCCTGAAACCCTGCGGGTCATTGATCACCTGCGCGGTCATATCGACGGGGTTCAGGCTCGATCCGAACGGGGGAATGAACCGCTCGACCTTCCCCCGAAGTTCTGCGTCCAAAACCGGAACCGACAGGCCGGCCGCGTCGCAGCAATCCGCCGCGATGATCCCTGCCCCGCCGGAAGTGCTCAGGATCCCGACCCGATTCCCTTTTGTCCTTCTCGAACACCCGAAGAATCGTGCGACATCCGTAACATCGTCGGAATCCCCCAGGGTCAGGACCCCATACTGCCGGAACACCGCCTCCCACACCTTCTCGTCCCCGGTAAGGGCAGCAGTGTGGCTTTTTGCGGCCTCCTTCGCCACCTCACTTCGGCCCACCTTCAGGACGGCCACCGGTAGGCCTCTCGACCGGGTGAAGCGAAGGAGGTCCAGGAAACGCCCCCCGTTCGAAACCCCTTCGAGATAAAGAAGCAGAAGGCGCACCTCCGGGTCCTCCGCGAGGTAACGGGCGATCTCGATGACGTCGAGGTCAGCCTGGTTGCCGGTCGTCACGACATACCGAAACCCGGCTCCCGCGTCGGCCGCCATCGCGAAAGAGGCAAAACCGAAGGCTCCGCTCTGGGAAATGTACGCCACATGGCCGGTGGGCCTGCGGTCCGTGTCTAGGGAAGCGGAAAAACTGAGAGGAATGCCCTTCGCAAGGTTGACCAGACCCTGGCAGTTCGGCCCAAGGATGCGAACCCCTCCGGCTTTCGCGATCCGCACGATTTCTTCCTGGGCCTCGGTTCCTTCCGACTCGGCAAAACCCGACGAAAAGATGACGGCATATTTCACGCCGAGACAGGCGCAATCCTCGAGAACGGGTGGAACCAGAGAGGCCCTCACCCCAACGAGGACGACGTCGGGAACCTCGGGCAAAACTTCCAGGGAAGGATAGCAACGAAATCCTTCAAGGGACTGGTACTTCGGGTTGACGGGATAGACGGCCCCTTTGAAGCCGTACCGTTTCAGGAGTTTCAACGGCCTTCCCGAAATGCTTTCCAGGTTCGCCGACGCCCCGACGATCGCGACGGACCGGGGGGAAAAGAGGCGGTCGAGTCTGTTTTCCGGATCCAAGGGGTGTCTCACCTCCTAAGGGTAGGACCGAAAACGGGAAAGGCCTTTCTCACGCCCTGTCTGCAACTGCGTGGAAAGGCCTTTCTTTTCTTCGTCCTGGCCAGGGCGAGCCTGCAGGACCGAACTTTTCGTTGATGGTGCCGGGGACGAGACTTGAACTCGTACGGGTTTCCCCACACGCCCCTCAAACGTGCGTGTCTACCAGTTCCACCACCCCGGCACGTGACGCCAATTATAGCAGGCTGTCAGAACGCGTCAACACCCTATGGGGGTTTTTTAACGACGCTCCTTGATCCGGGCGGCCTTGCCGCTCAGCTTGCGGAGGTAGTAGAGTTTTGCGCGGCGCACCAACCCCTTGCGCACGACTTCGATCTTCTCGATCGAAGGGCAGTGAAGGGGAAAGATCCGCTCAACACCAACTCCGCCGGACACTTTGCGAACGACGAAATTCTCCCGCAGTCCGCCTTTCTGGCGTGCGATGACAATCCCTTCGAAAACCTGGATGCGTTCGCGGTTGCCTTCCTTGACCTTCACATGAACCTTGACGTTGTCACCCGGACGGAATTCCGGAAGGTCGCTCCTGAGAAATTTCTTTTCGATCAACGTGATCCTGGGATCCATTTTCCTTTCCCTCCTTGCTGGTCTACATCCAAATTTTAACGGCACCCGAAGAATCGGTCCATGCAGATCGAAAGCAGGACCGCGGGATCCAGCCACCCCTCCTGCTCCAGCCCCCCCCTTGGCGGGGAAACCAAAGCCTGCGTTTCGGGAAGATCCTTTGACAACCCCATAACCATGGGTTTCCCCGATTCCAGGATCCTCCGTTTCGCCTCGAGCCAATGGATGGAATTCCCGCCTTTCTTTTCCTCAAACCCGACGGCGTAGGGAACTTCTCCCTCCTTTTGGGAAACCCAACGGAACGCCTGCCGGGATGTCCTGAAAAACTTTACGAAGTTCCTTTCCCCGTCTCCCGATTTTTCCGTAAGAGCGTTCAGTTGCTGCCGACTCCCGTTGTCCGGCTCGACGACAAGAATCCTTTCAATTCCATAGAGCCCTGCTGCCTGTCCCATCTGCCGAAGACAACCCGGGAAACCCGCCGTTTCCCCCGAAAGGAGCAGGTACGGGCGTTTCTGCAGGTAGGGCCTGATGTTTGCCGCAGCCAGCAAATCAGGCCGCCTGGCGATCGTCCTCGCGACGGACTGTTCCTTCCTCCACTTCCCGATGGCTCCCGCATCTCCCGACAGGAGAACCCCGGGAACCTGCACCCCCCTCCACTCGGAAGGGCGGGTAAAGTGCGGGTGGTCAAGCATCCCGCGGTAAAACGAGTCATCCTCGACGGCGGCGATTTTTCCCACGACACCCGGAACCAGCCTCGCAACCGCATCCACCAGGACCATCGCGGGCAGCTCTCCCCCGGTCAGCACGAAATCCCCCAGGGATACCTCCAGGTCGACGAATTTCTCTACAAACCGTTCGTCCACTCCCTCGTAATGTCCGCAAACAAGGACGAGGTGATCGCGGCCCGCCAGGCTTTCGACAAGTTCCTGGCTCAGGACCGTCCCCTGCGGGGACGGGTAGACTACAGTCGCATCCTCGCCGCCCACGCTTTCCAGGGCTTTCGCCAGGGGTTCCGGCATGAGGACCATTCCGCCTCCGCCGAAGGCATAGTCGTCGACCTGCCCGTAGCGGTTTACGGCAAAGTCCCGCAGGTTCACCACGTGAGCCTCGATCGTTTTCGAGCCGATCGCACGCCCAACCACGCTGTGCTCCAGAAAACACTCGAGAAACTCCGGGAAAGCGGTGATGAACGTGACCTTCCTCAATCCCAGAGCCCCTCCATCAAGGCGACGGTCACGGTTCCCTTTTCAAGGTCCACCTTGCGGACGACCTCTCGAATCGCAGGCAAGGCCTTGATTTTGCCCTCGGGAGTCCGCACCATGTAGCAGTCGTTGCTTCCCGTCTGCAGGACTTCTTCGATGACGCCCAGGTTTTCACCGGTCGCCTCGTCCTGCACGTCCAGCCCCAGGAGATCGTCGATCCAGTAATGACCCTCCGGAAGCGACACCCTTTCTTCGGGCGGGACTTTGACCAGCGTTCCCTTCAGCTGGTCCGCCGAGGTCCGGTCACGGATTTCCGCGGTTTTCGCCAGAATGAGCCCCTTCCCCTCCAGGAAACGGAAGCAGACGGGGTGCAATACCCCCCATTCGGTGCCGTCCGAGCGAAAGACCCGAAAGTGTTCCATTTCGAGGAAGCGCTCCGGAAAATCCGTCAGAGGCTGGATCCGAAGTTCCCCCTCAAGCCCATGGCCGCCGCAGATCCTTCCGATGACGGTCATGGTCCGCGGGCGGGCTCTCTCAGTCTTCAAGGATGTCAACGACCACCTTTTCGTTATCCTTCACCGCAGCCGCCTTGGCCAGGAGCCGCAAGGCATTGACCGTGGCGCCCTTCTTGCCGATCACCCTCCCGATATCTTCGGGGGCGACCCTGATCCTGACTTCGAACACGCCGTTGCCTTGAGAAGTGCACTCGACTTCCACCGCATCAGGGTCCTTCACGAGGCGCCTGACGATCGACTCGATCAGCGCTCCGTAGTCCGGCATGGGGGACTTACTTCCGCTTTCCCTCGACGAACCGGTCCCAGACCCCGCTCTTCTTGAGGATCATGCGGGCCGTGTCCGATGCCTGGGCGCCCACCTGCAGCCAGTAAAGGGCCCTTTCCTCGTCCACGCGGATCTCCGCGGGATCCGTCAGGGGATTGTAGTGACCGATCATCTCGATGAACCGGCCATCCCTGGGCGACTTGGAATCCGCGACGACCAACCGATAAAAGGGAGCTTTCTTTCGCCCGTGACGGGCAAGTCGAATCTTGACTGCCATTCTTCCACACACCTCCTGTGATCTCTTACCTGAACAGGTTCCTGAGGCCCGCCATTCCTCCCCGGCGTCCCCGGCTGCCCAGTGTTTTCCAGATCTGCTTCATCTGCTCGTACTGCTTGAGCACCTGATTCACTTCCTGAACTGAGGTCCCCGAACCGAGGGCAATTCTCCTTCTCCTGCTTCCCTTGATGATCTCGGGGTTTTTCCTCTCCCTGGGCGTCATCGAGAGGATGACGGCCTCGATCCTCTTCAGCCTGCCGGGATCCATGTCGGCATCCTGCAAGGCCTTCGCCCCTCCAGGGATCGGAAGCATTTCGAGGACTTTTTCCAGGGGGCCCATCTTCTTGACCTGCTGAAGCTGTTCCAGAAGGTCTTCCATCGTAAAGCGATTCTTCCTGAGGTTTTCGGACATCCGCTCGATGGACTCGCGATCCGTAACCGCCTGCACCTTCTCCATCAGCCCGGCGAGGTCGCCCATCCCCATGATCCGCTGGGCCATCCGGCTGGCGTCGAATTCTTCCAGATCCTCGACTTTTTCGCCGACCCCGGCAAGCTTGATCGGGACTCCCGTCGCAGCCCGGACCGCGAGTGCGGCCCCCCCTCGGGCATCTCCGTCCAGCTTGGAGAGGATGACCCCTGTCAGACCGAGGCGCTGGTGGAAGCTGGATGCAACGTTGACGGCCTCCTGTCCCGTCATGGCATCGACGACGAGAAGGGTTTCGTGCGGTTTCACCGCGCTTCGGATGGCCTCGAGTTCCTGCATCAGCGGCTCGTCGAGGTGAAGGCGGCCCGCGGTGTCCAGGAGGATGATGTCGGCCAGATGCTCCTCCGCGTAGCGGATTGCTCCCGATGCGACCTCCAGCGGTGTGTTCCTTCCCTCCCCGGGGCCGAAGAACGGCACTTTCACCTGCTCCGCAAGAACCCTTAGCTGTTCGACCGCCGCTGGACGCTGCAAGTCACAGGCCACAAGAAGGGGGCGATGTCCCCTGGAAAGACGTTTTGCAAGCTTCGCAGCGGTTGTGGTTTTCCCCGACCCCTGGAGACCGACCATCATGTACACGGTCGGCGGTTTCGGCGAGACCGTGAGGGTTGTCGGCCCCTCCCCCATCAGGCGGGCCAGTTCTTCATAAACGACCACGGAAACCTGCTGGGCGGGCGTAATGGACTCGAGGACGTCGGCCCCCGTGCAACGGGTCCGGATTTTCTCCACCAGGTCCTTCGCGACCTTGTAATGCACGTCGGCTTCAAGCAAGGCCCGGCGAACTTCCCGAAGGGCGTCGGTGATATCCGCTTCGCTCAGTTTCCCTTTCCCCCGAAGCGCCTTGAAAACGCTTTCGAGGCGTTCCTTCAGTGCGTCAAACATCCCGTTCCTGTGCCTCCTCGGCGCTCTCCGCGAGAACTTCTTCCATCTCCCTGACGAACGGGTGGGGCAGGTCAGGCGAATAGCGCAACAGGATCATCCGAACTGCCTTTTTCAGGGATTCGAGACGGGCGTCGAACCCGAGCGTCGCCTCCAGCTCCAGGAGTCTCTGGCGGGCCCTCTGGACCAGGTCGTAAACCCCCTGGCGAGTTCCTCCCATCGTTTCGGCGATTTCCTGAAGGCTCAGGTCGGACAGGTCGTGCATCTCGAATGCCTTCCTCTGCCGTTCCGTCAGCAGTCCCGAATACAGGTCGAAAAGCCTTCCAAGGTGGATCCTTGACTTGAGCTGTTTTTCCAGGTCCATCCCGTTCTCTCACCTCACGGCATGGCGATTATAGAGACCGGCCGGGTGGCTGTCAAGCTTTTTGCCTTGACAGCCACCCGGCCAACGGGAAAAGCCTCCCCTGGAGCCCCCCCTGGGGCAGGGCGCCTAGTGCGAGTGAGAATGTCCGTGGTTTTCCCCGGCCTCGAAGAAACGGTCTTCCACCCTTCTTAGAAGAAGCCAGAGATCATCCGTCAGGCGCCTCTTCTTCTCCAGCAAGTGGAAAAGAGCATGGGAAACCTCCGCATCTTCGATCATCTCAAGGCGCGCCATGAGGTCCCCTGTTGTTTGCAGTTCCCCGATGAGGGATTCCCTGAGGAGTTCCGCAATCGCTGCCGGTTCCGCAACCGTCCCGGTCCCGTGTTCATGCCCTTCTCCGGGCGTAATGATCCTGCACATCTTCCTAGCCTCCTTTTTTGAACCTCGCCCCCCTTTCTATCACTTCCTCAAGATCGAGGCAAGAAAAAACCTCTTCCGCGTCAAAGGTCTGGTATATTGATTGAAGGGTAAAGACCGGAATCGATCGAAGCTTGAAGCAGCGATCCCATCACAACAGGAGGAGACAGGCAATGAGCCCAGAACCGGTGGATTGGAACCGATTTCGAAAAGCCTACTACCGCACGGTGGGGGCAACCGTGACGAAGGCGCTGACCGCCAACGGCTTCCATGCGGCCTATGCAGAAACCCGCGAGGAAGCGATCCATGCCGTTCTTTCCCTCGTTCCAGAGTGCGCCTCCGTGGGGATTCCCGGATCCGTGACGATTCGTGAGCTCGGGCTGCCGGAAATCCTGGAAGCAAGGGGGAACCGGGTCATCCAGCACTGGGACCCCACCCTGGAAGCGGAAGAACGCGCACAGCGCCTGAACGATGAACTCGCCAGCGACATTTTCCTTACCAGCTCGAATGCCGTAACCCTGTCGGGGGAGCTGGTCAACATTGACGGAACAGGGAACCGCGTGGCTGGAATGGCCTGGGCTAAAAGCCGGATCTGCTTCGTCATCGGGATCAACAAGGTTTCCCGTAACGTCGAATCCGCGCTCCAGAGGATCCGGGATTGGGCCACCCCGATCAACGGAATTCGACTCGGGATGGACCTCCCCTGCATCAAGGCCGGTTTCTGCGTCGACTGCAAGGCTCCGCAGAGGGCCTGCCGGGCGGTTTCCGTCCTCGAAAGGGCACCGTACGGAAGGGACGCGCATGTGATCCTGGTAGGAGAAACACTGGGCTACTGATTTTCCCCGAAAGCGTGCTAAAGTAGGAACCGCGGGGGAAAGATCGGAGGGGAGATTCTCTTGCCGGATTTACCAAAGATCGCTTTCGTCGTTGCGGGCGGAACCATCGGAATGCTGTTCAGCGAAAGGCACGGAGGGCATGTCCCCAGCCTGGGAGCAGACGAGATGTTGAAGTGGCTCCCTGTGGGGTTGCCTTGCGAGATCGTCCCCATCGACTGGGCCCGCCAACCGAGTTGCCACTACACGATCGGGATGACGACGGACCTGGTCGAACTTCTCAGGAAAACCGTCAAGGAAGGGGCCCAGGGGATTGTCGTCACCTGCGGAACCGACCTGATGGAAGAAATGGCCTACCTGACAGATCTTCTATGGCCCTACCCCCAGCCCGTCGTCTTCACGGGTGCGGTGCTGCCCCCGGATTGCCCCGGAAGCGATTCGAAGCTGAACCTCATCCAGGCCTTCACCGCCGCGGCCTCGGAAAAATGCTGGGGGCAAGGGGTTACGGTCTGCTTCCAGGACCAGCTTTTCGCAGCCTCGGAGGTCAGAAAGGTCCACAGTTCGCGAAGGGACGCCTTCGAGTCCCCGGGCCGGGGCCCTATCGCGGAAATCGTCCAGGACAAGGTGCTCCTGTACCGTACTCCGTTTCGCAGCGCAACCCTGGGAGAGTACGTCACACCGGCAAGGGAGATCGAGCTGGTCTGGGCGGCCCTAGGCTGCGGGGAACGACTTCTCGGCTGCCTTTCCAGGGGACCGGACCTTGACGGCCTGGTACTCGCAGGCACCGGTTCGGGAAACGTCCCCCCTTCCTGGCAGCCTCATATCCGTTCTTTCCTGAAGAAGGAAATCCCCGTCGTCATCACTTCCCGATGCACCCAGGGGCGTGTCGGACGGCTGTACGGATATGAGGGAAGCGCGAAGCGCCTCATCGAAATGGGGGTCCTGGACGGAGGGGGCTTGAGGCCGACTCAGGCCCGCCTGAAGCTTGCCGTTGGACTCGGCGGGGGGCTTAAGGGAAAATCCCTGCAGCTGTATCTGCTCAACTGACCCGCCGCTGCTGAAAAAGCCCGACGGGGCATTTCCGTTTTCCCCGTCGGGCTTTTCACCAGGAACCGAAAACGTCCCAGAGCATCTTGATTGCGCTTGCCATGACCATTAACGCCAGGATCCAACGGATTACCCGGTTTCCCTTCGTCACCGTGAAACGGGCCCCAAGGTGTGCCCCGATCATGCTACCGGAAGCCAGCACAAGCCCCGTTCCAACCCGTACCAGCCCCTGAGAGGCAAAAAGGGCCAGGCTGACAGCCGTG
The DNA here is from genome assembly GCA_022839995.1 of Synergistota bacterium. GTDB lineage: Bacteria > Synergistota > Synergistia > Synergistales > 79-D21 > 79-D21. The sequence goes on from JALHIN010000012.1 coordinate 44,273, forward strand.
AAACAGCCCACGAGAAACACTTTCTCCGCGTTTGCCTGGACCAGGTCTCGCCCTCCCAGTCCCACCAGGGCCCAGATCAGGAAAAAACCCACTCCGGCCTGAACAAACCCTCCGTAGACCCCAATCAGGAAAAAAAGAGCCCCGTGAAGCCAGGCCGGCATTCGGGCCTGACGCGGTCGTTCCCACATGGAGGGTTTGAACACGAGAAGCACCGCCATCACGAGGATGAGAACACCAATCGATCCCCGCAACAGCGTTTCGTCCAGGCGGATCGCGACGATCGTTCCCGTGAGGGCCCCTAACGCTGCGGGCAAGACCGCGGCAGCGCTTTTCCGCAGGTCGAGTGCGCCTGCCCGCAAGAAGCTGCGGGCAGCTGTCAGGCTTTGCAGAAAGATCGCCACCCGGTTCGTCGCGTTTGCCACTCCCATGTCCAATCCCGAAAACACGAGCAACGGGAGGACCAGGAGGCTCCCTCCTCCCGCCACGGTGTTCAGAAAGCCGGAAAGGATTCCGGCCAGGAAAATCGCCAACGGGAAAAATCCAGCCATCGTTCCTCCTTTTCCTGCTCATTATGGTAAACTATCGTTGTGATCGATACTTTTCCCCGGGGGTGAGGCCATGCGCTACGCGGTCACGAACGAAATCATCGCGATTCGGCTGTCTGAAGGCGAGGAACTGAACCGATCGATCAGCCAAGTTTGCGAGGAATACGCCGTCGATTCCGCAGTCGTCCTGTCTGCGGCCGGATTCGTCAGAAACGTGACCTTCGGCTGGTTCACGGGCAAGGAATACCTCATGGAAACCCATAACGAGATCTTCGAGCTGCTTTCCCTCAGCGGAGACATCAGCTACAAGGAAGGGAAACTTTATCCCCACATCCATACCGTCCTGGGCAGGAAAGACCATACCACCGTGGGCGGGCACATCCTGTCCGCCGTTGTCGACCACAACCTGGAGATCTTCATCAAGCCCCTGCAGTCAGTCCGCCTTTCACGGGCCTTTGACGGGTGGTTCGAGGCGATCGTGCCCGAACGCCGCACCTAGGAAGTTTTCCCCGGGGGAGGGGCACCCTGCCCCTTCCCCTCTTTTTTTATGGCCGCTTTCCTGCCTTTCGTCATTTGGAGCAGCTCTTCGGGAGAGACGGGGAAGAACGCATGGTCCGTTCCCGCTGCTGCCCAGACGGTTTCCTGCAGGAAAAGGTCTTCATCAAGAAAGGCTTCGATCTCGGACGGGAAACCGACGGGAGGGACGCCTCCCACCGCAAAACCGGAATATTCCAGGACGATTTCCGGGCGTGCCATTGAGATCTTTTTCACCCCGGGGAGAAGTTTACGCACCGCTTTCAGGTCCACGCGGTTCGTCCCGCTCATCAGCGCCAGGACAAACCGGCCGTCGGCCTGCAGCACGATGGTTTTCAGAATGGCCTCCCGTGGAGCTCCCACGGCCCTCGAAGCGTCTTCCACCGTAAAGATCGTGTCCCGGCTGAAAAGGATCTGTCCGCCGTAGCCCGCTTTTCGAAGAAACCTTCTGACTTTCTCGACCGCTTCCTCCATCGGCGCTTCCGCGCTCATTTTCCAGCCTCCTTTCCCGATTGCCCAGCTCCGCCGTTTCCGCCTTCCAGGGCCCTGTACACCGCGTGGTTTCCCAACACTTTCCGAACGTACTCGTTGGTTTCGGGAAACGGGATCTCCTCGACCCATTCGTCGATGGCTCCCGTCCTCTTGACCCATTTCCGGACGGACCCGCTACCGGCATTGTAGGCTGCCAGTGCTTCTTCCACTGTCTCGAACGATCCCAAGTGACGGGCGAGATGGGCGGTACCCAAAAGGATGTTCGTCCGGGGGTCCCAGGGGTCCGCCTTCTCCATTCCGAGCCTCCTGGCTTCATCCTGGCCGGTCGCCGGCATCAGCTGCATCAGGCCCAACGCACCGGCGGAACTGACCGCGGCCGGATCGAAAGCACTTTCCTGCCGCATGACAGCCCAAACGAGAAGAGGGTCTACCCCGAACCGGACCGACGCTTCCTGCACTTCCGGGGCGTAGGCCTTGGGGAACAGGAGCGAGAGCAATTCGGACGAAAGGGTCAAACCCTGCGGCAGGGAAGGTCTCGCCCGCTCCGCGAGCCTCACCGAACCGGCAAAATCCCCGCTCCACGCGGCCAGCCAGGACGCGCGGGCCAAGGCCTCCCCCCTTCCCGATGCCTCCAGCTTCAACCTCGCGTAGGTAACAAACCCCCAGCTTTCCAGCGGATCCTGCCCCCTTTGCCAGTTGGGCCGCCGAATTGCCCCAAGCGCGGGACCTCCCCGGGGGAAAACCCGCCAGGCATAAAGGGAAAGGGGTTCCTGCGAAACCAGCTTTTCCTCCCATCGTTTTGCGAAAAGCTCATCCCCTTTTTTTCGCGAGCTTTGGGAAAGCCAGAAAAGAAGCCGAGCCCTCTCCAGTCCCTCAGGAGCCCCATCCAGCGCTTTCTCCCACTCGATTCCCGCACCCGCTGGATCTCCTGCCGCCCATAGTTTCCAGCCCAGTTGCCAGTGCAGTCTCGAAGCAGCCGCCCCTTTGGGGAACCGCCGGAAGAGTTCCGTAACCTCGAACGCAGAAGCTTCCGGCCCCGCCTGGATCGCCATGGCATACAAGGCGGCTTCCGCTGCGGGGCCATCTCCCCGGGCGAGCCTCCTTAGGGCCGCCTTCGCGCTTTCCAGGCCCGATGAAGCGATGCCGAGCCGCCGGACCGAAGAGGAGGAATACGAGGCCCCTTCGCGGGCGAGACCTTCCCAGAGGAGAACCGCTTCTTCCCCTCGCTTTGCACGGAAAAGCGAGAGGGCATACCAGAACCGCCCCTTTGCCGACAGGCGGGATTTCCCGTTTCCCTCGCCGGTTACCGACCCGAAAGAATCGATCGCGGCGAGGTAGTCTCCCGAAAGGGCGGACGCGATCCCCATGGCTTCCCTCGCTTCCGCGGAGGTCCCCATTCCCGGGCGTTGCAGGAACGAGATCCCTTCCGGGGCAAGCGGCCGGATTTCCAGTAATGCCAAGGCGTCTTTGACCCCGGCGGCAGGAGACTTCAGGACCAGGGAGAGCGCCTGGACCTTTCGGCCGTTGTCTGAACCCGCCCAAAGCAGCATTTTCCTTGCCCATGTCCCCTTTTCACCCGGGGAGGCAAGCCTTTCCCGGAGATAGGCAACGGTATACCTCAACTCCTCCGGGAGGGCAGGAGAAGCCCACAGTTTTTTTGCAAGCCTTGCCGCCTCTTCCGCTCGGCCGGTTCGTTCCATGCCGAGTGCCCTCAGGAGGTCCGCATAAGGGAGGACGGAGGCCGGAATGCCCTTGCGGGCGCGGTCCAGGATCCGCACGGCCTTTTCCCAGTCCTGCCGAAGCCAGGCGGCATTCGCGGCCAGGCACGCTTCCCGCGGAGACCACTCCTTTCTAGTAGAAAGGGCCGCGTCGAACTCTTTCCAACGCCTTTCGTAGAAGAGCGCCGTCATCGAGGGGGAAGCGCCCCACGCCGCCGGAACGCAACCGGCCCAAAGCGATGCGAGGCAAAGGAGAACAAGGGTGGTTTTTTTCATGGTCCTTCGTTTTCTTCTTCCCGGCGGTTGCAGGTGCAGGGACGGCTTTCCCCCGTTTCGACGAAAAGCCGGAACTGCTCCAGCCAGCGTGGTTTTCCCCATTCGCAGAGACCAATGAACCGGATGAAAGCAAGGAAGCGTTCCAGGCATTTCGGGGAAATCCCGTGCTCCATGGCGCAGGCGTTGAGTTCCGCTTCCTCTTCTTCCAGGCCCAAAACCTCAAGGAGAAAATCCCGGATGGAAACTTCCTTCTCTACTAGGTGCGATGCCATTTTGTCCCCTTCATCGGTCAGGGTCAGGTACCCATAGGGTTCCTGCCGGACGTACCCCTTGGCTTTCAGGCTGGAAAGAATCCCCACCACGGTGGGGGCCTTGACCCCCATGATGGCGGAAAGGTCCTTTACGCGAACGACCTTGCTTTCCTTCTGCAACTTGTATATGGTCTTCAGGTAATCTTCGCCGCGGGCCGTCAGTTCCATGAATTAGCCCTCCCTACATTTTTTAGGATATTGAGTCGAGTATCGCCCAGGCCAGGCGGCAAGTCAAGGAGAACAGAATGGACGAAGGAACGATTCTTGGAAGCCTGGCCACCCTTGCTTCCGCCTGGGAAGTCCAGACTGGACCGAAACCGGGGCTGGTCGACCCGTTCAGCTGCGGGGCCCATGACGACATGGACTACGTGACCTTCCTGGCAAGCATAAGCGCACTCTCGCCTTACTGGAGCCAGCAGGCGAGAATCGGCCTGGACGGGACCCCCCCGGCAAGGGCCATGGAGCGGCTGCGGCCGGTCGGCCTGGAGATGGAACGGGCCATGGCCCGGGCCACCGGGGGAGTGAATACGCACAAGGGATTGATTTTTGCCCTGTCCCTCCTTCTGTTCGGAGCGGGGTCGGGGCTTAGGCGGTCAGGCAGGGTGGATCCCGGGGAGGCTGCCGAACTGGCCGCTTCCGCCGTGGCCGAGTCCGTTCGCGCGGAATTCGATCACCTGTCCCGCTCGGGCCTTCCCGCGGCCCGGACTCACGGGGAGACCCTGTTCCTGAAGCACGGCATTACCGGGATCCGCGGGGAAGCCGCCTCCGGGTTTCCCTCGGTCATCGAACAGGGCCTTCCGGCCTTGAAACAGGCCCTCCAATCGGGGGCTTCGCTGCAGGATGCGGCACTGCACGCCTTTTTCGCCATCGCAGCCGTCTGTGAGGACAGCAACGTCATCAGCCGAGGGGGCTTCGACTTCTGGAGAGGGACCCACCTGCCCCGCATGCGTGCCCTTTCCGAGCCTCTCCCCCCCTACTCGCCCGGCTTCATCCAAGGCCTGCAAGCGCTCGATGCCGAATATGCCTCCCTCCGCATCAGCCCCGGAGGGGCGGCGGACCTTCTGAGCTGTACTCTTTTCCTGAATTGGGCACAGCTTGTCAACATGGCGCGTTTGAGTTAGATTATTAGAAAACAGGGAGGGGAGATCGGATGAGTCTGGGACTTCGTTTGAAAACGTTGCGGAAATCCAGCGGGCTGACCCAGCAAAACCTGGCGGAAAAGGTCGGCGTCAGCCGAATTTACATTCAGGCCCTCGAAAGCAACCGCAGACTCCCTTCGATGAAGCTGCTCCAGAAATTGGCCCACGCACTCGGGGTCGAGGTGGCCGATATCGTGGAGACCTTCGGCGGGGACCGCCAAAACCGTTTCCAGATCGAGGAGCTCTGGAACTCGGCGGGAGTGGAGCTCTGGTACAAGCGGAAACGGCTCTCCCCCGAGGAAGTTCTCCTCGTACGCCGGCTTGTCGATGCCGCGCTTTCCGACTGGGATGAAGGCCAAGAAGACCGGAAGGATTCCTGAGGAAGGGGACTCCTCCATCGACTTTCCCCGCCCTCCGGAAGTCCTCCCGGCTTGGGCGCTGGAAGAAGCCAGGCCCTGGTGGAACCTGGACGAGTTCAGCCTTCTCGTCCGCGCCGAGGAAGCCTGCGGGAGAATCCTTGAGCTCAAACGGGTCCCCCTGACGGAGAACCTTTGGGGCCTGCACGTTGCGCGCGGAGACAGGGCCCGCATCTACGTCAACAGCCTCCTTCCCCCGTTCTGGCAGCGTTTTGCGTGCTACCACGAACTGTACCACCTTCTCGTCCACCGTCGGGGAGAAGCCTTCTGGGCCCGAACCGCTGCCCCCCTCTCGAGCTTCGAGTACCAGGCCGACCTTTTCGCCTGGGCCTGCATGCTCCCGGAGTGGCAGGAATCACCTTGAAGCGGCGGAAATCCCTCCCATTCTTTTTCGCCATGGCAGGCTGCAGAAACCGATGCGTGTACTGCGACCAGGCCAAAATCACGGGAACAGGCGTCGCTCCTACCCCGAAAGAGATTCGCCGCCGCCTGGAAGAGCTGGAAGATGCCGTCGAAATCTGCTTTTTCGGCGGGAGCTTCACTTGCCTGCATCCCTCCCTGGTGGAATCCTACCTGGAAGCAACGGCTTTTGCCCCTTCCGGGAGCTCCCTTCGCCTTTCCACCCACCCTCTTTGCCTCGCGGCGGGAACAATTCGATTGTTGAAAGAGGCCACCCGCGGAACCTGCCCCGTTTCCTGCGTTGAGGTGGGCATCAGTTCGCTCGACAACGACGTCCTGCAAACCTGCGCAAGGGGATACACGGCGGAGGAGGCCCTGCGTTCTGTCGACCGGCTGCTCCAGGAGGACCTGCCCACAGGGATCCAGCTCATGATCGGCCTGCCCGGCCAGGATATCGAATCGACCTTCCGCGACCTTCGGCTGTTGGCCCAGCTGAAGGGACCGTGCTCGGTAGCCCTTCGGATCTATCCCTGTCTCGTTCTCAAGGGCACCCCGCTGGAATCTCTCTGGAAGTCCGGCAAGTATGGGCCCCTCGAGACGGAACAAGCGGTTCGGTGGACTGGGCGGCTGTTGGTCGAGGCCCTGGACCTGGGGTTTGAAGTGTTGCGGGTCGGCCTGGCCGAAACGGACTCCCTTGCTTCTTCCGTGAGCGCTGGCCCTCATCACCCGGCTTTCGGGGAACTTGCATGGGGTGAATGCGCGGCCCTCCTTCTCGTCCGAAATTCCGAGAGAGGCCCCTGGGTCGAACACTGGAAGAAACGCTCCCTTTTTCTCGGTCATGGGAAACGGGGAATCAGGAGGCTTGCCGAGCTTTCCGGGCAAAGCGATTCCGAAGCGCTCGCCCGCCTGTCTTTCTGGCCGGGCGGAACAGGGTTTAGGGGAAAAGAAGGTTCGCGAGTTGACAACCCGGAAGACGAACTCTAAACTGGATGCCGTATACTTGACCTTTTGTTTATCTACTGTGGGAGGAATGCCGAAGAATGGACAGCAACGAGCTTCAGAAACTCATGAGGGAAAAACTCGAGACGGTCCCCAACAAAGCCCGCCGCGTCATCGAATACCTCCTTACGAACACGAGGGAGGCCGCTTTCCGGTCGATCGGGGAAGTTGCCGACCAGCTAGAGGTCTCCAAGGCCCAGATGGTCCGGGTCGCACGAATTCTTGGCTTCACCGGTTACGCCGAACTGAAGGACGCCCTCCAGGGAGCCATCCTGGAACAGGTGAACCCGGCGGCCATGCTGGCCAAAGCCACGGTCATCCAGGAGGACCTGCCCGAATCCATCCACCGGATGGAACACGCAAACCTTGACGAAACCTGGAACCAGCTGAAACCGGACCTGGTGACCCGGTTCTGTGGCCTCGTCCAGGACGCGAAGTGCGTCTATTGTCTCGGCTGGGGAATTTCCAGCCTCGTCGCCGAATCCTGCATGATGCGGCTTCGGGTGCTGGGTATCCCCTCCATGCTCATGCAGAGGAGCGGGCTTGCCCTCCTGGAACAGGCAAGGGCCGTCGGAGAAAAGGATGCGGTGATCGTCTGCGAACTCCCCAGCTATGCCGTCGAGGTGACGGAAACCGTCGAGAGGTGTGCCGCCCAGGGAGCCACGATCGTCACCATCACGGACAGCCTTGCCGCTCCGGTTTGCCGCTATGCCACGCTCTCCCTCTTCGCAAGCGCCGCAAGCCCGACCTTCGGCAGCAGTGTCCTCGGGCCGCTCTTTCTGATCCATGTCCTGACATCGGTTCTTGCCGTGTCGATGGGCAGCCGGGCGAAGGCCGCGCTGGAAGAACAGGCCGCGTTCCTCCACGATTCCCGGTATTTTCATCCCGCCTTCGGGCTCCGATACTCCTGATCGGTTTCGCTCCAGGCAAATCAGCAAGGGGGAGAAGGGCTTGGCCCTTCTCCCCCTTTTTCGCCGCACCGGGTCAAATCAAATGGCCGGTCGAAAGCAGTTCCTCGGCGATTTGGACCGCGTTCAAGGCGGCCCCCTTGCGGAGGTTGTCCGCAACCACCCAGAGTGACAGGCCGGACCCTGACCCCGTGTCCCGCCGGATCCGACCGACCACGACTGCGTCGGTTCCCGGGACATCCAGGGCCGTGGCGTAACTATCGGGGCCGGCCTCTCCAGCCAGGGCGACCCCGGGAGCTTCCTTCAGGATTGCACGCGCCCTTTCGGGGGAAAGGGGGGTGCGGAAAATTGCGGTGATCGCCTCCGAATGCCCCCTGAACACCGGTACTCGAACGGTCGTGCAGCTGACCGCTAGGTTCGGGATGCCCAGGATCTTCCGGGACTCGTTGACCATCTTCCATTCCTCCTGCGCGATTCCCTCCTCGTCGAAAGAACCGATCTGGGGAATGGCGTTGAAGGCGATCGGCCGGGGATAGACCTTCGGTTCGAAGGCTTTCCCCGAAAGGAACGCCTCTGTTCCTTCCCGCAGTTCCTCCAGCGCTGCCGTTCCAGTACCTGACACCGATTGGAAAGTTACCGCGGTAAACGACTCCAGGCCGGCTTCCAGGTGAAGGGGGTACAGGACCACGAGGGCCTGTATCGTCGCGCAGTTGGGGTTGGCGATGATCCCGCGGTGGCCTTTCAGGGCCCTGCGGTTTACCTCGGGGACCACGAGAGGAACCTCCGGGTCCATCCTCCAGGCCGAACTGTTGTCGATGACCACGGTCCCCTTTCCCGCAGCAACGGGAGCCCATCGCCGCGAGGCCTCGCTTCCCGCGGAGAAGAGAGCCAATTGCACGCCGTCGAAGGCGGAATCGTCGACCTCCCGGACCGCCCATTCCCTTCCCCTGAAAAGCAGGTCCCTGCCTGCGCTTCTGGCGGAAGCGAGGGGCACCAGTTCGTCTACGGGGAAGTTGCGCTGCTCCAGCACCGCGAGCATTTCCCGCCCGACCAGCCCCGTCGCCCCGAGCACCGCGACTTTCATGGTTGTCCCTCCTCGATGAATTCACGGTGCAAGGCTTTCGCCGCGTCGTCAAGCCGGTCCAGCGCGACGACACACGTGATCGACACGGAGGTGGAAGCGATCATGTCGAGGTTGATTCCCTCCCGGGCCAGGACGGAAAACATCCTGCCGGGGACGTCCACGTGGTTCGCGATTCCCGCTCCCACGATCGAGACTCGACCGACCTCCACGTCGAAGTTGACTCCCTGGGCGTCGATCTCGCGGGCCACTTTCCTGCAGGCGTCGATCGCCTCGCCCAGGAGGCCCTTCTTCACCAGGAAAGCGATATCGTTCACCTGCCCCCTCATCGTGCTCTGAATGATCATTTCCACGTTGATCCCCCGCTCCGCCAGGCCGCCGAAAAGCTTTGCCGCAATTCCTGGGACATCCGGGACCCCGAGGACGGCAACTTTCGCCACACCCCTGTCCGGAACCACGGCACGAACCACCAGATCCTCCCTGACGCACGTTTCCTGCACCCTCGTTCCTCCTCCCGACTGAAAGCTGGACAGGACCGCGATCGGAACGCGGTACTTCGCGGCCATCTCGACACTCCTGGCCTGCATGACCTTCGCTCCGAGCACGGCCATTTCAAGGCATTCCTCGTAACTGAGGCAATCGATCCTCCGAGCCCCTTCGACGCGGTTCGGGTCGGACGAGTAAATCCCGTCGACGTCCGTGTAGATCAGGCAGTCTTCCGCATCGATCGCGGCTGCCAGGGCGACAGCGGTGAGATCCGATCCGCCCCTGCCCAGGGTCAGGATCTCACCGTTTTCACCCAGCCCCTGGAAACCCGCTACAATCGCGCATTCCCCCCTGTCGAACCCCTGCAGGATCGCCGTCGGGTCGATCCCCGAAATCCTTCCGTCCATCCACATCCCCGCGGCCCGGATGCCCGCCTGCGCTCCCGTGTAGGATCGGGCCGATACCCCGAGGTCCTTGAGGGCAAGGGAAAAAAGGGCCGCACTCTGCTGCTCCCCCGAGGCCAGCAGCTGGTCCAGCTCGCGACGGTCGGTCGTGCAGGAAACCTCACCGGCAAGGCCCAGTAGCCCTTCCGTGGTCTTCCCCATGGCCGACACGACCACCGCGAGGGAAGTCCCTTTCACGGCCTCTTCCGCGACGATTTTCGCCGCAGCCCGAATCCTTGCCGCATTTGCCAGCGAACTGCCGCCGAACTTCATGACCTTTCTCGTCATTTCACCGACCCCCTTGACCTAGCCCCCTGCATATCCGTGTCGAGCACAAAAAACCGGGAACGGACCCCGCTTTCCGTAAAGGCCTGGCACATGGCGATGGCGACCCGCTGGGGATTGCCCCGGGCGAACGCCAGCATGCTTGGGCCCGATCCGCTGATCGCAACCCCCAGGCATTCCGGGATCTTCTTCATTCGGGTCAGGATCGCATCGCCGCCCGGGAAAAGTCGTGCCCTGAACTGCTGGTGAAGGCGGTCTTCCATCGCGAACATGAGGTTCTCCCAGTTCCCCGTCGCCCAGGAAGCGGCAAACAGTGCGGCACGGCTAAGGTTGAAGACCGCCTCTCCGAGGGGGACTTCCCTCGGAAGGGCCTCCCGCGCTTCGTGCGTATGGACCTTGAAATCGGGAACGGCGACCACCGCGCTCATCCCTTCGGGCATCGCCGGGAGGCGGACGTATCGGACTTCCGTCCCGTTCCAGCAGCTCACCACCATCCCTCCCGTGAGGCAGGGAACGGCGTTGTCCGGGTGACCTTCCAGTTCGGTCGCCAGCGGAAGCAGTGCCTCGGTCTCCAGGGGTTCTTCCCTGAACGCATTGGCGATCAGGATCCCTCCCGCGACCGCCGTCGCCGAACTTCCCAGGCCCCTCCCGAGGGGGATGGCGTTGATCGACCGCAGGCGAAGCCCCCGAGCCGGCTGCCTCCATTTCCTGCAGGCATACTCGTAGCTTTTCACCAGGAGGTTCCTGGAAGGCTCCACCAGCTCCAGGGCGCCCTCCCCGATGACCTCGATTTCATAGCGGTGCTCTTCCAGCGTTTCAAGGACCTGGATGTCGTTGTAAAGGGAAAGGGCCAACCCCAGGGTGTCGAACCCCGACCCCAGGTTCGCGCTGGTTGCCGGAAGCCGGAAGCTCAGCAGGATCGGCTCCATGACAGGGCCTCCTTCAGGGAATCCCAGCTTCCGTCGATCTCTACGGGTTCCGCGAGCCCCCTCGTTGCCGTTTCGGTGTCCTTCAGCCCGTTGCCCGTTAAGACGGCCACGACCCGGATTCCGCGGGGAAGCCGCCCTTCCCGGTGAAGGCGGAAAAGGCCCGCGATCGGCGCGCAGGAAGCCGGCTCCGCAAAAACACCTTCCGAGGAGGCCAGGACTCGCTGTGCATCGAGGATCTCCGAATCGGAAACGGAGAAGAATCCTCCCTTGGTCATTCTCGCGGCGGCTTCGGCCCGCTTCCCGCTCACGGGGCGTCCGATCCGGATCGCCGTCGCGACCGTTTCAGGACTGTTCACCGTCTCTTTCCTGACCAGGGGGCAGGCACCCTCGGCCTGGAATCCCGTCATCCTCGGGAGGTTTCGAATCCTGCCCCGGTTTTTGTATTGCACGAACCCCGCGAAGTAGGCCGTGATGTTGCCCGCGTTGCCCACCGGGATCGCGAGCCAGTCCGGCGCTTCCCCCAGCTCGTCCGCGATTTCCCAGGCGGCGCTCCTCTGCCCCCAGAGTCGATAGGGGTTTAGCGAGTTGACGAGGGTCAATCCCAGGTCCCTGCTTGCACGGACAGCCAAGTCCAGTGCCTGGTCGAAATTGCCCCTGACCGAAAGCACCCTCGCCCCAAGCACGGCCGCCTGCGCGAGCTTTCCCGTGGCCACCTTCCCGGCCGGCAGCAGCACGAAGCAAGGGATCCCGGCCGCAGCCGCATATGCCGCCGCCGAGGCAGACGTATTTCCCGTAGAAGCGCAGACGACGGCTCGGGCCCCTTCCTCCAGGGCTTTCGAAACCGCGAGGACCATTCCCCGGTCCTTGAAGGAACCGGTCGGGTTCATCCCTTCCACCTTGACGAAAAGATCGATTCCCAGGCTCTCCCCGAGCCTTCGGAGCTTCAGGAGCGGGGTTCCGCCTTCCCCGAGGGTCAGCCTGGGGGTCGTTTCCTTCAGCGGGAAGAGTTCTCCGTATCGTTCCAGTATTCCGCTCACCGTCCATCCCTCCTAAAGATGCAAAAAGTCCCCCCGTCAGGAGACGAGGGGACTCGCGGTTCCACTCCCGTTCCGCCGGAAATTTCGGCGGCACTCAGTCGCGCTGTAGGGGGCGCACCCCGATCCCTTATCCGAATGGCGGCTTCGGGATCCGCTCCGGGCTGGTCTTCGCCTCCCGGGCCCGGGGGAACCTTTCAGCCGACGGGTTCCCTTCTCTGGCGAGACCTTGCGGAGGCTACTCTTCCCTTCATCGCGATAAAGAAACAGGACAACCGATTCATTGGGCGAGTTTATAACTTCTTTCGACATTCTTGTCAAGCCTTGTGTCGAATCTCGGTCTTTGCTAAAATACGCCATCGAATCCGGTATTGTCTTCCTTTTCAAGGAGGCCCAAGATGGCAAACGCAAAAAACGCAGAAGAACCGATCATCATGACCCGGGAGGGTTATGAGAAGCTGAAAAACGAGCTAATCCGCCTGCGCAGCGAAGGGCGGATGGAAATCGGGCGGCAGCTGGAGGAAGCCCGGGGGTTCGGGGACTTGAGCGAGAACGCCGAATACCACGCCGCGAAGGAAGCCCAGGCCAAGATGGAAAGCCGGATCCTCTGGCTGGAATCCCAGTTGGGGAAAGCAAAGGTCGTCGACGCGAAAGACCTGGACACGAGCCGGGTTTCCCTGGGAACGACCGTGGAGGTCCTCGACCTGGAAAGCCAGAAAGCCTTCGTCTACACCATCGTCGGTTCGGAAGAATCCGATCCCGCGCAGATGAGGATTTCCTCCGCCAGCCCGGTCGGCCAGGCGCTGCTCGGGGCCGAGGTCGGCAACGAAGTCCTTGTCCGGGCTCCGAAAGGCGTCCGGAAACTCAAGATCACCCGCATTTCCATTGCGTGACGAAAAAAGGGCTTGACAAGCGCCAAGCCCTTTTTTCACTTTCCTGACCGATCCCTCACCGCTTCCGCCGAGCTTTTCGCAATTCGGGCCAGAAGTTCCGGGAACTCCCAACCCGCAGCTCTCCCCGCTTTCGGGACGAGGCTGGTACCCGTCATGCCGGGTGCCGTGTTGACCTCCAGGACAAACGGTTTCCCCTCCGGGGAAAGCCTCAGGTCCACCCGGCTGTAGACCTGGCAACCCAGCGCCCGGTGGGCGCCAACGGCGGCAGCCTCGACCCTGGCGGCGGTGTCGGCATCCAGGGGCGCCGGGCAGAGGTATTCGCTCGAGCCGGGCGTGTACTTAGCCTCGTAGGTGTAGAAGGCAAGCCTCGGTCGAATCTCGATCACGGGCAGGGCAAAAGCCGATTTCCCTTCCCCCCAGACGGCCACTGTCAGTTCTTTCCCCGGGATATAGGCTTCCGCCAGGACCCGTTCGCTGTAGGAAGCGGCCACCCGGATCGCGTCTTCCAGTCCGTCGCCGGACTTGAGGATTGTCACCCCGACGGTGCTTCCTGAGCAGCAGGGCTTCACCACCAGCCCCGCCGCCGTAGCGATTTCCCTCAGCCTCTCAAGGGAAATGTTCCCTTCCACGGCCCCATCGGGCCTGATTTCCACCGCCCACGGGGTCGGAACACCGCGCTTTTCGAAAAGCATCTTGCTGACGGTCTTGTCCATCGCCAGAAAACAGGCCTGGGGACCCGACCCGGTATAGGGGATCCCCATCAGTTCCAGCGCGGACTGGATTCGCCCGTCCTCGCCCCAGCCTCCGTGAAGCGCGATGAAGACAAGGTCCGGGTTTTCGGACCGAACCCGCTCCAGGAGCTCGCCAGGGGTTTCGACACACCCGTCGATGACCTTGAACCCCGCTTCCTTCAACCCCTCTAGAACCGCTTTCCCGCTGTTCAGGGAAACTTCCCTTTCGGGGCTGTTCCCTCCGTATGCGACGAAAATTTTCACCGATTTTCCTCCCATGACGAGAAAAAGCCCTCCGCTCCCGGATCCAGGGACAGCAGGGGCGTATCGGAAAAAGCCTTGATCCGGAGGCGAAGTCCGATTTCATCGTCATCCCCCACGCGATCGTCCACGAAAAAGAGCTCCAGCCGGTAGCATTCCCGGTCGTAGGCCAACCGGTACGCCATCTCGTGCACTCGATCCCCCTGGAGGTCATAACCGGCCCTCACCGCCATCCGCCATCGGTGCGAGAGCGGCCAATCGACCGTCTGGAACATCTGTTCGATTTCGTCCAGGTCGTCCCATCGCATCGGCGTCGTGCCATCGATCCAACGCCGATCGTACCGGGTTTCGAAAAACACGTCCCGGCGAATCCAGCGGAAGCCGAGGCTCCCCTCGACCACGGTCCGCGCGTCCGCGGTATCGTAGCCGTACCGCGCCAGCCTCCCGTTCCAGAACGGTTCGACTGTCTCCCGGGTTCCTGAGCTTCCCTTCACTTCGACCCCGAGTCCCTCCCGTTCGAACCGCTCGCCGGATTCCTCGTAACGGCCCCAGCTGCCGAAAAAGCGAAACTGCGACTTCCCGTTCCCTGCGACAGACCACCATGGAGAGGTGACCGACAGTTCCGGGTCGCGCCAGAGGACCCCCTTGTAGGTTCTTCCGACCCCCTGGCTGTAGTTCACGCTTTCTCTCTCCGACCAGCGGAGGCTCCAGCTGAAGCGGCCTTCTCCATCTCCCGCGGAGCGCAGTCCCCACGCCGGCCGCCAGCGTTTTTCCCCTTCGTCGGCATTGTACTGGTAGGAACTTTCCAGGAAGGCCTCCCCGTTTTCAAAAAGACCGACCGCCAGCCTCGTTGCACCTTCAAGCCCCTGGTTCGTGGAGAGGGCCAGGTCCAGGTCGCCGGCCAGGCTATCTCCCCATTCGAAGCCATACCGAAAAGCCGCTCCCGTTCCCCGGTCGCTGTCATGGAACAGGGAAGGGGCAAGGGGTTTGGCCCTGCCCTTCGCGAGGTCGATGCGGTAATCGAAGGGATAGGTGGCCAACAGGTGATCCTCGATGTAGATCTTCGGCTTCACCGCGATTACCCGCCTTCCAGGGAGGATCAGAAGGCGACGCGTCACGAGCCGGTAGGCAGGTTCCTCCTCCCTGCAGGTCGTCAGGGACATCCCGGAGCCAAGGACGAACAGGTCATCCGACGCCGCGCCTTGCGACTGCTTCTTCTTGAGCCATCCCTTCGCGCGGGCGGCCGCGACCGAGGCGAACTCGACCGAGTCCCCCTCGAAGCGGACGGCGTCCGCCTCCCCTCTTGCCTTCCGAAGGATCCCGACCTCCTCGTCGAGCCTGTATTCCAGGTCGTTGCCTTCCAGGATCCGATCCCCGTAACGGACCCTGACCCCCCGTTCCGACTCCGACACCGCCCGGACGCGGGTCATCTCTTCGTCCAGCAGGATCGAATCGGCGGTCAGGACCAAAAGCCCACGGCGGACGTGGGCGTTTCCCAACGCCCGGGCAGTTCCCGCCTGCTGGTCGTACACCACGCTGTCCGCTTCCAGGATGACCTCGCGCCCCGTTTCTTCCGCGGCCCCGGCCGGTGCCGGCCGTCCCGGGTTCCAGAAAAACAGGAGGAAAGCCAGCGCAGGCAGAACCCACCGCATCAAGGTTTTATCCAAGTCGCCCAGGCCCCCCCCGATAGTGTGATCCGGCCGTCCGGTTCGACCAAACCTGTCCTTCCCCCGGCCTTCATCGCCCCGTGCCGTAGGGTGATTCCGCCTTCCAGCTCCCAGCTCCTGCTTACGGGGTCCCACTTGGCCGATTCCGCTTCCATCTTTTGGTCTCCCGCCTTCTGAGGGTTCGTCGCGAACAGGCCTCCGGACAGGAGGATCACACCGTCCGGCAGAAGGCGGCCCGAGGCCGCCTTCAGAAACCACACGGATCCCTGGTGCATTACCGCGCCGACATCCAGGGAAGAGGCCTCCACGGTCCCATCCTGCATTTTTCGGGCCTCCGCCGCCTTGATGCGGAAGACGTCCCCGGAAACCTCCCGTTCCAGGTCGAGGCTTTCGACGAGAACCTGCGTTTGCTCCACTTTCCGGGCCCTTTCGGGCAGGGAAAGGTCTCGCCACAGGACGAATCCCGCGGCTGCCGCCACGAGCAGGGCGGCGATCAGCAGGAGGCGGTTTCCGGTGCGCACTTGAACCCGTCCCTGGAGACCCTACAGGCGAAAATCGATCACGGCGGAAACGCCGACTCCCTGAACCCGTCGGATTCCCTGGAGCGGGTTTTCCGAATCCATCGGAACGAGGATCTTGATCCTCAACCGCCCCTGGAAGGCCGTTTCGAGCTGGGCAACCGCCTTGGTCCTGCCGACGGCCTCCTTCGGCCCCGCGACCTGGGCTGCCCCGATGGCCGTCCCGCTCCCGATGGAAACGATCGGGACCACCTTCGTCGTCTCCGTCACGCCGACCTTCTGGTTGAAGGTGACCGTGTTGATGAAGTCGTTCGCGGGACCGGCGATGGCGCTCACGAGGAATCCGCCCCCCACGACCCCGATCAGGTCGGTGAGGTCGACCGCAAGTGCCGTTCCTCCCGCCAGCAGCGAGAGGGCGACCAGTACCGCCGCCATTCGTTTTGAAATCTTCAAGGCTTGGTCCCTCCTTTTAGGTCCGCCGATTCAGGACCGGTTTTCATCTCCACCGGGTTCAGCATTCCCTTCAGTCCCTGGGGCACGGGATAGGCCGTGACGCTGGAAAGCCGGGAAGTCTCGAGATAGAACGGTGTCCCCTCCTGGAGAACCGTCGCGTCTCCGCGGACGAGCAGTCCCCCCGCCAGGCCCACGGGACCGAGCAGGACCAGGCCGAGGAAGCTCGCCCCTGCCGCGGCCACGATGGAATCGTCAGCCTTCGCAGCCTTTCGGGCCTGCTCTCCCATGAACACGGGGATTTCCTCCGGCCCGAGGGGCAGGAGGCGGTCGAAGGCGATCCGGACCTCTGCCTTCCTGCCGAAGGACCTCGGGGGCAGGACCGAGTCCACGTGGCCGATCACCAGGCTGCCTTTCGGGGCCACCAGCATGCCGCCCAGGGTGAGGTCGCCGGCCAGTCTCATTTTGACCGGATCTCCCGCCTTTGCGGTCTTGGCCGAAAGCGCCTGCCCCAGCTCGACCTTGAAGACGGTTTGGGCCGGAATCTCGAGCGGCTTACCGGTCACCGGCTCGGGCAAAAGCATTCCCGTCAACCGCTCCAGTCTCATCGCCAGGGGCTTCCCCTCCTGGGAGGCTCCTTCCAGTTGTTTTTCCAGGTCCCCGATGCGGGCGGATGCGGCCATCTCGGGTCTCAGCTGCTGGACCACCGCCCACTCGGCCACGCCGAGCTTGAAAAGGAACGACGGCTGCCCCGGCGTGCCCTGGCGAAGAAAGCCCAGAAGCGACTGCTGCCTCTCTGAAAGGCTGCCCGGCAGCTCCCTCCCGAAAAGGTCCTTTTCCACCTGCCCGAGCCTCGCGACCAGACCTCCGCCCTGGAGTTCCTGGCCGTAGACGAGCCGCTCGATCTCGCCAAGCGTCTGAAAGACCGTTTCTTCGCCGAACCCGCAGGACGCCGTGACCAGGATGGTGAACAGGACCAGGAAAGCCAGCGCGCTTGTTCGAAATCTCTTCATCGGTGTCGCCCTCCCTTCCGGATCTGCAATGCCGCACCCTATTGACCGTATTTCACCGCAGCTGCAACGAAATCCCTGAAAAGGGGGTGAGGCCTGACCGGCCTTGACTTGAACTCGGGGTGGAACTGGACCCCCACGAACCAGGGATGCCCCGCCAGTTCAACGATCTCGACCAGGTCCCTTCCGGGGCAGATCCCCGCCATCCGGAGCCCGTGGGCGCTCAGGCGGTCCCGGTATTCGTTGTTGAACTCGTAACGGTGACGGTGCCGTTCCTGGACCAGGGGCTGACCGTACGCCCGGTCCGCCAGGGTTCCCGGGACCGGTTCGCAGGGATAGGCCCCGAGCCTCATGGTGCCGCCGAGGTTGCAGATGTGCCGCTGCTCCTCCATGAGGTGGATGACGGGGTTCGGTGTTCCCGGGTCAATCTCGGAGCTGTGCGCGGCGGCGATTCCGCAAACGTTGCGGGCGAACTCCACCACGGCGACCTGCATGCCCAGGCACAGGCCGAAATACGGAATCCCTTGCACCCGGGCGTAGCCCGCCGCAGCGATCTTGCCCTCGATCCCGCGGGAACCGAACCCTCCCGGGACCAGGATCCCCTGCACCCCCCTGAGCACTTCCTCGGGACCGAGCCGTTCGACCTCTTCCGCTTCAACCGGACGCAGGCGGACCCTGACCCGGTTGTGAACCCCGGCATGGGTCAGCGCTTCTACCACGCTCAGGTAGGCGTCCTTGTGGCTGACGTATTTCCCCACCATGGCGATCTCGACCTCGCCGGAGGGATGGAGGAAGCTCTCGACGAAATCGTTCCAGTCGCGGAGGTCCGGTTCGTTGTCCGCCGGAAGCCCGAGACGCCTTAGGACGATGCGGTCAAACCCCTGCCTGTAAAGCTGGAGGGGGACGTTGTAGATGGTCTCCTCGTTGAGGGCCTCGATCACGCAGTCCTTCGCGACGTTGCAGAAAAGGGCGATCTTGTCGCGGATTTCGTTTCCCAGTTCGTACTGCGATCGGCAGACGATGATGTCCGGCTGGATGCCGATGCGCCGGAGTTCGTTGACGCTGTGCTGGGTGGGTTTGGTCTTGAGCTCGCCGGCAGCCGTAATAAAGGGAACGAGGGTCACGTGGCAATAGAGGACGTTTTCCCGTCCCACCCTGGAAACGATCTGGCGGATGGCCTCGAGAAACGGAAGCCCTTCGATGTCTCCGACCGTTCCTCCGATTTCCGCGATGACGACGTCGTTTTCGTCGGCGACACGGAGGATGCGCTCCTGGATTTCGTTCGTGATGTGGGGAATCACCTGGACCGTCGCCCCGAGGTATCGCCCCTCCCGTTCCTTGGAGATGACGGCAGAATAGATCTTGCCTGTCGTGACGTTGTTGTCCGAAACGAGGGATTCGTCCACGAAACGCTCGTAATGCCCCAGGTCGAGATCCGTCTCAGCCCCGTCGTCCGTCACGAACACCTCTCCGTGCTGGAACGGGTTCATCGTTCCCGCGTCGACGTTGATGTAGGGATCCATCTTGATGATGGAAACCTTGAGGCCCCGTTTCTTCAACAGCGTCCCGAGAGACGCCGCGGTGATCCCTTTCCCCAGCGAAGAAACGACTCCACCCGTGACAAAGATAAATTTCGGCATCTTCTCCATGGCGCCTCCCCTGTTTTTCGTTCAGGCAAATCAAAAAGGCCCCGCCTCGTCCCTTCTATCATAACCGAGCCGATCGAGGCCTTCATGAGTCAACTTGCAGGCGGCTTTGCCCCCTATCGCAGGACCTTCAGCGGATTGATCGGCCTCCCGTTCACTCGGACCTCGAAATGCAGGTGACTTCCGGTAGACCGTCCTGTGCTGCCCACCGCGGCAATCACCTGGCCCTGCTTTACCCGTGTCCCCGTCCCGGCCGCCAGGCGGCTGCAATGGGCATACAGGGTCGTGTACCCTCCCCCGTGATCCACGACTACGGTCCGCCCGTACCCGCTCATCCAGCCCGCGTAAACGACGACACCCGCCTTCGATGCGAGAATGGCCCGACCGGTAGGTCCCTTGATGTCCAGCCCGGTGTGGAAATCCCTGCGGCCCGAGAATGGGTCTCCCCTCCAGCCGAAACGGCTGTTGATCTTTCCGACCACGGGCCAGCGGAACGAGCGGGAATAGGCCGCCCCTGACGGCGCAGGGACCTCCACCCCCCCGATTCTCCTCCTCGGCTTGGGTGTCTCTTCACGGGCCTCATCCAGCGGTTTCGCCCCGGGGACGAAGATCTCCTTCCCGGCGACGAGCTCTTTCTCGCTTGCCATCCCGTTCGCCGAAAGGATGGCCTCCGGGAAGCTCCCGAACCGCTTCGCGATCCCGGCCACCGTATCCTTCCTGCGAACCTTGTACAGGATACCGTCCTGGTTGGGAATTCTCAGGACCATGCCCACCTTCAGGGCATCGGGATTCTTGATCGAATTGCAGCCGAAAAGGGTGTTGATGTCGAGGTTGAAGGCGTTCGCGATGGACCAGAGGCTATCGCCCGGCTTCACCGTGTAATTGGCGATGATCAAAAGCTTTGCCTGTTTCTGCCGGTCCAGCTCGTGCTTCTTCAGGCGCCGGATTTCCTGCAGGACCGCCAGGACGTCCGACTCCGTGTTCGGAACGAGAATCCTCTGGCCGCCCAGCAGGCTGTCCGGATCCTTGATCTCGTTGGCAACGCTCAGCGATTTCACGGAGATATGGTAGAGCTCCGCGATCTGGGAAAGGGTTTCCCCGTCCGCCACCGTGTGAACCTTCCAGGGGCACTTCACCGCGGCCGCGTCCCCCGAAACCGGTTCTGCCGGCTCCTGCCCACCGGGAATGCCCGGGACCTCCTGCAGGACGACTTCCTCGTCGTTCAGCGAAGGCGCTTCGGGAAGCGGGCCGATACCCATCCCCTGCAGGAGGGACATCCCCGTACCGGGTTTTTCTGCCGCTTCGGCGATGTCCGCCTTCAGCGTGCTTGACACGTCGACGATCAGAAACCCTTCTTCCACCCTCCCGGAAGATTCCGGCATTTCGGTGGGAAGGTCGCTCCAGAGGCCCCCGGCCCTGTTCGAGGCGGAAACCGTCAGCACCGTTGCCCCGCAAAGCAGGGCCACCAGGACGATCCAGAAGCCAAGCCTGCCGCTTCGGATCCGGTGTTTCCGATGTGGCCTGAAGCCGCGTCGCTGCACCTTCATCACCTCTCAGACCTTTTCAGGATAGCTTGATCGTCGCCAGGAAATCCCTGTTGCAGGCAGTGTTCTTGAGCTTATCGATCACAAGGCCCAGGACCTCCGCCTCGTCCGCGTTCACGATGCGGCGGCGGAGGATCCAGATCCGCTGCAGTTCGTCCTCGTCCATCAGAAGTTCTTCTTTCCGGGTCCCCGAGCGCGTGATGTCGATCGCCGGGAAAAGCCTCTGTTCCGCCAGCTTCCTCGAGAGCTGGACCTCCATGTTGCCGGTCCCCTTGAACTCCTCGTAGATGACGTCGTCCATCCGGCTTCCGGTTTCCACCAGGGAAGTCCCGATCACCGTAAGGCTTCCGCCCTCTTCGATGTTCCGGGCCGCCCCGAAGAACCGCTTCGGGAAATACAGGGCAGCCGGGTCCATGCCCCCCGATAGCGTCCTTCCGGACGGGGGGACGACCAGATTGGAGGCCCGGGCCAGCCTCGTGATGGAATCGAGGAGGAGGACCACGTCCTTCCCGACTTCCACCAGCCGCTTCGCCTTCTCGAGGGCAAGGTTGGCCACGCGCATGTGCTCTTCCGCCGGCCGGTCGAAGGTGGAGGCAATCACCTCTCCGTCCACCGACCGCGCCATGTCTGTGACCTCCTCGGGACGCTCGTCGATCAGGAGGACCATGAGGAGAACTTCAGGGTGGTTCGTCGTGACGGCATTGGCGATTTTTTTCAGGAGGGTGGTCTTTCCGGCCTTGGGCGGAGATACGATCAGGGCGCGCTGTCCCTTGCCGATCGGGGCGAAAAGATCTACCAGGCGGGTCGAGACTTCCTTCGAATCGGTTTCGAGCCTCAGGCGCTGGTTCGGAAAAATCGGCGTCAGGGCTTCGAAGTGCGGGCGTTTCCTTGCATTCTCGGGATCCGCGAAGTTGACCATTTCGACCCGGAGCAGAGCCTCGTAATGTTCCTGTTCCTTCGGGGGGCGGATCAGCCCCCAGACGACATCCCCGTTTCTCAAGCCGAACCTGCGGATCTGCGAAAGGGAAAGGTAGATGTCATGGTCGCTGGGCAGCAGACCTTTCGGCCGCAGGAACCCGAATCCCTCGGGCAGCGTTTCGAGCGTGCCTCCGCCGAACCGGTAGCCCTGGCTTTCGGCGTTCGCCTTCAGGACCGCGACCAGGAGGTCTTCCTTCCGCCTGCAGGAGGAGCAGCCGGTGACCCCCAGTTCCTTGGCGATCTTTTTGAGTTCGGTGACAGTCAGGGATGCCAGCTTACCGTAAGAGTACTTCGGCTTCGGAGCCGGCGTTTCGGGGGTCTCGTTTCCGTTTTGAGGGGTCGTTTCGACCTGGACCTGGCCGTTGCCCATTTCGTTATCCGCCATGCGATTTTTTCTGAACCTCCCAGTCCGCGAGGAACTTCTTCAGCCCGCTGTCCGTCAGCGGGTGGTGGAACATTTGCTCGAGCACCCTGAAGGGCACCGTCGCGACGTGGGCCCCGTAGAGGGCGGCCTCGAACACGTGCCGGGGGTGGCGGAGGCTTGCAGCGATGACCTGTGTCTGGATTCCCTGGACGTCGAAGATCTCGACGATGTCCCGCACCAGGCCGGATCCGTCCTCCCCGATGTCGTCCAGCCTCCCGACAAACGGGCTGACGTAGGTCGCCCCCGCGGCTGCGGCCAGCAGGGCCTGCTGGGGGGAGAACACGAGGGTGACGTTGGTCGGGATCCCTTCCTGGCAAAGAGCCCGGGCTGCCGCGACCCCTTCGGGGATCATCGGCACCTTCACCACGACGTTGGGGGCCAGGGAAAAAAGCCGCCGCGCTTCCAGGATCATCGCGTCGGTCGACGTGGAGACGACCTCCGCGCTGACCGGCCCGTCCACGAGGGAAGCGATTTCACGGATCCGGGTGGGGAAATCGGCCCCTTCCTTCGCGATCAGGGTAGGGTTTGTCGTGACACCGGCCAGGACGCCCCATTCGACGCCCTGCCTGATTTCTTCAAGATTGGCCGTATCGAGGAAAAATCTCATGCTCGGTTTCCTTTCGCCCTTTACTTTCCGGGAGGTCTGATAGTGAATTCGACGTCCGCCCGCTGGCGTCCGTTCAGGTCGATGGTCACGCGGTTCTTCCCCGCCGGCAGGGGGGAGGCGTCCTCCTTGAGGAGGTAGAAGACCTTGTTTCCGCTGCCGGAGGGCAGGGAAACGTTTTCCTGGTAAATGAGGCGGTTCTCGTGCAGCCACTCGATGCGAAGGCGATCCCCTTCATGGGCGCCCTGGTAATTGAAGGTCAGGCAAAGCTGGCGGCTGCCGTAAGGGAAAGAAGAACCCGGGTGGAGAGGCTGGAGTTTCTCGTCCAGGTCCTCGCAGACGATGATCTGGGAGAGCTGGAAAGGTTCCCTGACGAAAGCGTGGCGTACACCCCAGGCAGCCAGAACGACGACAAGACCGACAAGAACCATCAGGCGAAGGAGAGCCACTTTCCGGATCCTGGCCATAGCTTAACACCCATCCTCCCCAAATGGCAACCAGAAAGGGCCCCTTGCTCCTCCCATCTGGCACTACCCCCGACACTTTACCATGGGTATAGTGGGGGCGCAAGAAAAACACACGATCGAGGTGATCCCTGATGGAAGAATCTACCAGGACCCGGCCCGCAGGGGCCCGGCAGGTCGCTCTCGGGGGGCTCCTGGCCGCCTGCGTAACCGCTGCGACCCTGCTGAGCGTCCCGCTTCCCGGATTTCGGCTTTATTTCAACATGGGCGAGGGAATCATCTACACCATCGCCCTGACCAAGGGTCCTTTCTACGGCGCGGCGGCAGGCGGCATCGGGGCCTCGCTCGCCGACCTCATCCTGGGGTACCCGCTCTGGGCTCCCTTCACCCTGGTCATCAAGGGGCTCGAGGGGTTCCTGGTCGGCGCCCTGCGGAAAAACCGCCTGCTTGCCCTGGCTGTCGGGATGAGCGTCATGATCGCCGGCTACACGACCCTCGCGGGCATCCTTTACGGTTGGAAGGCCGCACCCGTAGAATTCTTCACCGACGTCCTCCAGACCGGGATCGGAGCAGCGGCCGCCTTGCTCCTCACGAAAGCCCTCAGCCGGTTCACGCGAAAGGACTAGGCGAAGCCTGGGCTTTTTCAAACGATTTCCGGATGGCCTCCACCACCCGGAGGTTCTCCTCCTCGGGAAAACCGTCGACCGTCCGTTCCCTTTTCTTTGTGATCCCGTCCACAGCGCCGGAAAGCGCCATGCTGGCCAGCATGGCGCTTTCCTCTTCGGGGAAATGCCCCACCCACTCCCCGCGAATCGCGGACAACAGGGCGGAAAGGGCATAGCATCCCCAATTGGAAACGTCCACCGGCAGGCAGAAATCCGCTTCGACGGCACACAGGCAGGCCAAAAAGTCCGGAAGCAGCTCTCCCAGGCTCCCGTTCAGACAACCCATGCCAGCCTCGTTGCCACCGTCCCCTAGGGCGATGACGGGAACCCCCTCCCGCCGGGCAAAGCCCGCCGCTCGGTCCAGCGGCAAGGTCCATTCTGAAATGTCTTCTCCCCGCATGTTGTAATAGCGGCCGTCTTTAGCCCCTCCCAGCCGTTCGACGAAGACAAGGCAATCGGGTCGCACCTGCAGCACTTCCGAAGGGCCGGAAACGGCCTTCACCCGCGGACCCCCGATGGCACGCGATGCGGCTTCGACGCCGCCCAGGCAGAAGGGGTCCGTGACGATCCCGCATTCCTTGCCCAGGCGCAACAACGCCCTGCCGAGGACTGCGCTCCCAGGGGGACCGTCCGTTTCGGCAGCTTTTGCCTCAGGAACAAGAAACCCGGTGACGATCACAACGGAAGCCGCCCTTTCCAGCGTAAGGGCCGCCTCCAGGAGCGTTCCGCCATTGCAGAACCTCGGCGCCTTTCTTCCCGAGCGGTCGGCCGCCACGACACCGCAGAGGGTTTGCGCCAACGCTCTCAAATGCTCAGGATATCGATCAAAGACATCAGTTCCGGGTTCAGGCATTTCTTTTCCTCCCAGGCAACCGGCAGCGGCGCCAGGTTCATCCGGCCGCAGCAGACTCCGACCATCACCCCTCGTTCTCCCGCCATGAGGGCCTGCACCCCCTTGACACCCATCCGCGATGCAAGGACCGTATCGAAGGACGTGGGACTCCCGCCCCGCAGGACGTGCCCCAGGACGGTCACGCGCGCCTCGTACCCTGCCGTGTCCATCAGCGCTTCCTTCAGGGACTGGGCCGGCATGACCCCTTCTGCGAGGATGATCATGGAGTGGGTCTTCCCGCGTTTTCGCGAATAGTGGAGCTTCTCGACGATTTTGCCCAGGCTGAAAGGGATCTCGGGGACAATCGCCGCTTCCGCACCGCTGGCTACCGCGACTTCCAGGGCAAGGTAGCCCGTGCGGCGGCCCATGACCTCTACGATGAACAGACGGTCGTGGCTGGAGGCGGTGTCCCGCAGCTTCTGGACCGCTTCCAGTGCCGTGTTCACCGCCGTGTCGAAACCGATCGTCTCGTCTGTTCCGGCGATGTCGTTGTCGATCGTCCCCGGAAGGCCGATAACGGGAAACCCCCTCTTGTGAAGCTCCCACGCCCCCTTGTAGGACCCCTCCCCTCCGATCACGACCAAGGCGTCTATTGCAGCTTGCTCGAGCCGGGCCAGCGCTTCCCTTTGCCCTTCCTCCGTCTTGAACCGTTCGCTCCGGGCCGTCCGCAGGAAGGTTCCCCCGCGGTGGATGATGCTCCCCACGCTGCCCTTCCCCAGGGGGATGAAATCGCCTTCCAGAAGGCCTTCGTAGCCCCGCTGGACTCCAACGACTTCAAGGCCTCCGTAGATGGCCGTACGGGTCACCGCCCGGATGGCCGCGTTCATTCCGGGGGAGTCTCCCCCGCTCGTCAGGACGGCGATTCGCTTGAGGTTGGACATGGATTCTCCCTCTCCTTCGTCAGGCCGCTTCCACAAAGGACATCCTACCACACGGAATCCGCGCAGGAAAAAAGGGGACGCCCGAAGGCGTCCCCGAATCGATTCCTACTCTTCGGTCATTGCTTCTGCAGCTCGTTCATCCGGGCCTGGATCTTCTCGATTTCGAGCTTTAGCTGTTCGAGCTTGCCTTCGAGGTCCTTCTTTTCCACGTTCAGTTTTTCCAGCCGCCGGATCAGCCGGTCCATCTCCAGCTTCGCTCCCGCCTTCCCGGCAAACAGCCTTTCCGGGTTGTCGTTCGCGACATCCCAGACGAACTCGGCCGTCTTGGCCCTCATGGTCATGCTGATGGAACCGCTGATTTCCAGCTTGACGCTTTTGACACCCTTGAGCAGGTCCTTCCCCGTCTTCTCGTCGAACCTCGGGAAGTAGACCAGCCCCTCTATCTTGTCCATGACCCGCATGTTCAGGCGCGGATCGTAATCCTTGGGTTCGTACCGCTTCCCGCCGATCCAGAGCCAGACCTGCTTCCCGAAAGGAGCCATGTGAAGGGCGGCCCCACGGTTGTCGAAAGACAGCTTCACGGGAATCGTGTCTTCGACGTTGAGGGTTTTCAGGAACTGGTACTTGTAGCGCTCCAGCTCGTCCGCGGTCCAGAGGTTCCTGTCGGCTTCCTGCTGGATCGTCGCCTCAATGAACTCCGCCGAATAATAGGTCGCGCTGATCGAAAGAGAATCCCCGCGATCCGCGAAATCCCTCGTTTTTGTCCAGCGGTTCAGGATCGAGTCGTAAGTTGCCGCCCATGCTATGGCTGAGACAAAAACCGAAACGAGAACCGCGATTCCCGGGATCCACGCCTTGCGCATGCACCGATCACTCCAGTCGTGAAAAGAAAAATGGGGCGGGAGCAAGAGCTCCCACCCCAAGTCTAGCACAATTGCCTAGAAGTTGACCGTGGTGCGGAACCAGATCATGCTGTCGTCCCAGCCAACTTCGTCGATCGCGTCGCTGTCGATCTTGTCGTAGCCGACCTCGAACCAGAGGTTCGGGGTGTAGTTGTAGCGGACGCTGGCGGTATAGCCGGTGTAGTCGACGAAGCTCGTGTCGACTTCATCGAAGTTGTCGACATCCACCTTGATGTACCGGACATAGGTCCACCACTGGTCGTTCCACTTCTGCTTCGCGACGATGTTCCAAACCGTCGTGTCAAGCAAAGCCGTTCCGACACCCACCCCTGCATAGGACGGTGCGCCGAAAATGCTGGCCTGCAGCGCCCAGGCATATGGATCGGCGTTCATGAACATGAAGTTCTGGTCGATCTGGGCGTACTCGATCCAGAGATCCGTGAACTTCAGCGCGTCCTGCTTCACTTCGATGATGGCCTTCCAGGCGGACGGAGAATCGTCGGCGATACCGACGAGGTCATCGAGATCCTGGACGAAGTACTGGCCCTTGAAGGCGATGTTCTCGTTGAAGTTCACGATGATGTCGCCCCACAGGGTGGCCACGTCGATCCCGCTGATCGTAAACTCCTCGTCTTCATCATCAAGGAACACGTGCGGGAAACTCTGGTAGAAATCGTTCTTCACGTAGTTTGCCGCCACATGGAGGTTCTCATTGAAGTCGAAGGCCAGGCGCGCGCCCCACAGGTAACGGTCGCTCGCGATCCCGGCATGGGAAGGGATCGGGAAGTCATCGGTCGTCAGGGCGACATCCTCGTCATGGGCGACAAACATTTCGAAGCTGCCCATTGAGAAGGGTTTCTTGAACCAGACCGCCGTCTCGAGCGGGTCGAAGTCCGTGACGTAGGCGTCGTTCATGTTGTAGCCGGCAAAGTCAGTGGCGTAGAAGTCGCCTTCCCAGTCAAGCGGGAAGCGGCCAATGTTAGCGGTGACATCCCACGGGAACTGGATCGTCGCGTAGGCGCGCTTCACGAGAAGCGAATCGCCGCCGGCTCCCTCAAGGCGGACGTTCAGCGTGACCTTGTCGTCAACGTACTTCACGATGTTCCAGCGGAAGCGGTCAACGCTCCAGTTGGAATCCTGGTCGACACCCCATGCATTCGTGGAGCCATCCGGCGTCTCGGCATCGCTGTCGCTTGACCACTTCGCGGTGAAGCGGAAGTTCCCGCTGAACTTCCAGCCGCCGATCCTCTCCTCAAGGACCGCCACGCGGGCATCCAGCTTGTCGACCTTCACGCCGAGCGCGTCGAGCTCGCTCTTGAACTCCACGACGAGCTTCTTCAGCATCTCCAGGTCCTGCTTGCTGGCCTTCTCCATGTCGACCTTC